>CAYYPL010000006.1:114571-205567 GCA_964473555.1 uncultured Chitinophagales bacterium
ACCTCTCAACAAGAACATATCATAAAGTCTGTAATTCAGAAGATTAACCCATCGTTTGTTGGTGTATTTGGATCCTATGCACGTGGCGATAATAGTAGCAATAGCGACCTCGATATCCTGATTGATTTCAATTCTAAAGTAGACCTCCTTGACTTAATAGGATTGGAACAAGAGCTTTCTGAAACTCTGGGTGTAAAGGTTGATTTAGTCACTAAAAGATCTTTAACTGACTCTTTACGACCTTATATTGAGTCGGATCTTATCCAGTTACTATGACTAAAAACATACTTCATAACATAAATTGAAATAACACTCATCAATTCATGGATAAAAACAACAACATCGGATTTATTGGGATCGGAATTATCGTCGGACTGGCGATTTTGGGATATTTTCTGACCAGCGCCGTGAAAACCTATCGCGAGTTCGAACGGACCGTCACCGTACGGGGACTGGCCGAACAGGAACACGTGGCCGATGTAGTCATCTGGCCAATCCAATTCACCGAAGCCAGCAACCAGCAGTCAGACATCTACCAGAATCTGGAAGCAAGCTCACAAAAAGTGCAGGCTTTTCTAAAAGAACGTGGCATTACGGAGGCTGAAATCTCTGTGGATGTCCCCTCGGTGACCGACCGTTCCGCCCAACGATATGGCGGCGATGGCAACGCGACGTTCCGATATGTGGGATCCCAAACGGTCACCGTGTACTCCAGCGAAGTCGAGAAAGTCCGTGCCGTAATGCGTACCATCGGCGTTCTGGGCCGACAAGGAGTCATTATCACGGTTCCCGAATATGGCACCACGACAGACTACATGTTCACCCGACTCAACGACATCAAACCCGAAATGATCGAGGCCGCCACAATGGAAGCTCGAAAAGTGGCCGAAAAATTCGCCGAGGACTCCAACAGTCAGCTTGGCAAGATCAAAACAGCCTCCCAGGGACAATTCACCATCGAAAATCGGGACATGAACAATCCCCATATCAAAAAAATCCGGGTTGTTTCGACCATCACCTACTACCTGACCGACTAACCTCGAATCATGTGCGGACGATATAAACTGGTGACGGCTCCCGTCGATCTGGAAGAATACTTCGAGGCGATCATCAGCAACGCCGGTACCATTGAACCTTTATTGAATGTCACGCCAGGGATGTTCGTGCCAGTAGTAGCTATCGGACGTGACAAGGTTCCCGTGATTACGACATTTCGGTGGGGACTGGTTCCCTCGTGGGCAAAAGACCCCAAAACAGGCTACAAAATGATCAACGCTCGAAGCGAGACTATTACCGAAAAGCCGTCCTTTGCCCAGCCGTTTCAGCGCAGAAGATGCATTGTTCCCAGCAACGGTTTCTACGAATGGAAGACCGAGGGGAAGACCAAAACTCCCCATTTTGTCCACCGGACCGACGACGACATCATGGCATTCGCCGGAATTTATGACCGCTGGAAGTATCCCGACGGCAAAGATCTATTCACATACAGCATCATCACCACCAGTGCCAACGAACGCATCCACGACATTCACGAACGCATGCCCGTGGTACTCGAAAAAACCGATTTCAAACGCTGGCTGAGTCCGGAAGCCTCTCAAGACGAACTAAAAGCGTTATTGCATCCATTTTCTACTGATTTGACTTCCGTAGAGCTCGTTACACTTCCTCTACCGTAAACGGAAAACAGTAACTAGTAAACAGTCCTTCAGTTCTATAGCTTTCAGACCAGTGATGAGAGAATAGCGACGAGAGAACCTCTCATCCCTCGTCCCTCATCTCTAGAAGGGTAGCTCACTTAATCTTGACATTCGTATCAACTGCACTTGCTGATTTCCTTACCTCCTGCGCAAATCTCCCTCATCCCTTTACACTCGTCCCTCATCAGTAAACCGCTCGCCGCTCACTGTTCTCTGATTTCTGTTCTCCGTTATCTGTTTTCTGTTCTCTATTTCCATTCTGCTAAACGACCAATATATTGGCGGACAATCTCAACCTTCGTCAACGTTTTGTCTTATGAAATCACTACTCCATCTCGTATCACTTTTCTTGGTCATCCTTTTGATTGCTCCACTCACTTCCAGTGCCCAACATGCTCAGATTCTGACGCAGCGTCAGCAGGCCGATGTGATCAATAACTGGCTGGAGCAGCGATTTCAAACGATCGTTCCGGACCTGATGCGCCGCGAGGGAGTGGATATGTGGATTCTGGTGGCCCGTGAATACAACGAGGATCCCGTTCTGTCGACCATGCTCCCAGCTACGTGGCATGCCGCCCGCCGACGCACGATCCTGATTTTCTTCGATCGCGGTGCCGATCAACCACTCGAGCGGATCGCCGTTTCGCGGTACAGCGTTGGGACCTTCTTCGCTTCGGCATGGAATCCAGACGAGGTTCCAAATCAGTGGGAACGCCTGGCTCAGATCGTTTCCGAGCGTAATCCAAATAAGATTGCCCTGAACTACTCCAAAACGTTCGGCCTGGCCGACGGCATCGCCTACACGGACTTTACCGAGCTTCGCGAGAATCTGCCCGCGCGATTCCGTGAGCGCATCGTTTCGGCCGAAAACCTGGCGGTGGGCTGGCTGGAGACCCGTACTCCGGACGAAATAGAGGTGTATCGCCAGATCAATCGCATCGCCCATCAGATCGTGGAAGACGGACTCTCCGAAGTGGTCATCACGCCCGGAATCACGACTACCGCCGACGTGCAGTGGTGGTATCGCGAGCGCATCAAGGAGCTCAAACTCGATGAGTGGTTTCACCCGTCGGTGTCGATCCAGCGCGCCGAAACGGACGAACATGCCGGAGATTTCTCGCGTCCTGCAGCCGCGGATGTCATTCAGCCCGGCGACTTGCTCCATATGGATTTCGGTATTACCTACCTCCGCCTGAACACCGACACCCAGCGCATGGCTTACGTGATGCGTCCGGGAGAGACCGAGGTTCCCCAAGGACTCAAAGACGCCCTGAAAACCGGGAATCGACTGCAGGACATCCTCACCGGTGAGTTCCGCACCGGACGATCGGGTAACGACATCCTGCTTAGTGCCCTCGAGAAAGCCCGCGCCGAGCATATCAAAGCCACAATTTACACCCATCCCATCGGATTCCATGGCCACGCTGCGGGTCCAACCATCGGACTCTGGGACCAGCAGAGCGGCGTTCCCGGCCAGGGAGACTACCCCTTGTATCCGAACACCGCTCACTCCATTGAGCTCAACGCCGAGGTGTTTATCCCTGAATGGAACAAAAGTGTGCGCATCATGCTCGAGGAAGACGCCCTGTTCGACGGCATCAAAACCTGGTACATCGACGGACGCATGACCGAACTCCTCACCATTCCCCGAAATCCCAAAAACTGACCCAACGCACCGATATTGCGTACTTTTACATCAACTATCCGCCGAATTAGCCCGTTAACTACTTAATTACCTCTAAAATCCCGATATTCGGGGCAAACCAAAGGTAACTAAAGAGATTTTATGACATTGTCGAGATATTCTGCCGGAATCCTGACCGGACTGCTATTGGCATCGTGCGCGAGCACCGCAACCGTTTTTGAGGCGCCCACAACCACCACATCTCCTGCAGAAATCACTTCCATCACCTTCGATGAAGTCGAAGTGAGAGTTCCTTTTGCCCGTCGGAACACCCAATCGGTTCCTGCAACCTTCCAGAACGGACGTTATTTCGTGGTGGTGGCTGCTGACACCCTCACGAACGGATCCATTTCCGGACGCAAAACCCTCGTGCCCGATGAGTCCGACAATGGTCGATTCGATATCACCATCCCATACAAAACGCTCTTCGACCGGTTCGGATCCTTCGGCGATCGTGAGACCGTTCCCATGCAGATCGCGACCACGTTCGACGCCAAACCAGCAACCGCACACGACTCGCTTGCTGTTGCATCCACCGCCGTGACAGACTTCGAACTACCGATTCTGCAACGCCCAGAGGTGTACATCGAAACCCTCACGCTCAAGACCTTCACGCTGGCACGTGCCGAGCTCGAAGTTCGTTTGCGCATCGTGAATCCGAATCCGGTACCTGTCACGGTCAACTCGACACAATTCGAACTCACCGTCGACGGCACCCGCTGGCACCAGCAATCACTACCTCAATCGTACGACGTCCCTGTGCGGTCCGACATCGTGATAGCTGCTCCATTCGAAATGCTTCCACGCAATTTTGGCACGGATGTATACCGAAAGCTCAATATGTCGCAGGAATTTGTGTTTCATGTGAACGGAACCACCCAAATCAGCGTAACTTTACCTGGATTCACCACACCCGAGTCCATGGAATTCAACCTCCAGCAATCCCAGCAATTTCAACGCCTACGCAACTAACCCATGATCTACCAGTTTCTTGACAAGTCCCCAAAAGTCGATGACACCAATTTCATCGCTCCCAGTGCCGACATCATTGGGGATGTAACCCTTGGGCGTGAATCCAGTGTTTGGTTCAACGCCACCATCCGCGGGGATGTCCACTACATCGAAATCGGAGACCGGAGCAACGTGCAGGACAACTGCTGCATCCACGTGACCAATCAGACATGTCCGACAATCATTGGCAACGAAGTCACCATTGGACACGGAGCCGTGATTCATGGATGTACCATCAAAGATCGTGTCCTGGTAGGAATGAACGCTGTCATACTAGACAAAGCCGTCATCGAAGAAGACGTCATCATAGCTGCCGGAAGCCTTGTTACACCTGGAAAAGTCATGCCAGCAGGACACATGTGCATGGGATCGCCCTGCAAACCGGTCCGCAAGCTCACCGAAGACGAAATCACGTCCATACGACAATACTCGGCCAACTACGTAAAATACAGCCGCGCCTACCTCCAAAAAGACACATACGAAGTCAATCCGTTTTATAAACGGTGAACGCTTAGGCGTTCACCACAGAAAAGTGACAAGAGAGAAGGGACAAGAGGAGTCTGTTCCTGATTTAGATTCAGAAAACTCATTATTCAATTTTAATTCTCAATTCTCCCTTTTCTGTTTTCTGTTTTCGCGCACATAGTGCGCTTTATTTCTTCAACACCCACCCATTCGGATCGATGCTATAGTTGTTGCGTTGGGATAATTGTACGGTGGACTTGTTGCCTGTGAATGTTGCCCGGCGGACTTCCCCGTCAACGACGACTTCAATGGGCATGTTGAAAGGCATCTCATCCGGAGTAAACCATTCGAGTTGTAGCTTGTTGTCGTCTGCAAGACTCGTGCGCAATTCTGGAAGTTCGGCCTGATGCAGGTACACGTCGAAGAACCATTTCATATCTCTTCCGGATAAGGACTCGACCAGCGCCCGGAATTCTTCGGTGCTGGAGTAACGCAGTGCGGACCCGTCTTTGGTGAGTTCCATGGCTGGATCCGGATACGCAAAGCGCCTGAGCACCGTGAAAAACTGCTCATCACCAAGCAAATACCGTAGGGTGTGCAATATAGAAGCTCCTTTGTAGTAGATGTCTCGTCCCTGATACATATCTCGAGTCGATTTAGATTCGTGGGGAGCAACCGGCTGCCGATTGTCTATCATCCCACGAAAATGCCTCACGTGGTTCAAATAAGCTTCCTGTCCACGTCGCTGCTCGGTAAACAACGCCTGCATGTAGGTTCCGAAGCCTTCATGGATCCAGAAATCTTTCCAGTCAGCGACCGAGACCAGGTTAGCCCACCATTCGTGAGCGAGTTCGTGATGCATCAGGTCGTCGTAGTCGGAGTGTTCGCCAAACAAAGCTCCGTCCCGGAATCCCGCTCCATACGCAATGATGGTGGAGTGCTCCATCCCGAGGTACGGTGTGTGTACGATGCCGTATTTTTCCGCCCTAAACGGAAATGGACCTAGCAGTTCTTCAAAAAATCGCATCTGCTCGATGAACTGAGGAAACAGTTCTTTCCCGTCTTCTTCATTTTCGGATAATACCCAGAACACGGTCTCGACGGAGTCTCCAGTCACACTGACGTAGGTGTCGGACAACGTCACGTACGGCGCAACATTCAACGAAACGTTGTATGGATTGATCGGCGATCCCATGAACCAGTTGTAGGTGGTTTTCTCATCGGTTTCGCGGATGCCACGTAAGCGACCATTACTGGCCGCGACGAGTCCTTTGGGAACGGTGATGCGCACTCCCACCGAATCCGGACGATCGCTCGGATGGTCTTTTACCGGCCACCAGATGTCTGCACCAATTGTCTGACACGATACACTGATCCACGGCTGACCATCTGCCGTCTGCGACCAGGTAAATCCACCTTCCCAGGGTGGATTCGCGGCTACGCGCGGTTGTCCGGAATAGCTGACTACATAATCCAGGCGGCTTCCCGGCTGATATAACTTGCCCAGACTCACCTGCAAGCGTCCATTTTCGTGCGTAAACGCCCGTCGTACTCCGGCGCGGTCATATACGCCCTGAACAGTGAACGTGGTATCCAGATCCAGCACCAATTGGTCCAGCGGATGAACCGCATCGGCCACCACTCGCACCGAGCCGGTTATGGATTTCGAAACGGGGTCAACGTCCACATCCAATTCATAAAACGTGACCTTGTACGCCGCCTGAAGCGGATTCAACGGCCCACCGGAGTCCATCGTATTGTATGGTCTTTCTTGTGAGTAACCGACTGCGACCCCGACAAGCACGATCAGCGATCCGATCAACAGATTTCGTGTAATTTCGTACATATGCGCGTATTTAAATTCTTGTGTTTAAACCCTATATTCAGCCATCAATATATTAAAAGATCATGTTACATCAACACTATCGGGTACCATTTACCGTCTCGGCCAACAGCGGCTTCATGGAAGTCAAAGGGCTGATCCGCACCGAATATGAGGCGCTGGTCATCGAATTTCAGTCGGCCGATGCCATTATCGGTATTGTTAAATCGGGAGTCAAAACCAAACGGATTCCCTACAAGGCTATCCGTAAGCTTGAATTCAAAAAGGGATGGTTCAGCACGAAAATGATTCTGCACACCCAATCAATGTCTGATTTGGATGGTCTCCCGGGCGCCGAGTCCGGTTCGGTAACGTTCATAATCAAAAAAGAGCACCGAAATGATGCTCTTGAGCTGAATTCACATTTCCAGATGCAATTTTCGGAGTACAAAATCCATCTGCTCGACGAACAGGCGTCTAGAGGATAGCCGCCAGTCGCTGCAACCCTTCTTCAAGCTGCTCCATTTTTGGTCCGTACGAAATGCGGGCGTACCCGTCGCACTGCTTTCCGAATGCGGATCCGGGCGTTGTTGTGACCAGATGTTCAGTCATGGTCCGCATCACCCAGTCTTCGTCCGTGCCCCCGGACAAATCCTGTTCGGTGAGCTTCATAACCCAGTAAAATGCACCTTCACCCCCATAAAGCGCCCGTTTTTCGTGCAAATACTGATGAACAAGGTCTCGTTTCTTGCGATAAAGTCCATTCTGATATATCAGCCAATCGCGTTCTTCGGGGGTGTCACGAATGGCGTCGAACGTGAACTGCGTGAGCGCCGAAACGCAGGTACACACGTATTGATGCGCCGCGATGTAGGGTTTCACAATGATTTCGGGCAGCACTACCCATCCAAGCCGCCAGCCAGTCATGTGATGGCTTTTACTCGCTCCGCGAAGCAGCACGATGTACGGATAATCACTCAGGAAGTCTCCCATGGAAGCCGTTTCGGTGTAACTCATTCCGAAGTACACTTCGTCAGAAATAATCCAAAGCGGACCTTCTTTGCGATTGGCAGCAAACTCGACCAATTTGCGCAGCTCATCCGCGTGGGCAACCGATCCTGTTGGATTTGAAGGATGTCCCAGCAACACAGCCGTAGTTTTGGGAGTCACCGCCTCGATCACGCGATCTGCACTAAAACGGAAATTGTCCTCCGCGCGGAGTGAATAATACGCCGGAGTACAACGATTCAGGGCCGACAACGCGGGATACGTCAAAAATCCGGGATCAGGCAGTAAAATCTCCGCATTTTCGTCCAAAATCGTATAAAACAGCGCATAAAGTCCCTCTTGAACGCCGGAAGTCAGGCAAATACGTCCGGCGGTAACGCCATGATGCGCATATTCTGCCGCTAATTTCTCCCGAAGCGACACGATTCCCGCATTCAGCGTGTAACCCAGATTCTTCTCCCGAGCCACCCGAGCAGCAGCCTCGCGAATAAACTCGGGCGTATCCTCGCCCGGTTGTCCGAGACCCAGATTGATCGCCTCCTTCGGAGCCTTTTCAAAAATCTGACGCAACTTACTCTGCTTGAGATGTGGGTTCTGCGGAAAATATGGGGAGGTCATGGGTGTTATCTAAATCTTGAGTGTTTTAGGAGTCATAAGTTACACCAAACTTGACTTCTAGTAAACTAACAGAAAACGTAAAACAGAGTTCAGAAAACGGAGATATCTAGGATTAGTGAACTGTAAGAAATCTTTAAACTAAATACTTCACTAGTATAGTTTTGAATGGCTTCCGTCTTTAATCATCCGTTCTCTGTTTTCAGTTTTCTGTGCTCTGTTTTCAGTTTACGCCTTGCGCGTTTAAAAAACGTTGCGCAGAATATAATTTTAAATTAACTTTGAATTACAAAGTACTTTTATAAACACAGTAACGTTATAGCACTCAGTTAACCCCAAAATCCGAATCTCAATCCCGAAGATAACTCACATACACCTATGGAAACTTCTCAATCTATCGCTCAAATTCTGATCAAGTCTCTGGCCACGGCTCTTGGACTCCTACTCATCCCGATTGTCGCTTCGTTCTTCGTCAAGGGATTCCTCTGGACTACCAGCGACTACGTTTTCGCGTTTATCCTTTTTCTTGTCCCAACGTTGGCATACCGCCTCATCACCCGAACAGCCACTAATTTCAAGTATCGTCTGGCTATTGCTTTCGCCCTGCTCACCGGATTCGCAACGGTGTGGATCAACATGGCCGTGGGAATCATCGGAAGCGAGGACGAAATGATCAACCTGGTATACTTCGGAGTACTGGCTCTGGGACTCATCGGCGCCAATATCGTTCGTTTCAAACCTGAAGGCATGGTCAAGGTCATGGCCGTCATGACTGCCGCCCTGATTCCGATCACGTTCGCTGCCCTGGTACTCGGATACCAAAACCTTCCCCACAGCTCTGTCATGCAGATCATCGGAGTAAATGCGTTCTTCGGAGTGCTCTACGCCCAGTCCGCATTTCTTTTCAGATATGCATCAGAGAAGTCAGATAAGCATGAACTGGCTAATTCATAGCCAAAAATGCCCATTTTCCTGCCAAAATGGCATAAAAAAGCCCTGATAGTAACTTTTGGGATGTACTATCAGGGCTTTTGTGTTAAAAACGAGCAAGTTTGAGCTTACAGGTAGCCTTTTTTGACGAGCAGCTCGGCGTTAAGGATGGCTCCACCTGCCGCCCCACGCACGGTGTTGTGTCCAAGCGCGACGAAAGAAACATCAAATACGTTGGCTTTGCGCACGCGTCCAACGCTGACTTGCATGCCGTTTTCATTGTAGGCATTTTTGCGTGGCTGCGGAAATCGCGGATCATCATAGACTTTGAGTGGCACTTTCGGAGCAAACGGCAAATCTATGTCCTTGAGCGGACTCTCCCAGTTTTTCAAGGTCTCCGACACCTCTTCGATGGATGCGGCCTTGCGGACAAACTCAACGGTTACCGCCAATAAGTGTCCTTCGATGGTCGGAACACGAGTCGCGGTCGCTTCCAGCGGAAAATCAGCATGCTTCAAGGTCCCATCTGCCTGCAATTCAGCTAACAACTTGAGCGGCTCCTCGGCGATCTTAGGTTCCTCGCCTCCAATGTATGGAACCACGTTACCCAGGATATCGAGACTGGCTACTCCGGGATATCCAGCGCCTGATACCGACTGCAATGAGGTCAAGATCACAGTTTTGATACCATATTTGTCATGCAACGGACGCAACGCAACCACCAACGGCACCACCACACAATTAGGATTCGTGACAATGAATCCCTTGCCTGACGGATCAAACGTCTGCTGTTTGATCATTTCGATGTGATCCGGATTCACTTCCGGAACCAATAACGGCACATTAGGGTGTGTTCTGAAGTTCTTGGCATTCGAAATCACGGGGATTCCAGCCGCGGCGAATGCTCCCTCAACCTCGGTTGCAACGGATGAGTCGAGTCCCGAGAAAACCAGATCAACGCCTGGCATCTGAGCCGGATCACACGTAGTGACCGTCATGGCCGCAATGTCCTCAGGAAGTTCAACCGCTTCGATCCAGTTTGTCGCCTCGCGATAGTTCTTTCCGGCAGAACGCTCGGATGCTCCGAGTGCAGTGATCGTGAACCACGGATGCCCTTGCAGCAGGTTTATAAATTTCTGTCCAACAGCCCCGGTTGCCCCGAGTACCCCAACGTTATATTTCTTTGTCATTTTCTAAAACGGTTTAATGATGTCCTGTCCCTAACCAGGAAACTCAAAATATACGCAAAATCGTGCCCTTCTTTAAGTCTGAAGCCTAAATTTTCGTATATTCTGGGCTATATGGGATGATAATTCAACACAAATTTCACAACCAGCATCATGTCAGACCTCAAAAGCCTTGATAAAATTGTATCGTTAGCCAAGCAACGCGGATTCATTTTCCAGTCTTCCGAAATCTATGGCGGACTCTCAGCCGTGTATGACTATGCTCCGCTTGGGGTTGAGTTGAAACGAAACATCAACAAGGCGTGGTGGTCGGCAATGACCCAGAAACACGATAACATCGTGGGCATCGATGCGGCCATTCTGATGCATCCCAAGGTCTGGAAAGCCAGTGGACACGTGGACGGATTCAATGATCCAATGATCGACGACAAGCAGTCCAAAATGCGTTATCGCGCCGATCACATCATCGAAGGACACATTGCCAGGCTCATCGAAAAGGGTAAAGACGATCAGGCCGAAAAAGTTCAACACCTGCTCGATACCGCTGGATCACGCAAAAGTCTGACCGAAGACCTGTACAATATCATCATGGAAGAGGAGATCAAATCTCCGGATTCCGGTGCATTCGACTGGACCGAGGTACGTCAGTTCAATCTTATGTTCAAAACCCAATTTGGTGCGACTTCCACAGGGGAAGATTCAACCGTTTATCTGCGTCCAGAGACTGCTCAAGGCATTTTTGTAAACTTCCTGAACGTCGTGAATACCTCCCGTCAGCAGGTTCCGTTTGGTATCGCCCAAATCGGTAAAGCGTTCAGAAACGAAGTCGTTGCCCGCCAGTTTGTGTTCCGTATGCGCGAGTTCGAACAGATGGAAATGCAATATTTCGTGCGTCCGGGTACCGACGAAGAAGCGTATACTCAGTGGCGCGACGAACGCCTGAACTGGCACAAAAGCATGGGTATCCGGGAGAAAAACCTTCGCTTTTTACCCCATCCGCAGGACAAACTGGCACACTATGCCAAAGCTGCCGAAGACATACAGTATAACTTCCCGATTGGCTGGCAAGAAGTAGAGGGAATCCATAACCGTACCAATTTTGACCTGACCCAGCATCAGGAATTCTCCGGTAAAAAGATGGAGTATTTCGATGCCATCAATCAGGAGCGCTATATTCCTTATGTAATCGAAACCTCCATCGGACTCGACCGCTGTACGTTGATGGTTCTATGTGACGCATACCGTGAAGAAGATGTTGCCGGCGAAAAAGAAGGCACCCAGGAAACCCGAGTGGTGCTGAAAATGCATCCAAAACTGGCTCCGATCACCGCTGGAATTTTCCCATTGATCAAAAAACCGGAACTCATGGAAATCGCAGACAAAATCAAATCCGAGCTTGCTGATGATTACAAAGTTCTTCTCGACGAAAAGGGATCCATTGGTAAGCGATATCGTCGACTGGATGAAGCTGGTACACCATTCTGCATCACCGTCGACTTCGAAACCCTCGAAGACCAGGCAGTGACCATCCGTGACCGCGACACCATGCAGCAGGAACGAGTTTCAATCGATAATTTGAGCCAGATCATCCGCTCAAAAATCAAAAGCTGGACTCCTGAATCCTGAATAAGCCAACATATTATAACTGTTTTTATTAAGTATAAACACATAAATATTTGGGTTGACTTTAGTTACAAATGTATACAAATTTGCTACATAGTGTCCGTTGTACTAAATTTAGTTTGAGTTTGACAAAGTTTTTATAATCTGACAACCGTAGCCTGTGTCAGTTCTACGGTAAAGATGAATGATATAGAAGTGTATTTGTTTGGTACAGCGTTAGTTATAATTACAACATTAAATGATTACTGCCGTGGCCAGAAAAAGAAATCCCGAAATGAAGGGTATCAGCCGTATCGATGCGAAAGGCACACATGGATGGTACGTACGTATCTACAAGAATGGTAAAACCTACTCCAAACTTTACTCTGATACAAAATATGGGGGACGTGACAAGGCACTTGAGTTTGCTCAAAAAGCTCGCAGAATAGCACTGGACACATTGAAAAGTCTACCTGAAAATAATGTCAGAAGGCTCGTATCGCACGATAAGCGCAATAAATCCGGAATCATAGGTGTGAGTCGTACCACCAAACAGAATGCTAAAGACGAAACAAGCGTCTACTACCAGGTTACCTGGTCCCCTGAAAAAGGTAAAATCAAAAACCGTCAGTGGAGTGTTCGCAAATATGGTGAGGAAGAAGCTTTTCGTCGGGCAAAAGCATTCCGAGAAAGCATCATGGTACACATCTACGGCGAAGATTACCTGAATCAGATCAAAGATCGTCTGGACCAAAAAGGTCTGAACATGATTCATCCGGATGATGTTACCCCACCTGTGCCTAAAAAAGGCGAGTAACCCGATTCAATGCCGAATTCCGTATCTTTGGGAGATATGGAATCAAAAATCGACCCAAAAAACGAGCATCTTAACGCAATCCGGTTGATAGTCCCACCGGGTCATACGGACCACACCCGGCTGGATAAATACATCACGCAGTTTGTCCAGAACGCAACCCGAAACAAAGTTCAGGAAGGCATTCGTGATGGACTCGTTTTAGTAAACGGGGAGCTCGAAAAATCCTCTTATAAGATGCAACCGGGTGATGTAATCGATATTACCCTGCCCAAGCCTCGCGCGCCTGAAGCGAAAGCCGAAGAACTGGATCTGGATATTGTTTTTGAGGACGAAGATCTGATCGTGGTCAATAAACCTGCCGGAATGGTGGTGCATCCCGCGTTTGGAAACTGGACGGGAACGTTGGTCAACGGACTTCTTCATCACACGGAACAACTTTCCGAGTTGAACGACCCCGATATACGTCCAGGAATTGTGCACCGTATCGACAAAGACACCTCCGGACTCCTGGTTGTGGCAAAAAATGATGTTGCACACGCATTTCTGGCCGAACAATTTTCCCGACACGACATTAAACGCACGTATTGGGCCATCGTGTGGGGAAATCCACCCGAGTCAGGCACATTCGATGCCAACATAGGACGATCGAAAAAAGACCGTAAAATCATGACGATTGTCGATCCCGAAGAGGGCAAACGGGCAGTAACGCATTTCAAGGTTAAACAGTATTTCGATTACCTTGCTCTGGTTGAAGTCACCCTGGAAACAGGTAGAACCCATCAGATACGAGTACATTTTGGAAATAATGGGTTTCCCGTACTCGGCGACAGAACCTATGGCGGAGACGCGGTGCGGTATGGACCCAACACCGGTGCCCGAAAGACCATGTTCGAAAAACTGATACAACATCTGGGACGCCAGTGTTTACATGCCAAAACCATCGGATTCATCCATCCACGAACCAGACAGAACATAGAGTTCGACTCCACCCTACCTGGAGACTTTCGTGATGCGTTGAACAAACTCGAAACCTATTGCCAACCCTGATCCATGCCACGACTTGCATCCAAAGAAAAACGCAAAGAAATTGCTGCAGCACTCATCGATACACTGTATCAGTATTATCCGAATCCACATTGCGAATTAAACTATTCCAATGCATTTGAACTACTGATTGCAACCATTTTGAGTGCACAATGCACCGATGTTCGGGTCAATATGGTGACTGAATCCCTGTTCAGGAAGTATCCTACCCCCCGGCATTTTGCGGATGCAGATCTTGCGGAACTTGAGCAAGATGTAAAACCCACAGGATTTTACCGAAACAAAGCCAAAAGCATACAGGAAACAGCGCGAAGGATACTTGAAGTATATGATGGGGAGGTTCCTCAAACCATGGAAGACCTGTTGACACTTCGAGGTGCAGCACGAAAGACAGCCAATGTGGTGCTTGGAAATGCTTTTGGCATCAATGTGGGCGTTGTGGTTGACACCCACGTTCGTCGCTTGTCAAATCGGTTTGGACTCACCAACAAACAGGATCCGGTCAAAATCGAAAAGGATCTGATGGAGTTGTTCCCACATAAGGAGTGGACCAACATCTCCCATCTGATGATTTTGCACGGACGAGCAGCCTGTAAAGCCCGATTCAGCAAAGCTCCCGACCACGAAATCTGTAAGAACTACGGGGTAAATTGTGAGTGCAAGAGGATGAGGGAATAGGTAGTTGGGAGTAGACAAGAGGGGGATCGGCGAGCCTCGAGCGGAACCCGACATCGTTTCTCTTGCGCAGCATCTTTCTCATGGCACAGCCAACTTTCTCTCGCTACGGCGACATTCACTCGCTAAAGCGACTTTCTCGTGCAAAGCAACTCTCACTCGGCGAAGCCATGTCCACCGCTCGCTGCTCGCCGCTCACGTCAATTGTCAGTTTACTGTTTACCGTTTACTGTTTACTACTTTTTATCTCCATCTTCTCAGCAAAATAATCGCAGAAATCCCGCATATCTCCAGCAATTCGCTCATCGGTGGTCGATCGCTCGAGCGTATCAGCCATCGTAACCAGTGTTTCATGGAAAAAAATTTTCATTTCATCTACGGTCATATCACGTGTCCACAGATCCAGTCGTAACGTGTCTTTATTCTTGCTGTCCCACATCGATAAAATCATAGCCCTGCATTCGGTAGCAGCATCCATTTCAGCATCATCGGCTTCCCATACAATCTTTGAAGGAACTTTTGCCTCATCGAGATGGACATTAATTCTGACCTGCTTTTCCATGTTAAAACTCCATTTTTACATCAATTTGCGCCAAATATACGGATAAATCTGACCACCCTCGTTCACTCGCAGCGCCTTTTACCGTGAAAAAAGAACATTTTGTGCAAGGAATCTCCCGGAACCGACTCTAAATAAATACCTATCTAATTGAAGTCACATTGACGACAGAGCCTTTCTGTCTATTCAATAAAGCAGTCCTATTCATGGTCGGGGGTGACACCCCGGCCATGACTTTTAAATCAAGGAGGTTACATGGTTACAGAGAACGATATTTGGGTGATATACATCAAAAACAGACACAGAATGTGCTTAAATATATCGCAGTGGTATGGGTGTGTCAGCCTATTTTTAATGACAGTAATCCCGCTAAACAGTGATGCAAATGCCAACAATACCGATATTTCGGTGAAGTACGTCGATAATTTCACCGATTTTGATGGAATATGGACTGGTGATACAGGGTTATTTCAGGTGGATCATGCAGTCCAGCCAGCCATATTAAAACAGACTGAAGGTTCTTCTTCCGGGACATCCCAGGTATGCCGTGAATCTGATGTGGCCTTTGGTAGTTGGGAATTCAGCGTCAGTTTTGAGGGATTTCAGACCAGTAATCAAAATTATGCTTTGGTGTGGATCCAGCGAGCATCGTTGAACTCGTTGCATGGTATATTCGTTAGGATCGGTGAGAACGGAAGTTCCAAGCGTATCCGGCTCCTCGCCTCCGATCCCACCGGCGCCACCACCGAACTCCTCGCCTCCGGCCAGCCCCTTCCCGCCGATCTGGCTACCGTGCATCTGCGACTTACGCGGACCCCGACCTCGCGCTGGACACTTCAATACCGGTTCAACACCTCCGGACCCTGGCACTCCGACCAGGCCGACCATCCAGCCGACCTTCACGCCCAATCCCTGTTCTGTCTGGCTACCCGATACACTCCAACCCGGGCCGACAAATTCAGTTTTGGTCCCATTACCACATCCACCCATACCACATTCCTCGCCCACTATACAACCCCTGCTCCCGACCAGCTCCATCTCCACTTCTCCAAACTCCTACCTCCCAACACCGGTTCTACCGTTTCGGTCCAGATCGATGGATACACAGGCTCCGTCACCGCCTCCGTCCACCTCAACACCCTGCGCCTCCGTCTCAGTCCCGCACCAGGCGGCGGTTCCCGCCGCCTGGTGCTCTCGAACCTGCACGACTACGAAACCTCCCTGATTCCGATCACTATGACCGCACAGATTCAGTGGTTCGATGCTGCGCGTCCACTCGATATCGTGATCAACGAATTCATCCCTCGTCCGCCTTCTCCCAACGAAGCGTTTATCGAACTTCTGAACACAAGTGATCGCTATATCCATATCAACGGATGGACCATCGGCCGTTCATCCACCTTCCACACCATTTCTCATACCCATACGGTCGCGCCCGGAGACTTCCTGGTGGTACAGCGTCATCGGCCGACAATCGAAAAATCGGAATCCACTCATTACATCGAAGCCCCCATCTTTCCCCTTGGCCTAACCACCGATAAACTTTATCTAAAGAATTCCGACGGTGTTCTCATAGACAGTATCCACTACACCCCATCCGTCAGTTCAACGTGGATCCCCGGACGAAGTATCGAGAAAAGATCACCCTCTTACTCTGGTATGGATGAAAGAAACTGGGCTCAACATCCCCTTCAGGATTCACGGGGATACACCAACAATACTGATCCTTTGCTTTGGAACCCCGAATCACCTACCATGCATCTTCATATCACTCCGGATACCATTTCAATTCTTTTCGATAGATTTATGAAGTGGAGCCCTGAATCTGCGCTTCAACTAAATTCTTATCAAGTCACCTTACCTGATTGGAATCCATTTACTTCCAGCAAGATTCAAATCCAGACGCCAGGTAGTATAACCCTCCACACCAGCCCTTTACCGCTTCGTTTCCACGATGTAATGTCATTTGATAGCCAGCAGGTGTTTACTCTGGAACAAGAAGCCGCTCAACCACCCCGCCCTGGCGACCTGTTTTTAAATGAAATTCTATATCAACCCCTGCAAGATCGTTATGCCTCTTTTTCGGATCAATCCGAGTTTATTGAAATTCACAACACTGCCCCCTGGAAAATCTCTCTACAGGATGTAATCATCCGGGATCCAATCGACAAAAACGGGAGATTTTCGTTCATTTCACCGCTAAATGCCGATTTATGGGCCGTAGATGCTAAACATTTCGCCCTGATCGTACCCGACACTTCTGCATCCTTGATCAACAGTCGAATCGCACAGTTCTTCAGTATCACTCCAGATGCCTCCTGGGGCCACGTACTTCGCTCAGGATTATCCCTCACCACTTCGGGTAAATCTGTGGTGTTATCGCTTTTAGATGGAACCGTGCTCGATTCTGTTCATTACTCGCCCACTATGCATCATCCTCTTCTACGGGAACAAAAAGGGATAAGCCTGGAAAGAACTGGAGGTTACAATGTTTCAAGTAACGTTAAATGGACCTCAAGTGCTAGTCCACTCGGAGCAACGCCGGGTCAGTTGAACTCCGTGTCGGTTTCACTTTCGGAATCCGAAAGTAACTCCGGGTTTCAATTTCATCCGAATCCCTTTTCACCCAATCACGATGGGATTGATGATATCGTTGAAATAAAACTCCACTCCAGCACTATCGATATATTTAGCCGTATCACGATATATGACCTGCGCGGGCGACGGATAAAAACAGTGCTCAATGACGGTCTGACTGGACGTATTACCAGCGCGATCTGGGATGGAACCGATGATCGTGGCATCATGTCGCCGACCGGAGTTTATATCGTCCTGGCAGAAAGTTACGATCCTGAATCCAAATCCATAACAAAGCACAAAAAACCGTTGGTTTTAGTCCGACCCAGATAGAAAATCTTTTTCTATTACCTTACTTCTTAGTATCCTTGATGAGTATCGAACCATATTCTGTGAATGAAACCACCCGAAACTGCTCCTATAGGCATATTTGACTCCGGAATCGGAGGGATGACTGTTGTTAAATCAGTGATGAAAGAACTTCCTGGTGAAGACATCATTTATTTCGGCGATACGGCCAGAGTTCCTTACGGTACAAAGTCGATGGATACCGTACGGGAATACGCACTTCAGATCACCGATTTTCTGCTCAAGAAAAAAGTCAAAATGATTCTGATTGCCTGCAACACGGTTGCAGCATCCGCCCGGCAGGATATTATCGCGATAGCAAATGGTGTTCCGGTATTGGACGTCGTATTGGCAGGAGCTAAAGTAGCTACGGAATCCACCGTAAAACACAACCTGGTTGGTGTGATCGGTACGCTCGCCACCGTCGGTTCCGGGGCTTATGAACAAGCCATTGCCGCAATCAACAAAGACATCAATGTATTTTCAAAAGCGTGCCCCTTACTGGTGCCATTGGCAGAAGAGGGCTGGACCGATAACGATGTTGCCCACCGAACCGTCGAGATTTATCTCGAAGACTTTCAGGAGAAACCATTGGATTCTCTGATCCTGGGGTGCACGCACTATCCATTGTTCAAAGATACCATTCGCAACGTAATCACGAATCCCGAAATGCTGATCATTGACTCGGCCGACTCCATCGCAGTAATGGCGCACGATCATCTTAAACACGCACACCTGCTGAATCCACGGCAGTCGGGCGGTAAATTTGAGTGTTACGTCAGCGACAAGCCACAACGTTTCCAGATTTTGGCCGAACGATTTCTCGGCAAAGCCATCAACCGGGTCGAAGTAGTCAATATGAGATGAAGACGCTTATAATAACTTCGACCCAAGATTAGCCAATTCAGACCGCTCACCTTTCTCGAGCGTCACATGGGCATATAACGGATTATCTTTGATCCGATCGATAAGATAGGACAGTCCATTACTTTGGGAGTCGAGATACGGAGTATCAATCTGAAAAACATCACCGGTAAAAATGATCTTTGTGTTTTCTCCTGCCCGGGTTATGATGGTCTTTATCTCGTGAGGAGTGAGATTCTGTGCTTCATCCACAATGAACATAATGTTTGAAATACTTCTGCCTCGAATGTATGCCAGTGGCACAATATGTAACTTTTCCTGTTCGACAAGCTCGTCGATCTTCTTGTAGTCTTTGTCCTTTTCACTGTACTGATTCTTGATGAAACTAAGATTGTCCCACAAAGGCTGCATATAAGGATTGATCTTCGACTTAATATCACCCGGCAGGTAGCCAATATCTTTGTTACTGAGCGGAACAATGGGTCTGGCCAGATAAATCTGCCGGAAATTCCGCCTCAGCTCCAGTGCTCCTGCAAGAGCAAGTAGGGTTTTTCCTGTTCCTGCAGACCCACTGATACTCACCAATTGTACATCCGGATTCATGATTGCATGCATGGCAAATGTCTGTTCTGCATTTCGGGGTTTAATACCATATGCGATTTCCTTGTTGACCCGTTCAAGGCGTTTTTCCCGTCCATTGTAATAGGCCAATACCGAGTTTGAGTCACACTTCAGAACGAAATACTGGTTACAGTAAGGTCTGAAATCCAGAAGCCCGTCCACTTCAACGTATCCTTGCGCATAGAGTTCATTGATAACTTCAGGATCCGGCACATTCAACTCCGACTTACCCGAATATAAGTGATCCACATCCTTGATTTTACCCGTCTCGTAGTCTTCCGCATGCAGGTTCATTGCGCGTGCCTTGAGTCGGAGATTGATATCCTTGGTCACAAGGGTAACTTTTTTCCTGGGCTCAGACTGGGATAGTTTCATGGTCGCATTCAAAATGCGGTGATCGTTTTTTTGTCCACCGAAGAGTTTTGTAGCATCTGGAACTGATTCTTCATCAACTAGTACCTTTAACTTGCCGTGTGTTGAACCATTTAACGGAATCCATTGCTGCATCAGATCTTTGTGGGACAGTTTGTCCATATTTCGGATAAACTCCCGGGCATGGAAGTTATTCACTGTATTCCCTTTCTTGAACTGATCTACCTCCTCCAGCACGGTCACGGGTATAGCCACGTCATGCTCTTCAAAGTTAAATATGGAGTCAAAATCGTGAAGGATTACCGAGGTATCGAGTACAAAGATTTTCTGCTGCTTTTTTGGCATATACCTACTCCATTAATGATTGATAAGGGATGAAAGACAAGGGTAAAGAGAAGAATTGGCATTCCCTCAACCCTCGTCCCTCATCTTTATTCATATTTTACCGCTCCCCAGTCCCCACTCGCCGCTCGCTAATTTAAACAATCCTATCGCTGCAGCTACACCCGCATTCAGACTTTCTACCTGATCAGAGTGGCCATCGATGAACACTTTCTGGTGACCTTGGGCTCGTAGTTCGTCAGAAACTCCGGCACCTTCGTTGCCTACAACCAAAATCACCTTCTTGGCAGGCCGCCAATCTACCATAGATAGTGCATCATTTCCCATATCCATCAACACCACATCCCAGCCATACTGAACCAGTTCAGGTAATGTCAAGTACAGATCACACGACAGATGAGGAACCACTTCGAGTCCACCTGCCGTGCTTCGGACCACTTTCGGATTGTAATAGTCAACCGTTCCTGATCCAAGTAAAAGCCCCGTAGCCCCAAACCACGCCGAGGTTCGGATGATTGTGCCCAGATTACCAGGATCCTGGAGTCCATCCAGTGCCAGAATGAATCCATCCTTTACATCCAAAAACTGACGAATAGATACTTCACTCATCATTCGACATACAGCAAGTACTCCCTGACTTTGTTCGGTGTCGGTCAACGATGAAAACGTGGATTTATCGGTATAAAAAACAGGCGTTTTATCAAAATCGGAGGAAATTTCGATTCCTTCCTGCAAAATGATACACTCGATGTGCACAACATCAGAACGGATTAGTTGCAATATGGTTCTAAGCCCTTCCGCCAGGTAAAGCCTAAACTTTTCCCTGTATTTTCGCTGAGCCAGCTTCCGGTATGTGGTAATCTGGTTTTTGCTCAGATGTTCAGGCACAGTTCTCCATCTTTCAAGGGTGTACACGGTTTCGTGACTAAACACGAAAGGTCTGTTTCAGGAATGTAACAAGGAATTTGCGTAAAATGAACACCCCCCAGATACCTAACACTAATTTAATGTGCGATTTTAGTGATATCATGATGCGCCGTGAACCTAACCTGACAACGTAGTATCTTGTAGCATGCAAACGCTGATTCGAAACTACCGGCTCATCCTATTCTGCCTTCTGATGCTATCTGGCACCGGTTCAGATGCGTTTGCTCAGGGACTGACCGGCACTACAAGATTTTCACGACAACTCGATGCTGTTCAGCTTCGATCCAGTAATGAACTCAGTTATTCACTCGGAACACTCCAGATCTCAGGTCTAAATCAGAACACAGCCCGATATTTTCTGTTCGATAATCAGCCCCAAAATGTCCAGAAAGACCACAACACTCAACTGACCTTTCAGTTCCCGATTCACCAAAAACTAGCTTTAACTTCAGATCTGAGATCCTTCACCTTCACAAACACCGGACTCCGTCAGGATGTTGCACTCGTTGGGATTTCCTACTCAATCGCAGAAATAGGAACGATCAGTCCATCGTTTGGCTATATGCGCGACAAACGAAGCGACCTCCTCGACGACGGTTTCGCCTGGGCCTTTAACACACAGTTAAATCCACTTAAATTTGGGGACACCCAACTGGAACCTTTCATTCGTGCCGAAGTAGCTTACATCGACCCTCGCCGGTTTGTTACCACACGTTTTGGCGCGAAAACAATGTATTCGGTCGAAGACCTGCTTGCTATGCGTTCCGATGTCTGGTTTGGGAATACGCGTCGTGACAGTTATCAGGCTTCCAGTCTGTTGAACAGGGCAGAGAGTAACTTTCTGGAGTCAATCGACAATGATACTACCTATGCAGCATTGTCTGTCGAATTCCCTCTTTTTCAAACTTTTCGTGCTCAGGTACATCTCACCGGACTCAACAACGTTCGTCAAATTCAAAATTCAGCATTAAAAAACGACCCGGATATCGTGCTGTTCGACTCGCGGAGTCTGCGTCAACACCTCGATATCACTTCTTCTATTTCATATCCTACACGCAGAATGAGATTAAATACAGGATTCACCTGGTCGGCACAGGTTCGCGAATCCAGACTGATCAACACCGAGGGTCTGCCCGCCGATCAGGTTCGTCGACGTACCGAGATCCTTGAAAACTCTAACTTTACCCAGTCTCGGTTCGAATTGTTTACGAACAATGAAATTCAGTTCACACCCGGTTACCGACTTGGACTGGACTTCTCCTCAAGTATACTGCGTTACGATACTCCGGATATCAATAAAGACAACCGCGACGAATTTACTCTGCTGTTCAGAGTGCGCAATGACATTCAACTTACCGAAAATCTTTCCTCGTCCATCCTTTTGGCCGGCGAAGCATTTCACTATGTGTACTTGTTCGCCGAACGAAGTATCGAAAATAACTGGAGAAGATCTATTCGCCTGATTCCTGAATTGGTGTGGACCCCAACTCCATACCTTACACTGACCAATTCCTTTCTGGTCAGAGCCAATTACACCGTTGAAGACTTTGAACTGCCCGGTAGACAAAAAAGCGACCAGTCGGCCCGTGAATTAGCTCTTTTCAGTGCAATCGACTATGATGTTGCTCCCGATTGGACCATCAGCGTCGATGTGTCCCGCAGCGAACTGCGAATCGGTAAACTGTACTGGAAAACCTTCCAGGAGACACCCATAGACACTTTGATCGCCTATGACTTCCAGGGTATCATCAGTAAACAGTTTGGCACGCTGACCATTTCTTCCGGACTCCGATATTTCCGCAAACTAGACTTCCTGCAATCTGCAACGGTTCAACTTGAAACGGTTCAAAACGAAAATATGGTCCGATTGACCAGACTCGGTACCGGTCAACAAATAACCACTCAAATCGGTCCGATGGTGACCATACAAATGCCTTTTTTGTCAAAAAATGAGCTCTTCATCACAGGTTGGTACCAGGTTCAACGCTCCTGGAGACGGCTTTACATCAATTATCCCGAGGATCTGCGAGGCGAGTTCCGAAGGGCAGAACGAATGACTAACCGACGTATTTTCCCAAACATTGAAATGGTTGCACGATTCGGATTTTAGGCAATTCTTGAGCTTTTCTGTTACAGTACTTCAGATTTTCGACCTGATTCTTTCCAGGCAACACCGTATCTTTTAGGCTATAGCATTACCCAAACTTACCAGTGAATTTATTTTTATGGATTTTTTAAAGCGACTTGGCATCGAAGCCGTCAACGCCGGCACCACCACCGGTACCAACACATTAAATACGGCTTCTGCAACCCTAATCAACTCTTACTCGCCTATCGATAATTCTCTTATCGGGTCGGTCTACTCCACAACTGAGGCCGAATATCAGCACGTTGTATCCACTGCACACGAAGCATTTCTGTCCTGGAGAATGATGCCTGCACCACAACGAGGTGAAATCGTTCGTCAGATTGGCGACGCGCTTCGTGCCCATAAAGAGGACCTGGGCCAACTGGTCTCCCTTGAAATGGGCAAAATCCTGCAGGAGGGTCTGGGCGAAGTCCAGGAAATGATCGATATCTGTGACTTTGCCGTCGGACTTTCACGCCAGTTATACGGATTAACCATGCATTCAGAGCGCCCAAGTCACCGCATGTACGAGCAGTATCATCCACTTGGTGTCATAGGTGTGATCTCGGCATTCAATTTCCCGGTTGCAGTCTGGAGCTGGAACGCAATGATAGCCGCTGTTTGTGGCGACACCATCATCTGGAAACCAAGTGAGAAAACACCACTTTGTGCCGTAGCTTGCCAACACATCATTCAGGATGTGTTGCGTAAAAACAATCTTCCGGAGGGTATTTTCTGTATGATCAACGGAGACCGTACCGTTGGCGAATGGATGACTAACGACAAACGCATACCCCTGGTTTCTGCTACAGGTTCAATACGTATGGGCAAGCAGGTCGCTCAGGTAGTTGCCGCACGATTAGGACGATCTTTGCTGGAACTAGGTGGAAACAACGCCATCATTATTTCTCCGGATGCCGACATTGAAATGGCCGTTCGTGCTACCGTATTCGGAGCCGTTGGTACAGCAGGACAGCGTTGCACATCAACCCGCAGGTTGATTGTTCATGATTCGATATTTGATCAGGTCAAGGAACGACTGGTGCGCATTTACAAAAATATCCCCATCGGAAATCCTCTCAAAGAAGGAACCCTTGTGGGTCCACTCATTGATCAGGACGCCGTTAAAAATATGCAAAAAGCTCTTGAAATGCTCAAAACTGAAGGTGGCGAACTTGTTTACGGTGGAGAAGTGGTGTCTGGGGACGGTCTGGCAAGCAACAACTACGTTCGTCCTGCCATTTGTATCGCGGAAAACCACTATCACATCGTTCAGGAAGAGACTTTTGCTCCGATTCTGTACCTGATTCGCTACAAGGATCTCAGTGAAGCCATAGGTTACCAGAACGGCGTGGTTCAAGGACTCAGTTCGGCCATGTTCACCTTAAACATGCGCGAAGCCGAGACTTTCCTGAGCCACATGGGATCGGACTGCGGTATCGCGAACATCAACATCGGCACCAGCGGTGCCGAGATAGGTGGCGCATTTGGCGGCGAAAAAGAGACCGGAGGAGGAAGGGAATCCGGTTCCGACTCCTGGAAAGTCTATATGCGTCGCCAGACCAACACCATCAACTGGGGATCCACACTTCCGCTGGCGCAGGGTATCAAATTTGATGTTTAGGTAAGAGCCGGGAACGTTGTTCCGGTTGGTTTAGAACTAAGGTGAGATGGGATTAAATGCCGGTCTCACCTTTTTTTTGACTCAGATAAGGGAGAAGAGAAAAGAGATAAGAGAGAAGAGAAGCCCAGGTCAGAGGGAAGCGTGGAGGGCTTCGAGGCGGTGCATCAGCGTTTGGGTCATGGAGACGTGTTCGGGTTTCATGAGCACGCTGCGTAACACGGTCGTGGTGGGGCTAGTGATGTGAATCGAAGGCCATAACGCTGCAAGGGTAGAGGACGGAATTTTATACAGACTCACGAACAGGGTATGGTCGCATGACAGCATGCCTTCCTGAAAAATGGCCTCAGATAATCTGGAAACCACTTCGGTGTCCAGACTCCCATGCTTGGGTAGCGGGGCATAAACCACAATATCCAGCTGTGGTTCCTCGATCAAATGATAGGTATCACTGTTTGATAAAAGTCCAGCAAAATCCAATGCGGCAGCTCTGCAATCCCGTATGACCGCTTCCATAAGCCCGCCAGGACTCAAATCGAACACCTGAATCGTTGCCCACAAGGCAGCCGCTGCCGCACCTGCACGGGAACACTCCAGACTGATTTCACCCAGGTGAAGGTCGGCAGAAGAAAAATAGGTATAGGGTGAATCATGCTTATAAAATCGCCCGACGGCCGGATCCCTGAATATCACGCAACCACATCCATACGGCTGGAGTCCATGCTTATGCGGATCCACAACCAGGCTATCCACCTGCGGAATCAATCTCCATGCACTACCGTCAATCTTACCCGCCCTGGCAAGCAATGAAAAATACCCTCCGTATGCCGCATCTACATGCACCCTAACCCCTGCCTCCCCACACACTTCCAAAATCTGAGCCAAAGGCTCCACACGACCCATACCCGTTGTTCCCATCGTCACAACCACAGTCCCAAGCTCCGGGCTCCGTTTCCTGAGCACATCAAGATCCCAGTTGCCGTAGGCATCCACCGGAATCTCAATTCCCCGAACACCCAACACCTCACACATCCTCGAGTGGGTGTAATGCGACTGCGAAGAATATCCAATGGCCTTATCCGGATGAGATGTGCGCGCAATCCACAATGCCTCCAGATTTGCTATTGTCCCACTACTGGTCAAATGACCTAAAACCGGTTCCTCAAACCCAAACATAGTTGCCAGCATTGGAATCACCTCCTTCTCCATTTCAGAACTAGGTGGACCCCCATCCAGGGCGTGATTATTTGGATTGATCAGCGAAGTCAGCGCATACGCAGCCCACGCGATCTCGTGAGGAGGCTTAAGCATCTGTCCGGCATAAATCCCGCTTCCAAACGGATAATTACCCTTCAGTCGAGCAACCAACTCCATCAAAACACGCTTCGACCTGCTCTCCACCAGTTCCCGATCCACCATGTGAGCCCCACCGGTTGGCCAGGCATCCAGCCAGCGCTCAAGCTCAGCAATCGGTGCGCGTAACACGTCCAGTGGTGATTTCCCCAACATCTGCGCGCCTTACAAAAACCGGTAATTGAAACCTATCGATATCACCTGCTTAACCTGTAGCTCCTTGGTGATGTTATCGTCGTAGACCATGGCTAGTTGCAGGTTCGCAGACAAATACGAATTGATCTTTCCCACAATTTCATTGGTAAAACGAATGGTGGTGCTATTTACGGGTCGTACATAGTTCGTGAATGTCTCAATCTGCGACGACAAATTCACGTTGGTAGCAATGTCACGTTCTATCTTCATCCCCAAAGAAATACCACCTTCATTCATGACCGTGTTTCCCGGTTTCAAGTTATAAACAGAAGAAAGTGTTGAGTCGATTACAATAGTCTGCTTCAGTGAAATACCCATATCAAATTGGAGTCCGGCATTCGGATTGTATGCAAAACCCACTGTCTCCACCAGGTATCCAGGTGCCATGAAGTTTGAAATTACGTTGACGTAGTTCTTGTCAAAGCCTTTATCGAACTGAGTGCTGAAATTCAACTGAGCAATCAAAGAAAAGCGAGGGTCATCCAGTAGATACCTGTACTGATTACGAATTCGTATCTCGTCATCTGTTTTACGATATTCTTTTCCCTCAATACGGGCTTTGCCATACTTCAGATTAGAACCGCTGGTCATAATATGTCGACCTTGCTTATACTCTACTTCAAAACGGGCAGTTGATGAAGCCGCAATGTTATTGACACCACCCTGTGACCAATTTCTGAATGATGCCTGAGTTCCGTTCAATGTGAACCAACCACTCATCTTCAGTGGTCTTACTACCGAATCAGCCGGTGCCACCTGAACTGTATTATCATCTGTTCCCGGGGTTGAAAATGCCTGAACAACATTGAAAACCCCACTAGATGAAATGTATAAAGATATAATAAATAATAGTTTATATATTTTATTTTCCATATATGATACCTTTCTTCCAATTGGATGAACAACCAATTTAACTATGTTTACGGGTAGATTTTAGTCAGAACAAACACACCTGAAATCGGAGGACGCACCCTAACGTGGAGCGTTCATCTTCCAGTCAGAACAACGCTTTCTGGATGATTGTTTGTATCGAATAACACTTCAACATGCTCTTGAAACTTGGTGGGTGAGACCAATCCGACGAAATCAGGTTGTACCGGATAATTTCTGTGACCGCGGTCAATCACAACGGCAATACGAAGCTTGGATGGATTTGAATGGTCCATTACAGTTCTGACAGCTTTCATCATGGTTGACCCACTAAAAAGTACATCATCTACCAATAAGATAGCCGAATGATGACCCAACTGTCGCTTCCATTCTTCTGAAGTTGGTTTTTCTACATTCACCTCCATTGGCAAACAAGGAATTGCAGCATTCAACGATGCGGAAACGTGGTGTGTAATGATCTGAGCTACGTGAAAACCCCTAGAGTTCAATCCCAAAACCAACACATCCTGATTGCCTTTAAGATCTTCGATGACTTGCATCGATAATCGTTTGATCGCCCGCGCAAGTTGTCCGGACTGCATTATGGGTTCACCTGCAGAAACCATAGGCTGGTTACTGGAACATGGATTTGATACTCCCCCAGGTTCTTCGAACCGCAGAGGTCGTATATTGTACCTGTGCTGTGATTTCTCTGGAAGTGTGGTCTTTGTGTTTCACCTTGAGTTTATACTCGGCAAGAGCCTGTGTCTCACCGTTTTTATACACGTCAGTATCAGTGAACTGAAATTCTTTTTTCCCGGATGCCAGAATGGCATCGGTAATTTCGAGCTTGTGAATGAGTACCCAGCTGCTGGAATTCATCTTTCGTTCGAGTTCGAACTGAGTGACCGAACTCATATCGGAAAGTTTCCAGGTAGCTACAATCTCATTGAGATTTACCCCCTCCTGAACCCGAAATTCGAGCTGGTAAGTGGTTGTAGCAGCCGTAATAAGCATTATCGGCAAGAGTGTAAGTAAAAAGATGGTAGATCTTCTCATAGTTAACGCTTTAGTCTACAAGTATAAAAACTATTCAACTAATAAACCATTTAATTTTTTTCGTGTTGTGAGAATAATTACACCCTAAAAGAGAAGAGTGAACGTTATTCAACTAAAGCATAAATCTTACCCAAATGAAATCTTAATTATTAACTCGATATATTATCAGGAGTACATTCATGACAACAAGAGGATGGGCAACACTAGTCGGAATAGCAGGGGCTTTCGCCGGTGGCGTTATCACAGGAATGTTGATCGCCCCAAAATCAGGGCGAGAAAATCGCGAATCGATCAAACGTGGCGCAACGGAAGCGACTCATAAGGTTAAAAATGTGGCTCGTGACCTCAAAAAGAACTTTCCTGATCTTTATGAAGCTACCGGATCTTTCACGCTCAGCCACGAAGACGTTCTGGCGAATCAGCAATCATCGATTCGTTGATTGCTGACCGAGTTTAATCTGCTGCCGAATCGGCAGCAGGTCGTCTAGGATTGTTTATTTCCAATCCAACGAATCATCCTGTTTATCAAAACCGAGAGCAACCCCTTGAAGGAACATCTATTTCATCAGATTTGGGTACGCTTTTCACCCGAGTTTCGATACAGTCGTACAACCACCAACGAACAGATTGAGCTTATCAAGACGGGTAGTCTGAATTTTGGGGATGGGCCCGACTTTCATCTGGCATCGGTTTCCTATCAGGGAATCGTCCATTACGGTGACATTGAACTGCACTTGAAGTGTAATGACTGGTATTCACACAAGCATCACCTCGACCCTGCCTACAATTCCGTGGTGTTACATGTGGTACTCGATGAAAAAGAGGCCAGACCCGTACTCAGGCAGGATGGAACCCGAGTACCAACTCTGGCCATTGGAAACAAAATACCCTCAAAATTACTGAGTACGATCAGAGAGTCGGTTGATCAGTATGATTTGCCCTGTAAACAGATTATCAGAACGATTTCTTCCAGTGTAATCGAAAAACAACTGGAAATGGCATCAAGGCTGTATTTGGATCAAAAAATACACCAGTTACTTCGCGACTTCGACACACGATTACCCCCATCTCAAGCCTGGCTTAAAATGGTTTTCATGGCCTGGGCCCGTGGACTGGGCATTCCCTCAAATTCACATCAACTTGTTGAACTGGCATTGTTTATGTGGGAACATAAAGCATCTTCTGACTCACACTTGTTAAGGCAGAAAATTGCCTCAATACCCTGGGACCATAGCGGTAGTCGGCCCGGAAACCGCCCACACATCCGATACAAACAACTCCAGGTCTTGCTACAACGATTAAGCAACGATACTTTCAGGTCTTTTGTAACAGGGAGTGCCGATTCCATGATCAGTTTTTTCGATACTCCAAGTTTTGGCGGCAAAGAGCGCAGAAAGCTATTGCTCAGTATTGTTATCGCTCCCGCTTTATGCATCCTGACCGATCTGGTCGGGAAACAGGAATTCAAAGCTGCAGGAATACATCACTGGAGCAAGATCGGTTTTTCGGCACCCTATTCCATAAAACAACCATTTAAAAAAGCCGGTATCACGCATTTGAAAGAGTACCACACTCCAGGTCTGGTCTATCAGTACAAACACTTCTGCAAAAACAAAGCCTGTGACCGTTGTTTGATATTTAAAAATGTAGTTGGGGGTTGACTTATCCGCATATAGTTCCTAATTTTGGTGTCTGTCAACATGATGGCAATGCCCGGTCGTCTAAAGGCAGGACAGCGGGTTTTGGTCCCGTATGTGGGGGTTCGAATCCTCCCCGGGCAACAGATGATCAATCAAATGAAAAGGATGTATCTCACGACACATCCTTTTTTTTACACTTAAACCCACAACAAGCTCTTGGAACAGCCACTTGCTATATTCGCGGGACGCAGCAATATTGCCCTTGCTCGTGCTATAGCCGAGAAATATGGCACTACGTTGGGGGAAGTCACGATCAAAGCTTTTTCTGATGGTGAGTTGTATGTAAAATACCAGCAGAGCATTCGGGGTGCCGATGTGTTTATCGTCCAATCGACGCCTCCTCCAAGTGAGAACATTCTGGAGCTTCTGTTGATGATAGATGCAGCAAAACGCGCCTCGGCATACCGTGTAACCGTGGTCATTCCTTATTTTGGATATGCACGACAGGATCGTAAAGATCAGCCCAGAGTTTCTATTGCCTCCAAGCTCATTGCAAACATACTTACAACTGCAGGAGCCGATCGTGTCCTGACTATGGACCTACACGCTCCGCAGATTCAGGGTTTCTTTGACATCCCTCTGGACCACATCTACGCAAGCAGTATTTTCATCGATTACTTTAAAAGCAATCCGTTGGATAACCTTGTTGTTGTTGCTCCCGATGTTGGTAGCTTGAAAATGGCCCGTTCATACGCCAAGCGGCTGGGCGCCTCATTAGCCTTTGTTGACAAAAGACGCCCTCAGCAAAATGTGGCCGAAGTGATGAACATCATCGGTGAAATTCAGGATAAGAACATTCTTCTTGTCGATGACCTCATCGATACTGCTGGTACCATAACAAACGCAGCTTCTGCGTTGCGTGAACGCGGTGCCAGGAAAATTATCGCAGCGTGTACACACCCTATACTCTCGGGTCCGGCATTTCAGCGCATAGAAGATTCTCCCATCGATATGATGCTGGTAACCGACACGGTACCGCTCAAACGTCCATCGCCAAAACTCAAGGTTTTGAGCGTGGCCGAAATCTTTGCTGATTCCATTCGTCGTATTTATACCGACGATTCCATCAGTACCCTTTTTGATGATTAACCTTTACTAGTAATACCATGGAAAAGCCAAAAATTGTTGAACTTAAAGCTACTTCGCGTGCCGTAGAAAACGGAGTCGAAGAGCTTCGTAACCAGGATTTGATTCCTGCTGTAGTGTACGGACCTAAACTAGAGGGCAACCTGCACGTCAGCGTTCCTGTTCTCGACATCAATCGTTTGCTGAGTGTTAAAAACTTACAGTTTGTGAAACTTGTTTTCGACGATGGCAAAACCATTGACACCATCATCAAGACCAGCCAGTTTCATCCGGTTACCGACCAGGTGCTTCATATTGACTTCCTGGCTCTAAGCGAAGATGTTCCGGTCACAGTTACTATTCCTATTCGCCTTAAAGGAACCTCCCCTGGTGTTGTTGAAGGCGGTCGTATGTACCAGTCACTTCGTAAACTCAGTGTAAAGGCGCTTCCTTCAAATCTTCCAGCTGAACTTACGCTCGATATCAGCAAACTTAAAATCGGACATACACTTAAGGTCCGTAGCCTTAAACTCGGTGGAATCACTCCGCTGATGTCTCCAGACCGTACTATTCTGGTTATTCGTCCTCCAAAAGGCGGTAAAGCCAAAATTGTAGAGTTTGCTGAAGAAGAGACACCAGCAACTGCAGAAACTGCACCCGAAGAGAACGCATAACGCGTTCTCTCACAATTTCTGTAGTATGCCTGTCATCGTAGGACTGGGAAATATTGGGGAAGCATATCTGGGGACCCGACACAATGTCGGGTTCGATATTGTATACCACCTTGCCGACACCCTCTCCATCGATCTCAAACCTGGTAAAGGTCCATTTTTTGTTGCAGAGGGGCGTCATAATGGTCGTCAAGCCATTCTCATCACTCCAACTACGTACATGAATCGCAGTGGATTGGCAGTTTCGAAAGCGCTAAAATATTTCGATATTCCACTTTCCGATTGTCTGGTTTGCACAGACGACATCAATTTACCACCGGGAAAAGTTCGGCTGCGCCCTTCGGGTCGCGACGGCGGACACAACGGCCTGGCAAGTATTATTGAAACTGTGCAAAGTGATCAATTTCCCCGTCTTCGGTTCGGAGTCGGTAACAATTTTTCCAAAGGACATCAGGCCGACTACGTATTGTCTCCATTCGATGACGAAGAACAGGAAATTATAGCCAAAGGTATCGAACAGGCGCATGATGCTGCGCTGTGTTTTATACGTGAAGGAATCGTTCCGGCTATGAACAGATACAATTAATGCATCAAACTACTAACCAACTACAATCATAATGGAAAATCTGATTTATCTGATTCCAGCAGCAGGTATCCTCGCACTGTTGTACACCTACATCAAATCGGCGTGGGTAGCCAAACAAGACGTCGGAACCGAAAAAATGGCAAAGATTGCCGGTCACATCGCCGAAGGAGCCATGGCTTTTCTTCGTGCCGAGTACAAAGTTCTGGGGATTTTCGTTATTACTGTCGCCATTCTGCTCGGTATCCAGGGTAGCGTTACCGAAAACTCATCCCCACTAGTAGCACTTTCTTTCGTTGTCGGAGCCTTTTGTTCTGGCCTTGCCGGTTTCATCGGTATGAAAGTTGCAACCAAAGCTAACGTACGTACCGCTAACGCTGCTCGTGAAAGTCTCGGAAAAGCCCTTGAAGTCGCCTTTACTGGTGGTTCCGTTATGGGACTGGCTGTGGTAGGTCTCGGGGTACTCGGATTAAGCGCACTCTTTATCACCTACACTCAGATCTTCGGCACCGAAACCATTCAAAACGTGAATCAGGTGATCACAGTGATCACTGGTTTCTCATTCGGCGCCTCATCGATTGCTCTTTTTGCTCGTGTGGGCGGTGGAATTTATACAAAAGCTGCTGACGTAGGTGCCGACCTGGTCGGTAAAGTTGAAGCCGGTATCCCCGAAGATCACCCGCTGAATCCTGCCACGATCGCCGATAACGTAGGTGATAACGTAGGTGATGTTGCCGGTATGGGAGCTGACCTTTTCGAATCCTTCGTTGGTTCCATCATTGCAGCTATGGTTCTTGGTGCTGTATTTATGGTACTTCCTGAGTTCGGTATGAATCCACTGGCAGGGGTTATGCTTCCGATGTTCCTGGCAGCAACTGGAATCGTGATTTCAATTGTAGGTACGTTCTTCGTAAAAGTAAAAGAAGGCGGTGACCCGCAAAAAGCCCTCAACATCGGTGAGTTCGGCTCAGCCGGTATCATGGTCGTAGCATTCTATTTCCTGATTACCTGGATGCTCCCTGAAACATGGTCCTACACAGATCCCCTCTATGGAACGACCAAAGAGTATACCGCTCTTGGAATTTTCTATGCGACCATCATCGGACTTATTTCTGGTGTTCTAATCGGTATCGTAACTGAATATTACACCGGATACGGCAAAAAACCGGTTCTGGGTATCGCGCAGCAATCATTAACCGGTTCTGCAACCAATATCATCTCCGGTCTTCAGGTGGGTATGATGTCTACCGGTATCCCAATCCTGATTATCGCCGTAGCGATCATCGGATCATTTGAATTCGGCGGACTCTATGGTATCGCAATCGCTGCCGTGGGAATGCTCGCTAACACAGGTATCCAGTTAGCTGTCGACGCCTACGGACCCATCTCCGACAATGCAGGTGGTATTGCTGAAATGTCTGCCCTTCCTAAAGAAGTCCGTCAACGTACCGACCGTCTCGACGCCGTTGGTAACACTACTGCTGCCATCGGTAAAGGATTCGCTATCGGATCTGCAGCTCTGACTGCACTTGCCCTGTTCGGTGCCTACATGACCGCAGCCCAGATTTCAAGTATTGATTTGTCCAAAGCAAATGTAATGGCAGGTCTCTTCATTGGTGGTATGCTCACTTTCGTGTTCTCTGCGATGTCGATGGGCGCCGTCGGACGCGCCGCAATGGCCATGATTCACGAAGTACGACGTCAGTTCACTACAATCCCAGCTCTTAAAGCTGCACTCGAAGTGATGCGTAAAAACGATGGTATCGAAATGGGAAAATGGTCTAAAGCTGATCAGGATACCTTCGATGCTGCCGATGGTACTGCCGAGTACGGTAAATGTGTGGAAATCTCAACCAAATCAGCAATCCGCGAAATGGTTCTCCCAGGCCTTCTGGCAGTTGTTGTTCCTGTTGTCATCGGTTTTGCACCTATGTTCGGTAAAGAAGCCCTTGGTGGACTCCTGGCCGGTGTTACTGTTTCCGGAGTTCTAATGGCTATCTTCCAGGCAAACGCCGGTGGTGCATGGGACAATGCCAAGAAAATGTTCGAAGCCGGCGTGGAAATCAACGGTGAGAAATACTACAAAGGCTCTGAGCCACACAAAGCTGCTGTTGTTGGCGACACCGTTGGTGATCCGTTAAAAGATACCTCCGGTCCATCTCTCAACATCCTGCTTAAACTGATTTCTGTCGTAGCTCTTGTTATCGCTACTGCACTGTAATACGTCAACAGAGATAACCATTCTGAAGGGTTGTGTCCACCAGGGCGCAACCCTTTTTTTATGCATAAGTTTTAACATCTATACCGGGTAAAGATTACTTAACTTTGTATGCAAACAGCATATTTCCGTTAGACTTATAGATAGACCGTTGAGAGGATAGATTAAACTTATTTTTATGTCATTTTCCAGGTTAGTACTGACTATTTATGTCTTTATCATTGTATTTGTTGCACTTAATTCCAGCGTTTACGCTCAAAATCCTGCTTCTTACACGTTACGAGGACTAATTACAGATGTGCAAACAGGTGAGCCTTTGGAATTCGCACATGTTCAACTTGTTCGCCTCGCTACCAATCAGCAGGTAGTTTCTACGTCTAATTCAAATGGCGTCTACGAGTTTAGATCCGTTTTGCGTGGCAGTTACCGACTCTCAGTTCGTTTTATTGGGTACGAAAATTTCAATGATACACTTGTGGTTGATGGCGATCTCGCTTCGGTAACTCTAAATATCAGGCTTCAATCAACCAGCCAGAATCTGAGTGAAGTGATTGTCTCCGGGAACCAGCAACTCGACGTCCAGCGTCCTGGACAAATCACGATTCGAAGTGATGACTTTCGCCGCACCCCTACACCAGCGGGATCTGCCGACCTGATGGGTTACCTTCAATCACAGCCCGGAGTCGTCGTTACAGGCGATCGTGGTGGTCAATTGTTTGTACGCGGTGGTCTCCCATCAGAAAATATGGTACTTATGGACGGAACCATGGTTTTCCAACCATTTCATATTATCGGATTCTTTTCCATTTTTCCGGAAGAAGTGGTTTCTAAGGCAGATCTTTTTGCTGGTGGTTTCGGACCACGCTACAGCGGACGTACATCTTCGGTAATGGACGTTAAACTCAAGAATGGTAACCTGTACAATCGAAAATGGTCAGCGTCTTTGAGCCCTTACCTGTCTTCATTATATGTTGAGAGTCCAATCGAAAAAGGAAAGAGCTCTTTTTTTGTTTCTGCACGAGGATCCTTGATTGAAGAGTCCAGTGATCTTTACCTGAGTGAGCAGCAACCACTCAAATTCAACAGTCAATTAATTAAATACAGCAATGTCAGTGAACAAGGGTTCAATTGTTCTGCTCATGTACTGCGGACCTATGATAGAGGACAACTGGACTACACCAACGGATCCTATTTCAAATGGAACAACTTCGTGACCGGTGGTCGCTGTGCCGGAGTATCACAATCTTCCAATCTGTCCTATTTCGAAATCAATGTTGGTATTTCGTATGCTTCCAATGAAGTTGGAACAGCTGAGACTCGCGGCAGGAACTCTACGATCATGAAATCACAGGCAGATGTCAACTTCATGCAAAATTTCGGTGCAAACAGACTCGATTATGGAGCTTTTGTAGCATTTAACGAACTCAGTTATGACATCGCAGATCTCTTTGCCGGAATTAAAAGCAATGAAGAGACCATGATCAGTGTTGGTCTTTATTCAGCACTTAACATTCCATTGGCTAAAAACCTCTCTATTGATCCCGGTGTAGTTTTCACTACATACCTTGGCTATCTGAGTCCAAGCATCGAGCCACGTGTGCAGACAACGTGGTCACCACGTGGGATTCCAAATGAGCGGCTTAACCTGGCCTGGGGCTTATATAAACAACCTATAGTAGGTATTGCTGATTTCAGAGATGCTGGAACTGCATTTACTGCATATATGCCAATTCCGGATGACAATCGCGCCCAAAGTGCAGAACATTTTATGGCGGGTTGGCATCAACCTATCGGACAGTTCATCAATATGAGTATTGAAGGGTATTATAAGCGAATCAAAGATGTACCTGTTTCGGTCTGGAGCAGCGTGGCACGTTTTACTACAGACTTAGCTTATGCCAATGGTGAAGTATTTGGATCTGATTTCAGGCTTAACTTTAATCACCGCTTTTTTTATGGTAGCATCGGCTACGGATTCTCCTGGACAGAGTATTCTACAGCCCAGGACCATTTTAACACCTGGTTCGGTGAGCCTGTCAAAAATTATAATCCCCCACAGGACCGCCGACACCAGATCACATTGCAGACCGGATACGAACGCGGATTATTCAAAGCCAATATCAGTTGGGTGTATGGTTCTGGATTCCCCTTCACACAGGTTATGGGCTTCGATTCGTTCTATCGTTTCGAAGATCAGATCCCGAATGTTTCCGAGACCTATGGAGTCCCTCGTGTTTTGATGGAAAAAGCGTTCAAGGGTAGATTACCAGACTTTCATCGATTGGACGCCTCCATTCAACAAGGTATGAATTGGGGTCCAGCTCGTGTAAACCTACAGGGCGGAGTATTGAATGCATACAACTGGAACAACATTTTCTATTATGATGTGTTCAACCAGAACAAAATTATGCAACTTCCTTTGATGCCATATGTCTCCATTAAAATCGAATCCAAATAGTAATGAATCGCTTTAATCTGCTATTATCCGTCGTAGCTCTGTTGAGCTTCGTTGCCGTTATTGGATGTAACGACACCTTTGAACCGTTACAACCTAATGATAAATATGTCTATTCAATGTACGGAACCCTTGACGTCACAGCCGACACACAGTGGGTTCGTGTCATGCCTATTGGCGATCGTCTGTTTAACAGTAATCCAACTCCCAACGGAACTGTTGTAACGTTGAAAAATCTGGAAACCAACATCACGGTTACACTTCAAGATTCCCTTTTTGAGTTTGGCGGGCCTGCATTTGTGTGGAACTATTATACCACAGTTCCTATTCAACCGGAGACGATGTACGAACTTAGAGCTACTACAACAGACGGAAGATATAGTTCGGCAACGATAATGACTCCAAAAAAACTTACTCCGCCCAATGTTGGCTATAATTTGATAGCAGAACGGGGTGAAGTGGATGGATTAACGGATGAAAACCTGGTCGTTGCAGAAGTTACCTACTGGGCTCAGTTCCTCGACGACATGGGTAACTGGACAGATTTTGAGAAGTATGTCATCTCGGTTCGTAGAAATGCAAGCGTACTTCCTATAAGAGGTACCTTTAAATTTACGTTTGATTCCAGAACTCTATTAAATCGGGCTGTAGGAGTACCTTTCAATCGTATCCGTATCGATAATGTGTATGTGAGAGTGGCTACGGCAAACTCAACCTGGCCCTCGTATGTAAACTTATCTGATGAAGAATCCGTTATGCCAGATGTGGTTTCCAATGTGAATCATGGTACCGGATATATCGCTACTGTTTCAAGTCACTTTTTACCAGTTCCTCGTGGTTTATAAACTAAATCTGTGTGGTAGGTAAGGTTAGTTAACCTTTTTTGAGGCTTCTACAGCCAAAGCATCCACTCTGTTATTGCGCTCGTCTGTCGAGTGACCTTTCACTTTTTTCCAGGTAACTACATGAGGTTCAATGGCATCCAGCATCTCTATCCATAGATCCTGATTCTCTACCGGTTTCTTGTCCGCTTTATTCCATCCACGCTTAATCCACCCATCTATCCATTTATCCTGGAAAGCATTGATGATAAGCGCACTATCACTGCATATCGTAACAAGGCAAGGTTTGTTCAAGGCCTGTAAGCCCCGGATGATCGCGGTCATTTCCATTCGGTTGTTCGTTGTATTCGGCTCCCCTCCCGACAGTTCCTTGGATACCCCGTTCCACTCCAACAGTACTCCCCATCCACCTGGACCGGGATTCCCACTGCATGCCCCATCAGTGTACATCAGCACTTCAGGTTTATCTGACGAGTTGCTTGATTTTGTCATTCAATCAGCCCTCAATATTTAGATGATGTAAAGTTTGTTGGGTCAGTAATCCTAAAGTGTCTTTATAGAACATAGTGGCATCCCGAATCACATTCATGAATTCCTCATCCGTTTTGGAATCAGAAGCGTATAGAATGGCTCTGCTTACGTTAATTATTGGTACGCCGCGATGAGAAGTCAGTGCATCCTTCAACTCCTGTATATCTCCACCCTGAGTTCCAACACCGGGTATGAGTAAAGTCGCTTTGTTGTAGTGTCTAATTACTTTTTGAACCAGATCAGGTCTGGTCGCACCTATTACCATTCCTGGATGTCCGTTGGAAACCAGATAGCGTTTATTAAGTTCAGTTGCAATGTACTCCGCCATCATATCGAATCCTGCGAAAGGTTTTAGCAGAAAGTCAGCTGCACCCGGATTGGAGGTCAGTGTAAGAGCGAATAAGGCTTTAGTTTTATCAGTTAAAAACGCGTCCAGCGTTTCGAATCCCATTAAAGGAGAAACCGTTACGGAATCACACTTCCATACCTTAAAGTAGGCTTCCGCATACTTGGATGCCGTATTTCCAATATCTCCCCGTTTGGCATCAGCAATTGAAACGACATCACCGGGTATCCGTTGCATGATCTGTTCAAAACTTCGGATACCATCAGAGCCCAGAGCTTCAAAAAACGCCAGATTCGGTTTGTAGGCGATAACAAGATCACACGTAGCATCTATTACGAGTCTGCAAAATTCGGTTACCATGGCCGATGTAGAAGTATGTCTACGCCTGATAAATTCGGGAATTCGGGCTGGGTCGGGATCTAGACCAATACAAAGAATTGTATGTTTAATTTGAACAGCTTGATGGAGTTTATCAGTAAATATCATGGTAGAGGTGTAGCCGTTTATCCAATTTATAACCGCCCAAAAATAGGGACTTTGTCGATTGAATCTTTATATAAAAACAGAAGCCCGAAAGTGTATGCCTTCCGGGCTTCTGAATCACATACATCAACGACGAGAAAATCAGAAGGAATATCCTACGGTCATCAGATACATTCTTCCAATTGTTGGAGTACCTGCAAACTGAACCTGATTATCGTTCAGCATATTTGTACCCATAATTGAGAAGCGCAGACCAGGGACGTCCTGTACATCAAAACCTGCGTTGATATCCAGACTGGAGTAGTTCTTGATTCGCTCATACTCACCCGTTGCCGTATTCAGTGTAGAGTAAATTCCGGATGAGATCGGGAAACCCTCAACAAAACGGAAACGTGCGGTTATATCAAAACCAGAATCACGCTTGTCATAACCAAATCCTACCATGTACTTGTTTTGAGGTGCATTCAGGAAAATATTGAAGTCAGGATTTCCGTCCAGATTCAACCACTTCTCTTCAGATACATATGAATAGTTACCCATTAAACGGAATTCACTATTCACCAGGTACTCAAATCCGGTATCAATTCCCCAGTATTCAATTTCACCAAAGTTACGGTACGTCAAAATGACAGCATTACGATCGAACGCTTCACGTGGTGTTACTACCCCAAGTGGCAAGGATCCGAGTCCAGCACCTACTTGTCCGGCGATGAACGCTGCCTGACCCTGAGCCATTTGCGGAGGCATACCTTGCGACACAAACACGTTGGTTAGGTACTGAGTCAGGTATGTTGTTGCATTCGCACCACTCACAAACACGTTTGGTGTCTCGACGAGCAATGGCCCAACGAAGTTTTGTGCTTTCGTGTAGTACACATCAGCAGACAGGAGTAACCTGTTGTCTATAATGCCTTTGTAACCGATTTCGAATGTGTTGTATGTGGTTGGTTGAATGGCTGAAATATCAGTTACATCAGAAACTGGATCAAATCTACCGCTACCGGTGTTCAGATTAGCTAATCCCATTCCGATACCCGCGTAAGTTCCACCTGCCGGATTCGCGCTTCCAGGAACGGGGGCCACTGCCATTGCAGGTGCCAGAGCGGCGAGTGCAGGATTCGAAGCGAACAATGCCTGAAGTGCACTTCTCATCAGAGCCCAGGTAGCAGGATCTTGGGTATTCAAAGTAAATGGAGGGGTTCCGGCTGGAGCCAGGTTAGATACCCACTTCGGACGACCATTCGCATCTCGCTCAAATGAGAATCCACCACCAGGTACACCCTGTGCACGTACACTTAGGTTGTAGAACCCACCAATCGGGATTTGTGCAGCTAACAGATCCAGGAAGAGGTTGTTAGATGATGGTGTGCTGAAAGATCGGTTGTACGTGAATCTAAAGTTCTGATTCTGAATCGGACGAACAACCAATGCAGCCCTTGGTGAAAATACCGGATCATTCAATTTTGAGTGCTTATCTACTCGGAATGAACCTAACAAATCAATTTTACTAGTCAGGGACAGCTTGGATTGCAAGTATCCACCAAACTCATTATACACATCATCGCCTTCGTATCGACCATTGATAGTACCTTCTGTCCGTGGTGTAGTCTGTAAGAAATCAGCTCCGTAAACGAAGTTAAATTTGCCTAAGTCCGTTGAATGCTGGATCTGAGCTACAGTCAGGTATGATTTGTCAATGATTGGAAGTCCAGTCGGAATGATGTAGGTATCTCCCGAGTTAGAACTGTTAACAAACGCCTGTGCGAACCAGTTTTTGTACAAGAATCTCATCTGAGCATAGGTGTATGTCCAGTTAATCCCCTGTCCAGCACCAAGTCCTGTAAGATCAATATTGCTTGAACGGTTAAATCCCGTGTTCAGAATCACGGTGAAATCATCAGTTAGACGGTAGTCAAAACGAGCGTCCAATCCTAATTTTTCGATATCATAGTCACGAACACCAATTCGACTGGCAACGCCCGGATCTTGCGCACTGACTGGTCGGGCAAAGTATGCATTTCTGGCATTCAATTCCTGATCACGATAGGTGTTACCTTCCGGTAATTCATACTCTTCGGCCTGTAAGAATTGACCAGACACTTTGACACCAAATTTATTGTTAAAGTTGTGTGCTGTTCTGAACTGCGCCTTCATCAGACTTTGCTCACCATAGGTGACTGACACATTAGTTCCTGTTGATGTCAGTGGAGACTTGGTGATCATGTGCATTACACCAGAGTTTGTGTTCGGGCCATAGAGAGCCGCACCAGGACCAAGCACCAATTCAACACTTTCAATGTCATCGTTGGTCGCAGGAATAAAGTGTAGAATATTAGCACGCAATGAGGGTACGTGTGCAATTCGATTGTCTGTCAAAACCAACAATGATCCCGAAAAGATGTTGTTGAATCCACGTGTAACCGCAGTTTGAGATATTACTCCCTGCTGAGCTATATCTACAGCTGTAAGCCCTTTAATGAATTCAGCAGGACTCACAGAGTTCACGTTCTGAATGTCACGAGGAGTCACAACCTGTATAGAAGCAGGCGCTTCTGTTACCTTCTCAGCTGCTTTTGATGCGGATACAACAACTGGGTTTAAACTCACACCAGGAGTCATTTCCACAGTTATGTTGGTGACATTCCCATCAGAAACACTGATCTCGGTTATATTGACATCCACATACCCAACATAGCTAACCCGGGCGGTATAAGTCCCTGCTGTTAGATTTGTGAATGAGAACTGCCCATCTAGACCTGAGTTTGTTCCCCTGGAGGCTCCAGAATTCTCTAACTGCAACAAGATACTGGCTCCAATAAGCCGTTCACCCGTTGAATTGTCTGTTACAGTCCCGGTTAATGTACCCTGAGCAACCGCCAGTTGGACACTTGCAAAAAGGCAAACGAATAAAAGTAAGGCTTTGTTGATTTTGAAAACCATACGTACCCCGTAGTTAATTGATTTGTTTGAATGTAGTTAGGCGACCTTGACGAACTTCCAGACACATATGGAAGCCCTTCCACGACGCGAAAAATAATTGAAATATCAGTGAAGTCAAACGAAAATAATCATTACCCACTAAAAAAACTTCATTTTAGTAGAATGAAGTATCTGGAAACACCTCTTCGAAGCCATGTGGGGGACGATCCAGCGACCAGGTCTCAAAATACAGATATCGCTCATTTTTCATTCGTTTGCCATTAATGCTAAAAAACCTAAAATCAGGCGCTATCAACGGTTTAAAGGCATAAAAAAAGTCACGGTATATATTCTTCCTTGTGTACAACTGGAGATCAAAACCATGGTGGGCCCTAACTTTAAACAACACCATATCACCCCGATCCAGTATTCCGGTCAGCTCGCCCAGTCGTTCACGAAAACTTTCGGCTGTTTCAAGATCCGCAAACGGAGCAGCATCTATTTCGGACTTTTGGATGACAATCGCACTTCCTGTTTCAGTGTTAGCCAGCGCCTCATCAAGTGAATCAAAACGCTGATAATGGCTGGTCACGAATGAGGCGGTACCGATCCCGGCATTAAAGGCTTCGAACATCTTTGGATACTGCGATACCGCGTTGAATCCAAATTGCTGCTCATGCATGTCCGTGGCAGACAAATAAAACTGGCTGTACGTCGGAGTCGGTTTCAGAAAATCCTCCAACGAGGAAGGTTCGTTACGGGATTTTGCCGGATTCACCGGATTCAACACCATATCGTGCTCAAATACTAACTTGAAAAGGGTCATAACGATCTGCTATTCTTGTCAAATAATCTGTTGAAATTATACATGGATGCTGGCAAATGGCTCAAGGGCAATGGAGTCAAACTGTCCCTGTTGAGCCTTGAAGTATCCAGTGACCGCAATCATGGCCGCGTTGTCGGTACAGTACACTGGAAGAGGTATAAACAACTCTTTGCGGCGTTTTCGTGCCAAGGTATTCATTTTCTCGCGTAGCATGCTGTTCGCGGAGACGCCTCCTGCCAAAACGATCGCAGATACTGCGTAGTTTTTCAACGCTTTGTCCACTTTTTTGACGAGAACTTCCGTGATGGCATGACTGATGCTCGCACACAGGTCATTCCCGTGTTTTTCGAGGTAGTTAGCCCGTTCTTCAGCTGGAATTGCCTCCAAATGATATAAAACCGAGGTTTTGAGGCCTGAAAAGCTGAATTCATAGCCTTCGTGGAGTAATGCCTGAGGAAACTTCACGAAACTCGGATTGCCATTTCGTGCCCGTTTGTCCATTTCCGGACCACCTGGATAAGGCAGTCCGAGGATTTTCGCGGTTTTATCGAATGCCTCTCCAGCAGCGTCGTCACGGGTGTCGCCCAATACCTCGTGATCCAGAAATCCGCGTACCAACACAAGGCGTGTGTGTCCACCAGAAACAATTAGCGCAAGAAACGGATACTCGGGCTTAGCCTCGATGAAATTGGCGTAAATGTGGGCATCGATGTGATTCACGCCAATCAGGGGGATGTCCCGACTGAGTGAAAGTCCCTTGGCGAAGCTCAATCCCACCAGCAGGGCGCCCATCAGACCGGGACCATGTGTCACGGCAATTGCATCAATATCATCAATGGTCATCTTTGCCTCGGCCAACGCCTGATCCGTGACGCTCCATATTGTTTTCTGATGCGCTCTGGAAGCCAGCTCCGGCACCACTCCCCCAAATTTTCTATGAATCGCCTGTGATGCAATCACGTTCGATAGCAGTCCACGATCGGAATACACCGCCGCCGCCGTCTCGTCGCAAGAGGATTCTATACCTAATATGTTCATACCAGAAAGATACAGCTTTTGGCGCTTAGATTGGAGATCATAGAACACAGTGCACGGGACACAGTACATAGAAAAATACTTGAATAGTGACGAGGGACGAGGGACGAGTGACGAGGGACGAGGGACGAGGGATGAGGGACGAGGGACCCTACTGCCCACTGCCTACTGCCTACTGAATTACGCATAAGTATGGAATAAGCACGATCAGCCGTTTTCTGTTTACCGTTTACACCTTTTTTTGTTCGGCTTTGCCGAACAAAAAAAGGCCCCTGTGTTACCACAGGAGCCCTTCTGGAGTTAAATCGTACCGTTAGCTTCGAAATTATTTCTTGTCTTCGTCGTCAACTACTTCATATTCGGCATCAACCGCATCACTGCCTTTTGCCTTCGGCTCTTCGCCAGCTTCAGCCGATGCACCAGCACCTGAGGCACCTGCTTCTTGCTGTTGCGCAGCCTGTGCATACAGTTCTTGAGATGCTTCTGCCCATACTTTGTTCAGTTCTTCCATCGCAGCATCGATCTCATCCAGATTCTCTGCTTTGTGGACTTCCTCAAGCTTGGCAAGCGCCGTGTTGATTTTCTCTTTGGTCGCGTCAGACAGCTTGTCTTTGTGCTCTTCGACTTGCTTCTTGGTCGAGAAGATCAGACTATCGGCCTGATTCAGTTTCTCAACTTTCTCTTTGAGTTGCTTGTCTTCGTCAGCATGACGTTTCGCATCTTCTTTCATTTTCTCGATCTCAGCTTCAGACAATCCGGAGCTGGACTCAATGCGGATTTTCTGTTCTTTACCGGTCGTTTTATCTTTGGCATTTACGTGGAGTACGCCGTTCGCATCCAGGTCAAAGGTTACTTCGATCTGTGGGATACCACGTGGCGCTGGAGTAATTCCGTCGAGGTGGAATCGTCCTAATGTACGGTTATCGACCGCACGAGTACGCTCACCTTGCAGAATATGAATCTCAACACTTGGCTGATTGTCGGCAGCAGTCGAGAAAGTCTCGGTTTTGCTGGTTGGGATGGTTGTGTTGGCGTCGATCAACTTGGTCATGACTCCACCGAGGGTTTCGATACCAAGTGACAATGGGGTCACGTCGAGCAGTACCACGTCTTGAACCTCACCGGTCAAGACACCACCCTGAATCGCTGCACCAACGGCAACAACTTCATCCGGATTCACACCTTTGCTTGGCTCTTTGCCGAAGAACTCTTTGACCACTTCCTGAATTTTAGGGATACGAGTCGATCCACCAACCAGAATTACCTGATCGATTTCAGATTTGGAGAGTCCGGCGTCTTTGAGCGCTTTCTCGCAAGGTTTAAGCGAACGTTGAACCAGGTCATCCACCAATTGCTCGAACTTGGCACGGCTGATGTCAATGTTCAAGTGTTTTGGTCCGGACTGGTCAGCCGTGATGAACGGGAGGTTGACGTTGGTTTTGCTGGATCCTGAAAGCTCGATTTTTGCTTTCTCAGCAGCATCTTTGAGTCGCTGCATCGCCATTGGATCTTTTTTCAGATCGATGCCTTCCTGAGTCTTGAATTCGCTGGCCAGGAACTCGATGATTCGGCTGTCGAAGTCATCACCACCCAGGTGCGTGTCTCCATTGGTCGATTTTACTTCGAAAACGCCATCGCCCAACTCAAGAATGGAAATGTCAAAGGTACCTCCACCGAGGTCATAAACGGCAACAACCTGGTTCTTGTCTTTTTTGTCGAGTCCATACGCCAATGCCGCAGCAGTTGGCTCGTTAATGATACGTTTCACATCCAATCCGGCGATTTTACCCGCTTCCTGTGTTGCCTTACGCTGTGCATCGTTGAAATAGGCAGGAACCGTGATCACCGCTTCGGTCACTTTCTCACCGAGATACTCTTCGGCAGTTTGCTTCATTTTCTGAAGGACCATGGCCGAGATTTCCTGTGGCGCATACTTGCGATCGTCAATGTTTACGCGTGCCGTACCATCTTCAGCCTTTACAACATTGTAAGAAACCTGCTTGGTTTCAGAACCGACTTCATCGTACATGCGTCCCATGAATCGCTTGATAGAAGCGATGGTATTCTTTGGGTTTGTAATGGCCTGACGTTTGGCAGCTGCTCCCACAAGACGTTCACCGTCTTTAGTAAATGCCACGACCGATGGCGTAGTTCTTCCGCCCTCCGAGTTCGCGATAACGACCGGCTCGTTGCCTTCCATTACCGAAACGCAAGAGTTTGTTGTTCCGAGGTCAATTCCTATAATTTTTCCCATAGTGCTTTTTAAATAGTATGTAGTGATTAATCAATATGAATGGAAGTCTCTGCGGTATCGGTATGGTCTACCTCAACGTGTACACGCAGTACTCCGTCTTTGAATTTCGCTTTGATGCCCGACTTGTTAACACCTACTCCAAGTGGAAAGGAGCGTGAAAAACGTCCATATTTACGTTCGCGACGCATCCATTTTACGTGATCTTCGCTCTCAACGATGGTTCGCTCACCTTTGATGGTAAGCACGTTGTCGACCAGCTCGACTTTGATGTCGGCCTTGGTCAGTCCCGGCAGATCCATGAATACTTCGTATCCGTCTGTGGTCTGAACAAAATCCGTGTCCGGATTCAAGGTATCCAGATCTTTTTCAGGAGCCAGGCTCTCGACAAAGGTCTGGAGGTCGCGACCCAGTTTATTCAGGGTCTTTTCGATGTTTTTTGTGTTAAACTCTGTCATGGCATCATTAGTTTTGGTTACTCTGCTCAGAGCAACTACTATGCCAACAGCGTGATATTTGTGCAACTACTGCGTAAATGTCAGCATTTGGGTACAAATAATGACATTATGTCACCTTCCGGAGAGCGTATTCAAATCTTCCCAAAAATCTGGGTACGAAATGGCGGTACATTCGGGATGTGTGACACCGGATTGATGGGTGGACAGGCCGGCAAGGAGTCCGGCAGACATCGCGATGCGATGGTCATGGACCGACTCATAAACGGCGCCTTTGGGCTCGAAGCCCGGCTGGCCTACGATGGTGAGCCCATCTGCCTGCTCGGTAAACCGAACACCGGCTGCGGTCAGCATGGCCGCCACAGCATCCAGGCGGTCACTTTCTTTGTGACGTAGCTCTTCGGCGCCTCGAAACACAGATTTACCTTGTGCATAGGCCATAGCCAGGCTCAGTACTGGAAGCTCATCGATACAATTCGGGACTTCTTCGGGCAGGATTTCGGTGCCATAAAGCGCTGCAGAACGAACCACAATATCGGCAACCGGCTCACCTGACACCGTCAGATTCGGATGGATTTCAATATCGGCTCCCATGCGACGCAGAATATCGAGTGCTGCGGTGCGGGTCGGATTCACTCCGACGTGTCGCAGACGAATCTCTGAGTCCGGATATATTGACCCTGCCACCAGCCAGAACGCCGCCGCCGAAAAATCTCCTGGCACCGCGTAATTCTGCAGCGGAATCTCTGTCCGTCGAGACGTCGACAACACACGCCCCTCGCCCACCTCCTCAACATCGACCCCCAGTAAACGCTCCGTATGATCGCGGCTCAAAACTGTCTCCACAACCCGGGTAGGATCTTCGGTATACAATCCCGCCAGCAATACACAACTCTTCACCTGCGCACTCGGAATCGGCAATTCGTACCGAATTGCCTCCAGGCACCCCTTCTCAGATCCCAATAGCCGCAACGGCAACAAACCCCCATCCCGCGCCTCGTACCTCAGTCCCATAGTCGACAACGGCGACAAAACACGCTTCATCGGCCGACCACTCAACGAGGCATCACCAATCAAACGCGCATGGATCCCAGCACCGGCCAAAATCCCCATCATGAGCCGCACCGTAGTTCCCGAATTGCCACAATCCAGGTCCCCGACCGGATTCCGTAGCCCATCGCGCCCCACACCATGCACCGTTACCGTATCCCCTTGCTGCTCGATGTTCACTCCCAAGGCACGGAAACAGGCCAGCGTGGTCTGCGGATCTGCCGCCCTCGAGTAGTTTCTGATGACAGACACTCCGTCTGCAATCGACGCAAACATAGCCGAGCGGTGTGCAATGGATTTATCGGGCGGCATCTGAATGCTACCGCGCAAGGTCCCTAACCTGTAAACTTCTTTCATTTCCGTATTTAATTACCCTGTAAAACGCGTTGTGCCAATCCAGCCGCTTCTGTTCCCGGAAAGCGCTCAACCACGAGCTCGTATATTGCCCTAGCTTCTCCGGTTTCCCCTCTGGCGCGGTGGATTTCTGCCGTCCGAATATACGACATTGAAGTCCAATTTGCATACGCTTCATAGATTACGCGGACTTGAGAATAAGCCTGCATCGCCTCTTCGTATTGGTTTTGCTGTTGAAATATATAGCCGATCCAGTACTGAGCCTCTGCACCCAATTCGAATGTATTCTCTGAAGCGATCTCCTGAAAACGGGTAAGTGCTCCGGCATAGTCTTGTTGACTCAGCTTGACTTTGGCTTGTCCCAATTTGGCTGGTTCAAAGGCTGCATTCGACTGCAGTGCCCGGCCATAGGCTTGCTCTGCCTCAGACAACCGACCCAGTGCCAGATAGGCATCTCCTTGTCCCACATTGGCTTCGTTTCTGAGTCGCGTTGTGCGTTCACGGAGCTGCGTGTAGTAGTCGAGTGATTGCTGAAATTCTCTTCGGTCGAAGGCAATGCTTCCAAGGTTCAGTAATGCGGACTCGGCACGTGCGCTGCGTGAATAGTCATTAATGAGCGTCTGATATGCTTGAATGGCTCCGTCGAGATTCCCTTGCTGGCGATAGGCATCTGCCAGATTATACCATGCTTCGGGAAGCATTTGAGTCGAGTTGGTCACTCGAATGTAATCACGAAATGCTTCGACAGCTCCGGCGTAGTCTGCGGTTCGCAGTAAAAACTCGGCCTGACGAAACCGGAGTCTGTCGGCGGTACCTGCTTGTGGATTATCCTGCAAGAATTCTTCAAGCAGTGCAGAACTGTTGTCTACTTCACCCGCTGCAATGGTCGCGTACTGGATTCCGTTCACTGCTTCTATAATCAGTGGACTACGTGGATAATCACGCATAACGGCCTGATAAGCTTCAATGGCAAGTGCGTACTCACCAGCGTTGTAGTAGGCATCACCAATATTGTACTGAGCCCGCGCAGCCCAGTTAGATCCACGGTACTGACGGATGACCCGCTGAAATTCTTCCACAGCTTGTTCGAAGTTTCCTGCCAGGAAGTAGATATATCCGATGTTGTACAAGGATTGTTCTCGCAATCGGCTCTCCTCGAAGGTTCTGAGTAATCGCCTGAATGTGGAAACCGCTTCGTATGTCTGTTCTGCTCTGTAGTAGGAGTTGGCGATCTGAAACATCGCGTAATCACCTGCAGCGGAGCTGACTGACTGCTCGTAGTAACGAATCGCCTCGGGATACTGACGAAGGGCATAATAGGAATCTCCAAGACGTAGTTTGGTGTCAACATCATAAGGAAACAAGGCAATTGGAGGCGCTTTATACGCTTCCAGAAAACGTCTGAGTGGCTCAACTGCTTTGTCATACTGACCCAGGCGGAAGTAACTCCATCCCATCGAATATTGAGCTGCTCCTGACATCTCGTGATTAGGGAAACGGTTCAGAAATTGGGCAAATAGCTGAGCTGACCGATCATATTGCTCCATATTATAGTATGAGTCGGCGTTCCAGAAGAGTGCTTCGGCACCTATTTTGGTGTCAGGACTCTCCGCATATACAGATTCGAATATCGGTTGTGCAGCTGCAAAGGCATGATTTTGAAACAACACCCATCCGCGCTGAAACCGTGCCTGGGTTTTTATTGCAGGATCAATATCCGTCATTTGCTCGGCAACCCCGAAGGCATCTACTGCCCGGCCAAATTCATTATTTGCGAAGTAGGCCTCGCCCAGAAGGGTGTATATATCACCCCCATTTTCAAGGCGTGTTCCCGAACGGATCAGACTTAACAGCACATCCAGTGCCGAAACATTATCACCGATTTCATAGTGGACGATAGCCCATTCATAATAGGCTTTTTCGGCCCAGAAACCGGTTGAGTATCGGCTTCCGAATTCCCGGAAGGTTCCCAGTGCCAGATCGTAGCGTCCACTTAACTTCTCATTAACAGCTTTGTAGTACAGCGCTTTCTGGGTGAGCTCGTCGTCATCTCCCTGAATGGCTCGTCCGAAAGATTGTGCGGACCAGTGATAAATCTGCTGTTTATGATATACCCAGCCGAGTCCGTAGTGTGCAAGGCGTTCATTGGGATCACCACCATGTTGATTGACAAATCTAAGATACCAAGTGGATGCTTCATCGAGTTCATCCAGGTAGTTGAAACTTTCGGCAATGAGAAGTACGGCTTTGCCGGTTTGCTCTTTATCTTCGAGATTTGACAGTGCGTTACGTAGCGAAGTGATGGCCTCACGATAACGCCCCTGGCGGAAATAGGATTCACCCAGTGCGGTTCCGATACGTCGGGTTTCGGCACTGAATGGATGTCTCTCACGAAGCAATTCAAAGGCTTCGGTAGTTTGCGCAAATTGCTGGTCCTCGAGATAAAGGCGCCCGCGGGCATACAATGCCAGCGGAGAAAGAGGATGAGAACGGAACAGGTTACTCAACAGGAGATATCTGTCACGGGCATTATCGTGATCGCCAATGGTGATGTATAACTCAGCTGTCCAGAATAACAATGGCGCAGCTTTATCGGCAGGTATTTCGATCTCAAATGCACGTTCAAAGTAATCAATAGCCACCAGATAATCCTCGTTTTCACGCGCTCTGTGTCCCAGTTCAATAAGAAAATCAGCAGACCATTCACTTTTCGGATATCGATCCACAAAGGCTTCATAATATCTGACTACATTTGAACTATCTGAAGCAGCACGTGACCGGGAAAGATAATACCAGCTACTTTCAGACAGGATTCCATCCGGAGAGATCTTCAGATATTCAAGCAGGTGCTTTTCGGCCTGAAGGAATAATCCTTCGTGATAGAGCCTGATTCCACGGTGATACTCTATTTTTTCATTGACCGCAGATCCCTGAGCCCACAGTTTGGCATGAAATGGAATCGTGATCAATACGAGGAGTAAAATTTGTGTGCGAAGGTTCGAAATTATGCGCATGGGTAAAGCAGATGGTTTTTTATCAGCACCCGAGAATATAAGCACTACACGATAGAGCTGCACTTTTATATCCTTTTATAAGGTAAAAATACAACGTTTTACCCGGGTTCAAAGTATACAGACCTTATGATAGGATTCAGATATCGAGGAAACGCAGAAATTCGTCTGCTTTGGATGATAATTCCAGGTCCGACCAGTCGGAATGGGATTCCGAGGTGATCAGATATCCATAACGGCGAAGGGCAGCTCCAACCCGGGCCAGATCGTCCAGATTGAGCTTTACCGATACTCTGAATCGCTCCTGGATTGCATCAGGTGCCTGAATCGTGAGTGAAAGGATACGGGCACCTTCGGCTTCGATGATGCGTATGACATCCGAAAGCATGTAGTCTCTGGCATCCATTTCGATCATGATAACGGAACCATGTTCACGAAGATTGAGTAGTTTAACCACCGAATCTATCAATACGACTTTGGAGACCATCCCCAGAAAGGTTCCGGATTTATCGATTACAGGGAGGTGAGCACGGTTATGAAGGAGCATCGTTCGGGCAGCATCCAGCATATGGTCCCTGTCACGTAAAACTAACATTTCGTGTTCGCCCACAAAAATCTGGGCATCCGGAACTCCATGTTCATTCAGGATCTCTTCAAATGAAGCATCACCGAGATACTTGCCTGACTCGTTGTCAACAACCGGATACTGATACAACCCACTGTTCTGCATCACGGTCACCGCATGGGCACGGGAGTCGTGTCTTTTTAGTGGGCTCAGATCTTTATTTATGAGTTCGTAAACGAGCATGGTTAATCGTACGGATTCGCCTTAAACGCCCTGGAAACTGTTGAGGTCCTGACCTAAAAGATGACTCAGTTTCGGTGCGTATTTATCGTGCAGTCTAAATTTCAGATTGACACTGGTGTCGGTGTATTCAATTGAATTCACTTCACCGTACTCATGAATGTAAGAAATCGCTTTGTAGTTCCCAATGGAAACTTCCAGATACATGGAATGATAACTGGATGTAGTTTTGTCGACTATGACCTGCTTGAGGTTAGCAATCCCAATACCCCGCAACGCTGAAACCATGATGGCTTCTGGATGATCACGTCGAAGGGATGTAAATACCGAATCGTCGGTGATGGCGTCAACTTTATTCAGAACAAGTACTTCAGTTTTATCCTCTGCACCGATTTCCTTTAGCGTATTCCTTACCACTTCAATATATTCATTGCAGTAGGGTGATGAAGCATCCACCACATGCAGCAGCAGATCAGACTCTCGAATCTCATCGAGTGTAGATTTAAAACTCTCAATAAGTTTATGAGGAAGCTTTCGAATAAATCCCACCGTATCAGATAACAAAACTGTATGTCCATCGATATCAAGCCTGCGAACGGTTGCATCGAGTGTAGCAAAAAGTTTATTCTCGGCAAGTACACCGGCCTCAACCAACGTATTCATCATAGAGGACTTACCTGCATTGGTATATCCTACCAAGGCTACACGTGGAAGTTCATCACGTCCCTGGCGTTGTGTGGTTCGTTGACGCTCAAGTTTCCCAAGTTTTTCCTTCAGCGTTGCAATTCTGAATTTGATCAGCCGGCGATCCGTTTCAATCTGAGTTTCACCAGGTCCCTTAGTTCCAATCCCACCCTTTTGCCTGGACAGGTGAGTCCAGAAGCGGGTCAAACGGGGTAACAGATATTCTAATTGGGCCAGTTCAACTTGCGATTTTGCTGCTGCCGATTGTGCCCTTGATGCAAAAATATCAAGGATTAATCCACTTCGGTCCAATACTTTACTCTCGGTCTCACGTTCTATATTTCTGGCCTGGGTTGGCGACAGATCATCATCAACAATAATAATGTCGGCTTCGGTTGTTTTGATCAGTTCCTTTAGTTCCTGAAGTTTGCCTTTCCCCATATAGGTACCAGCGTGGGGTTTATCCCGGTTCTGAAGTATTTTATCAACGACCTTGCCACCCGCTGTATCGGTAAGGAGAGCTAACTCATCAATGTATTCTTCCGCTTTTTCTTTCGGGATTCCCGGTCCATACAGACCTATGAGTATCGCTCGCTCTTTCTTAAGTTCTATTTTTTCTATCAATCGGGTTGGGTAGTGTTTGGGGATAATTCTTATTTCGACGATTTCACCCGGGCGGGTCTGACTATTGAGTACATCACTTTTTCTCCTGCATCCGTACAAATATATGGATACCTGAGGCTAAAATCCGTTGTATCACTTCAATGCTTCTTGACCCGATACGTGTAGTGCGTGTTCGGTGAATCTGTGTCTGAGTTTGAAATCCACCAAACGTGAAAATGAGCGTTGATGTTGTTGGGGAACAAACAACTCCAGACGATGGGATTTGTTCAGACCAGTTTCATGGTCTCGATCCATATACAGAAATACATAAAGCTTCCCGTTATGTGCGTCAAGTTCGATGTAATCACTGACGTTATTCCATGATATGGTTTGGGATGGATCATTGACATTTTTCACGATCCCATAGTCCGTTACAAAACGCTTCGACAATTGAAAACTGGTCAGCCACCAGGTCAGTCCAATCCAGCTATAACACAGCATCATGGTCATTTCAGCACGTTCCCCATGCTCAACGATGAGTAAAGATGAACTGAGAATGAAAACGAGAAAAATGGTCGCAAAAAGTGGGAATCCAAATACTTTACCAGCCCGCCAGCTGATCAGCGGATTTCTCAGACGCCAGGCGTTGGACACGGTGACCATAGCCATCAATGTGAATGCAACCGTAGCGAATGCAAGCATCACAAGCATCAGTAGTTGCAGTCCGGCTATGTTGGAAAAAAAACTCATGTGATTGTTTCCGCTTTATACCAGCGGGAGATGGCCATTTCAATAATCAGTAAACCAATCGCCGCAATTACAAACCAGTACCAGATTTCGGCGCCAAATCCGGCGGTTCTGAGTTCCTGCCGAACTTCAGACAATGAACGGTCGCGCTGACCAAAGAACTGAACGAATTCTGCTTTCGAGGCCAGTAGTTCAAAAGTAATCTCATCAGATAACGTATAAAAATCAGATTCTGATATGTTGTAGTTGGCTGCTACGTGAATATTTCTGGCTTCGGTGCGAATTTGATAGATACCGGGTTGCCATTCCGTCGCCGGATACGTCACTTTTTTAGATCCATCTCTAAGAAGCTCGACTTCTGGATAAAAGTCGGTTTGGGTATCAGATAGTACGATTCGGTCTCCATCTAAACGACCCGACCACACAAAAGGAAGGCCCAATTCGTGGGAGAGGAAGTCACCCTGATCTCCCGACATCGCATACAGGATTGTTCTGTAAAAAATGGGTACAAATAGTGGATTACCTGGAAAAGAGGACCAACCTGGGTCAGCCCCGACGGTTGAAATCAGTACGCGTCCGTTCCCAAAGCGATGATCGATTAGGATCGGTTCAGACAACTCACTTTGTAGTACGGTTATTGTGCCTGCCTGCGGATCCTGGTTATATCTCAGGTAATAAAACAATCCGGGAAGTTCGGTTGAAATGTCCTCATCTTCCTGCTTTTCAAAAATTTCTTCGATGATCGGATGTCCCTCTTTGAGACGGTCAACACGAGCTACCGCTTCAAAGCTTCCATAAGAACCTCTGAATCCATTAATTTGACCCGCATTCAGGCGGTTCAATAGACGGTTGTACGAATTGAAATCGGCACGCGGCGATGGAAACAGCACAAGCCCGCGACCGGATTGAACCGCGGTGACCAGACTTTCCTGAAGATCATCGGGAATTCGATCCAGACCGTTGAGAACAATAACGTCAGCATCGCCAGGCTGTCCGGCTTCCTGATAGCTGGTACTAGATGATTGTTGTAGACGGATTCGTCCCTGTACCTGTTCCGCTGCCTGAAGTGCAGCAGTCAGGTACGTTGCTGCGCCCTCTGTGACCTCATTGATTAACAATACCTGGCGCACTTCAGGTACCTGTAGACTGAAAAAGTGTTTGTTGTCCGGTTGGAACTGATCTCCCTCTAGAAGAATGTCTCCTTTTAAAAATCCGCTACGGGTGGGTATCAGATCAAAATAGACTGTTTCGCTGGCACCAGGATCCAGATTCAGCGGTTGTTGACCAACCAGCCTTTCGTCCACTTCCAAACTTACGAACGCGTTGTAAGCTGGCTGACGCCCTAAGTTGGATACCATCATCTCAATGGGAACAGAAACTCCCGGACCGGCTATGGTGCCCGCAGCTTTTACCGAGTGAACTACCAGATTTGAACCTGAATCGGATCCTAAAACGACATAACTCAATGGGACTTTCTTCAGCGACTCGGGTATCTCCAAAAACTGGGCATCTGCTACCAAACCTTCCTCGGTCGTAATTCGGTAAATCACGCTAAGGTCGCCAGACCATGACGATACCAGTGCATCGAGGTTTTTGAAACGTTGATTGAGTAATGAACCGGAACGGGATATCTGTAGATCTGCAACATGCTCAGAAACCTGTGATGAATTTAAGTATCCCGTCGCCATCAGATCTCCGTGGGTGGAAAAGATAGCAAACCTGTCCTGATCCCGTGCATCGGACGTCATAGAAAGAATCAATTCCTTGGCCTGATCCAGATAAGGGCCATCCGCATTTACTCGATCCATTCTAATTCCATTGTCAACCAGTATGATGTACAACGTAGCTGAAGATGCCGATGACCCTCCGATTCCGGGTGGTAAAAATGGACGGGCGAGTGCTAAGGCCAGCATGATCAACGCCAATACACGAACGGCTAACAGTAACCAGCGCTTAAGTTTCAATCGCCTGATCGTGGATTTTTGAAGCTCAGAAAAGAACGAAAGTGTTGAAAAAGCGACCTTCTGCGGTTTTCGCAAGTTCAGGAAATGGATGATAACCGGTATCGCTACAGCCAGTAGTCCAAGTAAAAAAAATGGGGTTAAAAAAGTCATTTAGGTAAAAAGTACTTACTTTCACGGATGATTGTGCTATCTCAATCACCCGTAATACTACGTTGAATCGAAATATTGACTCATTCAACACGTTAGTGGATTTAATATAACACTGTGAACTGAATTTCGTCTTTCAATGAACAGACGATTTCCCCGATTAAATCTCATGAACGTATCGACAATTCGTCAATTTATCCTTCTTACGTTGGTAACTGTCTTTGGATGGTCATGCTCAGAGCCGCAGGTTGAGCATTGGGTTGAAGCCGTCCCCGAATCTACCCCTGCACTTTTCGTGTTGGATGGCCAAGAACCCTTAGATCTCAAGTTAAATAACCCATTGAGTGTGATTGTAGCTCAAGCCAGTCGAACCGATAACGCGGAAATTTTGCGACTAGTCAGTGAGTCAGGCCAGTCCGGATTATCTATCGAGGCCCTGGCAATCGTTCCATCAAACGCTGACGAATGGAAACCTGTTTGGATCATGAGGGCACCCAAAGGAACTGCAAAACAGGCCGGTATTCGCTACAGTCGCCCCCAAACAGCGTCGGGTTATTCTTTTCAAAAGACCCGAATCTATATGTTGTTTGTTTCGGATCGTCTTGTGATATATGCCCTCCAGTCCGGTAATTATATGTTCGTTTCTGAAAGCAGTTTTGCACTCGAGTCTTTTGCCAGAACTATTTCCGGTGGCGAAAACAGCCTTGATTTGACACCAAATGAACTCACCCCGGGTACATGGATGTTCAATCTTGTCCATATGAGTAATTTGCTGGCAACCGAAACAGAGGTCCGATATCGTCCTCTGTTATCGGATAGATTTACTGGAAGTGGAATAGCAAAACTAACTGTTACTCAGGATCTTGCAGGAACACAGCTTTCGGGTACGATGAAGGTTGATCTGTCAAGGGCATCCAATCTGATAAGAGCACTTACGACCGCCAATCATCGAACCATAATGGATCGATATGTATCTCAGGATGCCGCTTTGGCCGCTTTTTTCCATAGTAGGGCACTTCATCTTCCCGCATTGACTCAACCAACTGAACTGGATGATTTTTTAACGACAGGTGAATACGAACGTCAACGTTTCGATCATACCATGGGGAATCATGTTGCATTTGTGGCATTTGGTTCAAGTGGATTCCTGGGGGCCAGTGAATTTGCTTACATCAGGCAAGTTGAGCGTGCCGATCAACTCCGATCCGTTCTGGATGAATGGGCCCAGCTTGGGCTCGTTCAACGCGAGGCAGACCGGTACATCGTTGACAGTGTTGTAGTGTCGTGGCTGATTTCGGGCGGACTCTCAGAGATGGGTATTTTCCATCTGGCATTTGATAACGATATCCTGGTTGCGACACAAAGACCTGCTTTGATATCAAAGCTATTCACAGATAAAGATCGGCGACGGACGCTGTTCTACACCGAAACCTACCTCAATGCACGGACCGCGTTCTCCGATGAAGTCGCCTCATTTATTTTTACCAGAAATGCATCTCTGTTCCAGTTCCTGCAACCGGTTTTGAATCCCATTCAAAGCACCGGACTAATCCTGGATCAATTTGATGTAGGAGCACTTGCGTTACAACACGATCCCAATTCTGATTCTGTAAGGGTTGAATTCAAAACCTATCGGGTAGAGCTGGATTCACAACCCTATAACGACCATTGGCTGGTACGTCTGGACGGAACAGATCTCTCCGGATTTCCGGTTTTAGCAGATATTGCTGGGACTCCGAGAACCGAGATGCTGATAGCAACAGAAGGGGGAATGGTTTCAGCCATTGCAGCGGATGGGACAACTGTGTTCAGGGTTTCAACAGGAACAGATAGACCCATTGGATCTCCCATTGTGGTAGATTGGTATGCAAACAAGCAAATGGCGGTGATTCAGGGTGCAGGTTCCAGAATTTATGGATGGAGTAACAATGGCGTGGCCCTACCGGGATTCCCCATCCAACTCAACGAAACGCTTACTGCGCCGATTCTCATCACGGATGTTACAGGGAATGGGATTCCTGAACTCATTGCGGCAACTTCCAACAGACAGCTACACGTGCTGAATCAGCGGGGTGAAAACATAAAAGGCTGGCCTCAATCATTAAATGCATCAATCCGAAACCAACCTCAAGTCGTGAGTTGGCTTGGTAGTACTTCTATTGTTGCTTATTCAGAGAATGTCCTTTTCGCTTTCGAAACGAATGGATCTGTAAAATCCGGTTTCCCCCTATTTAACAGAGCGCCGTTTCGAGGGGAATTTATGATTTACAATGACTATTTACTGGGTGGATTGGCTGACGGAACCCTGGTATCTATTGGACGCGGCACCCTGTTTCCGATTGGACTCGCGCCCATAATTACCACTACGAGACAATCTGGTGGCGATCTTACCACCCAAGGCATCCCCCTGGCGGAGAATGGAATAGCCATCAGACCCACCGTGAGTACACATACCATTCGACTCGACTCAACCACCTCTGTCACTGAACCTGTAATCTTTGCCCTGTCTGATGCCGGTTCATTGTTTGGCGTCAATCTTCAGGGTCAACTTCGCTTTTCTGAATCTATCGGAAACCCGGCATTACCCGGTCACCCGCCTCTAGTCATAGATATTGACCGAAATGGTCAGGCCGAAATCATAGGAATCACATCATTCGGGCGAATGTACGCCTGGGAGCTTACCACAACAGAGCGGTTTTTAGAGATCCCAACAACAAATCTACACCGACCCATATTTGCAGATATCAACGGCAACGGAAATAACGAACTCATCGCTGGAACACAGGATGGGTTGAGAGCGTGGACTATGAATAGGGGAGTAGGGAGTAGGGAGTAGGGAGTAGGGAGTAGGGAGTGGTATGTTTTTGGATGCCTGTTTTTTTTGTAGAAAAAAACGTAGTGGACAAAAACATACCACGAAACGTAAAGATTACTTACCTCTGTTAAGCATCTCAGCTTAGAATATCACGGAGGGCGCGTTCGAGATTAGGATGACGAAACGTGTAGCCATGTTCAAGTAGTTTACCAGGCACGGCTCGAAGTGATGCCAGAATGGAGGACGCAGAATCGCCTACGGCAATCTTGAGCATAAACTCCGGAACTCGAAACCAGGACGGACGCCCCATCACCTTTCCTAAAGTCTTTGCAAATTCGTCCATAGTGACAGGAGTTGGAGCTGAAATATTAACAGGGCCAGATATTTCCTGATTTTCTATACAGAACAACAACGCCTGAATCATATCATCCATGTGCACCCAGGGATAATACTGTGACCCCTGTCCCAGTGGACCGCCACCATACAACTTGAAAGGAATCAACATTTTTTGGAGCGCACCGTTGTCCGTTTGCTGTACAATTCCGATTCTTGCGAGTACCAGTCGAACCGTTGGATCGTCAAGTTTCTGTGCTTCATGCTCCCAGGCAACACAGACTTTGGCCAAAAAATCCTGTCCTGGAGGTTGCTTTTCATCAAGAATATCATCCCCTCGTGGGCCATAATATCCAACTGCCGATCCGGAAATAAATACTTTAGGTTTGTTAGTGGATGCTTTGATGGCATGAACGATGCTTGATGTAGCTTTGATGCGGCTGTTCAGAATCGTACTACGAACACTTGGTGTCCAGCGGTTATCGAAAAGATTACTACCAGCAAGGTTAATCACAACATCCACGGAATCCATTAAAGCCGGAAGATCATCCCATTTTGCGTAGGACACCCCTTTTTTCTTGTATTTACCCGGTGTACGGGTGACCACAGTAACGGTGTCTCCACGACTCAACAGTGTGTTTACAAGATAATTTCCGATAAATCCGGTTCCGCCGGTTATTAGTATATGCATAGAACTGACAACATAGATTCTATCCGCGTAGTTCGACTCCTAATCCATTTTTTTCTGGTAAATACACGTTAAGGTGTTCATCGAAACGGAGTCCGGTATAGGGATCGTGCGATATGAGCAGATGTCCATCTAAATCTGCATAGTCACACCAAAGGCTGACCAGCGCCGCCGCGGTATTTGCCAGTGAACTTTCAATCATACATCCTATCATGATTTGAAGCCCTGATTTTCTGGCTCCGTGGATCAACTGCAATGCACGCCGAATGGATCCTGTTTTCATAAGTTTGATGTTGATACCGTGAAAACAATGTGCCAATTCCGCTACCGATTCACGTCCGGTGAAGCTTTCGTCGGCCATAGTTAAAACCGGTGAGTATTTCTTGAGCTCGGCAAGTTCACTTTTCATCGACGAAGGCATGGGTTGTTCAATCATTTGGACATTCTTGTCGGCCAAAAATGACACCATTTGTCTGGCTCTGTCCAGGGTTTTCCAGCCTTCATTGGCATCCACCCAGATGGGCTTATCAGTACAAGTTCGAATCGTACGGATGATCTCTTCGTCCCGATCTGTACCCAGCTTAATTTTCAGGACCGGATAACGATCGGCTTCGGCAACACGGTCAGGTAACTTTTCAGTGGCATCGATACCAACTGTAAAACACGTTTGTGGGCCAAATCTGGATGGAGCATTCCACAAATCAAACAAGGGTACCTGAAGTTTTTTTCCGATCCAGTCGTACAGTGCCATCTCCAGCGCTACTTTAGCGGCATATTCACCCGGACCCGTTGCATCCATGGCCCGAAGAACATATTCCACATCAAATGGATTTCGAAGCGCTCTCAAATCGAACGTGTTTAACCAGGTCATACAAGACTCCTGCGATTCGTGATACCTGGCATTCGGTGCTCCTTCACCAATTCCAGTAATACCCTCAGCTTCCAGTTCTACCAACACATTTGCTGCTTTATCACGCGACCATCTGGAAATCGTAAATGTATGACGTAAGGGCAGATCAAGGGTACTGCTTCGCAGCTTAAAATGAACCATAGACACAACTTTTTGAGGGTTTAGGCGAAGAAACTCAAATATAAAAACAGAACGGGTGCCGCCAGGAGCAGCGAATCAAATCGATCAAGAACGCCTCCGTGACCGGGGAATAAATTAGAGGTGTCTTTTACTCCAGCTGCCCGTTTCAACTTACTGGCAGCCAGGTCACCTATGGGACCCACAACACTTATGATGATAATCAAAGGCCACAAATTGGATAGTTGAAATCCATCTACTACAACCATCGAAGTTGCTGCCCAAAGTCCTAATGCGCTTCCAAGAAACCCACCAGCAAAGCCTTCCCAGGTTTTCTTTGGACTCAAGTGCTGGGCCATCAGATGCCTGCCCAGATTTTTTCCAACGAAATACGCAAGTGTATCATTGCCCCAGATGGAAAACAACAAAATTAGCATGAAAAGGAACCCATGAGAGGGTTCCAGCCCCATTTCTCTGATGGCTACAAAGCTCAACACTCCGAGTGCAGGATAAATCGTACAGTAGAATGTACTCATAGTTCGATACATCTGCCGATGACCTCGATCCAACGTGTCGGCCGCGATCTGAACCACCGCCACACCCATAAACGACATTTTCAGCCACTCCGGAAACACTACTCCGAACATAAGTACCATCAAAGATGCATACGTTACCCACGCATTTGGCCTGAATCCCTGAAGATCCATAAGCTTAATCATCTCCCGTTGAATCAGCAGTCCTAAAATGAGCATCAGGCCGGCAAAGTAGTATCCTCCCAACCAGGAAACCGCTATAAAAAGGGGTCCACCAACTAGAGCGAACAGTATCCGTTTAACAAGCTCACTCAATCTTACTCTCCGTTGTCACTGTCGTCAATTTCAAGCACTCCATTTTTCCAGTCATCTAGCGCTTGCATTGCTTTTGACTCCAATTCGCCGGGTACGTAAACATATACCATCGACATTTGACCCACATTCATATTGTATGCAGAATCTCTCTTGGAAAGAATTTGTGAATGGATATCCTGATCGGCAAAATAGCTTTTTACCATTTCAGCGTCGTACTCGGTACCTGTTTCGTACACACAAACCCATCCGTTTATATCGTCAGGTCTCAGCTCCTTGAACATTTTTGCCTCCTGCACCTGTTTGACTGTTAACACGTTGTATCGCAATAAGTACAAAATACGTTAAAATGACACTTAACCCAACAAGATACAACGGAGGCATGACCCCTTGTAATTCTTCGTTTAAAGCGATTTCGGGATAGAGATAAACAAATAGTACACTCCCGCCATTGTTAACAAAGTGAGCGACAACAGCTGGCCAGAGACTTCGGGTCTGGATGGTCATCCAGGCCAGGAGCATTCCAAGCAGGGCAAGGGGAATAAATTGAGTAAGTCGGATGTGAAATAATCCAAAAATGAGTCCCGAAACCAAGATTGCGACCCATACATTCATGGAACGCTCAAAGTTTCGAAGGATATACCCTCTGAACAACACTTCTTCGCAGACTGCAGGAACCACCCCGATATGGAAAATGGTGAGTAAAATCAAATGGTCACCACGCAGATAATTCTCGATGAGTTTAAGTTGCGCCCGTTCAAACTCCATGTAGGATTCGCTGAACGGAAACTGCATGTTCAACCAGGAAAAGTAATAGATAATCGGTTGAATGATGATGAGCAGAACAAATGCCAAACCCACGTTTTTTAACGTATTATCGTCAGTTTGCAGACGCAGGAAAGAAAACACCTGACCTTTAGGAGCCGATAATCGGGTAAAAGCGAGCGTCAGGAGACCCAAAAAGACAATCTGTCCAAACGTGTTGCTAATAAACAGCACATCCAGATTTTGAGTGAGCACATTGGGATCAAAGTTTGATATATCGAGTCGTCCAGTGGATACCAGAATGATCACCGCGACTAATCCAGCTACGATCTGGAAGAGTGCGAACGCACCAATAGCCCATCCGATACCCATGATCCATCCTGGAAAACCGTTACGGTCAGCCCAGGGTTGAGGTACGTAAGATGGGGTATCTGAAGGACTATTGGTCTCGTTCATAGGAATTAGAATGAATCGTTGTTATCAGGTTTCGGAGCAAAGAATTTAACACCCAGCATTCCAGTGAGTGCATTCAGAGCACCCAGGACTCCGGCATTCATCGCAAATCCTTGAAGCTGACCAGCGACCGTCTTCTGCTTATTGAACTGTTCATAGATCCCATCAATCGCTTCATCCATATTAGGTGCATCCCCCATAGATTCCATTGAGACAACCAATGCTTCCATAAGTTTATCCGTGAAAGCCGGATCGATCAGATTGGTCCAGATAAGTGAAATCAGGGTAACGAAAAGAGCTAGAAATACGCCAGTGGTTAATCCAATTACTGCTCCACGGCCCATTTTGATCGGAACATTAAATTGTTTTGCATGATGCCGTACGGCCAGCATCCCTGCAAACATTCCAATCAGACATGACACCAGTCCCATTGCACTGATTACGATCATGTTATTCATACTAGGTTCTGAACTGATGATATTATAACTGATCACAGTTGAAACCACCGAAGTAATCAAGGCAAAAACGATGCCCATGATCACCGCAGACGAAATGAACGGATTATTTTGTTCCATAATTGATTAGGTTTTTAAGAGTTTCAGGTCGTTCTGTACCCAACACAAACGCAGCACTGAAACCAATCAGGCTACCGAACCAAAATCGGGAGGTTATTGAATTTTCCCAAATTTGAAGTGAATAAGCTATAGAATCGACCACATTAAGGGTTACTGCCACAAGTACGAGGATAATAGCCCAGTTGTTACGCCAGGTAGATTGCCTTAATAATGGGATAATAAGTAGAGTCAGAAAAAAAGAACTGTAGATCCCAAAACATCGACTACATACAGCCATAGGTGTTTCATTGATGGAAATGGATCGTTCTGCCTGCTGATGACACAACAGATTGAATACCTGTTTCTGCCAGCTGGTAAACCATTCAGCGAAACCAACATGACCAAACAGTCCGGGTCCCAAAGCAATGAAAACGGCCAGTGTAGCGATAGCGAGAACCATCCAGTACAACGGATTCTTGTACGTTAACAGGTCCGAATGCATGGAACGGGATAGTTTATAGTGTAGTTAAGATTCTGTTTTCACTCAAATAGGAGCGAAATGTCCATCGCTACGACGGAATGAGTAATGGAACCAATGGATATGAAATCCACTCCGGTCTCAGCGATTCCAACAATGGTTTCTTTGGATACATTTCCCGAAGCTTCCAGCAGAACCCTGCCATCTGCCAGTTCAACTGCCTTTTTCATGTCCTGCAGAGACATATTGTCTAGCATAATATAATCTACATCAGGATACTCAAGTGCCTCGCGGAACTCGTTGAGATTTGTGACCTCAATTTCGATTTCAAGGTCATCGAGTTCGTTGATTTCGCGATGCGATATGCACAGTTTAAGTGCTTTTTCAATGCTTCCAGCTACTTTGATGTGATTTTCTTTAATGAGATAACGGTCATAAAGCCCAAACCGGTGATTTTCTCCGCCCCCTATAGCAACGGCCCATTTATCCGTCACCCGGTGTCCGGGAGCTGTTTTCCTGGTATCCAGGATGTGGGTTTCGGTATGTTCAATCAGATCGACGAACTCACGAACCGAAGTGGCAATTCCACTCATCCGTTGCAAAAAATTGAGCATCGTGCGTTCAGCTATCAGTATGGCTCCGGCTGGACCCTTGATCGACCCGAGTGTCTGTCCGGATGCCACCACATCCCCATCATCTACATTCCAGTTCAGTTCAATGTCTTCACTTATGACATCAACGACCATTTGAACAACCTGTAATCCAGCAACTACTCCTGCTTGTTTGGATACGAACCTTGCACTAGCCTTTTCGTTGTCGTAATACACGGCTTCAGTGGTAACATCTCCCGAGCGGATGTCTTCAAGTAGCGCCAGATCGATGATGGCTTCAATTTGCTTGAAGTCATTGGATGAAAACATGTACATAGATTCCTCTGGATTATTTAGTATTGATCATGGCATCGATAAAAGACGCCGGACACCGGATAGGTTTTCTGGTGTTTAAATCGGTGAACACCAACGTCACTCGTCCGGTAGTGTGTAATTTTGTACGATTCTGAGTCCAGATTTCGTAGTAGGTATCCAGTCTGACTGCCGGCCTGTCGAACACACTCACTTCGATATCCATCAAATCATCGTAAAAAATAGGCTCTTTGTACGTCAACTCGGCATGAATCACCGGAAGCATGATCCCATTTGCTTCCAGTTCCCGGTAGGAGAACCCGAAATTTCGGATCATTTCAGTCCTGGCCGTCTCAAAGTACTCCAGATATCTACCGTAGTACACGTATCCCATTTTATCGGTTTCCCCATACCGGCTTCTCAACCGATGGGTATAGGATATGATGGGATTTTTATCGGGAATCATTACAGGATCAGGCTGATACCGTGTTGTCGATCCAGGCGCCCATTTTTGAGTACTTCTCAATACGCTGTTCGATCAATTTTTCGGAGTCCATGTTACCCAGTCGATTCAGAGAATCAGTGATTTGATCTTTAAGTGCTGTAGCTGCTGCGTCGTAATCCCGATGTGCACCACCAATGGGTTCTGGAATGATGCCATCAATGATTCCGAGTTCCAGCAAGTCCTGGGCGGTTAATTTGAGCGCATTGGCGGCTTGTTCTTTATAGTCCCAGGTCTTCCACAAAATTGAGGAGCAGGACTCAGGAGAAATAACTGAATACCACGTGTTTTCCATCATATATACTTCGTTACCCATTCCGATTCCAAGGGCTCCACCGCTGGCACCTTCACCAATTACAACGGTGATGATAGGTACTTTAAGTACGGCCATTTCACGCAGGTTGCGGGCAATAGCTTCTGCTTGTCCCCGTTCTTCAGCTTCAAGCCCAGGAAAGGCACCGGGTGTATCGAGCAAAGTAATGACAGGGATCTTAAACTTTTCAGCCAATTTCATGAGCCGTAAGGCCTTGCGATATCCTTCCGGAGCAGGCATACCAAAATTTCGGTATTGACGGCTTTTGGTATCGCGACCTTTTTGCTGCCCGATGATCATTACCGATTGATTATTAATGGTTCCAAATCCTCCAACAATCGCTTTGTCATCCCCGAAGTAACGATCCCCATGTAGCTCCATGAAATGTTCAACAAACTTGTCGATGTAGTCGAGTGTATAGGGGCGGTCAGGGTGACGGGCTAACTGGACACGCTGCCAGCGAGTCAGATTTTTAAAAATAGATACCCGAAGCTCCTCCAGTTTTTCATTCAGTCGGTTGATTTCAGGAGAAAGTAGGTTCTTTTCACCGGTTGAAATCTGTTTCAACTCTTCGATCTTCTTTTCCAGATCGTGAATTGGTTTTTCAAAATCGAGGTAATTCATGCCGCTTCAATTTGTGATTAAAAATCGGACGTTCAATATACGAATTTTGTGGTATCGAAGTACCCAACACAAGAATTGGTCACAATCGCCCCAAAAAGCTCCGCAGTTTTAACGACCAGACCATCCAGATGGCTTCCCAGACAATAGCTTTCGACATTTTTGACACACCCTCGATCCGCTCCCGAAATATGACAGACACTTCACGGATGTTGAATCCTTTTTTAAATGCCCGATAATGCATTTCTATCTGGAAGGAGTATCCGTTGGATTTGATTCTGCTAAGGTCAAGCGTTTCCAAAACCTTTCTGTGGAAGCATTTAAATCCGGCCGTAGTGTCGTACACATTCATACCCGTTATGGTGCGTGCATAGACATTCGCTGAATACGAAAGTATCAGTCTGGATAATGGCCAGTTAATGATACTAATTCCCTCGTTATACCGAGAACCGATAGCAAGGTCTGCTTCTCCAGATCGTACCATTTTAACCAGACGTGGGATATCTTTGGGGTCATGAGAAAAATCGGCATCCATTTCACAAATGAAGGTGTAATGTCGGTCAAGTGCATATCTGAATCCAGCAACATAAGCCGTTCCGAGACCCAGCTTCCCTGATCGTTCCACTAAATGGATCCTACCATCGTATTCATGCTGCATATGTCGGACGACATCGCCTGTGCCGTCTGGTGAGCCATCATCGACTACCAGAACATCCACCTGAAGAGCTGACAGCCCCATCAATGCCGGGATCATCTTTTGGATGTTTTTAGCTTCGTTGTACGTTGGTATGATAACCAATGTATCTGATTTCATGGCAGTTATTGACCCTTACCCGCAAATACGGTAAATAAAGTATTGATGAGAATCTTGAAATCCATTCTAAGCGACATATTCTCGACGTAAAAAAGGTCGTATTTCGTCTTTTCTTTAACGTCTTCAAACGATTCGTCGTACTTCCATTTGACCTGAGCCCAACCTGTGATGCCGGGGCGTACTCTGAGTCTTCTGGTATATAATGGGATATCCTTCTTGAACTGATCTACAAAAAATTGCCGTTCCGGCCGGGGTCCCACCAGACTCATATCTCCTCTAAGCACATTGAATAGCTGGGGAATTTCATCTAAACGAAGCTTTCTAAGCCAGTATCCAACGGGAGTGATACGTGGATCATTTTCTTTTGCCCAAACCGGACCACTGCGTTGTTCTGCATCCTGATACATCGTTCTAAACTTAAACATGGTAAACAACCGGCCATATAATCCGACTCGCTCTTGTCTGAAGATCGCCGGTCCTTTGGATGTTAATCTTACCAAAATCACTAATATCAGAAAAATGGGTAAAGTCACGACCAGAATGATCAGAGAAAACAGAATATCAAATAGCCTTTTGGTGAATTTTTCCCACGATGGCATGGGATCCGGCATCACTTCAATCAATGGCAGCCCAAATATCTGATTGGTACGATTTAAACCGGAGATGAGATGGATGAATCCAGGCACAATTTTAACCGACACATCGGTGATATCAATATCATCTACAATGCGTATCAGCTTTTCAGTGTCTTCGTGCTCAAGTGCTACGATGACATCTTTTACGCTATGTTGAACAATCAATTCACGAATCGATTCTACTGGTCCGATCACCGGAACCCCGTCTATATCCTTGGATACGGTATTTCCGCCGTTTTCGGTCACATACCCAATTACATTCATCCCTGATGTACGGTTACGATCCAGATTTGCCTTGATGTCACGTGCCGTTTCACCGGTTCCAATGATCACGGCAGTGTGCAAACCCTTGCCACTTCGTTTTACCTGATGGATTTCTATGGTTAAAACACTTACCCGCACCAAAGAAACCAGTACAAAAACTACCAGCCAATAGGTTAGTGTATACGACTTCGCAGATCCAATATTCTCTGAGTTCCAGCCAAGATTGTCGATGAACAAAACGAAAAATAAAATCAGCGTTCCCAGTACAGTAACTTTTCCCACACGAAGAATCTCGTCAAAGCGGGAGGTGAGATGGAAGTTGTTGTACATCCCGAATATGGCAAAAAGGATCAACCAGAATGATGCAATCACAATTGCAGGCAGAAACAGTTCAGCAGGTACCTGAGAGGATTCGGCAGACATAAGTCCCATCCTGAATCTGAGCGCATAAAACAGGTACCAGGAACCGATCAGCGCAAGGCTATCGGCAAGAAAGGTATATAAGATGTTCTTGAAGGAATCCACGTATATTAAGCCATCCGGATTTATTGGTTCAGGCCATAAATTTAAGGCTATTTGACACAATATTATAATTTTGAAATCGCATCGGTCCGATGCACTTGATTAAAGTTACCTGAGGAACTCGAATTGTATTCGCTTGTTAAAAAATCACCCGATACCAAGGCACGTCTGGGGAAAGTTGTTACCGACCACGGAGTAATCGAGACACCGATTTTTATGCCTGTTGGGACCGTTGCGACCGTTAAGGCTGTGTATCCACAAGAGTTAAAAGACAAAGTGAACGCACAAATTATTCTCGGAAATACCTATCACCTGTATTTAAGGCCGGGTAACGATATCATGCGACGAGCGGGTGGATTACACCCATTCATGAACTGGGAAAGGCCTGTTTTGACGGATTCGGGAGGTTATCAGGTTTTTTCTTTGTCGCCAAATCGCAAACTGGATGAAAAAGGGGCGACTTTTAAAAGCCATATCGATGGTTCCAAGCATATCTTTACTCCCGAAAATGTGATAGGCACCCAGCGAGTTTTGGGTTCAGACATCATGATGGTGCTGGATGAATGCCCGCCTTTTCCATGCGATGAAACGTACGCGAGAAATTCGATGCATCTGACGCATCGTTGGGCCAAACGGTGTAAGGAGGAACTGAATCGTACAGAACCTATATACGGTCACAAGCAGCACCTGTTTGGCATCGTCCAAGGTAGTGTATACTCCGAACTTCGTCGGGAATCGGCACAAGCCATTGCCGAGCTCGATTTTCATGGAAATGCCATCGGAGGACTCAGTGTAGGTGAACCAGCAGATCTCATGTATGAGATGACCCATCTGGTCACCGAGATCCTTCCTGAGGATAAACCAAGGTATTTGATGGGAGTGGGTACTCCGGCTAATCTACTTCAAAACGTTGCATTGGGAGTAGATATGTTTGATTGCGTGATGCCAACACGAAATGCCCGTAATGGGATGATATTCACCCGTCATGGAACGATCAATCTTCGGAATTCAAAGTGGAGAGATTGTTTTGAGTCCGCTGATGAAGGTTTTGGATCTGATTTGTGCCAGAATCACACGCTTGCTTATATGCACCACCTGTTTAAATGTGGCGAGCTACTTGGAATGCAACTTGCTTCCGTTCATAATCTTATGTTTTATCTGTGGTTGATGGAGCAGATTCGTACACGTATCGCCAACGATTCCTTTGGTGGATGGTACGAAGCAATGTCCAGAACCGTAGAAAAAAGATTGTAAATTCAACGCAGCAACGTGACAGGAAGAACTTTGGACGAGTTGCCCGTACTTAGTCTGACAAAATAAACTCCACTCGCGAAACTAGTCATGTCCAGCTGGTATCGATGCATACCTGCGGGCAACATGCCCTGGTATAATTCTTTGATTTTTGATCCGTTGATCGTAAAGAGTTCCAGCCGGACCTCTTCTGATGCCGGAAGCTGAAACTGTACTTGAGTCGAGGGATTAAACGGATTTGGATACGCTGTGAGTAAGTCAACCGAATCGGGTATCAACAGTTCTGTATCTTCTACAGACACAGGAGACGATGACGTGATATCCATGGTGAACCAGGTCAGATTTCCAATCCTGGTCGATACTTTGATATCGTTGTTTCCCTGCTGAAATTCTACGTCCGATAGAAGGCGCTCGATAAGCTGGTCGCCTGACCGGATACGGTTAAAAGATCCCACCACGCGACCATTCACCTCAACATCAAAAGAACTGTTTATCTGGGAACTCACGGTAAAAGTCAGGTTGCCTTTTCCAGCGCTTGGACTCTCTACGGTATATCGCATCCACTCGCCCGTTACGCTCTCAAAAACTGCGAAATCTGTGTCAGGATGGTCCACAGCCTTAATGTCTACCGCATCGTAGATTCTGGGTACGGATTCGTCTGTCGTCCCGAGATTCACCAATGGTGTTGATTCAGAATAGGCAACACCTTGTCCCCCGTGATTAAACTTCCACATTGGAATTGTAGTGGGAATTTCGGGTGCCTGATTGCCATAGGCTTTATTCGTACATCCATTGCCAATCGTTATGGTGATGATGTTGTCCATCGTGGATTGAGTTCCATCATTGTCCGTGGCTACTATGGTAACTTCATAACATCCTTCCATGAGTGGATTTAGCTCCAGACTGAATGGGGCTTCATCTACTGAACCCACCCATTCCCCATCGATGTAGAAGTCCGCTTTTGTGATGGTTCCATCCGGGTCATTGAAGTCAGGATTAAGAAGTATCGTTTCTCCTGCAGCAAAACTGGTATCTACGGGCGATAAATCAACTTGTGGAGGTACATTTACATCCTGAAACACTCGGACATAATCAATTTCATAAGATTGCGGAAATATCGTTGTGGGAGTTGGATTGGGCAGATAGGTACCTCCAACTGCCAGGTTCAAAATGATGTAGAATGGACCGGTGAAGGGATTATAATCTGCAGCAATTTTCGTCAGATCAATTTCAAAATAGGGTTCTTCATTAAACAACCATACGAGTTTTTCAGGTGTCCATTCCAGCGCGTATAGATTGAAGTCCTGCGACAGATCAAGTCCGGTATCCAAAGTTTCCTCTTCATAGACCCTGCAAGTAGCTGAATTACCCACACATCCTTGCCGCCAGTAGTGAATCGCTGCATTGGTTTCGGTTACCAGGTTTCCACGATACTCCAGAATGTCGATTTCTCCACCTTTAGGCCAGTCGATTCTCTTAGCTGGCATCAACCAGAATGCGGGCCAGAATCCTGTACCTGCGGGCATCTTGGCTCTGACCTCAAATCTACCAAATTCCCATCCGGCATTCAGGGTATCGGTTGATATTCTTCCCGATGAGTAGGACCTTAATATACTTCCACATCGAATCGATTCGCGGCGAGCGGTAAGTTTTAGCGTCCCATCAGATACTGAGATGTTCTTTGGCTGATTTGTGTAGCACTGAAGTTCATTGTTGAAAGCAGATCCACGCCAGATATTCCACGTATCCGTGTCCAGCTGTGCCGAATTAAATTCATCACTCCATACTAATTCATAACGTTGTGCCTCACTTTGATTCACAATCAGCAGCATCAATAGGACAGCCAGTGTCGATATTTTGATTTTAATCATAATTATATGGATGGAGAATAGTTCATCAAGGCTACAAAGGCCACCGAGTCTATGACAACCTCTGATTGCCCTCGTAGCCGTTTCAACAGGGTGAATTCGTTGTAAATAGGTTTGAGTTTTTCCTGGATTTCGGAAGAGACCTCCTCTACGGGTTGTATTCCAAATTCCCGCGAGTTGACCTGCAGGACGAACCACCCTGATTTAGTCCCGATCAGGTGAGGAAATCCAATTTCGGCTCTCAGTAGGTGAGACTGAAGTTCAGAAACCCGGATAGACGTCTCATTTTCGTTTTTTCTTTGAGCCAGATCACTCTCTTTGATGAGGATTTCACCTGAAAGTATCTGCTGTCGAACCATTCTGGCACTGGCAAGACTTTCCAGTTCGATCAGATAATAATCCAAATTCTGTAATCTACGTGAGTCGTAGCCAAAAGCTTTGTATGCATCCTGAATATCCTCGGCCCGCATAGCGGGTGATGGAGCGATCGCTAAAGAATCGCGGAGTCGGGATGCAAGAAATAGATTTTCTGCAACCCGTGCATTAAAATGTACAAACGGATCCTGATCGTACCCTTTTACTTTGGACTCATTGGCGAAGGTATTCCACATAAAGGCACGACCCAATGATGCGTCAAAACGCGTTCTTATCTCCTGAATAGGTAAAGAGTCGATCCAATTGAGGTAATCCTGAACCCGGAATACAAGTGTGCTGCCTTCTTTTGTAAACGTGATGAGAGGCGCCTGAAGGTCAAGATCTTCTTGATCTTGTATAAAATCGGTTGGTACGGGTCGTTCAAGTTCGTTTGGATTGATTTGCTGAGGTAATCTCTGGTACAAATAGCGTTGAAGTGTATGTACGTTTTCCAGAACGGGTGTGGGACTGAGTCCAGACATATAAGCCCTGATGAATGAATCAGCGCCCATCTGATAATCGCGCTGATGGAGCATGAATCGTATCGATTCAGCGCGTTGTTGAAATTCAGTTTCGGTAATAATCGGATTCAGTTTCCAATTTTCAACAAATAATATGACATAACCCTGACGAGTTCTCACAGGACGCGAATACTCGCCTGCATTCAGATTGTAGGCCGTCTCTGCAAAAACATCATCTACGCCAAAGTAACTGATTTCACCAATGAATCCGGCTAAGCTATCATAGGATGATGTCGCATACAGTTCGTTGGCCAGATCCAGAAACGATTCCCCCGTTTCCAATCTTTGGTGATACGTCTCGGCTTCAGCCGAAGTAGTGAAATACAATTGCCTTACGAAGGGTTTCTGTTTAGTTCTGTAGAAGGCGAATCGGACTCGGCTTTCATCGGGTTGTTCGAGTTGTGATAAAAATTCGTACTTCACAAAAACGTTGCGAAGCGTCCGATTTTTGGTACGTTCTGTGTACACCGCAGTCAATGAATCGTCCAACCCCAGGAGTCTGGCTTCCTGGGCTAACAGATATTCATCGATAAGTTGATTTAAGTGAAAGTATCGTCTCTGTTCTGAATCAGCATATCCTGTCCGGGTCAGCATATTGATATACGTCTCTTCAAATGCTTCCGCAAAAATGGTATCTGCATTGACGATTGCCAAAGCTGCACCCGGTTCAAAATCAAACTCGGGGTGTTGATTACCTGAACAGCTTACCCCGAATAATAGTGCCAGGGAAACAAGTAGATATCCATTCAAAAATCGCATTTAGAAATAGATTCGCAGATCAATCATTGAAGTGTCACCGAGTTTATCAAACGGAACATACGCATAATCGACACCAAAAATGATTCCCGATACACGTGTTTGAAGCCCGATCCCGAATGTCCAGTGACTGTCCACCTGATTGAAATCAAATTTAGCGTCCAAGGGAAAGTCTTTATAGCCAATGCGTGGTGTGATTCGGGTAGTTTTTGTTTTTAGCACAACCTGACTGCCTAAGTCTGCATTCAGATATTGATCGTTTGTCTGATGGGATTCGCCGGTAATATACCAATCGAAGTATTCTGAGGTTACAGCTGGAATCAGAACTCCGAACTTGAATTGGATCGGAATATTCCACTCATCCATTCTGTAGGCAGCTTCAACATTATCATTTCCACCAATGATATCGGGATATGGTTCGGCGATAAAATTTGCGTTCAGTCCATCAAGTTGCATATTACCGCCGAAATTCATCAGGGATGCTCCCATACGCATACCGTTCAAATAGGGTGTAATCAGGGTAAAACCAATATCTACGGCAACTGTGCTGGATCGCATATCATAGATGGACTGCTGAACATACTTTATTGTTCCACCCAGGTGAAAGGTGCTGGTAATTGGGGAGGCGAAACTTACGCCAACGGCAAGATCATAAGCCCCAAATGTCAATCCATTCCCTTCGGGTTGGTCCACCGTTCGGATGTCCATTTGCCCATAATCCATATAAATGGCATGTAACCCGATGACCCTGTCGTACTTTGAGACAGGGAGTGTTAAGCTCAGTGCGTTGTATTGTATTCCTGCAAACCACTGTTTGTTATTGAACATAACACTACCAAGCGGATCGGATTCCTCAAAACGGATGGAGATACCTGATGGATTCCAGAACAAGGCGTCCGGGCCCGTTGCCATTGCCGTATAGGCATGTCCAAGACCTGTAGCCCTTGCTCCAGTTCCAAGTGTCAGGAACGTAGCAGCCGTGGTACCCACTTTACTTTGTGCAAAAACCGTAGGAACTGAAGCCGATGAAACGATCAGACTCAACACTATCCAGGTTCCAAAATGACGCAAACGTATCTGTTTCATAGTGTTATTTAATGAGAGCGAATTTTCCTGTTTTGTTCCCTATTCCAGGTGCCTCTACATGGTAGATATACACACCATAGGCTACGTCCTGGAAGTCCCTGGTTTTCAAGTCCCAGAATTCCATTCCATCATCTGATAAGGCATCACGCGTGAGCGTTTGAATCAATTCCCCTCTCAGATTGTAGATTCTGATGGAACATTTGGCAGGCAGGTTGATGAAAGCGATTCTCCTTTCACTTCGCCCAACCGAAGAGGTTCTGACTTCAAAAGCGCTTGAGGCAATGTAAGGATTGGGAACAACCGCAATTTTTTCGAGTTCTTCAGCAGCCAGATCTGTATCTAAACGTGAATCGTTGATGCTAAACTGAAAATAATCATCTGAAGTGAACGGTTTTTTGTTCGATATACGAATAATTTCTCCGGTTCCAGGTATCCGGCTGGGTTGCCCCTGTGGAACTGAGAAACGAACTCTATGCCGGAATCTGAACAGGCCGACTCGTTCTACAATGACCAGTTCATCTTCTACGTCGAATGTTCTGTTTTCATTTCTGTCTACAATCAACAGATCCGCTTGTCGTCCTGTATCCAGATTCATCGCCACAACATTCAGAGAATCTCTTAAATAATTTATCGCCTGGAATCTTGGAGGTAAATACACCTTCTGATTGCTCCAGATGAGTTCATAATCGGATGGAATGTACACTCCATCCGGAGTGTCATCCGGGTTGGTTTCCACGATCCAGTTCGTGCGATAACTTTCCAGATTCGCCGGATTGAAACTGAAGGACTCATTATCGGTGCCGTGGTTTTCTACCCAGCCAGAGCGGGCAGGAAATGGTTCGATGAATTCATCGTTAAAAACCCGGACAAAGAATCCTTCAACATAAGGCGGTGCATCCGAAACATCACGATTGAACAACACCTCATTTTCACCCATTTTGCGCAATCGATAGCGACTCGTTACATATTCGGTTTCCGATCGCGTTTGTGCATCAAATTCGAGTCGGTAGACCGCATCAAAGTCTGCTTCGGCCGAATTCACAACCTCCACTTCAATACGACCTGTACCTCTGCCGGAAGTTACTCTGGACAAGTCTTCGTTTGCTCCACCGGGTACAAATCCGGCAGCTTTGGGTCTTGGTACAACTACGGCTGCGTTAGCACTGGTACCCCGTATGTTAGAAAATGCATCCACCGAGAAGTTAAACGTATTCTCCTGAGGATCGATTTCCAGTGCTCCGGTGGACGTATAGACTCCTCTGTCGTAAGCAACCAGGGCGTAATAGTAACGGACACCGTTCTTGACATCTTCATCCACATAGAAAAACTGTAGCCCCGTGTTACTTCCCAAATTGTAGTTGGACGTCCCTTGTAGCACAGTAACGGGTCCTGAATACTGATTCACCAGGTCAAATTGCGCCAGTGGTTTATAGAACGTAGGAACACCATCAATGTTTGTAATGACTCGGGCATCGGTCAACAGGGGATCAGTTCCTTTGTATAATCGGTATCCCTCAAAATCGAACTCCTGGGTAAAGCGATCGAAGCTGCTGATAGATAAGGTATCCCAGGCCAAAACAACACGCTTATCACCCGGTATTGCCGTTAATTTGGGCGGTATAGGTGGTTGTGCAAAACGGTAATTCGCGTCGTATATGCTTTGTACAATCGCCCTGTTTCGGTAGAAATCATTGCGCTCAGAGCCGAACAACCAGCCCAGGGAGAAAAAGTCGGTTCTTCCGGGTGGCAGGTTTACCGGTCCTGACATAAACAGGATGTACGGTTCGATGTCGAATACCTCGAAAGCGTCGGGTTTTGTTCCGAGCGGAAACTCGCTCTGGACGATTTTCTGCCATAACCACGTATCGTTACGCAGGTTATCACCACTTTGGTAGATTCGTCGGTCGTCGAGATTGAATCCACGTAAACCGATCTGATCTGATTCCTGAACATCTGTTTGATCAAAGTTTGGTTCCCCTGCGGTTGGAATGCCATCCCCTTCACCCGAATCAGGACCTGGGTATCCAAAATCGTTAGGACCTAATCCATCCATTCCAACATCGTCGTTAAGAGGTTCCCCCTCATCAAGAATCCCATTTTCATTCAGATCAGTGAAGCCAACCCAGTTGAGATTTTCGTCACCCGTCCACCATTTACCCGCCAGGTAAGCCGGGCGCATTTCAACCGGGCCGTAGCCTTGGAACTCTGTCGTGTTCTCAAATATGGCACGATTGTAATTGGCAGTCACATATGCTGCAATCTGGTCTCTGCCCTCAATAAGCATTCCAGGTCCGGAATCTCTTTTTTCATCGGTGATTCCATCCTCATCGTTGTCTCTGCCATCGAATGGATCCGCCGGGGATTCCAGGAATGCGAATCCAACATAGCCTAGCGGATATAAACGTCCTGAAATGTCACGCCCAATTCCATCAGCATCCCATCCAAACGACAAATTGAACTGTGGATCGAATGCCCCGATCCCACGATCTTCCTGACCACTTGCTCCGGTTAATCCGTAGTCTACAACCTTATAAAAGTAAAGGCCTTCGCCTCTTCTCGATCCATAATCGTAATTTCCACCATTGGTGATTTCGTAGAGCATAAATGCAGCATCTTCAGCCAACACATTGGCCCACTGCAGATAGCGAACCGTAACTGTCAATCCCATTCCACCCATAGAAGAGTCAGCAGAATTGGGATAAAATACTCCAAACGGACTGTATACCTGACCCTGGTCATTTCGTGTGTATTCTTTATCTCCATAGTCGTCAATCACGTAGAAAGTCTCCAGGTCAGCCTGCTGGATGCCCTTACCGAAATATCCGTTCCATTGTCCTGCCCATCCCGGATCATCAGGATTATCGTATTTATCGGGCCAGTCTGAAGGCCAGGAGCTTTGGTCACCACTGAGTGCAGGAACTGGAGTACGTGTGCGGGTTATGGGATCAATTCTTCTGTCGTTATGGAATCCTGGTTTTGGCAACCAACCCCAGATCGGTCCAAGCGGTGCTTTTACTCCACCTGCATCAGCACGGAAATTATGACTCGCCGGACTTAAAATCGTGTCACTAACAGCACCTGGAAATAGATCAGGCCACTTTAACCTCTCTCCATATACTTGTCCACTGACATAAAAAGCGATGCCATCTACGTGCCTGTTTGTTGTTCCACGGGGCCAGATCCCGTAAGGTCGATCATTGTATCTGGATAACTCACCATGGTTCCTGAAATTGGTCTCAATAAGATTCCCATCCAGGATGCCACGGGCGATTTGTCCCTGTTCTCCACGAATGTCTTTCATCCAGGGCGGTGCTTCAAGTAAAGGTTGAGCGGACATTTCTGCGTTGCAGATTGCCGTCATCGCAATAGCCAGGGTGATTAATTTAATCTGCATTCTCATAACCTAACTTGAAATCCAATGTTTATGATTCTGGGGGCATTGTAGAAATCTTGTCTGTCAAAGAAATCTTCTACCGTGTTCAACCCATTGATGTTCAACCTGCGTGCAGCTTGTAATTCAAAGGTATTGTCAGGCTGACCTGTATCCGCATAGACCACATTTGCGGTTTTAATGTCAAAAAGATTATCGACCTGTAAGAATAAACTCACATCGAATTTGGTTGGAAATGGTCTTAAATATGTACGGATGTTGGTATTGAATCCTGGTGGACGATCTTCGTTATTTCGGATAAACGACTGAATGTTGTTACGACTGGTAGTGTAAGGCCGGCCACTGGTAAACGTGTTGATGAAGGTTGCTGTAATCCAGTTATTTGGACGAAATGTTATCGAATTATTCAACACATGACGCCGGTCCCAGTCCAGTCTGGCTAGAGTAAGCGTCTCATCGAGGCCGCTTTGTACCCGTTCAAACAAATCCCCGGTAATGGCATAGCTTCCATCGGCAAATTGCAAGGTGTAATCCAGTGTCCAGGATAGTGGACCGGATGATCTCTGGAACAAGGAAAGCGTGACACCCCGAACAGTTCCAAATTCACGGTTTACATATCGGACAGCAAAATTGGTGGTACTTACATCACGCTCTATTTGATCTGCAATCAGATTTCTTACATCTCTGATAAATAACGTTAATTCCAGTCCCAGTTCATCGGTTAGTCCCTGTTGATATCCAACTTCAAAGGTTGAAGTACTCTGTGGTTCAACATCTGGATTTCCATAGCGGGATGTAGCACTTAACGGATCCGCGATGTAATCTGGATTGGAGTAGAGAAGTGCATAGTCTGGTACCTGGAAAAACCGGCCATAAGAAAACCTGATGACGCTGACATCAGACAACGGGAAAGCTACACCAAGTCGTGGACTTACCTGGTATTTCGCTTTTGCTTTCGTCCTGTTTGAGATATTTTGTGACGGATTATCGGGGTCCGGGATGGTCAATGCACTGGCCTGCGCCCAGCTAACCGGAATGTCATACGCTGGATCAAAATAATCCAGCCTGATCCCGGCATTGATAATCAGATATTGAAGTTCGATTTTGTCCTGTATGTAGGCTGAAAATTCCCGGGGTTGAATGTCCAGTTTTACATTTCGCCAGTCTTGCTGAGTACGTACAGGGGTGAATCCATTTTGAGAATTCACATCGATGCCAATCTGCGTGTTCTGTACGTGCTGGAAGCTTAATTTGAATCCGGCTTTTACCTGATTGTAACGGTTGACCTGGCTGGTAATACTTCCAACAAGGTGATGGATTTGAGTGCGGTTTCGTCCATAGTAGATGTTGTTTCCACCCATACTGAAGGTATACGGACCAGCCTGATTGCCATACTCAGGGGCAACGATGCGATTATCGAATAGCGAGTCAGCCACAGGTGATGAGTATAACCGGGTCTCAAACTTGTCTACCTGATTGCTGTAGGATAGATTAGCGAATGTATTGGGATTGAACGTGTATCTGCCACTTACAATATGGGTGTGGTTTTCGGGATAATTCCAATTGCGACCATCAGGAGCATATTTCAGGAAATGGTCGAAGTCACGGTTTCTCTGAAACTGAGTAAAATTGTTGTACTCTAAACGTAGTTGTCTGACAGGATTGTAAACCACTGCCGTATTCAGTGACAACCTTTCGACCTCACTCATCGATACAAATTCATGATCACCGGTCGATTCTATTTGCCAGGCATCACGGTTTCCTGGATTATTGATGATACTGGAACTGAAAAACTCTTCATTGCCCGAATAATCATCCGGCATGAACACTCTTCTTCCGAGAAATCTCCCATTGTCTTTGACATATCGTAGATTCAGATTGGTTCCCAGTTTACTACCGACCAATGGTCCCCCGGCAGTTAAATTAACTTCCGACCGGTTGGGCAACCCTGCAGCTTGCATATAACTCACCCGCTCCGTAGTAAAATCTTCGGCAGATAATGAAGATCCAGGTCCCACATTTCGCGTCAGAAAGTCAAGTTTTCTGTTACTGGCTATACCAGATACGTGACTTAGAAATTCAACTGTCCACTCTGTAGGAGCAGAGCGTGTAGCAATGTTTACGACTCCCGATGTAGCCTGACCATATTCTGCATTAAAGACTCCGGTGATGACTTCGAGATTCGAAACCATGTTTGACTCCACCGTGAATCCTGGTGAATTGTTCAAGGGATTGTTGATGGGTACTCCATTGACCACATACATAACCTCGTTAACCCGGCCTCCTCTGAAGTGACCTTCAACAACACCAGCCTGAAGATTGATTACATCTTCGATGTTCTGAACAGGCAATGCCTGAATTTGTTCCCTGCTTACAAAAGCAGTTGTAGTAGTCCTGTCTTTTTGTACAATCGGGCGCTCAGCAGTGATTACGATCTCATCTCCCACCACAGCCTGATCCTGCAGAACGACATCAATGGTTGTGGTTCGGCCTGTTACAACTTCAACGTTTTCAATTCTGACGGTAGAAAATCCAATGTATCGAAAAATCAGCGTGTAGGTCTCGGCAGGAACATTTATCAGAGAATAGAAGCCATCCAGTTCTGTGATGGTTCCCCGTGTAGTTCCATCGATGATGATTTGCACACCAGGCAGGGTCTCTCCGGTCGAATCTGTTACTTTTCCAACGATTCTTCCACCATTTTGTGCATGAAGCTCTGTTGAACCGAATAAAGCCAAAATCAACAAAGCAAGAAGGGATACGTATTGCCGACTATGCATGAGCGTCACTAAAAATAAACGTACTACCGACAGGCAATAAGCCAATCGGTAGTACTTGGATTAGATATGAGATTACTTGATCAGAATCATCTTACGTTGCATGACCTGAGTATCTGTCGTTAACCGATAGAAGTAAATACCAGAACTCAGCCCTGAAGCATCAAATGATACCGTATGACGGCCTGACTGATATAGACCTCCGTTAACCAACCTGGTCACAAGCTGACCAATACTGTTGTAAATTTCCAGCGATACCGTCATAGCCTGAGGTAACTGGAATTCAATTTTAGTAGTTGGGTTAAACGGGTTTGGATAGTTTTGGAACAACGCAACGGATTCCGGGATTTCGTTACCAGATTCATCGATGCTGGTTGCGATGGCACGACCCACTATCCCCAGTGTACCCATTCCAGAAATATCTGATGAGTTCACCGCACCACTTTGTCCCCAAGGTTTAGTAGGATGCATAATCACAGAGGTTGCCGATTCCCACCAGTTTCCAAGTGCTAGACCACTGTCTTTATCCCAAAGGATCATAGTCATTGGCATATATTTGAGCTCATTGCTTCCCGGGAGAACCATTTCGGCGTCTGCCGGCGAACCACCCTCATTGACTACCAGAAGATCTTGTGAATCTACAGCTGCAAAGAACTTCCATCCAATGCGTCTGTTGTTTTCATCATAGATATTCTCATACACCGCTGGAGTAGTCAGCGGATGCTGCGAGCTGTAGTACAGGGAGTTATAATCTAGTACCGGATCACCGCTTGGTTCCGTTACCCAAAGACGCACGAGCAATCCATTAGGATCATTGTTCACATAATCCACGTTGCCATCGTTCTTGAAATAAGGCTGGAATGAGAGCGAGTACTCAGGTGTATCACCTCTGGACCTGAATTTATTTGGAGATCCGGTGATGTAATCATCCGTAGTGTAGGCACCAAACAAAATTTCAAGCTGATCCTTCAGATAGTAGTTCCACTCCAGATCGTTATCGGCCTCTTTAACACCCGGCACCCAGGTTGGATCATAGCTGTCGTTACGAGGATAAATGGTGGTTCCAGACATCTCTGTCGGATTAGATGGAGGACCGGCTAACACATTGTCATCATAGATTTCACCATAGAAGAACAAGGTTGTAAATCCACCCGAAGTTCCATAGGCAATCCAAACATCTCCGCTTGAATCGTCATCACCTGTCCAGAGATTATCTGCTTCGTCTGGGAACCTCATTCGGATAGGCTCAAATGTTTCAATCGGGAATGAATTCACCCCAGGAAACTCTCCTTGATCCAGCGCATTGAATACCCCATTCTCTTCTTCTTCAGTCAATTGGAAGATAAATCCATTGTCCTGACCACGAGCATCTACAGATCCACTGCTGGCAGATACATCCGTTGCCAGTACACCCCAGGCATTACCCGGAGCTACTGCGTAGTGATAGGTATGACTTTCTACCGAAGTATGGGCACGATATACGTCATGCTCCACTGAAGTTACATCGCCAGGAACCGTGCTCCAAAGTCTGACTTTTGGATCGTTCAGGTCTGTAATGGCTTCGCTGCTGTAGTATACTCCGTATGAGAATACATCTTCACGTGGAGACCAGGTTACTCTGTTTTTAGCACCATCAGTAGATACATTGATTCCAGCCATTGGAGCCGGACCTTGGGTAGCTACACTCAGATCATTACCGCTTCGGCCAATGTAAATGCTTTCGATGTAGATTGGAGCATTCGGAGGTTGGTTCTGGTCCCAATAAATTCCAAATCTACGGACTCTCTCCCAACTGAATTCTCTCCAGTCCGGATCATTAACATCAGATATGACTTCCTGACGGGCTGGAGAATACGACCCCCAATAGTCCCAAAGAGCAGCGTACCCGGTCAACTCATTTTTGGTTTTTGCATTTTCCAATTCAGTCTTTGTAGCAAACGCCGGAAGTGGAATCGCGATATCCATCCATTGACCCACGTGCACTTCATCTGGAAGCGCCAACTGCACCCGATATTCAAGGTTGCCAGGAGGTGGCATATCCAGGAACATGATTTTCGCTGTGTTGTTGCTGTTGGTTTCTCTGTTGGCAGAGCTGTTATTCGGAGAAGACCAGATTCGTACAAAAATCGAGTCCTGGGCTTCACGTCTTTCTTTGACGTTGACTCCACCTGTTCCCCAATCAAAACCACCGATGTTCCAGTTACCATAATCAAATCGAATCACCGGACTTTCACTGACATTGGCGTCTTCAATAACAGAACCGTGAAGGAACGTGGGAATTGAAATATGTCGACCACCAGCTGCGAATAAAATGAAATTTTGTGGCATCAGGTTTTCAGAAGCGACAACTTCTTCATCTTCTCCATCATCCGTTACTTCTACGACAGTGTCATCTCGAACCATGGATATGTCAGATAAGGTTACCTGCGCGGCACTTAATCCAAATTCAAAACCCAGTTTCATCGCAGCATATGTTGCGGAAGCATTCATCACCACTTGCTGAGTCGATTCACCTGCCGGAAGTGTGAGCGATTTTACAGCCAGAGCAGCAAAACCACCGCCGTTTTCACCGAAGAATATGTTCAAGGGTCTGCTCTCTGCAGCATTTGCCTTGAACGTCAGAACGTATTGTCCACCTTCTTTCAAAACTTCTATCTGCTCTTCGGTGAGAATCTGATTCAACTGGATATGCCAGGAAACTGAGCCTTCTACGGATATATTCCCCACCGTTACGCCACCATCGGCAACCGTAAAGTTAGCGGTTGCTCCGGTCCAGTCTGCAATAAACGTTTCCCAACCAGTCAGATCATTGGTAGCAAAATCGGCATTGGTCAGGAACTCAGGATCCGCCTGCACCAGCGACACATTATCGATAGATAGATCTACCGTGCTCAGACCGAATTCGAAGCCCAGCTTCATCGCTGAAAATGTTTGTGATACCATCACCGGGAACTCAATCGTAGATTCTCCGGCTGGTATCGTCATGGATACAACTCTAAGCGCAGTAAATGAACCTCCATTTTCACCAAAATAGATGGTTAACGGTCGCTCCTCTTCTGCATCCACATCAAAACGCACTTTGTAGTAAGAACCTACTTCGAGCGCACCGATTTGGTCACTGGTGAATTCCTGATTCAACTGAATGTGCCAGGATACCGCCCCTTCAACAGCATTAATCGCAACATTTGCCCGACCCTCAATCACTGAAATGTCAGCACTGGCTCCGGTCCAATCTGCAATAAATGTGGTCCATGGACCCAGAGATCCCGTAGAGAAATCTCCATTTATAACAACGTTATCTGAAGACTGAGCCACTGCTCCCATTGGAATCAATAACGCAATCATCGAAAATAACATCCATCGTAGCTTGATTTTCATAGACTAATCCTTTGTGTTTATTTAACGGATGAAACCGCTTCCAATCTAAAAAATGAAAATGTTTAATACAAAATTTTTATGCAGTTTTGCAAAATTTGTATAAATATTTTTCTTCGCCAATTATTTTGATACCTTAAACCGGCGTAAGGGTCTTCCTAATTGTACCCAAACTGAGTGTATCATGAACCAACAGGTCTTTAAAAGAATAAGTTTCTATGTGTTCGCGCTGCTAATTCCGATTGTACTGGTGGGAGGTAGTGAATTTCTATTACGAACTTCTTCCGAGTATGAGGACAATCGGTTGGCAGAATCTGTGCCTCATACGGATTATGATGTTATTAGTCCCACTTATTACAACCGATATTTCAGCACATTTAAACCTTCGGTTTCCATAGCACCATTTCAATCCCAGCGAACCAGATCCACGTTCCGCATTCTTGCTGTTGGTGGATCAACCATGGCGGGTTATCCGTATAGCCACCATTATTCTGTCCCATCCATTCTGGAACTCAATTTAAAAAAAGCTTACCCCGAGGTTCAGTTTGAAGTGATCAATACCGGTGTTACAGCTTTCAATTCTTTCGGAATAGCTGATATTGCTGAAAAATTGCCCCAGATCGATCCTGATGCGATCATTGTGTATACCGGACATAATGAATTTTATGGTACACTTGGATCTGCCAGTACCGAAGGGATGTTTGAATCTGCTGTGTTCAGACGACTTTACCTGAGAGCCTACTCAATGGCTCTGTTTCAGTTTGGCAAACGATTACTTTACGCTATGCGAGATCCGAATAAGGAAGCAGATACTCGCACTACGACCATGAACAGGATGATTCGTAACGCATCCATCGAACTGGATAGTGAACTGTACAGCAATACGATCTCCGATTACGCGGAAAACCTTGATAGACTGATCTCAAGCAGTACTGCCAGCGGTATTCCCATCATATTGTCTACACTGGTTTCAAACCTGAAAGACCAGCCACCTCTCGACGGATCAGATGCTGCCAATAGGATCTATGAACAAGGGATGGATCTCTTTAACGACAATCAGGTTGATTCTGCAAGGATCTTGTTTTCATTGGCCAGAGACTATGATAAAGTCAGATTCAGAGCCTCTGGCGACATCAACAACGTTATTTTAGATCGAAGTACACATAACCTGGTTCAAGTAGTGGATATCGAACAATCCTACCGTGATCTATGCGCCAGTGGCATTGAGGATGATTCCTGCTTTACAGATCACCTCCATCCAACACTGGAAGGATATGGATTCATCGCCTCCACGTTTTTTGAACGATTAACTCCTCTGGTCTCGAGCACGTTGGCATTGCCCCCATCCGATATCATTACATTTGTGCTGCCCACTCTGGATCCCATTGAGGAGCTACTCTCAGACATAAATATCAAAATTTTAAAATCTGCCCCACCTTTCACTACGAATCCGACAGATTCAGGAACTACGTTTGAGTCACTCATATCCCATCTCCGTGATCAAGCTGATCCAGTTTCCCAGGCGGCTGTTCAAATACTGACCAACAGATCCCATCCATCTAAAGTCTATAGCAGACTTACATCAGACACAACAATCAATACCAATCCATTCTTTTATTACAGTTGGTCTAACTGGGATCCTCTCAATGTAATCAGTATCACCTCCGGAATTCAACACATCCTGACAGACCAGATGATCGACGAGTCCATAGAAGTTTTACTACTGAGAGCTTCCAATCGATTTAACGCAGTGTATTACTACAACCTGCTGGGTGCACTTTATCTTCAAAAAAAGGAATATACGGCAGCAAAATCATTCCTGAGTGTAGTCGAACGGAAGAGTCCAATGGACCCTTCCATGCTATTCAATATGGCAGTGCTCCACTATGAAACAGGAGAGATGCAAACAGCCATGATCTATCAAAACAAGTATCAGCAGGCTTCTGCTCAAAACGATTCACATTCCGCCACGAATTCCACAAACCAATAAATCCTGATTTTTTATATCTTCTAATCTTTTTGCAAAAGTATTCATGAATACAAAAATTACCCTTCACGATTTATCTAAGGAAACTGGTTTCTCCGTCTCTACCATATCCAGGGTCCTGGGTGGTTCTGATAAGTATGCTGAGGAAACCCGAAACATCATTCTGGAGACCGCAAAAAAACTCCAGTACAAAACAAAGCGACTCAGTCCCACCGATTTCCCGAAATCACACTACAATATCGCTTTAATCACCGATTTTCACGAAGGTGAATTCTACGCCTCTTTCTTCTACGGTTACGTCCAGGCAGCACCACTGTGCAATGTTCGCATATCATTAATTAGCCTGAATGATGCCCGCGAAACCATCAAAGATTACATCGGACTGTTCTCAGATCAGTATTTTGATGGTGCCATTCTGTTTATTCCCGCTTTGAACAGAAAAGACTATGCCTCTATTCTGAACGACGTCCCTGAGGATTTCCCCATGGTGTCGAATGCACTGATTGAGAATCCTGTTCTCCATACGATCACGTTCGACGGATACAGCGCCGGACACATGGCCGCTGAGCATTTTTTCCTGAAAGGTCATAAAAACGTCGGCATTATCAAGGGTCCGGTTTCAAAAGCGGAATCCCGTTTCAGATATAACGGTTTCGCTGATTATGTCAATCAACATACTTCGATGAATCTTTCGTTTGAGTTCCAGGGCGACTTCAATTACGATTCAGGACTTAAAGCATTCGAGGCATACGATCGACTTGAAATCAAACCGACAGCCATTTTTGTATCCAACGACCTGATGTGTCACGGATTCATTGAGTCGGCCAAAGATAACGGAGTCAGCATTCCCAACGATGTAGCGATACTCGGATACGACGACCTCCCCATGTGCTTACACACCAGACCTTTACTCAGTTCAATCAAAACCGATTTTTCAGCCTTAGCCAAAGCCAGTCTTGAGACACTGCTTCGCATCAAAAACAATGGTACCCTGTCAACTGGCCTTCTGAGTCTGATACCCGTCACTCTCAATATCAGACACTCGAGCTGACAAAAAAACAAAAATATTGCTGCAAATAATATTTTATTTCTGCAATTTTTTGCATTAGCTTTGCACCATATTAATGCAATTGTCATTTCTCGGTACTAGCTATGGATAAATCATTCGTGTTTGGCGTTGCCACTTCAAGTTACCAGATTGAAGGTGGCATAGATAAAGATGGGGCTGGCGTTTCCAATTGGACAGTCTTCTGCAATACTCGTGGTACGATATCAAACGAGGATAATGGTAACGTTGCATGTAATCATTATGAGCTATGGGAACAAGACCTGGAATTGATGGCTTCGCTTGGTATTCAGTCCTATCGTTTCTCTATTTCATGGGCTCGTATTTTTCCGGATGCCACAGAGAAAATAAACCTTGGAGGAATCCATTTTTATCAGCGAGTATTGCAGAAATTACAGCTCCTTGGAATTGAGCCAATGATTACCCTGTATCATTGGGATCTGCCACAATGGCTGGAAGAAAAAGGTGGGTGGAGTAATCCCGACATCGTGCAGCATTTCACAAAGTATGCCACAACGGTTTACCAATATCTTAATGGACTCTGCTCCAAGTGGATCACATTAAATGAACCGTGGGTTTTTTTGCACAAAGGATACATAACGGGTGAACATGCTCCGGGTAAAACAACTATCGATCTTGCTGGAAAAGCCTATGTGAATATTCTTAGAGCGCACACGACGGCTGTTCAGGCGATGCGATCTATTTCAGATGCTGGCGAAGTGGGAGTTGCCTGCAATGTTAGTTTCATTGCTCCCTCCTCATCACGTTCACAAGACATCAATGCAGCAGCCAGGTTCGACAGTTATATCAATAAATTATTTCTCGATCCTTGGATCAAAGGGAAGTTACCCGAAGTAGCATTTGAACTTTTTGGTCCTCAACTCCCGGAAACCTGGCTTCACTCTGCCGTTGAAATCCTGACAAAGCACGATTTTATTGGGTTAAACTATTACTCCAAAACAACCATTGCGCACGATAGCAACGAATTCCTGGGATGCAAACTAACACACTCGGGTCTACCCGTGACCTCCATGGATTGGGAAATTTATCCACAAGGACTAACCTGGTTACTTCAATGGGCCTATTTTTCCTATAAAATTCCTATCTACATCACAGAAAACGGAGCTGCTTTTGACGACGCTCCAAATCACGATGGTAATATTCAGGATACAGCCAGAATCGATTATCTTAAATCTCATTTGGAAGCGGTAGATGTCGCATCCGGTTCTGGCGTAGATGTGAGGGGATACTTTGCCTGGTCACTCTTAGATAATTTCGAATGGGAAGCAGGATATGGTAAACGATTTGGCATCATTTATGTTGACTTTGACACACTTCAGCGAACCGTAAAAGCCAGTGGATACTTCTACAAAGATGCCATTAAACGCTGGAAGTATTCATCTGAAAACAAAGAATATACTAACGTATTTTCCCTACCAGGTTAATCTACTGGATGTGAATGGTTTTTTTTGAAAAGCGACTTGACCAGAATATCAACATCCATCCAGATACTGTAATTTTGAACATAAAATAGTTCAAATTTTTCTTTCTCTGATTCCCTGAACAGCCTGGACTCATTTAATTGTCTGAGTCCCGTAATTCCCGGTTTATAATACAGCGGTACATGCTTCCTGTTCTGTATGATTGGCGAGCCGACAAAACTTATTTTTCCAATCCATACGTAACAGAACAGAATATATCTGTTTAAAAAGGTATTCTTTTCAAATGGCAACCAAAGTCGCAGGGAGTTTGTATGTGTTCCATCCAGATCATATTGAACCTTTTGAGGAAGATTCCCAAACAACACTTTGCTTAAAAGTGGTATAAAGGCAAAGGGAAACCCAATCACAATCAGTAGTGAAGCCAGCCAGAAATCAAGATTTCTTTTCAGGAATGTATTCCACGGAAGTGAGTATGCCAGTCTAACATCTACCAGTGGTATGTCATCAAAATACTCGACATTAGACTTACCAATGATGAAGTCCATAGACTCAGGTACAATTTTGAAAAAGACATTATCCTGACGGATTTGACTCATAATATTCAGGATTTCGTGATTTGAAACCGTATTTCCCAAAAAAATCAGCTGATCTATAGCATGAAATCTCACTAAATCGGGGACGTGTTCAGTTCGTCCAATAACCGGAATATTTTCAAGCATATCGACCCAGTCACTATCTTTTTGAACAATTACCCCAACGATTTCATAATTCCAATCCACTTTAGAACGAATCAAGGAAATCAAATCCAACGTTTTATTCCCAACACCAACAATCAGTACTCGAATGGGTTTAATTGACCCTGTAGGACTAAACCTGGATCTGGAATAGTTTTTGAGCCAAAAGCGATACAATCCCAGTACAATGGAAGATGAGAATGCTCCAAACAAAAGAATCCACCTGGAAAAAGCAAACTCTCTGAGAAAGAAGGTGGTCACGGCCACACCCATGAATGATAGCCCAACTGCTTTTGTAATGGATATAATTGAAGCCCTGTTATGTCCGTATAATTCATAGTACCGTCCGAATCCAACAAAAAATAGAGTCAAAATGGCATTTACGGTCAGAAACGATACTGAAAATTGGCTGGTAAGATCTGATGGATGTATTTCATAACGAATCATGAAGAAAACAAACACCAGTAAGTTGAGTATCGCCAGATCAACCACTGGCAGAGCGAATCTTTTGATCAATGAACCCATGTAGGTAGAGAATGCCCTTACAACTATTCCTAAAAAGACGATTAACTTGAAAAGGAAACTGTAGGCATAACTGTAATGCTTATCGAAAAACTGATACATCGCCTTATTAAACACGATTACATAATCAAGATTCTCTTTTTTAGTTGACTCGCCTTTATAATGGATGATGCTAGTGGTGGGTACGTAATCGATCTGATAACCTGCCTCAGTGGTTCTGTAGGAGAGATCTATATCCTCTCCGTACATAAAAAAACGTTCATCGAATCCATTCAGTTGATTCAATACCCCAGCACGATAGAACATAAATGCTCCGGATAACACCGGCACTGTACCTGCCTCATTTTCGTCCTTCCATCCCTGATAATAGTCCGCAAAATGTTTATTTCTTGGAAATAACTTTGTCAGGCCCACTATTTTCCACAAAGCTGAGGTTGGAGTTGGGACTGATCTACGGGATTCGGGAGCAAAACTGCCATCTGGATTTAGTAATTTACACCCTGCGGCGCCGGTATTGGGATGGCTTTCCATATGATGAAACATAACCCTGAGTGTATCTTCGCTGATCAGCGTATCCGGATTCAATAACAAAATATACTTACCGGTTGCTTGTTTGATAGCCTGATTATTTGCTTTTCCAAATCCCAGATTCTGATCATTGGCGATAAAATGAACCTCAGGGAATCTGGGTGTCAGATATTCCAATGAACCATCTGTTGAGTGATTATCCACCACAAATGTTTGAATCGACAAGTCTCCTTTTGAACTACGAATAGAACCCAGGAGATTTACTAAATACTCCTTAACGTTATAATTTACAATAACGATAGAGATATCAGGATTAGGTGCAGCTGTTGTATAGGCGGTACTGTTTTTCACCCGCATAATATACAAAAAGAGATTACAGAAAAGGGAAAAGAGATAAGGGATTAGAGAGCGGTTCTCTGTTCTCTGTTCTCTGTTTTCTGTATGCGAGGGGTATCCGTCTTTTCAGGGCCGTTTACGGGTTACTGAGAAAGATAGATCTCTGCGTTTTCAGTTGTCCCTTTTCTGTTTTCTACCCTGGCGAACGTAGTTCGCCAGGGGACAATAAAAAAAGCCCTGAGAGCGGTTGGGCTTCAGGGCTTGGTAAAAGGA
>CAYYPL010000007.1:0-183042 GCA_964473555.1 uncultured Chitinophagales bacterium
ATCTAACCTTTAGACAGCACCTTTTCTATTTTTACACAAGGATAAGGACATTACCATTAGCATATAGAAAGCAAAGAGGTTATTGTTATTTTAGCATAAAAGTATACATACCCCCAGATTAATTCCATGCAATCGGAACAATTCATAGACAAACGCAAATTTGTCGTGAAGAACAAGTATTTGACCCTGGCGAATTTCTTTTCGTTCAGTAGAATTCTCGTGGCTCCGATTTTGGTAATACTTCATTACAAACAGGGTATTAGTACATTATTTACAACCCTGGTAGTCTACGCGATATTGTCGGATTATCTGGATGGGTGGGCTGCCCGATTTAACAATGAAATTACAGAGTTAGGAAAAGTAGCAGATCCTGTTGCGGACAAACTTTTGGCTGGAATCCTCTTTATTTATGCGGGATGGATTGACTTGATTCCAATCTGGTTTGTTTCTCTTTGTTTAGGAAGGGATTTTTTGATCTTGTTGGGTTCTTTGTTCATTGGCAGGAAAAAAGGAAAAGTCGCGATGTCGGTGATGTCAGGTAAAATATTCGTAAATTTCCTAGCTGCGTACTGGATTATGGCGTTTTTTTTCCCGTCATACGTACAAATAATCTTGTACTTGTTAATTTCAACCACTGTTATTTTGGTTTATTCGTTTTTTGATTATGTATATCGATTTATCCAGATTCAGCGTGGAGCAGATTATAACTAATTCTACCTATGGGTTTTCTAGAAAAACTTGGATTTAAGAAAAAAGAACGTCTTGAGGCAGGTCTTGAAAAGAGCCGTGAGGGCATTGTTGGCAGACTGAGCCGGGCGATTGCCGGAAAAGATACGGTGGATGATGAGATTCTGGATGAGCTGGAAGAGATTCTCATCCGTTCGGATGTTGGTGTGCCTACCACGTTGAAAATTATAAAACGGGTTGAACAGCGCGTGGCCCGCGACAAATATTTAAACAGTGGTGAGCTGCAACGGATTCTACGTGATGAAATCATTTCGTTATTACGGGATAATGATCCTGGCAGACCTGCTGAGTTTGATGCCGATTTGTCTGAAAAACCACACGTAGTACTAATCGTTGGTGTAAATGGAGTGGGAAAAACAACGACTATAGGAAAACTTGCCAATCTGTATAAAATAGCAGGTAAATCCGTTTTTCTAGGCGCAGCAGATACCTTTCGTGCAGCCGCAGTACAGCAATTAACTATATGGAGCCAAAGGGCTGGCGTTCCTATCATTCAGCAGGGGCAGGGCGCTGATCCTGCAGCCGTTGCTTTCGATACTGTCTCTGCGGCAAAATCCAGGCATGCAGACGTTGTTCTCATTGACACAGCTGGCCGATTACATAATAAAACAGCTTTAATGGATGAGTTGGGGAAGATTAAACGTGTTATAAGCAAAGTGATAGAAAACGCTCCACATGAAGTGATTCTTGTGCTAGATGCTTCAACGGGACAAAACGCCATGTTACAAGCTAAAGCATTTACTCAGGCGGTTGATATCACCGGGCTGGCACTTACAAAACTTGATGGTACTGCCAGGGGTGGAATAGTAATTGGGATATCCTCTGAGTTAAATGTCCCGGTAAAATACATAGGTGTTGGTGAGAAAATAGAAGATCTCCAAATATTTGATCGTACATCTTTCGTTGAAGCGCTGTTCAAAGACTAAAGCACATACTTAAGTTCATTGTAGCGGTATCTATATCTGGAAAATCAGTTAACCGTACATAATCCTCACCGGATTAAAGCCAAAATGATAGGAGAAGGCACATACGGTCCTACAACTGCTGAAACACACGATATATTGAAATAACGCGGTACAGATGAAAGGGGTTTGGTTGATTGCGGACTTGAAGATACCGTGATTGCTGCCTAAAACGAGATCTAGGAAATCCGTGATAGACACAACATCGACTTTAGAACAGCAGCTTTTGTGAGTGTCATCAACAAGATTGTTCCGTCTAATGAACAACCGGGTACTATCTCATGATCAGTAGATATGCATAAAAAAAGACCTCGCCCTTCTACAAGCGAGGTCCTGGGTCTTAGTCGTCAATAGATGTATGTGATTTGAGATTCTTGAGTGATAAAAAAGTCTATTTGTGTTATCACTACATCCTTAATTTACGCAGTTTTGTAGCTTAATTCAACAACATTTACATATAACTGCAGTTATAATGTTACTTTTTTACGTTTATTTACGTTTTTATATTGGTTTTACATATTTTTTGGCGCGGTTTTTGTTAGAAATCAGGTGTCATATAATTGTAATGTAAAATCAAGCACGTATTCAAAGAACTTATCTAGATAACATTTAAATAACGCCTTTTGTTCCTGAATATTGTTTAAGAATTTGGATCATTTATTGTTAGTCCCAAAAGCGATTTCAGACAGTTTAATTGACATTAACTACTCTGTCTACAAAGATAACCGTGGAGATGTAGTTAATTATCCACATTTAACATCATTATCTTTTTTGTATTTGCTTATCTTAGCCGACTAAACAAGAAGAGATACATTCATATTTAATATTTAAATCTTAACTGGTTAGCTATGCGAATCATATTATTTGGTCCTCCGGGAGCTGGAAAAGGGACTCAGGCAAAATTATTGGAATTATCATTACATGTACCCCAATTATCAACCGGAGATATGTTCCGTAACGCCATTAAAAATGAGACTCCACTTGGAAAAAAAGTGAAGGCCATACTTGATTCGGGTAAACTTGTATCTGATGAAGTAGTTATTGAAATGGTTCAGGAAACGATTGATAAATCTGAATATGCAGGTGGATATATCCTTGATGGATTTCCACGAACTGTTGCTCAGGCAGAAGCTTTTGATTCCCTTTTAGCCAAGCGAGGTGAGCAAGTTGATGTCTTTATTGCTATGGAAGTACCCGAAGATGAGTTGGTCTCCAGACTCGTTAACCGTGGTCAAGGTCGCGAAGACGACACGCCTGAGAAAATCAAAGTTCGCCTTAAAGTCTATGAACAGGAAACTGCACCTGTTATAGAACATTACAGCAAAAAAGGCATGTTCAAAAGCGTTAATGGACTCGGAACCGTTGATGAAATCCAACAACGCCTGATCGACGCTATCAGGTAAATAATCAGCTATTTATTACTTCAAGGTTCGAAATACAATGTATTTCGAACCTATTTTATTTTAAACTATCCAGAATAGCCGGAGTAACATCCTGAATAGATTCAACTTGCCTGAAGTAACCCGCATTTGGTCCAAATACGATCAAAGGTACCGGATTCATAGTGTGGGTTTTAACCGACAAATCTTCAAGGTTTCCATGATCGCTGGTAAGAACTAGTGTCTGATCAGATGGTTTTGATCTCAGGTAATGATGTATAAAAGAATCCAGACGTTCAATTGCTTGAAAAGCTAACTTCATATCCTGTTCATGACCCGCTTTATCTGTCAGATAATATTCCATCAATGTCAATTCATAAGTCAAACTCACTTTAGCAACACGTTCAGCAGCCTGATTAACAGTAATCGGTGGAATATCCAGGCTTAAATGCTTGCGCCAATAATCCTGAACGATTTCAGCGGTAATCGCTTCTTCATGTAATACTTCGTCAAGAGAATTAAGCTTTAATCCCGCACTTCTAGTCATTAAGGTGCTGCAGCTCCATCGGTTTCTTACGTTTGCACGGTCAAAAAATATCTGTGGAAAAGCATTAATAAAGTAGGGTCGCTTACCCATCATCTGTACTTTCTGAAACAGACTCTCTTCAATTAAAAGATGCTTGATTCCGGTATGAGGATAAGGTCCAAAATGCTTATCAATGAGTTTTGATGCATTTTGACCTGAGAAAAGTGTAGCTTGACCTGTTCCTGATTGAGGGAGCCCTTCAACACCCAACGTGGCATCGATTGCCTTATAAACATGATTTTCACTCGAGAAAAACTCAGCAGATGACGACAGTTTTTGTTGATTAGTTAGCGCCGATATACCCGGCCAATTATGCGCAGTAAACGGATTATAGCCATTATCACTACCTATCCCAATACCATCAACAAACAGGAACAGAATCGACATTATTTCTCCAATAATATCGTAACCGGTCCATCATTGACCAACGAAACCTGCATCATCGCTCCAAATTCACCGCTTTCAACATTAATTCCGGACTCAGATTTAAGATAATCAAGCATATACTCGTACAACGGAATTGCAATCTCTGGACGAGCACTTTCAATAAAACTAGGTCGATTTCCCTTGCGTGCATCTCCATATAACGTGAATTGGGAAACAACCAGAATTTCTCCTCTTACATCCTGTACCGATCGGTTCATTTTATACTCTTCATCATGGAAAATCCTCATTTTCATTACTTTATCACACATCCATTGAACTGTATCCCGTGTGTCATCTGTATGAAAACCTGCCAATATTAAAAGTCCTTGACCAATTGATCCAACTACGAAATTATCTACACTAACCTTCGCTTCCGACACACGTTGGAGTACTATTTTCATGTGTATAAGTTTGTTGATAAGTGGATAATCCACGTGAATAATTTGTTAAAAAAAGCGAAAATCAAAATGCAAATTTAGTTATACATTTTCATCCACAGAAAATGATCATTAACCAACAGCGAATCGGGATAACTTTTTATGTGGATTATGTGACACTATCTACATATATGATATATGTGACCGTGTGAATAAGTGAATAGATAATTCTGTTAAGCTCTAAAAAAATAATATTCCATTTTCCACATACTTATTCACATAACACTCACAAAATAAACAAGTACTCTGAATAACTTTTTTTTCCACATATCCACAGCACCTAATAGATAAGAGAACATTTATATAAAAAATTATTTTTAGAAGACATCTGTGGAAAACGTTGGGGAAAAGTATTCCTTTTAAAGGTTCAAAGACTCTTGCCATCTTTGTATCTTTGTGCAATCAAAATGCGATTCGTTTTATTCTTTTATTATGTCAAAGCAATTTACCTACAAAGATTCCGGAGTTGACGTTAAAGCAGGCGAAGAATTGGTTAATTCAATCAAGGGAATCGTCAAAGAAACTCACAATTCATCTGTTTTAACGAACATTGGTGGATTTGGAGGTCTTTTCAGGGCAAATTTCACTGAATTTAAAGATCCCGTACTAGTAAGTAGTGTAGACGGAGTTGGAACAAAACTTATTGTTGCGTTCAAGATGGAGAAATATGACACCGTTGGGCAGGATCTCGTTAATCACTGCGTAAACGATATTGCTGTTTGTGGAGCCGAACCCCTTTTCTTTCTGGACTACTTTTCAACAGGAAAACTTCAACAGCACATTGCGTTTGATGTGATCAAAGGTTTCACACTTGCCTGTAAAGAAAACGGGTGTGCGCTGGTTGGAGGTGAGACCGCAGAAATGCCGGATATCTACAAGGATGGAGAGTTTGATCTGGCAGGTACCATTGTGGGAGTTGTAGACCGAAAAGCTGTCATTGATGGATCTAGCGTTAAATCCGGTGATATTATGTGGGGAGTACCAAGCACCGGACTTCATACTAACGGCTATTCACTGGCGCGCAAGGTTTTATTTAGTACATATGAAGTGAATGATCGTCCTGAAGAACTTGAAGGTAAAAGTGTAGGTGAGGCTTTACTTGCTGTACACAGATCTTATTTATCCGTGATTCGTGGACTCAAATCTATACCTGGTGTACATGCATTTTCTCACATTACAGGAGGTGGCATTGAGGGTAATACAAAGCGAGTTCTGCATGGTGGACTAAAAATGGAAGTGAATTACTCAAGTTGGGAGCGTCCCCCAATTTTTGAATTGATCCAACAGCTTGGAAATGTACCCGAAGATGATATGCGTTTATCGATGAACCTTGGAATTGGACTGGTTATAATTGCATCACATGACGCTACATCGAGTATCAGAAGTTGGTCTGAACATACTGGAGAAACTGTGATTCAAATCGGTAAAGTTGTGTAATTATGGCACTAGTGAGATTGATTGAAATTGCACATGGAAGAAGCGGTGACAAAGGAAATGCGAGTAATGTCGGAATTATTGCCCGTCATCCAGATGTGTATCCATTTCTGAAGGAGGTTTTAACTCCTGAAGTAGTCAAAGAGCACATGAAATATGTGTGTAAGGGACTAGTTGAGCGATATGAGCTTCCAAATCTTGGTGCTCTGAATTTTATTTTACATGATAGTTTGGGTGGAGGTGGAACGGTATCACTGAAACTGGATGCACAAGGAAAAACACACGCCATGCAAGTGCTTAAAATGGAATTAGATGTTCCGGACGAGCTTTTGGAAACAGTCAGAAATATGGTTCCCTGGGAAAAACAATTCGATTAAGATGCAAACAACGGATCTTGAGGAAATAAAAAAAGCGGTGTAATGTGTCCCGCTTTTTTTGTTTGATAAAAACCCATAAAGTAGTTTTTTAATTAGGATTTAACGCGAAATGGAATGGTTACTCCGGTATTGTCCCAACGCATCTGAATCGCCTGTATTTCATTTTCGTTGACAACCAAAATACGGAACGCTTCCCAGATATCTGGGAGGTTTTCCACGGGAACCGTAAATCGGGCGACATCCTGTTCTTCTTTATAGTCATAAGCACCCCAAAGACCTAATTCACGATTTATAATGATAATCCATTCGTTTTCATTAGGTATCGTGAACAATGAATAATTTCCAGCTGGAATCTCAGTGTTGTCGAATACCATGTTTTTGGTCAGGGTGATTTCTGTAGCTTCGTTAGCACCAGTACGCCAAACTTCTCCATAAGGAACCAGTCCCCCAAAGATAACACGATCGCGTTTAAAGGGCATTCCATATACAATTTTGAGGTAAGCACCATCAACAGTTGTAGCAGAGATCATGGTAGGACTTACGCGCGGATTTGGAACCTGCTGTGCCTGAATACCTGTCGTATCAGCTACCAGCACAATAAAAAAGGTGTACAGAGAAATGAGAGAAATTTTCATATCGATGGAATTGGTTAGGGTTTATATGTTTTATATAATCAAAAATTCAAAACAATCGTTTCCGAACCTGATTTTATGGGCTGAATGGCTACTCCAACGCCAATATCAAAGGTAACATTGTAGAAAAGACGGATTCTGGTGCGCAATCCGGCACCAATAACAGTATTAGAGCTAGAAAAACTCTGATCCGCTACCGTTTCAGAGAAAAGAGTCAGATAATAACGTTCAAGATACGCCGGTACAAGTATACTACCCGTGTCTGGATGACCCAGTGGAATGGTATAGCGTGCTGAAATGCTTATGAAATCTTTTGGAATGGAAATCAGGTCGTCGAATCCATCATGTACAAAAGAACGGATGCTATATCCACGGCGATTTTGCCAGACAGATTGTATCCCAATTCTAAGCGTTTGATTCTTCGTTTTTATAGGTTGGAAATAGGTGAAACCGCCTACTCTGATACCTGAGAATTCACGTATATCTGAATCTATCATGGTCAGGTCGTGATCAATCTGTGTAAAAAACTGGGACCCAGTGACGGGTGTAACAGATCTGATGTTGGATCTCAGTCTATAATTAAGCGAGTTAAATATTCTTAATCTGACAGATCCCATCCACGGGAAAATCAGATTATTCTGCCGGAATTGATCGTCCTCGACCGAGATCTGAGAGGATTGGTACAATAATTCAGGCTGTATAAAATAACTGTTTGCCGTACTTCTGTGGTCTATGAGATGTTGATATATAAATCCCAAACCATATTCTTTCTGGATACCGAAGAAACGAATATGATCGCGATCGGTAGGATTCCCGGGATCATATGGAGTCTTTGATGCTCTGAGCTGAAGGATTGGAGAGAATCCGGAGTATCGATATTGAAAGTCGTAAAACAGGGTTTCATTGCCATAGAGTAAGTCAGCTTTGTAGGCATTTTGACGCAGAATATCAGAACTATGCAGACTCAGGCCAACAGCCACGTCTCCGTCTGAATTGAGCTCAGATGTCCATGGTAGCACAGTTCGGGGTTTGAGCCAGGCTGCGCCAGTACGGTAGCGGGTCGGGGTTAGATGGTGTGCTGAAATGGGAAATGGAGTAATGATTGGGAGTTGTTGTGTTGGTGTTGAAATGGGGAGCGAATTGAGGGAGGAGGTTGAGAGTGTAGCGAGGATACGATGGTTGTTTGATTGGGTAACAACGCCCAGTGTGGATCCGTCGGGTGAGATGGCCGGGGAGGTGAGATTCCAGGGGTGATTGGTACGTTGAATCAATGATTTGTTGCGGGGGTTGTATTGGTAGAGTTGCTGGATGCCCGATTGTCCGGAGGAGAACCAGAGTGTGGTGTCAGGGGCCCAGGTTGGATGAAGGAGAGTGGTATTTGGGAGGTGAATGTCGGGATGCAGGGTAAGATCCAGGGTCATGGATTCGGAAACCGGCTGGATCCATATTCCCTGTTGGGAGTTCACGACAACAGCAAAGGCAATCTGTTTTTTGTCAGGACTAAGCGATAAATCTGTAACGGTTATAAGATCTGTTTCTGGAGATGGGGAAAGAATTTGCCAGGGAGTAACCTCTCCGGTGGCCATATCGATGGTTACTGGAAGATGTGTGGAATGGATGGTTGCCAGGGCAAAAATAGTCGATTCGGAATGGTACAGGGGGGATCGTACCCGTTGGTTGTGTGTGATGCTTCGCTCGGAACTGGATTCCAGATCAAATTCAAAAATGTCAGTAGTGAAGCGGTCGGTGTGTGAAGGATGAGGTTGATATCGACTGTAGAGCACAGCTTTTCGGTCGCTACTGACATCAAATCGATAGTTTTCATCGATTCTGGTCTCGAAAACGAGGCTAAACTGTCCGTTTTGAGAGTTTAGTGTATAGAATCCAGGCGGAAGATTGTACCAGGATCCATAGATCAGCAGGTACTGATTATCCATCCAAACTGGAGCAAACATGAAATCACCGTCACCTTTTTGATGGGGGTAATACGTAAACGGAAGGGAGTCGCGGTCAGTATGTAATGTGTTCAAGCGATCTTTGGCGTCAATAGTAAACTCATTGTAAAGTTTTTTCATTGATTTTCCAGTGGCTTGCCACAAATAGGGTGCATATCCGATGTATGGAAATGTCGCAAAACGATGGAGTGATTTTCGAACCAGCGTTGAGTCATGGGTACGTATGAGCCAGTCTGAAAACGGATACCCACCGACGTAAAAGCGGTCCAATGGCCGTGAAATGGGAGATGGAGTGAGTAACTGACTCAGATTCCAGGGATTTTGTGAGCTCAGATTTGCGTAAAAAGGATTCGTAAACGGGGCAAAATTTCCGCGACCGGCTACGCCGGATTGGAGTTCTGTCTCGGCATGGACCGCTATCCCCTCTCTGAATCCAGGGGGTGTTAAACCGTGATGTGAACGAGCCAAATCGGGAGATAATAGATACAGGATGCGGGTAAAGCCGATGCCTCCCTTTGTAGAGAATTGAAGTGCATGGACAAGCTCATGCGTGAGGAGCGTTTCAAGTCGATCGGCACCGACCGGATTCAAAATGGATCCCGCTACCGGTGGAGCTTCGATTTCCATGCGAAAGTGACCGGTAGTTACATATCCATTGGCCAGATCATTATATCCATTGATCACAACCGGGAAATTGCTCAGCTCACCTCCATAGATTGACCGCAAACGAGGATACTGCTCTTCCAGGATGATAGCAGCGCGACGCCCAACCCCTTCGAGTCCTTCGTGGAATAAGATTCGGAAATGTGCAGTGTTGATCTCACTCCACTCCATATTTGGTCGGACGCTATTATCGTATATCTGGGAATGGCCTAACATGGGAAGCAGAGTAATACAGCAGCCAATCAGGATCCTGAGAGCAGAAAATGAATATTTTTTGGGCAGAAATTCGTTCATATTGAACCTGTTTTACATACTTTTGTGAACTCTATGATGTATGACGCCTATAAAGTATTAAATTCCAAGCTTTACAGGTCTATTCAATTTAAACCATTATTTTTGGAGATTTTTGAGATGAAATCAGTGATTTCGAGAGTGACTATTGCTGTATTGATGATTGGTGTGGTGTTCACATCGATCAATGCCCAGCCCATGAGTAATATTTTTGGTATGACTGAGGTTACGCTGAGGGATTATTTACCAACGGATCTAACCTATGATGCAACTATACCGACACCCAAAGACGTTCTTGGATTTGAAGTCGGTCACCGCCATGTGCGTCATGACCAATTGGTGAGTTATATGTATGCCGTGGCAGAAGCATCCGATCGGGTAACTATTCAGGAGTATGCGCGCACGTACGGATATCGTCCGCTGTTGCTGCTGACCATTACATCCCCCAAAAACCATGCACGCATTGATGAAATCCGTGAAAATCATGTGAAATTGACCAATCCCGGTGTATCTGGTAACATGAATATTGCAGATATGCCGCTTGTGGTATGGCAAGGATTCAGTGTCCATGGGAACGAGCCTAGTGGAGCCAATGCCAGTTTATTGACGCTGTACTATATGGCAGCGGCGCAGGGTCCGGAGATCGAACGCGTACTTGAAGAAACCGTAATGCTCTTGGATCCCTCGATTAATCCAGACGGGCTAGATCGCTTTGCTCATTGGGCGAATATGCACGTGGGTAAAAACAAAATCGCAGATCCCAATCACCGTGAGCACCTCGAAGTTTGGCCAAACGGACGAACGAATCACTACTGGTTTGATCTTAACCGTGATTATATGCCTGTTCAGCATCCTGAAAGCCGTGGACGACTGGTCGAGTTTCATAACTGGAAGCCGAATATCTACAACGATTTTCATGAAATGGGTACCAACTCAACGTTCTTTTTTCAACCGGGAATCCCAAGCCGGAATCATCCATTAACTCCGGCCAAAGCCTTCGAACTCCATCACAAAATTGCGGAATTCCACGCTGATCAACTCGATGGTATGGGAAGTCTGTATTACACCAAAGAGAGTTTTGACGACTTTTACATTGGGAAAGGCTCTACTTACCCAGACATCAACGGCTCAATCGGAATACTGTATGAGCAGGGAAGCAGTCGTGGACACATCCAGGACAGCCAGTTTGGTGTGGTAACCTTCCCATTCACTATCAAAAACCAGTTTTCTGCTTCGGTTTCGACCATGAAAGCCGCAGTAGAGCTTCGTCAGGACCTTTTGGCGCACCAACGCGAGTTTTATCAGTCTGCGATTCGTGAAGCGAATGCTGCTCCGATCAAAGCCTATGTTTTCGGAGATGAGTACGATCCATCCCGAAATTATCACCTGCTCGACATGCTTAAGAAACATCAAATCGAGATCTATGAGCTAGGTCGCGAATTGAAAGCCGGTGAGTATACCTTTAAGCCGGGCACATCCTATGTAGTACCTACTAATCAACCACAGTTCCGCCTGATCACGGCGTTATTCGAGACACGCACCACATTTACAGATAGTCTATTCTATGATGTGTCCACCTGGACTCTCCCTCTTGCCTTCAACCTACCTTATGCTGAGCTACAGGGACGTGCCTGGAACAATAATCTGCTTGGAGCAGCAGTCGGAGAACCTGTCCGTCCGCAGGGAACGATTCACGGAGACAGCGACTACGCCTTTGTGTACGAATGGGATTCGTTCTATGCGCCACGCATGACCAATGCCCTTCTAAAAGCAGGGGTTAAACTCATGGTATCCTCACTTGAATTTGAGACTGCGACCTCTCAAGGAACCAAGAAATTCACTTATGGAACCATATTGGTACCCATGGGAATTCAGTCGGTGAATTCACAAACTATCAAGGCCATGTTGCGCCAACATGCCACTGAAGATGCCATTGAAGTATATGCCCTTGGTACCGGATACAGCACTGGCGGAATTGATCTTGGTAGTGAGAATTTCAGCACACTTCGTGCACCATCGATCATGATTTTGGCAGGAGAAGGTGTCTCGGGTAATGATGTTGGCGAAATCTGGCACCTGTTTGATCAGCGTTGGGATATGGAACTTAGCATGGTTGAGATCGACCGATTTAATGGAACATCGTTGGACAGATACAATACCATTATCATGGTCAATGGAAGTTATAGTGACATCTCTGATGGTGGTGTTGATAAACTTCGTCGTTGGGTGTCAGCTGGAGGAACTTTGATCCTGCATCGAGGAGCGGTGTCCTGGGCACAACGCGTCGGACTCACAGGCGTTAAATATATTTCGTCTGATAAAGCTGACAACAAAGATCTCGGGATGGCCAATTATACTGAATTGTCAGCGGAGCGCGGTGCACAAGTCATAGGTGGATCCATTTTCAAGGTCAACATCGACACCCAGCATCCGCTGTTCTATGGATATCGACGTGACTGGATGCCGGTATTCAAGAACAACACCTTGATGATGGAAGCGCCAGAAAATCGTTATGCCATGCCGATGCGATTCGACAAAACGAGTCCGTTGTTGAGTGGATACAGTAACGCAGAAAACGTTGAGCGCATCAAAGGTGCGGCTGGAACCGTTGTTGGTGGCATTGGATCCGGCCGCGTCATCATGATGACCGAGAATCCGGCATTTCGTGCCTTCTGGTTCGGCACCAACAAACTACTGGCCAATAGTATCTTCTTTGGACATACGATTACTGGAGGAGCGACAACCAGATAAAAAAAGCGAGCGGTGCTCGTCTTTTTTTATCGGAAAAGAGATGAGAGAAAAGAGATGAGAGTTGCGAGCGGAGAAAAAGTCGCTTACGCGAGTGGAAGAGCGCTTTCGCGTGATAAAGATGCTTTACTTGGTGCCAATAAAGCGCAAAGTACAGGGAGTGCACTAGACAGATTAAAATAGCAACCCTGTACTTTCTGACCCATCTGACCTTTGTGAGAATTATTCATGACTCTCACACATTTGCTACTCCCCATTTCCTATTTCCCACTCCCTCTCCTTGGTGTTATAAGCTCTGTGTATTCATCCCAAAGCTGTCGAAGTGCCGTAAACTGATAAAGCCCTGAGTTGTGTCCGTCGCCCCAGAAAAATTGCAAAGCGTAGGTTCCGACGGGCTTGACCTGCGTGATTTTCATCGTTCGTTTGGGAGGACGAAGCAGCTCCTGTGGATCCATTTTCTTTCCCATGAACTCGTGTCCGCCACGGCAGAAGACACAGGGACAGACGCGACGCAGGGCATCCATGTTAAAGTCCGAAACGACGTTATCGGCCCAGGTGATGGTCACGTATTGACGGTCATGATCGACTGAAATAGACTGTATTTGGGTGTTCATTGACATTAGATGACAAGAAAAATCGTGAATAGGTCTGTAAGTAAGGGTTTTGTGCATTAAATTGCATACGAAAGAAAGATACTCACATTAACATTGAACTGATGGAAAATATCCTGTTTGTCGTAATTGGGATTTTGGTAGGTGGACTCTTGGGCTGGATTGTTGCTCAGAGTCGGGCTTCGCAGCGTGAAAAAGTGCTGCAGCAAGAGGTTGAAGCGGGTCGGGCGCAGATGACAGGGTTTCAGCGTGAGATTGCGGTATGGGAGGAGAAGTCCAGGTCGTTGGGTATGCAAGTTGATGAGCTCAGGAAAGAAGTAACGAGCAAGACTTCCGAGAATATGGATCTGATTACTGAAGTGACTTCACTTCGCGAACAACAGATTGCGCTGAAAGAGAAGCTCGAAGAACACAAAAAAGATATTGAGAACATCCAATCGACGTTCAAAGACCAGTTCAGGGTGTTGGCAGATCAAATTCTTGAGGAGAAGTCCACCAAGTTCACCAAACAAAACGAAACCAACATCAAACAGATATTGGATCCATTGGGTGAACGACTGAATGAATTCAAGAAAAAAGTCGAAGAGACGTACAGCACGGAAATGAAAGAGCGTGTCACGTTGCAGGAGCAGATCCGTCAACTGACCGATCTCAACAAGACCATGCAGGATGAAACCAAGAATCTGACCAAAGCGCTCAAGGGAGACAGCAAGGTACAAGGCAATTGGGGTGAGATTATTTTGGAGCGTATACTGGAGAAATCCGGGTTGCAGAGAGATCGCGAGTATCGGGTTCAGGTGTCCGGACAGAACGAAGAAGGTAAGCGGATCCAGCCCGACGTCATTATCGATCTACCTGAAGGAAAGCAACTCATCGTCGACTCGAAAGTCTCTCTGACCGCCTTCGAGCGTTACTCCAACTCGGAATCGAATGAAGAACGTGAAAAAGCCCTTCGCGAACACCTGGTCTCTGTACGGGCGCATATCAAGGGACTCTCCGAAAAGAACTATCAAAATATGTACGAGATCAACAGTCCCGACTTCGTCTTGATGTTCATTCCAATCGAGCCGGCCTTTGCCCTAACCTTGCAAGCGGATCAGCAGCTCTACAACGACGCCATGGAAAAAAACATAGTGCTGGTCAGTCCGTCCACGTTACTTGCCACCTTGCTCACCATTGCCTCCATCTGGAAACAGGAATACCGAACCCGGAACGCGATGGACATCGCGGCCGCTGGCGGAGCCTTGTACGATAAATTCGTAGGCTTCACAGAGGATTTACTGCAACTTGGTAACCGAATCACCCAGACTCAAGCCGAATTCGACAAGGCTATGAACAAACTTTCCACAGGCAAAGGGAACCTGGTCAATCGGGCCGAAGCCCTGCGTCAGCTCGGAGCTAAAGTGAGCAAACAGTTGAACAAAGAGTTGGTTGATGATTCAGAACTGATATCAGGTAGAACACTTGAATATCATGAAGAAGGGAATTAAAAAAGTAGGTTTTTTATGGGTAAATGCAAGGATCAGCACAGATCTAGGATAATTCCTTTTTCAGATAAATAGCGATGATTAGAGTTAAATAGGGTAATAGGTAAACCAAAAGCCCAAATAGCTCAGACCAGTTTATAAATGAGCTGCTTATTGTAAAATCAATTAACCTTGATAATTGAAAATGTAGCCCTAGAAAATTATAGATTTCGAAAGTAAACCAACTCAGTAATCCATAGGCACCACCCATGGATTTGAGTCCGGTTGATAGAATCATTGATGTTGTAGGTGCTACCACGAAAGTTAAAATCATAGTGAACAGAGCCATTTTACGAACTTGATTAACAGTAAGAATCAGGATAGACATCAAAATAAGGGTATAGGTATAAAGCCAGCAGCTGAGTAAGACAAACATAAACGCCGATGTTGAATGTGCTATTGCTACATAATGTGCCAGAAAAATCAAGCTTAACGGTAACGAGATTAAGAGAAGTGACACTAAAAAAGCTATAATGACTAAAGGTCTATGTTGAATACTACCAATAACAGAATGTGAGAAGTGGCCAAACAGTACAAATTCGCAGAGCTGAAAGGTAGTCATGATAACAGCCAGAGTGGCGATCATGAAGACCGAATTATAGATCGTATTAACCACCATAAAGGGAATAGGAACACTTCCACCAAATATAAATAGCGTTGAAGAGTAGCCATATCCATCCGAAATGGATGTTCCCCATGCGAAAAACAATACCAAGGCTAATCCACTTGTAATGATAGCAATGACCGACTTAAAGCTGAGGTAGAATCGCAGGAAATTATGTATTACTGGAATCAAACGGTTCATTGGTATATCCTCCTGTATATATCGGAAATAGTTGGATTTTCACCAAAATCGGTGGTACCTAATTCAGGTAAGAGGTGAGAAAAATGAAATTTCCTTTGGAATCCAGAATGTTCATTTTGTGTATCTAAACTGATTACCAGATTACCATGCTGCAAAAAATGTGCGCTACTGCAAAGAGAGTCGAGTTCGTGCAAAATATGGGTTGACAGGATCACAGATTTATCCGTTTCGATATAGTGTTTAAGAAATATTGAAAGTTTATCTCTATCTATAGTATCTATTCCTTCAAATGGTTCGTCCAGAATCACCAGACCTGGATCTCCTGTAAAAGCCAGAAGTAAACCAATTTTTTTTTGCATCCCTTTTGAATACGTTTTGATCTTCTTTGTAATAAACTCTTGCATTCCAAATAGTTTGATCAAATCATCCACGTTTTTAGATCGCTTTACTCCGATCAATGTTTCGAGTTTATGTAACATATCTTCTCCCTTGTAGCCATTCGGCAAAGCACTTAACTCGGTTAAATAACCAATCGTTTGATCTGGTTGATCAAACGAGACACGACCTGAAGTAGCTTTGGAAAGTCCAAGAATGATTTTGATGAGCGAACTTTTTCCTGATCCATTTGGACCAACGAGACAAATAATTTTCCCTTTTTCAATTTGCATGTTGATCTGATTCAGTGCCCGCACGTGTCCGTAAGTCTTTGAAACCTGTTCAATGTTAACCATAGAATTTTACCTTAAAAATCGTGATTTGGGATACTTGTACAGGGAATCTGGGGAAAACATCCATATCTCATCTTCCACCGCGAAAAAATTCGTCGTATAGTGATTAAACGTAAATAATGCATCAATTGTACCATTCCAATCGGATCTATACAGTTCGCTTTTAGAGTCAGATACATTACGAAGTTGGAAGATCATGTTTTCAATTAAAGCATTGGTACGCCAAACAGGTCTAATCGGAAGTTTATAAGGGCCATTGTGTGAAAACTCTGCTTCGTGCGGAAGAAAATGATTGGTTAAGGTATTGAATTCCAGTGTATTTAAGTCTAACACCAAAGTCTTGTTAGTTAAATATCGGTTGAGAAAAAGATGGCTACCGTGAACGTTTAACTTTATTGCAGCTTCACTTAAATCTCGAATGGGCATACTAAAAAGTATACTAGTCTCAGGAAAACTCGTAAAACTGAATTTTTTAACGGTAATCCTGTCGTTGTTTACAACCAATGAATAAATGGTATCGGTTGAATCTACCGCCACCGATTGAATCATATCTTCGTAGTATATGGATTGTTCAAATTCTCCGTTTTCATCAAATTTTAAAATAGACCTGTTCATTGTATCCAGAATTAGTATTCCGTAATTACTCGATACTACAGCTGCAATTTTCCCTATTTCACCAGGTCCGCGACCTTCACCACCTAGTTTGTAGCTTAATACAAGCTCAGGTGTCCAGACGTGAATGACTGTAGAGTTTATTTGAAAGCTTGCAAACCCACTAGTTAATTTTGAAATAGCAGCTGATTTAGCCTCATACGGAACTTCCAGCCTTGAAATTGGAGTAACGGTGATGAACTCCAACTCGGCATCCGTTGGCTGAGAGCAAGACACGGCGAGCAACAAGAAAACCACCTGTGATAATCGGTTCATAGTTTTAGTTGTGATGGTTTAAAACAAAACGAGTGCCCGGCACACTCGACCATTAATTGAACGGATTGATATGAGTGCTAATATCACCAAGAAGCTCGAGGTAACAATCAGCACCACAAAGGCTTCTCCTAAATGTCCATGCACCGTACTTTGCAACACACAGATCAATACAATCGCCGTATTTTTCGAATGGTTTTTCTACTTTACTGGCATTGGCGTTATCTACCTGGCCAACTGTGACTATTGCAATGGCCAGTGTTCCAGCAAAGGCGATTCTTTTTAATGTTTTCATGATCTACTCCATATGATTTAATTGAGGATGCCGGTATTGTGACCTTTCGGGTCTGCCCTCAACTTAAACACTTGAATGAGTGGGTCACAAATACTTTCGTTCCTAAATTTGTGTATATAGTTGGAAAAATATACTTTCAATAAATTCAGTAACTTGTAAACTATTTTCCAATTGAGTAAAAAAAATTTGTAAGGTTTCTGATTTTCTCGACTCATATAGGTATGGTACTAAAAAGACCCGGTGCCATACCTTTTGAAAGAGGGTTCTTGATCTGGTGGTTAATTGAATCTAACTCAACCAAGATCATTCCAAGGTGTCGAAAACAAGGAGATGTGATGAAGAAAAAATTACGCATCAATTTCGCTTTGGAAGTACTTAGGTCTAACATCCAATCTATCAGATCAGTCACAGACTGGTCTGATATGATGGGATGGGATAGAGCCGAGTTTTCCAGACGATACAGCAAATTACATGGTGAAAGTGCAAAAGCAGCGCTTCACCGCTACAAACTGAAGTCAATCCATAAAGAGTTGTCTGAGAATCCATTGGCGAAATACTATGTGATTGCGCACAACATTGGATTCAGGGATGAAAAGGCCTTTTATGATTATATGCGGTACCACACTACGTGTAGTCCTACCGAATACAAAAAAAGGGTACTTTCATCTGGATTGGTAATTAAAAACTAAATTGAGGATCTACAAGTCCTTGGTCAGAAACCACATGGGATTTCCACCGTCGCCGAAGCCGAGTCGTCTGTAGAGGCGTTCTGCCGGATTATCAGTCCGTACTTCGAGGCTTAGCTTGCAGTACCCTTGCTCGCGGGCGTATTTTTCTATGGCCTGGATGAGCGCGGTGCCGATGGACTTTCCCCTATGTTCGGGATGTACGACTACGTCGTGGATATTGAGCAAGGGTTTGGCCAGGAAGCTGGAGTAGCCCGGGAAACAGTTGATAAGACCGACGGGCGTGTCTGGACGATTACTTTCGTAGGCGAGGAAGGATACCGCCCCGGATATGGTCTTGAGGTCTGTGCGAAGTCTGGCTTTGACATCTTCTGTCAGTGGCTTGCCGCTTCCCATGGAATCTATGGCGTACCAGTTGAGCATGTCGATCAGGTGATCCATGTGCCGTGGATTCGAATAGTCGACCCTCGTGCATTGTATGTCTCCCCGATCAGGCATTGCCTCCCTTGTAGACGTACAGGTTGTCGATACCAACGGCTTCGATGGCGGTGTTGAGTGCATACGCGGACTCGAACAGGGCTATCGGATTATCATCCAGGTCACGGGTGACGTTGGTGGAATAGCTACTTTCAAGTTTCCTGATGACTTCAGGCTTGTTGGGAAGCCAACGTGCGGCAAAGAATGGTGAGGGACTCATGATCATCTCGACTTTGTACTCGCCCATCATGCGGTGCTTGACCACATCAAACTGAAGCGCTCCTACAGTTCCGAGCAATAACTCGTTTCCTACTCCATTGGGCACTTCAAAGACGTGGACCACCCCCTCTTCGGAGAGCTGTTTAAGTCCCTCGCGAAGCTGTTTGCGCTTGAACGGATCCTTACTGGACGCCTTCATGAAATGCTCGGGCGAGAACAGGGGAATCACATCGAATCTCACGGGACGATCTTCGTACAGGGTGCTTCCGATGCGGAAATCTCCGGGATTGAACAGGGCCACGATGTCGCCCGGATAGGCGACTTCGAGCAGTGCCCGTTCGTCGCCCATGAGCGAGTGCGGTGTGCTCATGCGGACTTTGCGTCCGGTATTTTCAAGGACAACTTCAATGCCACGTCTAAAGACTCCGGAAGCTACGCGCACAAATGCGGTACAATCGCGGTGATCGGGATTCATATTGGCCTGCATCTTGAACACGAATCCGGAAAACGGTTCGTCGAGATCGCGCAGGGCTTCTTTATCGTGAACATACGGTTTTGGTGATGGTGCCAATTCCGCGAAATAGCGTAAAAAGAGATCCAGACCGAAGTTGTTCAATGCAGATCCAAAGAACACCGGTGACACTTTTCCTGTCCTGAAATCCTCGCGATCCATGGTGTGGTAATCATCCTGAATGAGCTCAATGATCTCGCGAAGCTCGTTTTTGTATTGATTACTCAGTGAGCTTTCGGCAAGTCCTTTTTCAAACTCAAAAGTCTCGGTGTCTGCTTTCTGCGCTCCGGCCTTTTGTTTGATGTATAGATGGAGCTCCTTACTGATGAGATCATACACACCCTGGAAGTCCTGTCCGTATCCTACGGGCCAGTTTGCCGGAACCGCTGTGAGTCCGAGCTCAGACTCAATATTGCTCAGCACTTCGATGGGTTCCATACCTGGCCGGTCACATTTGTTCACGAACGTGATAATCGGAATGTTTCGAAGTTTACAGACCTGATACAACTTACGGGTCTGCTCTTCAACACCTTTTGCAACGTCGATGACCATCAGTGCGCAGTCTGCAGCAACTAGGGTTCGGAGGGTGTCCTCGGAGAAGTCTTTGTGACCGGGGGTGTCAAGTAGATTGTACTTAATACCGTCTTTCTCGAAACGCAATACCGATGATGTAACAGATATTCCCCTCTCCTGCTCGATGGCCATCCAGTCGGAAGTGGCGTGACGGGCAGCTTTTCGCTGTTTGATGGACCCGGCTTCGTGAATGGCACCTCCGTACAGCAATAGCTTCTCGGTGAGCGTGGTTTTACCGGCATCGGGATGGGAAATGATTGCAAAAGTGCGGCGCTGGCGGACTTCCCTATCGATTACAGGATCAGCGAGCATGGGTTTCGTGTCTGACATTCGGCATTTCGTATTAAAATTAGCCTCCAAAAATACAAAAAAAACGGGTTAAAAGGGAGTGGAGAGTCGGGAGTAGGAATTGGACGGGAGCGGCGAGCGGTAGAGTATGGTTTGCCATGGAGTGTGTTTGTTTCACAAACGGAGAGTATGGCTGTGCCACGGTGAGCGCGGCTGCGCCGCGGAGAGAAGGAGCAGCCCATAAGTTCTTCAGGCGCGCAGTACGTTGCGTGCCACTACTCTGCGATAGATTATATCACATAAAACAAAAAAGGGTGACGGGGATTATCCGCCACCCCTTTTGGGGTGCATCAACAAAGATGATACCCTACTATCTCGCCTGGGACTGTGTGATATTGATGAATTCCTGGCTGTCTACAACCGGACGCTTATCGTCGTTGGCGATTTCAGCAGTTGTACTGAAAATCTGACGTGTTATTTTGGCGTACTTGTCGTACAGGATTTTGTCTGGTGTGTCAGAAGGACGGTGATAATCGTCGTGAACACCGGTGAAATAGAATGCGAAGGGAATTCCAAGTCGACCGAAATTCCAATGGTCACTTCGGCGGTAGAATTGATTTGGATCGGTCAGATCGTTGTATTTCATGTCGAAGCGGATTTCATTACCGTTGATGTCATTGGCGCGTTGAAGAGAACGATTCAAATCACTACTAATAATTTCGGCACCAATAATATAGACGTAGTCTGTCTCTCCGATTGCATCATGCTCTTTATCGGTTCTTCCAATCATATCTACGTTCAGATTCGCCACGATCTTTTCTACTGGAACAGTTGGATGATCGCTGTAATATCGCGAGCCAAGTAACCCGATTTCCTCTGCGGAGACATGCAGGAACATGACGCTTCTACGTGGACCTTTTCCGGCTAGTTTGGCTTGGTTCATGGCATGAGCCATTGTCATTACAGCAACGGTTCCGCTACCATCATCATCTGCTCCGTTATAGATCCGGTCGCCCGTAGCGTCAGGAGCTCCGATTCCCGTATGGTCGTAGTGGGCGGTCACAATCACGTATTCATCTTTTAACTGTGGGTCTGATCCTTCAACAATGGCAACGATATTTTGGGTTGGAACTTGTACGGTCTCGATATTTGGGGTTGCTTTGAATACAAAGTTTAGTTCACGTGGATTAAAAGCAGCGGGATTACCCGATAGATTGGCATAGATTGTTTGGATTTCATTTACGGAAACCCCAAGTAGCCGGGCAGCATTGGCTGGACTCACAGAAAAAACAGAAGTACGCAGACCACCACGCGGATTGGTATATTCAAGTGAAAGACGACCTGGATTGCCAAAAACCGCTGCGGCCGTTTGAGCTTCCAACATATAATCGTTATCGTTGAAATCAGAGATCATCAATACTCCTGCTGCACCACCGCGAAATACAAGCTCATTTAAACGCGTACGCTCGGATACGGAAGCAGATACCAGCGTATCGCCATGTACAACATACTGAATGGTCTCGAAAAGAAGCACCCATTTGTCGCGAATGTCAACGCCGTCCAGGTGTTCTACACCTTTTGAAGCATCATTAATACCATATCCAACATACACTACGGGGGCTGTTGCGTCTACTTCGCCGCCAAACATAGGGAAAAATCCAGACATCGACTCACGAGAGAAGGTTCCGGTGTACACCAGGGTAGTATCCGAACCGTTTACCTGCATCAGTTGAGTTGTTATCGCAGTATTTGCTTGTCCACGAAGATTGAAGTCCTGAAAAAATCCCCCATCCGGCATGCCTCCTTTTATCCCGTTGGATCGGTAGTAATCGGTGATGTACTTTGCCGCTTTTTCCATACCTGGTTGTCCGGTACCGCGACCTTCAAAACTGTCGCTTGCGACCACAAACAGGTGCTCGCGCAGCAGTTCAGGGGTCAGCATTCGATTGAAGTCGTAGATAGAAGTTTCATTTGCCTGTGTAGAGGGTGCCTGTTGCGCGTACAAAGACTGGCACGAAATTAAGCCCAATAAAAAAATTAATCGTAGTGGGTAGATAGTTTTATGCATAATTGATAGATGTTAGGGTTTAGGTAATAACTTTTGAAGCACTTGGAAGGGAAACCGAAAATGCAGTACTCTCTTCCGCAACATAGAGTTCCAGCAGCTGGTCTTTCACCATTTCGAGTATAGCCAGAAAGGTAACGATTACAACCATTCGGGATGGTGCTTCCTTGCAGAGTTCCCAAAACGTAAGACGTCCGCCGGATCTCAGTAGTTCGGTAATGTAGGCGCTCCGTTCTTCGATATTTGTTTTGACCAGTTGTACGTTGTGGACGATTTCATCACGTGCGACCTTGTTCAAAATGAATTTATACGAAGCGATTAGGTCAAAAAGGGTAACATCTCGTAATGGCTCTTCATCATCAGGTTTGTCAACCAAATCAGGATCCAGGAACGAACGCCGATACGATTTACGGGCTTCCTGATCGTACCGACCCAGTTTCTCACCCATTTCCTTGAACCGTTTATATTCCAGAAGACTTTGAACCAACTCATATCGCGGATCTGTTTCGTCAAACGATTCCTCTTCGGACTCCTCTCTGGGTAACATCAGTTTGGCTTTTATGGACATCAGCGTGCTGGCCATATAAATGAACTCACTGGCAACACCAAGATCCAGCTCTTCCATGAACTGGATGTATTCAAGGAATTGGTTTGTAATGTAGGATATAGGGATATCGTAAATATCAAGCTCATCACGCCGGATAAAAAACAAGAGCAGGTCCAATGGCCCCTCAAAATTTTGTAATTGAACACGATACATACGATCACCTTATTGAAAACAATTTGTCAAAATAGAATTTAATTGCATCATTTTGACACCCTACACAAATTTAGTATAAAAAAATGAGGTTAAGTTTTGTAAAAATGAAATGGATGTATTAAAATGACCACAGATTCAATTAACCAACTAAAATTCAAGAACTAAGGGTCATAACAATCATTAAATAATTCCGGGAGAATGCTCTGTTTTACTAATTCCTCAGAGTACGGACCATTAGAATTCAAGAGACAAAACGAGCTGATTCAGCTCCTCAGAGAGGAAATGGTTCGATGTCTTGTGTATCAATATGGCGCAGAAGAAACTGACGCCAACGATGCTACTCAAGATACCATGTATGTGTTGATAAGATTGTTCAATCAGAACGATTTTGAAGAGATACGAACTAAAAAGTCGTATATATTTGCCATTCTGAAGTATCAGTATTTCAAGCTGTTACGACAAAGAGTACGAATGACTGGCGAATCCATAGAGCTCTATGAGAACAAATTGATAGCCAACGATTCAGATTCGTACACTGACCGCGAGGCCAGAAACCTGCTGAAACAATGTATCAGTAAACTCTCAGAGAAACACCAGATCTATGTGCGTTATTGGATTGAAAACGAAAACGCCTCAGCAGCTGATTTTGCAGTTTGTTTTGGGGTAACTCTTACCAATGCCTGGACAATCAAGCACCGCTTAATTGCGATATTGGAAAAGTGTATCGATAAGCACTATGCAACTATCATATAGAACCAAACCAGTTCCGCAATCACCATGATTGTGGAACTGGTGCTTTGGTCTGGTCCATATGAATCATTAGCTCATTATGAACAGAAATCTTGGGTTCGGTTTCTGGTGAGTTCACTTTTTTGTGATCACCGTTATAGTCAATCGTCCATCGTTGCTGGTTATCTGACAAATACAAACCAAACATATAATCCAAATATGATCGTAATCTATCATTTTTAATAGGTGTCAGTGCTTCAACGCGTGCGTCCAGATTACGATGCATCATGTCGGCCGACCCTATGAAGTATTTATTGGAGCCGTTATGGCTGAAGAAATAGACTCTGGAGTGTTCCAAAAAACGACCCACAACAGAGTGAATCCGAATCGTATCACTTAAACCAGAAATACCGGGTCTTAATCTGCACACCGACCGAACGAAACAATCAATGTGCACTCCGGCTTGCGAGGCCTCATAAAGTGCATTGATGATCAATGGGTCTTCAAGGTTATTCATTTTCATTATGATTCTGGCCGGTATGCCTTGCCTGGCATATTCGGCTTCTTGCTGAATCATCTGTGTAATATTCGATCGCAGGTATTGAGGAGCCACCCAAAGAGACGAGTATTTTTGAGCTGGTGCAAAACCTGTCAGAAAATTAAACAGTTCTGATACATCGGAGCAGATTTCTTCGTCACAGGTGAACAGACCCAGGTCTTCATATAATTGCGCTGTATCCGGATGATAATTTCCTGTACCCAAGTGAACGTATCGTTTAATTTCATCTCCTTCTTCTCGAACTACGACGGTCATTTTGGAGTGTATTTTAAGACCCGCGAGTCCGTAGGCAACATGAACACCAGCTTTTTCCAGTTTCTGAGCCCACTCAATGTTTCGTTCCTCGTCAAAACGTGCCTTTAGCTCAACCAAAACAGCAACCTGTTTACCGTCTTCTGCAGCACGCATCAATGCATGCATCAACGCTGAGTCTTTAGAGGTCCTATACAGCGTTTGTTTTATGGCCAGGACATTTGGATCCTGTGCAGCTTCTTCCACAAACCGTTGCACTGAAGTAGCAAAACTGTGGTAAGGATGGTGGACCATGAAGTCACCCCTCCGTATGATGGAAAAAATATCAGCAGCGGGTTCGTCCATTGGATGACTGAAAACAGGATGTAGAGTCGGGGTCCATTTCGGATACTTTAGCCCCTTCGTACCCTTAATTTTGTACAGTTGCACCGCATCCGCAAGTCCAATCGGACCCGTAATTTCAAACACATCTATTGGACCCACATCCATACGTTCCATAAGTAGTTCTTTTATGTGCTCTGGTGCTTCGGCGTCTACCTCAAGTCGAACGACTTCCGCAAATCGGCGTTCACGCAGTTCCTCTTCAATCAATTCCAGCAAATCTTCGGCTTCTTCCTCATTTCGCTCGATGTCTGCATTTCTGGTCACTCTGAACACATTGGCCGAACGGATGCGAGCACCTGGGAACAGACGCTCAATTTTCGCTCGAATCAATTCATCGATCAGGATCAAAGTAAGTTTTCCATCTGATTTGTATGCGGTTACCCAGCGTGGTCGATTGGCTGGAATCTTGACACGTGCAAAGAGTATTTCTCCCGTTACGGGATCCTCCAGCTCTACCGCAAACGACCGGCTTTTATTGGAAATAAGTGGAAATGGGTGCGACTGATCAACAACCAGGGGCGTAAGTATCGGATAAAGCTGTTTATCGAAGTAGTGATCAACTCCAGTTTGTTCTTCACTACTTAACTCCTGGTACGATTTGAAGAAGATCCCATGCTGACTCATTGCGGGAACCAGTTCATCAAAAAAAGTACTTCTCAGCAAGCGGACCATTTCCTGTACCTCGCCGCGAATCAATTCCAACTGTTCAAGTGGGCTTTTACCATCTACCGATAGTACTTGTGTTCCGGCCTGAAGTTGTCTTTTTAGTCCACCCACACGTTTTTGAAAGAACTCATCCAGGTTGCTTCCAACGATTCCAATAAACTTGACCCGCTCTAACAGGGGCGTCTTTGGATCCAGCGCCTCATTCAGTACCCTGAAATTGAATTTCAACCAGCTGAGTTCATAATTCAGATACTTCGAGGGATCGGGGTCTACCCGTTCGTATTTACTTTCAAAAAAAATCCCGTTTCGTTCAGTCTTTAACCGCGAATGAGAGCCAACATTTGTGTTGGAAAATTTTGATGTATGACGATTGGGCATAAATGTGTCCGAATAACGGATTAGCGAGTCCCGTAACAGAATATCATTTTGATAAATCTAATATCTTTTTTTTGTGTTAACACACTATTATCACAAACGGGATATTTTATATCTTGTTATCTGAATTCCCAATAATTTTACAGGCAACAATCTTGTCAAATCCCCTACTTAATTCCAGCGTGCGCGATCAGGCATTCGAGCAAAGTGTTCGTCCGCTACGAATCGATGATTTTGTGGGACAACGAAAGATTATCGATAATCTGAGTGTATTCATCAAAGCGGCTACTATGCGTGGTGACGCTCTGGATCACGTGATTTTATCTGGACCACCCGGTCTCGGTAAAACCACTTTGGCAACGATTATAGCCAATGAAATGAACGTGAACATCAAGATTACTACGGGGCCGGTACTTGAAAAGCCCGGAGATCTTGCCGGAATGCTTACCTCCCTGGAGTCTGGCGATGTGTTGTTTATCGATGAAATCCATCGGCTGAATCCGGTAGTCGAGGAATATCTGTATTCGGCTATGGAAGACTTCAAGCTGGATATTATTATTGATTCGGGTCCGAATGCCCGCAGTGTTCAGATAGACTTACGACGATTCACCTTAGTGGGTGCTACAACGAGAAAAGGTCTGTTAACTGCACCACTTCGCGCCCGTTTTGGTATAGATTTGCGCCTTGATTATTACGATGTAGAAACGTTGCAACGCATCGCAGAACGCACTTCTCGCATTATGGGATTTGAAATCACCTCCAGGGGCTCCTTTGAAATAGCCCGTAGAAGTCGTGGAACGCCTCGAATCGTTAACCGTTTACTACGTAGAACCCGTGACTTTGCCGAAGTAGAGGGTATGAGCGAAATCGATGAACGTATTGCCGATAAAGCCCTTAATGCGTTGGATGTAGACAGGCATGGTCTGGACGATATGGATCAGCGCATACTCGGGGCGCTGATCAATACGTTTCGTGGTAAACCAACCGGACTTGGAACGCTTGCGGTGGCTGTTGGAGAGGATAAAGGCACCATTGAAGAGGTCTATGAACCCTACTTAATCCAGGAGGGCTTCTTGCAGAGAACTCCTAAAGGTCGCGTTCCAACCGCCAAGGCATACACCTATCTGGGGATTGAACCTCCACGAGATTTCGTCACCGGTTCGCTTTTCGACCCCGAAAAGTCTTAGGTTCCTATTTGTGTCGATTTCTTCGTATTTTTGCACCTTCAACATTTAAAATCCAAGCCTAACTTATTCTGTCTAATGAAAAATTTGTTCACCTCTGAGTCTGTTTCAGAAGGACATCCAGACAAAGTATCCGATCAGATTTCCGATGCCATTTTGGATGCCATGCTCAAAGACGATCCGTATTCACGTGTTGCGGTTGAAACGCTGGTAACGACGGGTCTAGCCGTGGTTTCTGGAGAGGTTACTACCAACGCGTATGTGGATGTCCAGGAAGTGGTGCGAGGTGTAATCCGTGATATCGGATACACCAAGGCGAGCTACCGATTTGATGCAGATTCGTGTGGAGTGATGGTGGCCATTCACCAGCAAAGTCCGGATATTGCCCAGGGAGTCGATGAGGGGGAGAACAAGGCTCAGGGTGCGGGTGACCAGGGAATGATGTTTGGGTACGCGTGCACCGAGACCGAGAACCTGATGCCATTGAGCATCCAGCTTTCGCATGACCTGGTACGTGAGCTGGCCCGCATCCGGAAGCAGACCACCTTAATGCCGTATCTTGCTCCCGATGCCAAGAGCCAGGTGACCATCGAGTACGACGAGAATGGAAAACCGAAGCGTGTCGATACCATCGTACTTTCGACCCAGCACGATGAGGATGTGTCCCAGGAGCAGATTCGTGCCGACATCAAAAAGCATCTCGTGGGAACGGTGGTTCCAGCAGAAATGATGGACAACCATACCATCCTGCACGTAAATCCGACCGGAAAATTCGTGATCGGTGGACCTCACGGTGATACGGGCTTAACAGGTCGCAAGATTATCGTAGACACCTATGGTGGACATGGCGCTCACGGTGGTGGGGCGTTCTCGGGGAAAGATTCGACCAAAGTGGACCGTAGCGCGGCCTATGCTGCCCGCCACATTGCCAAGAATCTGGTCGCGGCCGGACTGGCAGACCGCGCGTTGGTGCAGTTGGCTTACGCCATTGGTATCGCGGAGCCAGTTTCTGTGAATGTGAACACCTATGGAACCGGCAAGTTATCGGATGTGTCATTGGCAGCAATGGTTCAAAAGAACTTTGATTGTACTCCGGCAGCCATTATCGAGCGATTCGGCCTTCGCAGACCGATATTCCGCAAAACTGCGGCATACGGACACTTTGGCCGTCCTGAGTTCCCGTGGGAACAGCTCGATTATGTGAACAAACTTGGATAATACATACCTGAGTCCAGAGCAAAAACTGTTCTGGATAACCGGAAATTTTACTTATTAAACTATCATTATTATGGCAAAAGAAGTCGATGTTTGCGTAATCGGTAGCGGTCCGGGTGGATACGTTGCTGCTATCCGTGCTTCTCAGCTCGGATTCAAAACTACTATTGTTGAAAAAAGAGATCTTGGCGGGGTCTGTTTAAACATTGGGTGTATCCCGACTAAGGCTCTTCTCAAATCTGCTGAAACCCTTGATAACCTCAAGCACGCTGAAGAGTTTGGCTTCACGGTATCCGAAATCAAGGCCGATTTTGACAAAATCATAAAACGTAGTCGTGGAATTGCCGATAAGCAAAGCAAGGGGATTCAATTCCTGATGAAGGCTAATAAAATTGATGTTGTGTATGGGCATGGTGCTTTCGCTTCTTCCAAAGAGCTAAAAGTAACCGACGGCGATGGCAAAGAAGTGGAACGCATCAACGCTAAATACTTCATCATCGCAACCGGAGCACGAAGTCGTGAGCTTCCGAGTCTGAAATTTGATGGCGAAACCGTCATCAACTCCGAAAAAGCCATGAAAATGGAGAAACAACCTAAGCGCATGGTCATTGTGGGTGCGGGTGCAATCGGAGTTGAGTTCGCTTACTTCTACCATACACTTGGAACCGAAGTGACCATCGTTGAGCTTCAAAAAACACTCGTTCCAATCGAGGACGAAGAAGTGGGTAAAGAGCTCGGCAAGATTTACAAAAAGGCTGGCATGAACCTGATGCTGGAAAGCACTGTCGAGAAAGTCGAGAAGAAAGGCACTAACGTACATGTTACCGTGAAGACTCCAAAAGGAACCGAAGTCCTCGAAACGGATGTGGTATTATCGGCGGTTGGAGTTGTCGGAAACGTTGAAGGTCTTGGCCTTGACGAAATAGGTGTCAAGCACGAGCGTGGGGCGATTAAAGTAGACCGCAATACCTACGAAACCTCAGTAAAAGGCATTTTTGCAATCGGCGACGTTGCTGGCGCTCCTTGGCTGGCTCACAAAGCTTCGCACGAAGCACTTCGATGCATAGAGCGTTTGGCTGGACACAAACCGCTTCCGGTCAACTACGATAACATCCCTGGTTGTACCTATTGCAAGCCTGAAATTGCTTCTGTTGGATTGACCGAGAAAGCTGCTAAAGAAGCTGGTTATGATATCATTGTAGGTAAATTCCCATTTATGCCGAACGGTAAAGCGCAAGCTGCCGGACACCCGGAAGGATTCGTGAAGGTAATCTTTGACAAAAAATATGGCGAATGGCTCGGTTGTCATATGATTGGACATAGTGTGACCGATATGATTGCTGAGGTTGTCGTTGCCCGTGACCTCGAGACCACCGGACACGAAATCATAGCTGCTGTACACCCTCACCCAACTCTTTCAGAGGCCGTGATGGAAGCTGTTGCCGAAGCGTACAATGAAGGCGTACACCTCGGAACACCGGTTAAAAAATAATTCGGTGCCTTGATCATATTCGATGCTCCCGGTTGCAACCGGGAGCATTTTTTTTCTGTGTAAAGCCCATGAACACTGTTCTGTGTTACGATTTGGGGCGTTCGCCCTTTCAAGAGACCTGGGACCTTCAAAAAGCGATCCAATCGGAGCTGATTAACCACAAACTGGCAATCAGAAACGGGAAGCCTGCAGGAATGTCCCCGAAAGATGTGCTCTTGTTCGTTGAGCATCCTCATGTGTATACTCTTGGAAAAAGTGGCAGTGAAGAACATTTGCTAAAGTCGAACGACGAGCTATCGAATCTGGACGCAACGTACGTGAAAATCGACCGTGGGGGAGACATCACCTACCATGGTCCTGGACAGATTGTTGGATACCCAATACTCGATCTTGACCGATACTTCACCGATATCCACAAGTATCTGAGATTTCTGGAAGAAATAATAATCAGGACCTGTTCTGATTATGGCATTGTGGCTGGTCGAATCGATAAACTGACCGGGGTATGGGTTGGCGACTCAAAAATATGCGCTTTTGGTATTAAATGTACACGCTGGGTAACTCTACACGGGTTTGCATTGAACGTAAATGCCCATCTCGAGTATTTTGGCAACATTATTCCTTGTGGAATCAGTGATAAAAAAGTGTGTAGTATTTCATCACTTCTGAGTAGAAAAATTGATGAAAATGAGGTCAAAGATCGAATTCGATATCATTTTGAGCAATTATTTAACGTAAAGATCCAGAATCAGATGGATTCCAGACTCCAATTGTTTGGAAAATACGGTATTGCTACCGGAAAGGTCCGATTCTAAATTCTGTACGAAAAAAGTGCTATATTTGACGCATTATGATTAAAGAACTGAATGTAATTCAAGCCGATTTAGATGGTCCAGGCCGCCGTCCTGAGTGGCTACGGGTTAAGCTACCATCCGGTAAAAACTTTAGAGAAGTCGCAGACATCATCCGCGACCACAAATTGAATACCGTATGCTCGGAGGCGCGTTGTCCGAATATGGGCGAGTGCTGGGGTGCCGGAACGGCTACGTTCATGATTTTAGGTGATGTATGTACCCGTTCATGCGCATTCTGTGCTATCAAAACGGGTAGACCTGTGCAAGGGCTTGATTGGGATGAACCCAACCGAGTTGTACGAGCGGCAAAACTGATGAAACTCCAACATGCGGTTATTACCTCAGTCAACCGTGATGAACGTAAGGATGGTGGAGCACCCATTTTTGCTGAAACGATCAAATTACTCCGTGAAGAAATCCCAGGAATTACAATTGAGGTCCTAATTCCTGACTTTAGAGGTGTTTGGGAAGCACTACAGTATGTAATTGACGCCAGACCAGAAGTATTGAATCACAACCTGGAGACCGTTCCACGCTTGTACAGAACCGTGCGCCCTCAAGCCAAGTATCCACGTTCTCTTGAATTGCTAAAAATCTGTAAAACGCATGGACTTCGTACCAAAACCGGAATTATGGTTGGTCTTGGTGAAACAGAAGATGAGGTTTTTAAATTGATGGATGATGTAGTTGAAGTTGGACTGGATGTTCTGACTATTGGTCAGTATATGCAACCAACCAAAATGCATCACCCTGTGTTGGAGTGGATCCACCCGGACCAGTTTGCGAGATATAAAGAAATTGGTGAATCAAAAGGCATTGGACACGTAGAGAGCGGTCCGTTGGTAAGAAGCTCATACCATGCCGAGCGTCACGTATAGAGGAATGTAAAAATAAAGTCATATGTGTTGAAAAGACTTTATTTTATACTTAGAAGGTTCCGTGTGAGAGTATTTTCTGTCAGACCAGAATACAGAGATACGCTGAATTCTGGTACGAATTTGTGATTTGATAACGTTAAACCAAGGTAACAACAGGATATAGAAAGGGTCCCCCCGTTGAACTCAGTAGAATCTGTATCGATCATCATTATCATAAGCTATTTGATTGGCTCCATTCCTACAGCAGTCTGGGTTGGAAAACTTTTTTATGGTGTTGACATCAGAGAGCACGGGAGCGGGAATGCAGGTGCTACTAATACATTTAGGGTTTTGGGCTGGAAAAGCGGTGTTCTTGTATCGCTCATAGATATTTTCAAAGGATTTGTTGCCGCATACTATGTGAGTCAGCTCGGATTTGTGCTGGGTGGTATACCGATGTATGCATTTGATATCTGGAACATAGATGTATTTATGAGGGTGGTTGCCGGGCTCTTTGCTGTGATTGGTCATATGTATCCACTTTATGCCGGCTTCAAAGGAGGCAAAGGAGTCATTACAGCTGCTGGTATGCTTTTTGGAATCGAACCAGTTTCTATATCACTTGCACTCACCGTATTTCTGATTTTGCTGGTTACCAGCAGATATGTATCGCTGGCGTCTATGGTGGCTTCCATAAGCTATCCTCTTTTTGTGCTATTTATGCGTTATGGGTTAGGAATGAGTGAACTTGATGGCAGCTTAATGGTTTTTAGTTCTGCCGTTGCGCTAGGTATCGTTCTAAAACACAAGGATAACATCAAACGCTTAATGAATGGTACGGAAAACCGAATCAAATCGTTTTCTCCTGCAAAGGGTAAATTGAATGAGAAAGGTGATATGTGAAAGCTACAATCATTGGTGCCGGTAGCTGGGGAACGGCGTTGGCGGTGGTGTTGCAAAGTAATGGCCACGACGTTATGATTTGGGCACGAGAGCCTGAAATTGCTAAAAACATCAATGAAAACCATCATAATCCGACGTATTTACCAGACCTGGATATTCCCGAATCCATTCGCTGCTCAACCTGCCTGATAGATGGACTCCATGAACGCGACCTTGTCGTTTTTGCGACTCCTTCACACACCATGCGTGAAGTGGCACAGAGGGTAAGACCGTATCTATCTGGTAATGAAATCGTTGTTTCCGTTTCAAAGGGAATAGAAAACAATAGTTATCTCACGATGACGCAAGTCCTGACCCAGGTTTTGGATGGGATAATTATTGAAGACCATATCGGTACACTATCGGGTCCAAGTCATGCTGAAGAAGTTGCGCGACTCAAACCAACCGTTGTTGTTTCCGCTGCATATTCTCGTGGTGCCGCTAAATTCATTCAGGAAGCCTTTATGACACCTATGTTCAGAGTCTATGTGAACTATGATGTCATTGGGGTAGAGGTAGCAGGATCGGTCAAAAACATTATGGCCATTGCTGCGGGAATCGTTGATGGTGCGGATCTGGGTGATAATATAAAGTCCGCATTAATCACTCGTGGTCTTTTTGAAATGACCCGGTTGGGTGCTCAAATTGGTGCTTCCAGAGAGACTTTTTCGGGTCTGGCAGGAATTGGGGATCTCATAGTAACATGTACAAGTCAACATAGTCGCAACAGATTTGTTGGCTATCACATCGGGCTCGGCGAAAAACTTGAAGATATCATTTCAAAAATGGATATGATAGCCGAAGGTGTAAAATCAACACAATCGGTGTATGGCTGGTCGAAAAAACTAGGTATAGAAATGCCGATAACCGATATCGTATATCGTGTACTATTTGAAGGAATGAATCCACACGATGCTATGTTCGAACTGATGACGCGTGAAGCTAAAGACGAAACTCGTTTGTGATTTTTCCTATCTGGTAGTATACTTAAGAGCCGTATTTCGGGAGCAAAAACAACGTTCATTTCCAACTTATGAAGTTTGAGCAACCAGTTCCATCCACCATGTCGGTGGGGGCCCTAAAACGCCTGGTTAAAACAGGTGAGGGAACCTATCTTGAATTTAAGCGACTCATTTCAACTCCCGAAAAAATTGCCCGAGAACTGGCAGCATTCGCCAATACGCGTGGTGGGACGATGCTCATAGGAGTAGATGACGACAAGAAGCTGGTTGGGATTGATAGTTATTATGAACAGGAATTCTTGCTCGACAAAGCCATAAATTACTGTTGTACTCCACCATTACCGGTAGAGATTGAGACTGTGGCCTATAAAGACAGAGAGATTATAATAGTCCATGTTAAAGAAGCAGAGACAAAACCAATTTATGTAGAACAGGACGGTAAAAAATCGGTTTATATTCGGGAGAAGGACAAAAGTGTTCAGGCTAGTCGGGAGGTCGAACGGGTTCTGATCAACGCTACATCGAAGAGTGGGATAACATTTGAATATGGTCCTAATGAACAGAAACTGTTCAAGTATTTAAATGAGTACCAACGTATCTCTGTTCGTGAATTTTCAAATCTGGTTAATATTTCACAACGCAGGTCCAGCAGAATTTTGGTGAATCTTGTAACTGCCGGGGTACTACGAATCTTTAATCACGAGAAAAAAGAATACTTCACCTTAACAAATGAGATCGTTTAGCCACCGACACAATCTCATTTCTTTTCAATCGCGCAAAATTTCCTTATTTTTAATTAATCTGAATTAAACCATTTCTCAGGGGTAAGCGTTATCCACAATTCAAATCAATTCGAACGAAAACGACATTATGGCTGAAGATGAACTGAGTGTTGATGATCTGATTGATAATTTGTTCAATAAAGATGCGGAAGAGGCTGTGATACTTACTCACAGAGCGGCTCAGCAGATCTCAAAAATAAAGGGTGATGAAAACATACCAGACGATCAGTTTCTACGTGTTGGCGTGAAAGGCGGGGGCTGTTCTGGCATGAGCTATGTGTTGGGATTTGATCATAAAACTGATTTTGATACACTACTCGATCGAGAAGGAATTCAGGTTATTGTTGACAAACGACATCTGATTTATCTTGGTGGGACGGTTGTAGATTTCAAAGATGGGTTAGATGCTCGGGGCTTTACGTTCGAAAATCCACGAGCTGCAACAACGTGTGGTTGCGGTTCCTCATTTAGCACTTGATAGAAGATGGAGCTGTTTGTGTCGACTAGTTATGAAACCGTTGCAACGATTGCAGATGGGCTTCAGCCCTTACTGGTAGAGACACGACGTGACCTCCATATGAACCCGGAAGTTAGCTGGAATGAAACCAGAACTGCCCAAAAAATCCGGAATATTCTACTAAGCAAAGGAATTCAAGTCTCAAAACCGTTGGCTGGAACGGGTTTCTATGTTGAAATTGAGGGATGTGGTCCCGGGAAAACGATAGCCTACCGTGCTGATCTCGATGCCTTACCCATTCAGGACCAAAAAAATAAACCATATTCATCCAAAACGCCTGGTGTGGCTCACATGTGTGGACATGATTACCACACAACGGTAGCATTAGGACTGGCTTTGACTTTGGACAAACTGCGTAACTCATTTCCAGGTAAGATTCGTGTATTTTGGCAACCAGCAGAAGAGTCAACTCCCAGCGGAGCACCTAAAATGATTGAGGATGGAATCCTTGATGGGGTTGACGCGGTTTTTGGGATTCATTGTGACCCACATCTTCCAAGTGGTAACGTTGGAATCCGAAATGGTGCGTTGACCGGATCCTTTGATGCCTTTGAAATCGTTGTGAAAACGCAACGCTCACTGCATTCTGCACGTCCACATCTTGGTGTTGATGCAATGTGGATTGCAAACCAGATTGCTCTGCAGCTCTACACGCTAAGTACCAGAATTACGGATTCACGTTCCCCTAGCGTGATTTCAGTATGCACATTTCACGGGGGTGAAGCTGTAAATGTAATTCCGGATACAGTAAAACTTACGGGTACTATCAGGGCATCAGACCCTGTTTCAAGATTGCGACTTATTGACCATGTGAAGTCGTACTGTGATCATATGTCCCAGGTGAATCAGTGTACAATCCATACTTCAGTTCTACACGGTTCGCCACCTGTCATCAACGATCCAACGCTATTTGAATTTGCAGATAAAACGTTTAAAAGTATCTTGGCTCCATCAAAAATAGACTATCCAGACCAGAGTATGGGAGCTGAAGACTTTGCATATTACAGTGAAATCAAGCCATCTTTATTCATGAGAATTGGGACTTCGAACGGACCGGACACCTCTCATCCACTTCATTCGGCTCATTTTGATGTGGATGAGTCAACCTTGTCAATAGCAACGGCGGTACAGACGTACTTATTGATCTCGTACTTAAACAGCCAGGACTAGTTCATTTTGATTTTAAGTTGAGAGATGATTCCATGAATTTCATTCGATGTAATCACGTACTTTTTATTACAGTAATGACAAACCAGTTCCTGGGAACTGTCTCTCATAGACTCTAAATCATCTATTGACAGCATCGAGATTGCAGTAATAAATCGATCTTTAGTACATCGACAGAAAAAATGAACAGGGATTCTTCCAACTTCTTTAACATCACGAGATCCCGACACCTTAACAAGCAGGTCATCGATATAGTGATCATCCATGAACTGTGAGCTTAAAGGTAGCAGTGTTTTAAGGTTTTCTTCCAGTTCAGCTACGCCGTGTTCCGGGGCGCCCGGCAGTGCCTGAATCAGTATTCCGCCAGCGTGGGTAACCTCTCCGTATTCGTCGATACCGACATCCAGTGAAACGGCTGACGCAATTTGTTCTGATTGATACAAATAATAGGCAATGTCGTCGCTAATATTTCCTGACATCAGCTCTACCGTACCCGTAGTTGGTCTGGCTTCATTGTATAATGTTTTCGAAAAGGTAAGAACGCCTAATCCAAGTCCATCTCCCAAGTTACTGGAATTGGAGTAGTCCAGTGCTGCATCGGGATACTGAACGTACCCCCGTGTTTCACCGATTGCATTGGCTTCTGCTATGATCGTACCAACAGGGCCGTTCCCTTCCAATTGCATCCTGATTCTCTCTTCACCTTTCAGTTCCGATGCTAGCAAAAGTAATCCGGTCAACGTTCGTCCTAATAAAACGGTATTAAGCAGTGACAATCCATGGTTTTCCTGTGCTTGTTTCACCACGTCTGTCGTTTTGACCACTGAAATCTTAAAAAAACCGTCGTGGGTTATGCCTTTAATCAGACGGTCTTTTTTGAGGTACATTTCTTTCTTGTTCATGCCCCAAATATACGGATAATTTGATTTCACGTGTTCATAGGACACCCCTTGAGGTAATAAAAAAAGGCGGATTGTTTCACCAAGCCGCCTTTTGTGTTAGGGATGTTAGGGTAATTAAAAAGTTATCGAATCAATTGATGGAATCGTAATTAAGATAAGTCAATTGCGGATCCATCTAACAAAACAAAAAATCACATATATCTACTGACTTAAGGCTGGATTAATGTACAAAATAAAATGGAAAAGCGCTTCCAACAAACAAAAAAATTTTAAAATATTTCGTACTGTAAGAAATCGCATTCAATGCGTCCATTCAGAACCTTCGTTCTGGAATGATGTTTTAGGCCGATGAGTTTGCGAAAATCGGGGTCACCTGTTAAAACTGCTGCCTTGTATCCGGTTGCATTTCGTTTCAGCATGTTTCCAATTTTTGGATAGAGCGCTTTGAGTGAAGCTGAGTCGCCCATGCGTTCACCATATGGGGGATTCATCATAATAAGCCCGGTTCCTTCGGGGATGTAGATACGTTCCACATCACCAACGCGCACTTTTACATTTTTAGTAAGGCGGGCTTTTTTCAGATTTTTTATCGTTGAATCTATGGCTCTGTCATTGATATCACTTCCAAAAATCCAGTCAACATCTTTTTTAACCATATCACGAGCCTCATCCTGTAGTGCTTTCCATAGGGTAGATCTGAAAGTGGGCCACTTTTGAATTCCATAATCGTTATGGAGAAGACCGGGTGCTTTGTTTTTTGCCATTAGAGCTGCTTCTATCAAAAATGTACCGGTACCACACATAGGATCAATGAATGTGGAATCTGGATTCCAGCCAGTCATTTTTATGAGTCCGGCTGCAAGCACTTCATTTAGGGGCGCTGGTCCGGTTGCAACTCGATATCCGCGTTGATTCAATGATTTTCCGGAGGCATCCAAAGAAACGACTGTTTTTCCGTCGGGTGAAATATGTATGTTTATAAGTACATCCGGTGATTTTGAATCAACGGATGGTCTGATACCGAATCTGTTTCTGAACTGATCTACAATTGCATCCTTTGACTTTTGCGATAGGAATATATTGTGGTTCATAGTGGGATGAAACGACAAGCAGTCAATTGCAAAGGTGTTTTTAACCGACAATTGCTGGAGCCAATCCACTGTGGAGATGAAGTCATACAGTTCCTGTTCACTATGCACCATCTGTTCGGCCAGGGGTTTCAATATTCTCAGTGCTGTGCGGACATGTAACAAAACCCGGTACAATAGATCTTCTGTGCCTGAAAATGAAACGCCTCTGTTGGCTATGATGGTATTTTCTGCACCGAGCGATTGCAATTCGTTTAGCAGGACTTGTTCAAGTCCCGGCATCGTTTTAGCGAAATAGGTCTGAATATGGGACAAGGTTAGTCTATGCCTACTTCAGCGGCGTAAGTTTGTTTATAAACTGAATCAGAAACAATTTTTGCAGGCTCATTATCCTTGTTCATGATAACGGTATGAGGTTTGTGATTTCTCGCTTCATCGGGTGTCATGTGAGCGTAGGAAATCACTATGATGCGGTCTCCAACAGCTGTTAGTCGTGCCGCCGGGCCATTGAGGCAGACGATCCTGCTACCTCGTGGACCAGGAATGGTGTATGTTTCCAACCGATTACCATTGTTGACGTTGACCACCTGTACTTTCTCATAGGGTAACAGGTTGGCTACTTCTAAAAGCTCTGCGTCTATAGTAATGCTACCTTCGTAATAGAGATCGGCCTCTGTTACAGTAAGCATATGAAGCTTTGATTTAAACATTTCGATGGTCATGTCAATCAGTTCTTTCCACGATAATATTGTCGATTAAACGGGTGTTTCCGATCCAGGCAGCTATAGCAACGATGTACCGTTCATGCTTAAGTAGACATTTTACCGGTTGCAGGGACTTAAAATCAACGACTTCAAGATAATCAATTTTAAAACCAAATGCAGTCAGTCGCTCCTTCTGAGCGCTCATCTCATTAACCAGTATCTGCAACTTATCAGTTAAACGTTCATTGATTGAATTAAATTCCTCATCCGTACCGAAGCTTGATGTAATCTGATGATTCAACGTCTGTCCAATGCTGTGTATGGATTGAAATAGTTCCGGAGCCACTTCCCTATCTGCTTGGGTCAAATACCGATTTCGGCTGCTGAGAGCCAATCCATCTTTTTCACGTACAGTAGGAACGGAATGGATTACTACGGGTATATTGAACTCACGAACCATAGTTTGGATCAGTACGAATTGCTGGATGTCCTTTTGTCCGAAGTAGGCATTATGGGGTTGTACAATGTGTAACAGCTTATTTACAACCTGCAATACGCCATTGAAATGACCGGGCCTTGAAGCGCCACAAAGATGATTATCCAGAGAATTGATCGAAATCGTCAGGTAGTGATCAGTTGGATACATTTCGTTGGCTGAGGGGGCAAAAATCAGATCTACACCCTCTTTTTTACATAATTCCGTGTCTGAATCGAATGTGCGGGGATACCTGTCGAGATCTTCATTAGGACCAAACTGAGTTGGATTTACGAAAATACTGACAACTACAACGTCGTTGTGTTTTTTTGCTTCGCGAATCAGAGCCAGGTGTCCATCGTGTAGTGCACCCATAGTAGGAACAAGCCCAATTTGCCTGAATGGGCGTATGGAATCAAGGTATTCGCGAGAAGATACGATATCGTAAATAATTTGCATCGTGAATGAAGACAAAAACGGCACGGTTATTCAACCGTGCCGTTTCATTAGATGTCATCTAGGCGTAGATAAGTCCGATTGATCAGACTCTTCTTTCCATATCGAAGTTTTCGAGCAGTTCCGTAACACGTTGCATGAACGCTCCACCCAAAGCACCATCGATGATTCTATGGTCGTAGCTCATAGACAGATAGACCATATGGCGGATAGCGATCACATCGCCGACTTCCGTTTCCATTACCACGGGGCGTTTTTTGATAGCACCCGTTCCAAAAATGGCAACTTGTGGCTGATTGATAATCGGTGTACCCATCAGGTTACCAACGCTACCATAATTAGTTAGTGTAAATGTTCCGCCTACCAGATCGTCTGGAGAAAGTTGTTTGTTACGTGCTTTTCTGGCAAGGTCGTTGGTTGATCGGGCGATACCCTGGATGTTCATTTCGCCGGCATTCTTTAAAACAGGTACGATCAATCCCCCACTACCGGACTCACCAAGCGCAACAGCGATACCATAGTTGATATCGCGTTTGAGAATGATGGTGTCGCCGTCTACAGAGCTGTTCATCAAAGGAAATTCACGAAGAGCCTGAATGGTTGCTTCAATGAAGAAAGGGGTGAACGTAAGTTTAAAGCCATTTTCTTTGAAAAAACGATCTTTATTCTTTTCACGGAACTGTACCATGTTTGTTACATCGGCTTCCGCAAACGTAGTGACGTGAGCGGATGTTGCCTTTGACTTGACCATATGTTCAGCGATAATTTTGCGCATACGGTCCATTTTAATGACCTGAACATTCTCAGCTGGCCAGTGGACTTTAATTTCACCGGCACTAATTTTGGAAGAATCGTTGGATGATGAAGTGATTGGGGCGGGGATGTCGGCCGGTTTAGTGAGAGTCTGAGCGGGTTTGACTGCTGAAACAACAGGTTGTGAAGCAGATTTTTTACGTTCGATGTAGTTTAAGACATCTTGTTTGTTAACACGGCCCTGGGCACCGGTTCCCTCGATGGAATCCAACTCACTGTTTGATAGACCTTCCTCCTTAGCTATGGAACGTACCAGAGGTGAGTAGAAACGGCCGTCAGCTGAGTCATCTGTAATGATTTCTTCGGGAGCCGGTGCAGGATCTGGTTTGGGATCTACTTTAACTGGTTCTTCAACAGATGGTTGCTCAACCTTGGCTTCAGCTTTAGTTTCCACTTTAGGAGCACCAGCAACAGCGGATGCATCTGTTTCTATGATAGCGATTACGTTACCCACTTCTACCGTGTCGTTCACTTCGGCTAAAATTTCAACTAGAACGCCGGATGCTGGCGATGGAACTTCGGAATCAACCTTATCGGTTGCGATTTCTAATAAAGTTTCGTCTTGTTCGACCGTATCACCAACGGACTTACTCCATTCAATGACAGTACCTTCCATAATGGACTCGCCCATCTTGGGCATCACAACTTCTACACGTGCCATGTACTCTTAATCAATTCTAATTGTTTTAAAATATTATACCGGTTAAATATACGGCTTCATTCAATTAAATAAACTATTCATTATCGGTGAAATTCCCGGTCTGGAAACGCTTTTCTGAAGAATAACCGAATACATCCCATCCTTTGTGTGGTCTCTTTCGTCTAAAAGCAGCAAGCAAAACGAGCGTTGATTCATTGAATGACTAGAAACATATTCTTGTGTATCTTATCGCCGAAAAGGAGACGAAATGGAAGTACTACACACCTTGTATCCGGTTAAAGGCGAAAAAGCTTCGGAAAAAAGTGATCGAATCGCCTTATTGCTCACCGAGATGGAGCGAATTGACCAGGCGGGTTTCTATCCCGAAATTACAGTTGTTAGGGAGTGGTCGAAGCATAATCCAAACATTTCTGGTGAATTTGCGAAACCAAAGGTTTTTGAATGGTATCTGAAGCGAGAATTTGAACGTTTACTTTCGAAAAATGCTGTTATTGAACTTAGGGCATCACGGGAAAAAATAGCACTGAATGATCCGGTTTTATTTGATAACCTGGACGAAGAAGAATGGGATTTTACTCAGAAAAAACTGTTTCTATTCCGTGCGGAACGTATCGATTTATCCATCGATCGACTTCAACATTATACGGGTACTTCAGCAGAAGACTTTCAGAGATATGTCTTGTTCACCAACTACGATATGCATGTAGAGGTTTTCAAAAAGAAGTTCCCCAATTGTGTTCAACCCTCCCGGCAAGGAGTTCAGATGCCGGCCTATCACCATAAAGAGGCCGACAATATGGGCGTAACGCTAGTGAACATCGGTGTTGGTCCATCGAACGCAAAAACCTGTTCTGACCACATAGCGGTACTTCGGCCTGATGTGATGATCATGGTTGGACACTGTGGTGGACTTAGAAACCATCAGGAAATCGGAGATTTTGTACTTGCATCCGGATATCTCCGTGCAGATAAAGTTCTGGATCAAATTTTGCCACTTGAAGTTCCGGTAACACCGAACTATTTACTGAACATCCATTTGCAAAATGCATTGGAAGCACTTGAACTAAATTATCGACTCGGAACCGTATATACCACTGACAATCGCAATTGGGAATTTGCAAAGCAGCGCACGGTTGAGAGGATTCATACCAGCAGAAGTATTGCCATTGATATGGAATCTGCTACCATCGCTACCAATGGTTTCCGTTACAGGATTCCGCATGCCACGTTACTCTGTGTAAGCGACAAACCGTTGCACGGCAAGCCAAAATTATCTGGTGCTGCGCAAAATTTCTACCAGAATTCGAAGGAAAGACATCTTGAAGTAGTGCTCAATACGATTGACGCGATCAAAAATGCAAATCCAATGGGGCTTCCCAATGACTCCCTGCGCGCTGCCGATGAGCCACTCATGGGAGGTCTGTAATCGTGGAAATCCGCCGTGGCACGATTGATGAAATATTACCACTGCGGCATCGTATTTTGCGAACTGACTTTCCTTACGATGCAGCTCGCTTTCCCGAAGACACCGATTCGTCAACGCTTCACTACGGATTATTTATTGACGGTAAAGTTAAAGTCTGTCTGACATTAATAGCGAATGAACTGGACAGTGAAAAGGCTTGGCAACTGCGTGGTATGGCTGCAGATGTTGGGGTACAGGGCAAGGGCCTGGGTGGTCAACTGCTTCAGTATGCGCTTCGGGATGCTCTTGTAGAGGGCTACAGTTCTTTGTTTTGGTGTAATGCAAGGAAGGCAGCTGCCGGCTTCTATCAGAAGAATGGATGGGATTTTATTTCTGAAGAATTTATGGTTCCTGTTTTTGGTCCACACTATAAGATGTTCACGGCTGCAAAGCAGCCGTGAACATTGGTAAACAGTAAACTGAAAACGGCCAGGCGGATTATAGCTTTATTGTTGCTTTTCAACTAGTCGTAATTGCAGTCTAGATTGCAGATTAAACACAACCTGACTAATAGAGTCTGGGTAGGCTGTTTACCGTTTACTCGTTTCAGTTTTCGGCTGGCAAAGCCAGCCCGAAATAAATCATATTTTTGCAAGGAATCGGAAGTAATTGACTCTTTAAAAGTACCCGGTGAAAACCGGACAACCTTAAACCCTAAAAGAGTTATACCATGAAAGCTTCGCGATTTGATGATCGGGTAAGTCCGATAAGAATGGTCAAGGATATGTCGCCCGACGATCAGCCAAGAGAAAAGATGCAAAAACACGGTCCCGATGTGTTATCCAATGCCGAACTCCTCGCAATTATCATGCGAACAGGCACTTCAAAGATGAATGTGATTGATATGTCCAGAACACTACTTGACCAGTATGGTGGACTTCACCAGCTGGCTCGAAAGCCATGGAACGACCTTTCTAGATTGAATGGAATCGGAAATGTAAAGGCCATAACGGTGGTTGCAGCCCTTGAGCTTGGTAGAAGACTCCAGTCTGCATCCCCGGATGTCAAGGTTTTTCTGAAAAGTCCGGATGATGTCTATGCGCATTTTGGTCCAATGATGCGCGATTTGCGCAAAGAGGTATTTGTAATCGCTTTTCTCAATTCAGCAAAAAAACTCATAGGATTCGAAAAAACCAGTATTGGCGGACAAACGGCTACGATAGTTGACCCACCTGAAATTATTCGACAGGCGATTATGCACGAAGCAAACAGTGTTGTACTGCTTCATAACCATCCTTCGGGTAATCCAGTCGCCTCACAAGCAGACATTATTTTGACCAAGCGCATCTGTGAAGCCGGACGGTTACTGGGAATACCCGTTGAAGATCATGTAATCATTGCCGGGTATGAATTTGTGAGTCTGCGCAGTAAGGGATTGATGGGATAGAATGCGTATATTTCGTCAAAATTTACTTTTTTTACCCGAAATTCAGCATGAATGACTATCTCGTTAAGATCCTGGTCGAAACCCTGATCAAGCTCTACCCAACTGTACATCTTCCTGAGGTGACGGTTGAAAAACCTCGTATTGCCGAACATGGTGATGTGGCTACAACCATTGCCCTGCAGTTAACCAAGCTCGTTGGTAAACCACCGCGTAACATAGCAGAAGAACTGATTGAAGCGTTACCTAAAAAAAATTCATTGATCGAGAGCATGGAGATTGCCGGTCCCGGTTTTATCAATTTCAGGTTTTCTGATTCCTGGTTACAAAACCAGCTTGCTCAGATTTTGTCGACAGGTACTACGTATGGCCGTGGGACAGCCTTTGAAGGCAAAAAGTATCAAGTTGAGTTTGTAAGTGCCAATCCAACAGGTCCCCTGACTGTTGGCCATGGCAGGAATGCGGTTCTGGGTGATACCATTGCCCGATTGTTTGAGTGGACTGGTGCAAATGTCCAGCGGGAATACTATTTCAATAATGCTGGTCGTCAGATGCGGGTTTTGGGTGCATCGGTCTCTGCCAGATATCAGCAAATTTTGGGCCATGACATTGAGCTTCCTGAAGGAGGCTATGAAGGCGAATACATAAAGGACATCGCTCAAAGCCTGGTAGATGCTCATGGCGACGAGTTTGTTGATCAGCCAGAGCATGTGATTTTCAAAGAAACCGCTGAAAAGCTCATATTCGAAGATATCAGTCGCACGCTAGACCGGATGAATATTCGAATGGACAGTTATTTTAATGAAAATGATCTGTACGATAATGGATCCATAGCGTCTGTCCTGAAACGTATGCGTGATAAAGAACTTGTTTATGATCAGGATGGGGCCGTTTGGTTTAAAACCACCCTGTTTGGTAAGGAAAAAGATACCGTCCTCGTAAAAAGTACGGGTGAACCGACCTACCGTCTACCCGACATTGCCTATCATTGTGATAAGCTTGACAGAGGATTCGACAAGTGCATTGATGTGTTTGGAGCTGATCATATCGCAACATATCCGGATGTATTATCTGGTCTGGAGGTTTTGGGATATGACAAAAATCGAGTTGATGTACTTGTTTATCAGTTTGTAACGATAGTAAAAGACGGAAAACCGTTCAAGATGAGTACCCGAAAGGCGAATTTTGTCACATTGGATGAACTTATGGATGAAGTAGGTGCAGACGTGACTCGATTTTTCTTTCTGATGAGATCTCCGGGTACGCACCTTGAGTTTGATATTGCGCAGGCCAAAGAAAGTGGTGAAAAGAATCCGGTGTTTTATCTACAATATGCCTATGCCCGGATTCAAAGCATTATGCGTAAGGTGCATGAAACGTTTGAATTTAGTGGAGAAGCTGACTTAAGCCTGTTGAAAGAGGAGGCTGAACTGAATGTGATCAAGGATCTAATCGATTTTCCGTCCTGGATTTTAAGTGCAGCCGTAAGTAAAGAACCGCATCGTTTGATCAACTTTTTGAATCAGTTGGCGACCAATTTCCACAAGTTTTATCACGATTGCAGAATCGTTGGAGAGGAAACCTCTCTGGCTCATGCCCGGGTTTCGTTGCTCAAAGCGGTAGCCATTGTATTGTCAAATGGGCTTACAATACTTGGTATTGACGCCCCGGAACGAATGTAACGCTGTTGGTCGGTACAGGATAAATGCGGTATGGTGATTGTATTCTGATGTGATATAGCCAAATTGTATGATAACGATTGCCAGATTTTTGGACGAATTCAACTTAAGGCGCCAGTATGCTAAAGTCGTTTATTGAAGTCGGTAAGGACTCACATTTCCCTATTCAGAATCTACCGTTTGGTGTATTTCGAACAACCAGACGTTCACCAAGGATTGGAGTAGCAATTGGGGATTTCGTTTTGGACCTCAAGGAATCTCAGGATATGGGTTATTTCAGGGATATTCAGGATTTATCGGAGCATGTTTTTTCGGAAACATATCTGAATGCGTTTATGTCGACGGGTCGGGCAGTTTGGAGTGCGGTACGGCGAAGATGTCAGGAGATTTTGGGCGAGGAGAGTGTGGAGGTAAGGGATAATCCTGAGCTTCGAACCAGGATGTTGGTGCCTATGGATTCGGTAACCATGCTCATGCCTGTGCGGATTGGAGATTACACTGATTTTTACGCTTCATTAGAGCATGCGACAAGGGTTGGATCCATGTTCCGTGGTCCAGATAATGCGCTTCAGCCCAACTGGAGACACCTTCCTGTTGCCTACCATGGCCGCGCCAGTTCAATTATTGCTGGCAACGGTGCCGTACGGCGCCCGTCAGGTCAACAGCTCCTAGATAGACAACCCATTTACGCTCCCTGCCAAAAAGTCGATTTCGAGCTCGAAACGGGGTTCTTTGTAGGCACCGGAAACCGTCAAGGTGAACCGATTCCGATCGATCGAGCCGAGGATCACATCTTTGGAATGGTGCTATTGAACGACTGGAGTGCTCGTGATATACAGAAATGGGAGTATGTCCCGCTGGGTCCTTTTCTTGGCAAAAACTTTTGTACCACAATTTCGCCGTGGGTTGTGACTATGGAAGCCCTGGCTCCCTTCCGTGTAGCACCGCCGCCCCAGGAGCCCGAACCACTCTCCTACCTTCGCTCGTCAACCCCTGCCTCCTACGACATACAGCTGGAAGTTTCTCTGAAGCCTGCCGGAGGCTCGGAGTTTGTGACGATTTGTCGATCCAATCAGAAATATCTGTACTGGACGATGGATCAGCAGCTTGCCCATCACACGGCAAATGGGTGTAATATGCGTCCCGGTGACTTGTTGGGATCGGGAACCATCAGTGGTCCGACTTCGGTGTCGATGGGTTGTATGCTCGAATTGACGCTTGACGGAGAGAGGCCTGTCAGGCTTGGGGAAGGTGTCGAAAGAGGGTATTTGAGGGACGGGGATACAGTGCAGATGTCAGGGTTTGGGCAAGGAGAGGGTTTTCGGGTGGGGTTTGGCCAGCTTGTGAACCAGATTGTTGGCTAGTCCCGACTGGTCAGTACGTTAGCTTCTATTTTAACAGGACCATTTTGCCAACTCGGATATCCGTTGTGCTTGCGATTCTGTAGAGGTATACACCAGAAGCCAATCCACTGCCCGTAAATGGGATTTCATAAAAACCCTTATCGAGACTTCCATCAACCAATGTTTGAATGATTCGGCCCGTAGAGTCGAAGACATCAAGGCGTACATACCCCGAAACGGGTAATGAAAAAGGTATGGTAGTATTCGGATTAAATGGATTCGGATAATTTTGTGATAGGGTGAGTTCACCCGGCAATTCACGGGCAAACAAAGAATAGCTGATTTGTTGTCGTATAGTTCCTGGATTAGCCAGAACCGCTATCATTTTGTCGGTTTGTTGCGCCTGTACTCCTGTGGCAAAGCGAATAAATCCGCCGTCGACGATTGAAGATCCGGTTTTGATGGTTTCAATCCAGCTTCCGTCGGAATGGTACGATAGCAGTCCTGCTCCCACGACAGATGCATCGTACTTTACCTCGAATGATATTTCACCAAACTGCCTGTCTAAATCCAACACGGACACATATTGAGCCGCATAGCTCTGATGTTGTTGTTCAAAGGTTTGAGTACTGTCTTCAATCAAAGACGTGGTTTGAGTTTTCGGATTGGGAAACAGGGATGCATCAGGAAACCCATATCCGGAAATACTGTTTAGTCCACTTGCAGCATGCCAGAGGTGGTTTCTTGTAAATTCGGTTGCAAAATCAAGATTTCTGGAACGCAGCGTTTGGTCAATAGCCGAAATCATTGTGTTATTCTGTGGACTCAATCGAATTATGTCCCACACATCGACCCAAAAAAGGTCATCGATTGCAATGTCGAAATAGAGCATCCACGTAGCATGATAGTAAGAACCGGGTGTACTGCGGTTTGGATCTCTAATAACGGAGCAAGCGCTATTTGCACATACATTCAGGTAATTAATGTAGTCGTCAACCATTGGATAAACAACCTCCTCGATCATGGTAGCGTCCATTTCCAGCCAGTTTGTGAGCCCGGAATTACCTTGCCAACGCGATGTGGCATATTGAATAGCATGTTTGAATTCATGAGCGATCGTCACCTTGAGAGCACCTATCTGATCGCCCTCCGGATCGTTGTTTGCGGGAAAGTCTTCGAAATTTCGATGTACCACGATAAATGAGGTAGCGCCTTGAGACTGAGTGAATCCATACGAATTGATTTCACGGAATCGAATTTCGTAGGGAACGCCGGGCAAAATGGGATCAACGAATCCACGTTGATGTACCAAATAAGTGTATGATTCGTCGGCAAATTGGCCCGCTTTTTCAATGTAATCGGGGATATTATTTGCATTTAAGTCCTCTGATGGAACCGCATCGCTACCTGATTGGGTGTAACGAAGTATGAACTTACCCGATGGAGAAATATAAAACTCCGAGTTTTGAACCTCGATTACCTCAAAAGAATCGAAAAAAGTGCGAATATCCCTGGCATACTGATCATGGTGTTGTTGGGCGTAGAGGATAAGTGGAGTCAGGCATTTTTCTGGAAGCCCGACATAATTTGTATCCAGAACGTGGAGTTTTGGCTGAGCTATCGATGATACGGTCGAAACGATGGTTAGTACAGACAACATCGTAATGCTGAACAAGACTCTCTTTAACATGAACATTATTTAAGTAAAGTAATACGCTGGGTTAATCGATGTGAATTTCCAGGGTTCCCTTCTGGAATAACGGTTAATTGGATGTTATAAATTCCACTTGCCAATGAGGTGGCTTGAAAGGGCATAGTGTAACTTCCGGCTGGGTAGGAATCATTCACAATAGTAGCGACCCGGCGACCAAGTATATCGAACAGTTCTAAAGTAACAATAGACAATTCATTGATTTCGAATGGGATATTCGTCGTTGGATTGAAGGGGTTAGGGTAGGCATGGTTCAATCGAACAGCAATGGGAAGCTCGGTTGGCCTTTCTATGCTCACTGCATCGCTGGGGCGCACGTGAACCGTTTTGGAAAGGTTAAGTTGCTGTGAAACATGCTCGTCGATCTGAACATAGCGAAGACTAAGCGTTACGGAGGTGTCCTTTTTAGGAGTAAAATGAAGTGTGATCAGTGTGTCGGATGGTTGTACGGGTAAATCGGATGCTAATGCCAGTCTTAATCTGTTGGATATCGTGCTGTTTCGACTTACTGTGTAACTCGCGGATTGGTCGAAAGCAGCTGAAAATGAATCAAAAAAAATGGATGTGGTATCGTAATCCAGTTCAATAAAAGCAGAGTGGAACAAGGTGCTTGATTCCGATATAAGATGGACGCGAAGAGTGTCATCGATGCCGTTTGGATGGTCAGGATCACCAAAAACGGGTTCAAGTCGAATATTTTGTACAGTAGAGATTTGGTTTAGAGTATAGTTGTTAGAAACTGATTGACCAGGTAGGGCATACAGACTGGGACGGGGTACAAACACTTCGTGATTGGGATCTGCCGGAAAATGCGTGAGAACACCTGAGCCTTTTTGAAGAATCAATGAAGCATCGAACGTAGTTGCTCGTCCGTTTGCACTAACATCGGCTGAAAGCAACTCGATTGGATTATCGATTTGAGTTACAGAACTTTGTAAAACCAACTTGTCTAATAATGCTTCGGCCTCGGTTCTGGCATCTGGATTAATGGCTGTTCGGGTGAAATTGGCCAGTTGATTGGTAGAGGGATTCAGGTTCGTTCCCGTAACCAGTTGTGACGACTGTGGGAATGCATTTGGGTTAACGAGTGCTACTCCGATTTTCCGAATGTAAGCTGATTCAACCGGGATCCTGATACCATAGAAGCCAAAGTTAAGTGTATTTCGACTGCTTGTTTGTCCGGTAAAAAACTCACGATCGTCATCAGATCGAATAATCTGGGTACGAACAGTGCCATCGCTTAACCAGTAAATAACTCCCAAGCCCATTCTTCTTTTTGATCCTAACTGCCTGAGTAAGGCGAGGTATAGTTCATCAAATTCTTCATGGGTATCCCGGGAAAAAATAAAAAAGTTTGCTGATCGTTGGGTGAAAGATCTCCACGTTGACGTGTAAGGCAAACGGCTTTCAAGGTCTGTATTGGAAGGAATACTATTTGGATACAAGAGTTTGTCTTTAAATCCGTAGCCATCAACAGACCCGCTATTTCCGGATGCCAAATGCCACAAATACATGGTGATAAATTCATCATCGGGGTTATGGTTTCTCGACATCAACTCCTGTTCCATCATGAGGAACAGATTTGTAGTGTTGACAGAGTTGGCACGGTTCCAGACATCTACCCAGAATTGATCGCCGAAACGTTCACGGTAGTAGAGTCCGAAGGTGGCGTGGTAATACTGATTGGGAGCGGAAATAGATGGATTGAGAAAAAGGCTTTGTGTGTTTCCGGTAGTTCGTCCACTGGTAAGGTAATTCAGATAGTCTTTCACAGTAGGAAAAACCACTTCTTCGGCCATCGTCGCGTCCATTTCGATCCAGTTAGAGCCTGGATTGCTAATCGTAGCAAACTGGATGGCGTGTTTGAGTTCATGGGCGACAGTAACTTTAAGGGCGCCTTTTTGGTTTCCCTCCGGATCACGGTTTGGTGTAGGAAATGGTGCAGTCGTGAAGTTATTATGGATGGTAATCGTTCTGGTGCCCGATTGAAAAAAACCATAACTATTCATTTTGAGAAATCGAATGTTGATGGGCTTACTCAAATCAGGAACTGGATCAACAAAACCCAGATTAACAACCAGATGTGTCCAGGATGAATCCGCATAATTCGCCGTCCATTCCACATAATCGGGTATTGTGTTTTGGTTTGCGTCTGTTAACGGTACTGCGTTATCACCAGAAGTTTCATAAATAAGTTGAAATCGTCCTGAGGCCGACATCAGCGTATCGGCAGCCATTATCTGCGCTTGATTTTGCTTTTTCTTTTCCCAATCCTCGAGTGAGTTAATGCCGAGTATATGACCCAAATCTTCACGAGAGTCCGGATTTTGTTCATAATCCAGAATGATCGAAGTCAAGCAACGAATAGGGTGTTCGTCTAGTGCCGGATCAGTAGTCTGGGCGGCGGTTGGACGGACCGTGATGCAAAAGAATCCAACGAAGAAACTAATAATATAAATAGTGATGAGCTTCAATAGATGCAGATTTCATTCGAGGTAGCGTGTGAACAAGCAATGGGAGATCAAAGATTACAAACTCTTTTATTGTGCGTCATTTAATCTAAAATAACCGTATTTTAGCACATTAATGACTTGAATTTAAGTGATATACATATGGGTATGGTTAAAATTATATTATACTACAATTTCACTCCCATTCAGGATGTACAACGTTTCATCAAGGAACATCGTGCATTTTGCAAAGAAAATGATTTGATGGGTAGAATTTACGTATCTGAAGAAGGGATCAACGGTACACTGTCGGGTATGGTTGAGAACGTGGACAAATACGAGGATTTCCTGAGAGGTAAACCTGGATTTGGAGACACGGAGTTTAAAGAAGATTTTAGTGATGTAGTTCCGTTTGCGAGAATGGTTGTTAAGCAAAGGCCAGAAATCGTTTCGTTAAGAGCGGATATGGTTTTGGATCCTGGAATAGAAGGAACGGGGTATCTCGAACCGTCTGAGTGGCGGAATGTTATGGAATCTGGGGAGGAATATGTTATGATTGACGTTCGAAATAACTATGAATCCAAAGTTGGGCATTTTGAAGGTGCCATTTTGCCCGATCTGGAGAACTTCTATGATTTTCCGCAGTGGGTAGATGAGTGTGGTATAGATAAAGACAAGAAGGTTTTGATGTACTGTACGGGTGGAATCCGATGCGAAAAATTTTCGATACTAATGCGTAAAAAAGGGTACAAAGATGTTCATCAGTTACATGGGGGAATCCTGAACTATGCCCGAAAAGAACGGGGAGCTCATTTTAAAGGTAAGTGCTTCGTCTTTGATGACCGGTTGGTTGTTCCGGTGAATCCAGATGACGAAGAGCCCATCAGTGTTTGCGAAATTTCCGGCAGACCGAGCGACATGTACATCAACTGTGCAAATATGGAATGTAATCGTTTGTTCGTGGTATGTGCCGAAGCTGCTGTAAAAATGGAAGGATGTTGTAGTGAGGCCTGTCGAAAGAGTCCCAAAAGGCGCCCATTTGACAAAGAGCACGCATTTGCACCGTTCAGAAAATGGTATAACTACTTTGGTCCCGAGTTCAAAGACCGAAAACCGATGCGTTCAGAAGGCAGTGTTAAGGCGGAAGCCTGATTGAAGTCATTATGATCTTGATTCCGGAACTGAGTATTACGGATGAACTCTTGATGTCACTAAGACGTCATTTACGGATTCCGCCGGGTCATGTATTGCTGGATGGCCGTTTGGAGCCGACCCAATCTGCTGTTTCCATAATTGAGCCGTACGAGCACATCCATCGATTTCGTCCGAAAAGCTCAGAAATCGGACTGCCAGTGGCTTCCATTTTTCACAAGCGCTTTCCATTCAGATCAGAATACGACTGGTTAACCAAGCAGATTGCCGGTCACATTGGTGTAAATGATCATAAAACAGGTACAGAGTATCTGGTGTTGCAAAGCGACACGCTGTTTCATCGAAATATCGGTGTTTGTGAGCCGGCAGTGCCCGCAGATATACGTGTAATAGACTACAATGATGGGTATTTATGGGTTGATAAACCGTCACCACTTCCCATGCATTCGGGAGGCAGATATCACCGAAATACCGTTGTTTCAATGCTTGAAAAACGGGGACTGGGTCCGGTGTTTATAGTTCACAGGCTAGATGCGGTCACATCGGGACTGATTCTTCTGGCGCGTTCTGAGTCAGCTGCAGCATCAGCTGCGAAGCTCGTATCAGACTTTAAGGTGGAAAAAACGTACGAGGCAATTGTGCGCGGTAATCCAAAGGAGCATGACCACGAAGTTACGGTGAGTATTAAACGAGACAGGGGATTTTTGTTTACATGCAGTGACGATGCGGATGCTAAAGAAGCAAGAACCCGATTCAAGGTGATCCATCAGGGCGAAGGCTGGGCCCATATAAGATGTATACCTGTAACTGGGAGGACACATCAGATACGGCTTCATCTTGCCCACTGGGGATACCCTATTTGGGACGACAATATCTATAACGGATCTGCGACTGGTGAAGAACGATTCAATCTGAGACAGGACAGGCCGATCAGTCTGATTAGTGTCGGACTAAAATCAACCATCTAATCGCGGTAGAAGGCTGCTTTGAGGTCACTCCAGGAGTAATCGTCGCCGTTTGAAATATCGGTCCATTCACTGATAGACCATAAACCGGAGTTTTCCAGTTGCAGACGCAATGCCAACGTACCGCTGATGGTGGTTGGCACGCCCAGATTTGAACGATTGTGTAGAACGGTAAGCGTGTACGTTGCAAAAACCTGTCTGGAGTCGTTTGAACTCAGTTCGGTTGATATATTTGATAATGTCAGGCGGTGTCCTGAACTGTTGGTTGCGGCCGACCTCAGGTTGTTGAAGTAGGTTTTCTCGTCCTCCAAAGACCAGTTACCCCATATTTCCGGACTTGAATTCTGGGCTGAATTTGACGGATTGAATTTAAATCCTCTTTCGATCAAACAGCGGGAATAATTTAATGCATTCAGATTCTCAACTGCAGAAACGAGGTTGTCGAGCACGACTTCGGGTCTGTCGGGTTGTAAAAATACGCCCACATTCCCGGAGTCCGGTGGTTCGGCATCCCTTGTTTGAAATAATTCACAACCAGCATTAAAAAACACGACAGTGCACAGGAGTATCAAACGAAGTAATCGATATCTATGCTGCCAATATGCCATTTAATCTTTAAAAAAGGACTCTGTAATCACTTTAAACTGATGAGGTTTATCTAAAAAAGCATAGTGCCCGGCATGTTCGATGACTACTAATCCGGAATTTTTTATACCACGTTCCATTGCTTTTGCCTGGTACAAAGGGGTTGATTCATCGTTTGCTCCCCACAACAAGAGTACTTCGTGATTAATATGGGGTAGTGTTTTTTCCAGATGTTCTGAAACTGTTTTAACAAATACTTCCCTCATTACACCTTGGAGACTCTGATAGTCTGAGGAGCCCAATGATTTCCACAACCTGGTCGATCTGAGCCAGGTAAGTCCCCTGGTTTCCCATGTTTCAGGCATGATCGTGAATGGAAATTTCAATGTTTTTGCCAGGTATTTTTTGACATAGAATTTACCGGTTCGTCGCGGTTTCATTCCAGCTCCGCCAGTTATCAATACTTTTCCTACCAGGACTCTCCACTCAGGGTGAGAACATAACTTAAGTGTAACCCGACCACCAAACGAATGAGCGATGATATCAACGGTTTCTCCACATGTTTGTGCGATAAATTCAGCAACCATAGCAGCGTAATGAGTAACAGACCAGACACTGTTTGGTGCTTTGCTGTTACCGAATCCCGGGAAATCAAGGATGTAATAGGTACGGTTTAAACTAAGAGAATTGACCAGTGGAATCATGACCTCGCTACTTGCACCCCAGCCGTGCAGTATGATCATTGGTTTTCCGCTACCTGCTTTTTTATAGGCAATTGTATTGTTTTGGAATTCGAAAAATAATTGATGTATTTCCATTCGGGTAATTTACATAAACCAACGTTATTTATGTGAAACTTGTGATGAAATCTGCAAGGATTATCATTCAATCTACACAGTATTATAAGAAAAGGGTATCACCACACTAATGATATTTTACGATGAAAATAAGTAGACAAGATTGGTTTTTCTTTATGGATAAATTGCAGATCCGACCGGCAGAGCGATTTTTTGTCGGGACTTTGTCGCTGGGTATGATTCTTTTTTGGATGATTCATCCAGTAATTTCTGGTCCCGAACCTTTTGACGATGTGTACTACAAAGAAGTAATTGAGCAGTTCAAAACTCAAGCAGCCCGCAATTACATCGAAAGAGAGAAACTATTACAAAATTACTATCCAGGTGATGCAGCGATGATTTCAAAATATGTGGTTGCGGTAATTCCACACGAAACCCCTGTTGCTTTACGTAATCAACTACGTGATCAGATAAACGTCTTGAAAGATGCAGAACTAACGGACTTGTCACAACTGCCCCCATCCACACGAATGGAAAGGGCAGCTCCTGACACGCTGCCTAAAGTGCCGACTCCAAGTGTTGCTAAAAAAATAAACCTGAATACAGCCGGGCTTACAGAACTGATGAAACTACCAAGAATCGGTGAGGTGACGGCCAGAAGAATCATCAGCTGGCGACAAGAGCATGGTGGATTTAAACGAGTGGAGGATATTATGGAAGTCAAGGGAATTGGTCCCAAAACGTATGAACAGTTCGCGCATATGATCGAAATTTGATTAACGGGGAACAATTTTTTGGCGATATTCGGGGTTATAGTACGAGTACAAACAAGCTGAATCTAACTACCATGCACCACCACGTTCTTTGGGCCGACGACGAAATCGATCAGTTGCGTCCACACATCATTTTCCTGGAAAATAAAGGCTATTCGGTAACTCCGGTCACAAACGGTGAAGATGCCGTTGCGATGGTAAAAGAGCGGGATTATGATTTAGTTTTTTTGGATGAACAGATGCCAGGGATAGATGGACTTACTACGTTGGGGCTGATCAAAGATCTAAAACCCGCGCTACCTGTTGTGATGATCACCAAAAGCGAGGAAGAGCATATCATGGATGATGCATTGGGTTCTAAGATATCCGATTACCTGATTAAACCGGTAAATCCGAACCAGATTTTACTCACTATGAAGCGGATTTTAGACAAAGAACGAATCAGAAATGAGAAAAACGCCCAACAGTATCTAAAAAGCTTCACATCCATATCAAATTCGATTAATTCCAAGTCTGATTGGCACGAATGGATCCGGGTTTATAAACAACTGACACAGTGGGATATTGAACTGGAATCGGGTGATGAAGCGCTTCGACAAGTTCTGCACGATCAATTCACCCAAGCCAATAAAGAGTTCGGCAAGTTTATCAGACAAGAATATCCATATTGGTTGAAACAAGGGAATGAAGATCGACCCGAATTGTCGCCGGATGTGATAAAAAAGTATGTGTTTAAGCATATCAACGATAAAAAACCTGTCTTTTTTATCGTTATTGACTGTATGCGCTACGACCAGTGGATCGTCTTTGAAAACATCTTGTCTGATTACTACAACATTTCTACTGACTTTTATTTTTCTATACTCCCAACGGCAACACCATACTCCCGAAATGCCATATTTGCAGGGTTATATCCTTCAGAAATCGAAAAAAATTACCCTGAATTATGGGCATCCGACGACGAAAACGAGACATCATTAAACAGGTTTGAACAAGAATTACTGGAAGCGCAGTTTTCAAGATACAAACTTGGTGTAAAACCAAAATATGAAAAGGTCTTACACGCAGACGACAACAAAAGAGTCGTTGATCGTATCAAATCCTATCTTCAAAATCCTTTTAGTGCATTTGTTTTCAACTTCGTGGATACCCTGGTCCACTCCCGTTCTGACTCAGATGTACTTAAAGAGATGACACCTGATGTACCATCATTTCGTGGTCTTACGAAAGCCTGGTTTGCCCATTCTACGCTTTTTCAAATATTCAAGACCCTATCCCAGGAAGATTGTACGATCATTGTGACCACAGACCATGGTTCTGTCAGGGCTCTGAGGGACACCAAAGTTATAGGAGATCGTGATACCAGTACCGGACTTCGGTATAAATACGGAAAGCTACTTAAAGTAAGTTCAGATGATGCGATTTTTGTTAAGAACCCATCCGACTACAGGTTGCCCAGGAGTATTCATGCCATGAACTATATTCTTGCAACAGAAGACTATTTTTTTGTCTACCCAACGAACTACAACAAATTTCAGAATAAATATAAAGATACCTTCCAGCATGGAGGTGCATCAATGGAAGAAATGATTCTGCCGGTAGCCACGCTTAGACCCAAATAAAGCAACTAAGTGAATAATTGGGTAAATTTGGCGGATGAAAACGATGACAAAAATGGAATTTTATTCGGGTAGTCCCGAAGAGACGCTGACCATTGGTGAATTCATTGCCGGAAGCCTGGAACCGGGTGATATTCTGTGTTTACATGGGGACCTGGGAGCAGGAAAAACACAATTAGTGAAAGGAATCTCACGTGGGCTTGGTCTATCAGAACATCTGGTAAATTCACCTACGTTTACATTGATCCATGAGTATCATGGACAACTACCGCTGTATCACTTTGATTTGTATCGATTGAAAAACGTTTCGGAACTCAGGGAAATTGGTGTTGAGGACTATCTGTATGGAATGGGTGTGTGTATTGTAGAGTGGCCTGAGATTTTGGAAAACGATTTACCAGCAAACGCTGTTCATGTGACGATAAAAAAAATCGATGCATCAACCCGAAAGTTGAGTATTGGCGATTCGGGACGATGACAGGATGATGATAAACAAGAAATTACCCTATAAAATTGATCGATTGCCGGTCATAATGCCCTATCACTTCAGGGCATCGAACGAGCTGAATCCCGGTGATTTAGTCTATTATGGCCCATGTCCCGAGTTTTACGGGATCGGAGAGATTTTACAGGTAGTAGACCATTTGTGTGTAGTCGACTTCAGGGGAACGGGTGAGCTGGGATTACACAAAGATGCAGTTGAGAAAAAGTACCTGATTCCGATACACAAGCTAAACTTATCCCATTTACTCAAAGAACGTTGAACTACGTGACAGGGTCGGTGTCTCTGTGGAGAACAAAAAGGAAGGCCGCACATCCCAAACCCATGTAAAACGGTTCAACACTCAGGAATGCTGCACCGGCAATGTCCGTGAGCTGTGGAATCAGTAACCAACCTAAAGCTACTAAACATGGGATCACTAGCTGAGGTATGATCGCACTTTTCCTGATTCCGAAATGGTGTGAATACACTCCAAGAACCGGAATGAGTAAACCAGGAATCAAGATTGAACCAATTGTATACCAGATCTCGATCACACTTGGCATCAACCAGACCATAACAATTCCTACGACCGCAGATACACCGATTCCAATGCGAGTAAGGTTAACCACTGCATATTGGGTGAAGCGGTGTTTTAAAAGATCCCTTCCGAGGGTTTGTCCGGACAAAAACAGATAACTGTCTAAGGAAGACATGATTGTTGCGAGTAATGTCAGAAAAAACAGACCACGAAGTCCTGAAGGGAGCAATATCTGTGCCATTTCGGGAAAAACCAAAGCAGCACGCTCCAAATTCGGCAGATTAGCTACACCATACAATGCAGTAAATAGAGTCAAGAAGTCGAAAACGAACCATAAACATACAGATACAATGATTCCCCTTTTTGCAATCTGAGGGGATTTAGCCGCCGCCGCTCGTTGATGAAAAGAAGGGTCAACGAATGTCCACATCGCAATAAAAAACCAGACAACCAGCCAGCTAATGGGTTGTCCGCCAGTTGGGTCTTTGGATAGATCTGGCAATGAATACCACATGGAAATAGGGTCACCCCAGTTATTCCAGGCAAAACCAAACAACATAAAGAATCCAGCGTACATCAGAATTACCTGCAGCATATCTGTTCTGACAACTGCGGTGAATCCACCATAACTCACATAGATTGCAGAAAAAAGAGCAACGACAATCGTAAGCAGCAATGTTGTTTCCGTCCCTAAGATTATCTGTGCCAATAATGCAACCATCAGGATATAAGGAGCTGGATTGGTCAATAAAAAAATCAAAATGGAAGACACATCCCCGGAGTGATTACCGTAACGATTAAAGATGGCTTCGGGGATCGACATCGCTGGATTGTTACGAACTTTACCAGCCAGAAAAATTGCAAACAAGAGAGCAAACAGATAATAAGGGAGTCCCATGGCGAACCATTGAGAAATGCCATAAAGCCAGGTGAACTCACCGACACCCAGAATTCCACCATACCACGTCGAGACTAAAGTGGCAATAAATGCGGGTAAGGTCAGTGATCTTCCTGAAAGCAAAAACTGCTCCTCATTGCCCGCAACACGATTTTTTCGAACACTAAGAATAATTAGAGCTACGAGATAAAAAGAGATGAGGAGTAAATCAAACCAGGACATGATTACTCGTCAAGTAGGGGCTCATACACCATTAACAACAATGATCCGGTGCGATGAGATAGGGTGACATGATTTGAGACCGATGCGTTGGATGATCCATCTCGAACGCCATTTTCAAGGAGTTCATTGTGTAGTGGATACTTGAGTCCGGTTGTGGTGATACCCTCTACTTTGCCTGATATTGGGAAAAGTGAAATGGTGGTTCCTGGACTAACCTCAAAGCTGAATTCCTTCGGTATAATCCGCATCCAACACAGCTCGTCCCTGAAAACAAGTGTATCGAACGTGAGGTGAAATTGCAGCATGACCGAAATATTTTTTAGTGTTTGATCCAGTCGCATTCCGGTTGCACCTAACACGGTAACATGGTTACCGCCGATTAATTTTGCATGTTTGAGGGCTTTTTCAAGATCGTTCGTTTCCTGATCAGAATCTGTAATGATGGTTAATTCACCGAATGTTGGTTCAGGTGTAAAGCTATCCATGTCTCCGACAATTACGTCAGGTTTAAGCCCGGCGTTCAGACAACAGGAAGCACCCCCATCGGCAGCAATGAGTATATCCGTTTGTCTGGCATGAAGATGTAGCAATGATGCTGATGGTTCAGCTCCATTTGCGACAATAAGAATTCTAAGGCCTTTCATTGAATCAGTATTCTGTGGTCACAGGATTAACATCGCCCAAAGATCGACCTGTAATCATTCATAAACAAGTGAAATGGGATCCGTATATTTGAACAAAAAGAGAAGCATGTTAGAAGTACTCGCTCAGGAACTACAGTTACTCAAAGGCAAGACCATAGGTGTGATTTCACATGTCAGACCTGATGCCGACTGCATAGGATCCCAGGTTGCATTGTGCAGATGGTTGACAAAAGCTGAAATGAATGCCATTGCTTTTAACGATGACGATCTGAATCCTAATTTGAAATGGATTACAGACCATTACCCGGTAAAAAAACCTACTGTAAAAGCATTTCGAGAATGTGATGTGTTTATTTTCGTGGATGGTAATCATCCGGCACGATTCGGAAAGTCAGGTGAAATGGCATCCGCTTCCGGGAAAGATCTCTATCTGATTGATCATCACCCACAGCCGGCAGATATTTTCAAAATTCAGGTTTCTGAAGTAAACGCATCGTCTACAGCGGAGTTGGTTTATAGACTTTATGCAATGCGGCGTGAGTACCTAGACGTGGAATCCGCTGAGGCCTTATATGCAGGAATTATGACTGATACCGGATCATTTAGGTTTGACAGTGTGACTGCCCGAACGCATGCCACCGTTGCCGACCTGATCGAAACAACTGGCCTTCAAACCGAGCCGATACACCGCAGGATTTATGATGGAAAACAACTTAATCAGATACAATTATTGGCATCTGTCTTGGGTACGATTCAATTGCACGAAAATAACAGAATTGCTACCCTAACCGTGACAAAGAACATGTTGGCTCAGCATCACTCGGCGTATCACGACTTGGAAGGAATGGTCAACTATGGTCTTGGTATTCAGGGTGTATTGGCATCGGTATTATTTTGTGAGATGTCTGACAAGGTGAAACTCAGTTTGAGGTCTGCCTCCTACATCGACGTAAACGTATGGGCGCGTCTGTTTAATGGCGGTGGGCATGTTAAAGCTGCCGGGGGGTGGTATCAGGGTAGCATTCAACAGGCTATTCCTGATGTCATTGCCGAAGGAGCCAAACAGTTGATCAATTAATTGATTCAGCAACTTGGATATCAAAAGTACATATAACGAAATCAAGTTTGAATCGTTATCAGGATACTCAATCAATAATAACAGTCGGGTATGCAACGAATAATTGCCTTATTTATACTCACATCTTTACTGATTTCATGCACAGATAACTCTGTAAAAGATGATCAAAATGAGGTCGATACGCGTGGTGGAAGCGGGCTTTTTCCATCACCAACGGCGCGGGTGTATGAAGAAAACCTGCAGAATGAAATCAATTCCAGCAGACAAAGTGCTATTACCAGAGCCGTTGAAATGGCGAGTCCGGCAGTGGTAAGCATTAATGTAACCGGTGTACGACGGAGTGATATCATGCAAGATCCGTTTTTCAATTTCTTTTGGAATCAGGAGGTGATGCAAGAGTACACGAGTCTTGGATCAGGATTCATTATCAGTAAGGATGGTCATGTGATTACAAATGAACATGTAGTCGGCCGAAATGCTGTTCGGATACAAGTGGCATTGACTACAGGAGAAACCTACGATGCAACGCTCATTGGCAGAGATGAGTATGCTGACCTGGCGCTCTTGAAAATAGAGTCTGAAGTTGATTTTCCGCACGTAGAATTTGGAAATTCGGATGAGCTGATCGTTGGGGAATGGGCCATTGCGATGGGCAATCCGTTTGGATTGTTTGAAGATGGTCAGCCGTCGGTAACCGTTGGTGTTATTAGTGCATTAAAACGAGATTTCAGACCGAATCCGCAGGACCCGCGTGTTTATTTGAACATGATCCAAACAGATGCTGCGATCAACAGGGGGAATTCGGGTGGTCCACTTCTGAACAGTTACGGAGAAGTGGTTGGAATCAATACATTCATCTATACGGGTGGAACCAGTTACGGATTTGTTGGTCTAGGGTTCGCTATTCCAAGTAATACAGTAGTTCGTATCCTAAATATGTTGGTTGAAAGCGGAGAAGTGCGACTGGAGTATGATTCGGGATTTGAATGGACACCGAATACACGTGGTCTGGCGATGAGGTATAACATTCCTACGATACAGGGCCTGTTTGTAGTGAGTGTGAACCGTGATGGTCCTGCCTATGAGGCAGGTATTTTACCCGGTGACTTGATTTTACGTATCGGAGAAGAGCCCATTTATAGTGAAAATCATGCCTGGGCACTATTCAGAGAGTATGCTGAAGGAGATACTATGCAAGTGGAGTTGCTTAGACAAGGTAAACGGTATGAAACAGAAATGTTGTTGAGACGAAAAATGATCAATGCTGTTAAATAATGTTTCTTTCAGGATTATTTTTTTATGGAATTGCATATCTATGTAACTGCGTGTATTTTCGTATCTAATAATTTGTCACCGTAGACTTTTGCCAAAAACGTAATGAATATAGATTCCCGAAATAAAATCATTGGAGCCGTACTGTGGATTGTCATTATCGGTCTTGCATACGTACTCTTTGATACGATCTACACTCCCTATCAGCAAGTAGTTGAGCAAAGAGAAGAAACCGAAATGGTCCGTTCAAGAATGGAGGCCATTCGTGATGCTTTGATTCAATATCAACGAGACAACGAATCTTTTCCTGCCGATCTCGATATGCTTGTAAATTACCTGAAGACGAACTCAGCAATGGTTGCCCAGGGCGATTCATTGTTCAGTCGCCCCGCAGGATTCGATTACGACCCAGACAGATTCACTTACACGATTCGTGAATCTGGAAGCCGTTTCGGGTATGCGCTTAACGATACACTTCGCCCGCAGATCTATTTGCTCACAGATCCCGACAGTGAGGATCGTATTGGCAGTGTAGAGCGAACCACATTGCTTAATGCCGCTAGCTGGGATTAATTCCCATGGGTGAACCAATCGTTAATTTGGGTGTATGCTTCTCGGATACTCAGTTATTCTATGCACTGAGCCAATCTGATGAGCCCATGACTCTCAAGTGGATTGGCAAACTCGATTTCAATTTCAATATTATTCAAACCCTACAATCCTCAGACCGGGAATCCATTTCCGGTCTGCTGGATCGGGTTGACCGCCTGGTTCGAGACCACAAAGTAACTCATCTAAAATGCCTTTTTCCAGCCAAATTCGAATGCTGGTCAACCCTTCCGAAATCCGTCTACGACGACTCTACCGAACGCGAAGCTTACCTTAGGCTACTTATGTTTGGTAAACCACGGGCCTCTATCGAGCCATTCTGGTTCCAACTTAGCAATCGCGACTACCGGTTTCTATCCATACGAGATAGAGATAAATCAATGATATTTAAGCAAATAGGCGACACGAGCTCTTTTTCGGATTTATGTAGCGACTTTGAAATTGGGCTTAAATGGATTGAAACAACGGGTCGAAAAGATACCTTTTTGCTGATTGGATGTTACAGAGATCATATCGTTGTATCATCTTTCAGTATGGGTAAACTTCGGGCTGCAACCTATATTCGATTCAAATACCTGGAAGATCTATCCTTTTTGTGGCTTCAGCATGCCGAAAACCTGACTTGGTTAAAAGGGGTTCACGAAACGATCTATTTTTATGGAGAGAAAGCTCTTGAAGTCTCTGAAATCGTATATAATTATCTGGATAGTGGAGGAAGCCATGTCAAACTGGATAATATTGCTGACATGTATGTGAAGTCACCTGAAGAAACATTTAGTTTCAATCTTGAAGAGGCATTTCCAGCCATTATTTTAGCCCTCTGATATGCGAATTATTACCGGATCTCTAAAAGGGCGTCGACTAAAGTCGCCAACCACCGATGAAACCCGCCCTACATCAGACAGGACTAAAGAGGGTATGTTCAACGTTATCGACGCGCGTAGATACTTTGATAACCTGGACGTACTCGATTTATTTGGAGGTTCCGGGAATCTTGGCTTTGAAGCGATTTCTCGTGGTGCTGCTCATGTTACCTTTGTTGATTCCAGTCGTGCATCCATCAAAATCATCGAAGAAAATGCTGAACACCTGGGAGTTACCAATCAAATCAGGGTAATTTGTAGCCAGGTTGATAGTTTTTTGAGCCGCTTTGCCCGTCCATTTGATTTGGTATTTGCAGATCCACCTTACGATTACCCCGAAATGGGTACACTCATCGACGTAGTCCTTACGGGGGGATGGTTGGCAGAAGGAGGTTGGTTGCTTTTGGAACATGACAAGAGACATCATTTCACGGAACACCCGAATTGTGTCTTTTCAAAACCATATGGAAGAACGATAGTCTCGATTTTTGTTTTGTTATCAGACAAAGATGAGCAGGTTTCAAATGATGTGTCAACAAACGAAGTGGAATAAGTCTACAACAGATTAGTTAAACTCTGATTTAGCTAATTTAGGCACTATCTTGTAGTTTAGAACAACCCATAATTCAACATCAGTTGTTATGACAGCACTTTATGCCGGTTCCTTCGATCCCATAACCTATGGACACCTGGATATTCTGGAGCGTGCGACTCACTTATTTGAAAAAGTTCACGTTACCATTGCTGTTAATACCCGAAAAAAAACCATTTTTAGTCCGGAAGAAAGAAAAGCACTGATTCTTGAATGTATTGAAGGAAAAGAATGGGCCCAAAAAGTTGAGGTTGATATGTTTACCGGACTTCTGGTTAAACATGCCGAGAAACTTGGAGTCAAAACGCTGATCAGAGGGGTAAGGCAAATCTCTGATTTTGAGTATGAATTCAGAATGGCACTGATGAACCGAAAATTGTCTCCAAATCTGGATACGGTTTTTCTGATGCCACGTGAGGAATTGACCTTTGTGTCGGCATCGCTTGTAAAAGAAGTTGCTTTCTGGGATGGTGATTTGACTCATTTCGTGCCTCCAACCGTTGCAACAGCGATTCAAAAGAATCGAGACAGATTGTAAATTGAGTCCATTTAAACTTCATTTTTAAGTAACTTATGCTCCTTCAGTCGGAACGAACATCGATTGATTGAGTACTTACTTTTTATATAACAGTGTTAAGGGGATACTAACGAACATGATTTCAAATCGAGCAAATGCATTAGCTGCATCCGAAACCCTGAAAATAACGGCTCTCGCAAAGGAACTCAAAAGAGCCGGTAAATCAGTTATTTCACTGAGTGCGGGTGAACCCGATTTCAAAACGCCGGCACATATCTGCGAAGCTGCCATCCAGGCTATCCAGGATGGTCACCATGGATATACCGTGAATGCCGGAACCCAGGAATTACGTGAAGCAATATCAGCTAAATTAAAGCGCGACAATGAACTGGATTACGCACCCGATCAAATCATTGTATCTAATGGGGCAAAACAGTCGGTTGGATTTGCTCTTTTGGCCATATTGAATCCTGGTGATGAAGCCATCATTCCAGCACCCTATTGGGTGTCATATCCGGAAATGGTGAAACTTGGCGAAGCTACTTCTGTAGTGATCAGAACAACATTCGAAAGTCAATATAAATTGACCCCAGAGCAATTGGAACGGGCTATAACCTCAAAAACCAAGGTTCTGATTCTTTGTTCACCTTCAAATCCTACGGGTAGCTGTTATACCAAAGATGAACTTAAAGCCCTGGCACAGGTTTTGCTAAAGCATCCTCAGATTTATGTACTGTCTGATGAGATTTATGAATACATCTCTTTTGATCAGGAACATGTAAGTATTGGACAGGTCGAGCCGAGATTAATCCCACAGTTACTATTAGTAAATGGGTTCTCAAAAGGATTTGCCATGACAGGTTGGCGGTTGGGCTACCTGGCCGGACCCAAAGATGTGATTGGAGCAGTTTCTAAACTTCAAAGTCAGGAAACCTCAGCGCCCAGTACGATTTCTCAAAAAGCCGGGGAAGCCGCATATAATAATCCACTGGACTCGGTGTACGAAATGAAAGAAGCGTTCAGGTCACGCCGGGATTATATGGTCAAGGCATTAAATGAAATTGAAGGTGTTCGATGCTTCTCTCCTGGTGGAGCGTTTTATGTATTCCCCGATATTTCTGCCTATTTGGGGTCTATTGCACCTGATGGTCAGAAAATTGAAACATCCAGCGACCTGGTGATGTACCTACTGGAGCAGGTTGGTGTGGCTGCAGTTCCGGGAGATGCTTTTGGTGAACCGGATGGGCTACGACTCAGTTATGCCAGCTCAATGGAAGAACTGAAGGAAGCGGTTAAGCGAATTGCTGCGGGTTTAGCAACACTTGAACGAGCAAAATAGGTGGAAAAAATCACACTTTTGTTAGTATCATGATACTTCTTTTACAAGGAAGTGTTGTTTCTATGGTTCAAAAGCAAAAAGCATATCAAGAAGCATTAAACCAGTTTCTACTGCTATGGGGAGAAATGGGTCCTGCATGGGGCATCAACAAAACCATGGCACAGATTCACGCTTTGTTGTATGCAGTAGATGATCCACTAGATACCGACTCAATTATGGATCAACTGGAGATTAGTCGTGGCAACGCAAACATGAATCTTCGTAAGCTTATTGATTGGGGACTGGTATCAAAAGCGCAGCATGAAGGCAGTCGAAAAGAGTTTTTCACTGCAGAAAAGGATGTCTGGGTAATCGCTTCTATCATCATTCAGGAGCGCCAGTATCGTGAACTCATTCCCGTAAAACAAAATCTGATCGAATGTCTCGAACTATTGCCGACCAAAGGCGATACTTCGGATGATGCATCTGTTTTTCGTGAAAGAATAGAAGATTTTGTCAAGGTACTGGATTTGTTTGAAGAATTTTCTGCAGCTCTTTTGCCCTATGTTCAAAGTAAAAAGTTAGGATCGCTGAAAACCTTACTCAGCTTAGCTAAAGCTCAAGAGCAGATTAAAGACCGGATAAAAGGTGGAATTCAGTCTTTGAAGGGAGAAAAATCATGAAAACGATAGAAAAGGGACGGATAGCTGAGGATGCAGCATGTGAGTATATTGAGTCAAATGGAATTACAGTGATTGATCGAAATTATCGATTTTTAGGACATGAAGTGGATATCGTGGGTTATCAGGGTGAAGAAATTGTTTTTTTTGAAGTAAGATCCAAGAAAAATTCAATATTTGGATTCCCCGAAGAAACAGTAGACAAGACAAAGCAGAAATCTATTATTCAAGCTGCAGAGGCATGGCTCTATGAGAAGCGAATGGAAGGTGCGAGAATACGTTTTGACGTTATTGCTGTGTTAACGACTTACGAGCAAGGCAATATTCCACATATTGAGCACTTCCGAAATGCTTTTTGGTATTAGATTAGTAGAAAATGACCTCTTATTGAGCTATTTTCTACCTGTTCATAAACATCACCTATGATTAAAGTCAGCCCCTTATTTAATCCCCTCCGATGGAAAAAGTCAGCTCTATTTGCTGCACTTTTACTTTTTTTTGTGATTTGGTTCGGATTTCTGGATACCTATAGTCTTTGGACCAGGATTCAACTGGAGCGAGAAAAGCGGGATCTGATGTATAGAACTGAACAGTTGGTTCGGGATACTGAAGCACTCAGGAAGAAAATCGAAGCGTTAAGTGCCGATCCAGCCATCATCGAAAAAATTGCCCGTGAGGAATACGGAATGAGGCGTCCTGGCGAAACGGTATATCGTATCAGAGACTAAAAAAACCCGGAGATTATATGCTAACAATTGGAATTGACCTTGGCGGAACAAATATAAAAGGCGCACTCGTTGACGACAAAAAAGGGATTTTAAAAAGCTTTTCCATACCTACTGATGCCGATAAGGGAAAAGAACACGTCATTAGTCAGGTTGGTAAAGTTATTATGATGGCAGCTGCCGATGCGCCGGAGAAGCCAATCGCAGTTGGTGTGGGTTCTCCCGGTGTCATATCACTTGACAGAACCACGGTCAGTAATCCGCCCAATCTGCCCGGTTGGGTAAAAGAAAACCTGGCAGACCGGCTCAAGGAACTGACCGGATTTACCTGCTACATCGATAATGATGCCAATTTAATGGCCTTGGGATCCAGTTATTTCGGGTCCGGCAGACCTTATGAAAACTTTCTAATGATAACACTAGGAACGGGCGTAGGTGGTGGAATCATCATTCAGAATAAGCTTTACAGAGGAGCAACAGGTGGTGCTGCTGAATTTGGTCACGTTATCATAGATTATAACGGTCCGGAGGATGGAAGTCCGGCGAAAGGGGGCATAGAAGCCTATTTGGGGCAACGATTTTTAAGCAGGCATGCCTGGAACATCATTAAAAATCATCCTGAAAATCCGCTGTATGAGCAGTTTAAGGATTCACCCGAGACTCTTGAACCGGTTCACTTGTCGATGGAGGCATCCCGTGGTAATCTGATCGCGATTGACATCCTTAAAACCGCGGGAGAGCGTCTGGGAATAGCCATTGTGAATTATATCCATATTCTGGATATCAGGAAAGTGATACTCTCTGGTGGCGTCTCCAAGGCCGGAGACTGGATACTAAAACCTGCCCGTGAAATGGCAGAAAAGAGAATGATCGATGCCTATAAAGACGGATTTGAAATCATTTTTGAGTCTTTAGGAAACGATGCAGCGGTTTTGGGTGCTGCCAGTCTTCCTTATGAATACATCAACCGTTAAACACGGAACATGACATTACACGTAGCAAGGAGACAAGTACGGGTCCTGGTGGCCGCACTGATGCTGCTTGCATGGATGTGTGATGGACTTGCTGCCCAAGAACTGAATAGTGATGCGCCCAATGGTACCCCAGAGTCTGTCAAATTTTCTGCTTCCGACTCATTAAAGTTTCGTATTAAGGGCACCAGAGTAGGTACACTTTTTGGGAACGCACGTGTAGAACATTCATCAGGTTCACTTGTTTCAGGTCAGATTACACTGAACCTGACAGAAAGCATGATGAGCGCGCAGGCATTGAATCCTGCTGATACCCTTACTCAGCCCGTTTTATCGCGAGGTGATGAGAATCTGCGTAGCGAACGCATTTTGTATAACTACAAGACCCAAAAGGGCAAGTTTGATGTGGCCCGCATCACAATGGACAAAGGAGCTATAACCGGGAATCAGGTCAAGCGCACTGCACCACACGTTGTATTCATCGAAGATGCCATATACAGCACGTGTACCCTCGATCACCCACATTATTATCTGAAGGCATCCAGAATGAAAATCGTTGATGAGGATGAGGTTTTCTTCACCAGAGCCAGACTATTTATTCTTGACATACCCTATCCTTTAGTTTTTCCATTTGGATATCTACCCTCCAGACTGGAGCGTAACAGATCTGGGATTCTAGAGCCCACGTTCAGTTTTCAGGATCAGAACCGCCGGGGTCTTGGGCTTCAAAATCTGGGTTGGTTTCAATATATCAACGATTACGTAACAGCGACTGTACAAGGCGATGTATTCACATCTGGCACCTACTTTTTGTCGTCACGTACCCAGTATAATTATCAGGGGCAGTATCGTGGGTCCATTGGCTTGAGTTATTCACTGGATCGGGGACTCGAAGAAACAGATCCGGATTTTACCAAGACGGTTCAAAAGATGTTCTCCTTACAGCACAATCAAACCTTGTCGCCTTACGCCTCATTTAATGCAGACATTACACTTCGCACCAGTGATTTTTATAAAAGGAACTCCTTTAATATCTCAGATCGCGCGAACACCAGCACCACGAGTAGAGTGGGTTACAATTATCGTCATCCGGAAGGAGCGTATACATTCGGGGTCAACGTGTCTCAGTCTCAGAATTTCAGGGATAACAGTGTTTCATTACAGGGTCCAAGCGGAAGCTTTTCGGTCAAGCGTCAAACCCCATTTCAACCCAAAATCAGACGTTTAAACCCAAACTGGTATGAAAGCCTTTCATTTGGGTATAGTAACCGGTTTACAACCCGATTTAATTTCAATCCGTTATCGGATGCGGATCCTGAAATTAACTGGATCGATGCATTGTTGTCGCCATCAACATATCGAGAATCAACGGGGAAAATAGGTCATGTGGAGTATGGACTTACGCACTCGGCCGACGTAACTGCTCAGTTGATTCCCAGTGATTTTGCAAACTTAACGGCATCGGTACGGTTGAACGAGTACTGGTATCCTGAGACGGTTGACAAGCGTTTTGATCAGGAGTCGAATCAGGTCATTACTCAAATAGACAAAGGATTTTCGACGGCACGGGACTTTGCGGCATCACTAAGCCTTGGAACGACACTCTATGGAATATCACAAAGGAAAATAGGAAAATTTGAGGGGTTCAGACACACGGTTAGACCTAGTTTGAGTTACAACGTCAGGCCAGACTTTTCAGCCCCTTTTTGGGGATATTTTTCATCGGTACAGTCAGATTCACTTGGAAACACGGTGCAGTATAGCAGATTTGAGCGTGGAGTATTTGGGGGACCCACAGCAGGAGAACAGCAGGCCATTGCATTATCGATCGATAATGTGTTTGAAACCAAACAGGTAAGCCGAGATACAACTGGCCAGAAGCGCGAACAAATTATTCGGCTTCTCGACAGTTTCAGAGCTTCGGTGGCTTATAACTTCGCTGCTACTCAGTTCAAGCTCAGTGATTTGAACACAACGGCAAATACCAGTTTTGTAAAAGGTGTGAGTATCAATGCCGCCGCAAACTTCAGTTTTTATGACCAGGACTCTACCGGGAGAATGCTTCCTGATTACCTTTGGGATAACGGAAATGGGGTAATTCGACTGACCCGTTTTAACTTACGGGCGAGTACACAATTCAGATCCGGGTCATCTGGTATGCAGACACCTCCCCATCAACCCTTTTATCCGCGTTACTATGATCCATTTGATCAGGAGCTGTTCCGAGCATATAACTACTTGTTTAACCAGGGTTCAATTCAGCCAATCGATGTTCCCTGGTCGTTCAATTTGAGTTTTGATTACAGCTGGCGTGCCATAACCCCGACCAAATCCCAAAAAACTGCTGTCCTGAATGCGCAGAATATTCAGTTCCGTATCACGCCTGAGTGGCAGGCAAGCACCTCTATAGGATACGATTTTATCAGCAAAGACCTCACCCCTACCCGATTCGGTATTACCAGGGCTTTACACTGCTGGGACCTGTCATTCGATTGGAATCCATTTGGCGAATTTCAATATTATATGTTTCGGTTGACTGTCAGAGACTCACAAATACAAGGATTATTCCAAAAACTGCCTGGTCTTAACAATTTAGAGAGAAGCAGTTCCCCAATTAACCGTGGCAGTTTTTACTAAGTTGTTGTACTTCAAGAAAACAACGCAAAATAAATTTAAATTTTACCTAGCAATCACTCGGTTTTTTATTACTTTGTACTCAGTGGATATATCACAGTGGATACGTTTTAAATCAGAACTATTGTCGTTGCAACAAGGAAACGCCGACAGTAATTCATATATTTGTCTTCAGAACTCTTGACATCTCGGTCACGATTTCGACAAGGCGAACATTAATCTCGTTCAGGTCGATGGGTGAACTAACAAAAGACGAATTTAAAAAGCAGGTTGATTTTGAAAGGGAAATGCTCCCTCACCTCGATGCGTTGTACAACTTCGCTATTCGATTAACCACAGACCCAATCGATGCTGAAGATCTGGTACAGGATACTATCGTAAAAGCATTCAGGTTTTTTTCTTCTTATGAAAAAGGCACTAATGCCAAAGCATGGTTGTTCAGGATTCTGAAAAACTCCTACATCAATAACTATCGCAAGAAATCTAAACAACCCCAACAAGTTGATTACGACGAGGTATCAACCTATTACGAGACTGTACGGAGTGAACAGTCTGACACTACAGACATGGAAGACATCATGTATCGGGGTATGCTTGATGATCAAATAACAAAGGCGTTGCAACGATTACCGGAAGATTTCAGAACTGTGGTTCTTTTGTGCGATGTGGAGGGATTCACGTATGAAGAAATCGCTAATATGCTGGATGTTCCAATAGGAACCATACGTTCTCGTCTACACCGAGGCAGGAACCTTCTCCGGGTTGAACTTGAAGAATACGCTGACAAGCGCGGCTACGGAAAAGAGGAATAGTACAGTTTTATCCTTGTGTTCAGGTAAACGTAACAAGGATTACATCATAGATGCTGTGTGTCCATGCTGCAATACCAAATCCGCGGTAAATCAACAACCCATTCAGCGCCAGCCCGAAGAGGAACCGAAAGAGGAACGACGAAAGTGTAAACATGTCGCCGTAGGAACCGAAATAGTGGACAGAGCTGAACAGCAGTGCGGCCAATATCATAGCCGATGCGTGTTTCCATCCTTTTTGGAATCCCATCCACCCAAACAGAACCAGAAGACCGTTTACCAGTAACACCCTGAAGATCAATTCTTCATAGAGTCCGGCACCAATGGATAGGGCAAATTGTTGAAATTTGGACAAACTGGCGATTCCAGAGTTTGCATCCATAGTGAATACCAAACCCAGGAACCCGGAAATAAGCATAGCAATAATGATTGCATAGGCGGTACTTTCAAAAATCATATACAGAAAAAACCGTCCTCGAACCCGCACCGGATTTTTACGGTCTTTAAAATAAACGTACAACCCCATTATCAACACCAAAGCAACGGTAAACTTTAGCGTGTCGAAACCAATACTGGCAAACACCCATTTTATCCATATATCTGTAGAAAGTCGGACGAATCCGTCTGCATCGGGCTGGCTTATCAGTATGAGTATCTCATAGAGGATCAGTAGAGGAAGCGCAATTAAATAGCTGTAGGTCAGAGATTTAGTCTGACTAAAGTAAGGAGATAGCGCTCTTCCGACCTGATTCATGGTAGTTAATTTTTGATAGTGGCGCGATTATCGGCTGAAAGTGAGAATCCGAGTTTGTCAAAAGCGGCATGGGATAATTTAATACCGGATTCGGTTGTTCTGTCGTTGATCAAAACAAATATTCCATATCCGGTTGCTTCATTCTGAATATGTACAATTGAACCTAGTGGTAGGCGGGAGTGTGCCGCGGTATAAGACAAAGGATTATAGAGATCACCGTTTGAGGTGGATCGTCCACGATCGATGTCGTTGTAACGTGTGGCCTTTTCAAGGAGAGCCGAGTTCGTTTCGGTGAGGGTAGTTGAGGTACCTGAATGTTGTGAAATGCCTAAACGATATGGATTTTTGAAGATGGAAGTAGGTGGGAGTAAAACAGTTATTGTGAATCCGGGTTGAAGGTTGTGGATATCGATATCTGGATTCAGCGATTGTAACTCTGCTTCGGTCATTTGGTATCGTGTCAGAAGGTCGTTGAGGCGTTCGTTATTTCGGATTTGGTGTGCTATGAAGCGTCCTTGAGCGGATGATTCGGTTGTGGCGGTAGCAACGGATGGTAATCCACGTGGTTTTCTGACCATTAGAACTTGTCCAACGGTTAATCGATCGCTTTGAAGTTGATTTAGTAAGCGGATTTCTTCCAGGGAGATGCCGTTGATGGTGGCTATTTGGATGAGTGTGTCACCATTCTTTACAACGTGATAAGCTGATCCGTATTCCTGAACGATAATGCCATTTTGGGTCTGAATTTGAGCGTCGACGGATTCAATGGATGTTTGAGATGGTGTATTTGCAGCCGGTTGTGGTTGCGAAGTAGCTGCTTCTGTACGGGTTTCTACGCTGACATTACGCCCATTGCTGTAAATGGTTAGAATCTGTCCGACTTCCAGGAGATTGGAGTTCAGGTTATTCCATGAGCGGATGTTGTTAACAGTGACGCCGTAACGGCGGGACAAACTAAAGAGTGTTTCTCCCGCCCTAACCTGGTGTTTGATGGAACTGGAGTTATCTGTAGTTGATGGAGGTTGTTGGGGAGCAGGTGTTGGGGTTTGGGTGGCAGGGGCCTGACCCGAAGGTGAAACAAGGAGTCGTTGTCCGATGTTGATCTGGTTACCACTCAGGTTATTCCATTCCCGAAGTTGGTTAACGGTGATGTTGTATTGGCGGGAGATGCTGAACAGGGTTTCGCCTTGACGAACGATGTGACTTTGTCGGTCGCTTTGCGCGTCGACAGAAAGGGGTATGGCAAGGGTAAAGGCCAGTATCAGGCTCAGGAGTGTGGTTCGGATGGGTTTGAGTAGGGAGATAAACATGCTAATTTGTATTAAAAATCGAGTTCCATCAGGGCTTGTCGAAGCTCGGAAGCTGCATGGGTGTCGTTTGCACGGGTCGCTACCTGAATGCCCTCCTCAAATACGTTGCGGGCAAGGTCTTTATCACCCGACAGGGAGTAAATCATGCCTAAATGGTAATAGGTTCCAACATACTCTGGATCACTCGCGATCAAATCAAGGTACGTTTGTTTAGCCTCCGATGTTTCTCCAGCTTTGTTGTATTCCATTGCTAATGCAAACCGTGTGAAACTGTCTTTGGGATCTTTTTCCAAAAAACGTTTGAGTAGTTGAATCGTCTGGTTACTCATGCTCTGTACAAGGAATTAACGTCGTATCGTTGGATTTATGATAGTTGAGGGGAGTATCGTTCCAATATTTCCTCAAGTGAGTCCCCTCCGAACTTTTCCAGGAATGCATTGGCAATGACAGGTGCGACCACGTTTTCAATGACTACAACAGCTCTTGGAAGGGCACAAACATCTGAGCGTTCGTAGCGAGTATCGACCACCTTTTTACTGACAATATCAACGGTATCGATTGGATGGAGCATCGTTGGTATAGGTTTCATCACACCGCGAATAATGATTGGCATTCCGTTCGACATACCGCCTTCGATACCACCAGCGCGGTTGGTACGTCGTTTGAACGTATCGTTCTTGTAACTGATTTCGTCGTGTACCTCAGACCCCGGGAGCGCACCTGATTCGAAACCAAGTCCAATCTCCACGCCTTTCATGGCTTGGGTCCCCAAGATTACGTGTGCGAGCTGCCCATCAAGCTTACGATCCCAATGCACGTAGCTTCCCAAACCAGCCGGAACACCAGTCACTACGATTTCATAAACTCCGCCTAACGAATTGCCTTCTTTTCTGCGTTTTTTTATTTCATCGACCATTGCCTCGGACAAGCCTGCATCGAGGCAACGAACTTCAGATTCGTCCGCTTTTTGGTATAGTGTTTCTGCACCTGATTCTGTCAAGGGATCTGCCAGTTTTCTGGAGGTATCCCAGTTTTCGTAACCAACACTTCCGATTCGGAGTACGTGTCCACCGATTTCTATCCCAACTTCCTTCAAAAATTTTCGGGCTATTGCCCCACAGGCTACACGCATGCCAGTCTCACGGGCACTTGACCGCTCTATGACGGGTCTGATATCATCAAATCTATATTTTTGTGTACCAACAAGATCAGCGTGTCCTGGTCGCGGAATGGTTATCTTTTCCACGCCTTCTCCATCGCCTTCTACCGACATCACTACAGGCCAGTTTGCTGCATCTTTGTGAAAGGCCCGATTTTCGAGAGACATGGCAATGGGTCCACCCGACGTTTTACCAAAACGTACACCGGATAAAAACTTTGGTACATCTTTTTCGAAAGCCATACGCCCACCTCGACCGTATCCCTCCTGCCGGCGGGCCAACTGGAGAGCTACATCTTCTACCCCTAATGGGATCCCGGCAGGCATACCTTCAAGAATACCAGTAAGCTCCGGACCGTGTGATTCTCCGGAAGTCAAATATCGAATCATGCTTATCCTCTTATTTTTTCAAATTCTTGTGATCATCCCTAGCTGAAACATACTACCCATAACACTATACGAGTTTCTGCCAAACTCGACATCTACCCCTTTATATTTTATAGCTATACCGAAACCGAAACCTACCAGTTCTAATCGTTGTCCTGTCTTTAGTTCTTCATGAGTTAAATGATTATATCCCAATCTGGCACGAAAGCTTTCAGAGAATATAAAATCTCCACCGATAGCCATATGTCTGGCCAGATTTGAAAAAAATCCGGGATCTGTAACATCGTTTAAGGTCCTCAGATTCCAATTGTGTAGCTGGTGGGCGGTAATGGTCAAACGTAGTGGCAAGTATTGGAGTTTTCTGGTCACACCAATTCTCAGATCAAATGGAAGTTCTTCTCTGGTACCATTAAAGCTGGATAATTGTGTTCCGAGGTTCAAGAAAGAGATTCCCACTGAATAATCAGATTCTGAGTCAGTATATAAAACACCTCCAGAAAAGGTGATACCTGAAGCCTGAAAGGAGTCATAAGAGCTGTAAATGAAATCTGCAGCAACTCCGAACTGGAACAACTCTTCGAAATTACGGGCGAGAGCCAGTTTAACAGCAACATCTGATGCATGGAAACTGCCGCGATCGATGCCGAATTCATCAATTCTATCTATCTGACCATAGTTTATGTAACGAAGTCCGATTCCAATGGTACCAAGCGGTTTGAACGAATATGCTGAGCTAATAAATCCGAAATGAGCATCGGAGAGATATCGACTGAAAGAAGCGGCAAGATATCGTGATGATTCAGGAGTAAGTGACGCCGGATTGGCATGCATTTGTGCAGGGGACCCTGTTGTTAATGAAACCGGAACTTCACCTAAAGCTGCACTAAAGGGCGATGCGGGGATATTCAAGAACCTCCAGGTTGCTTTTGGACCATACTGAGCCACTGCATCGTTGAAGCTTGTAAACAGTATAAGTATGGCCAGTACGGATGATTTCACAGAAGCGACGTTAGGATTGTCCTAAGAATAGAGGTAAATTTGCATCTAAAAATATAGGGAAAAATACAGTAGGAAAAACCCAATCTTGGCTCGCTGGTAACCTTCTGTGATACTTCTAACCCATGCGATTATTTGTTGAAATAGGCAGTTATAGTCGGCTTCTTTATGAAGCCATACGATCTTCAACAGAGTTCAAGACGTATCGTGAGAATCTGTTCGCAGAAATGGTAAAGACGGGCTATGATTCACTTGGTATTGTTTCGCTTGCCGGGCTATTCACGGGGGCAGTATTAACCATACAGACATCCTATCAGTTTACATCAGCCCTCATTCCACGGTCAACTATCGGGGCAATCACATCTCAATCCATGATTATTGAGCTCGCAGCGGTTATTAGCGGGCTTGTTTTGGCCGGTCGTGTTGGAGCACGAATAGCAACCGAACTGGGTACCATGAGAGTAAGTGAACAGATTGACGCACTTGAATCGATGGGATTCAACTCTGTGACGTTTTTGGTGATGCCGCGAATAATCGCGGGTATAGTAATGTTCCCAATTATTTATTTAACTGCTGCTATTTGTGGCATCTTTGGTGGAATTCTTGCCGGGCTCATGACAAATGCGCTTACTACCTATGAATTCATGGAGGGTGCAAGACTCTACTTCTTTCCATGGGATGTAGCTTTTGGGATGATCAAGTCTTTTGTTTTTGGATTCGTAATCACTTCAATTTCCTGTTATAAAGGGTATTACGCAACGGGTGGTGCCGAAGGGGTTGGTTATGCTACGACCCGAGCCACTGTTTTGAGTTGCATCTACGTGCTACTATCCAGTTTTTTATTAGCCGCAATCCTGTTGTAGATCATGATTGAAGTCAGAAATCTTACCAAGAGGTTTGGTCCTCATCTGATATGGGAGAATGTGAGTCTCACTATTCCAGACGGAGAAACTCTGGCTATTATTGGCAAATCGGGTTCCGGAAAATCAGTGCTTTTAAAGCATTTAAATGCATTGTTGACCCCCGATTCAGGAGAGGTATTGATTGATGGAAAAAATATATTTGATCTGTCGTATGTAGATTTACGTCTGGTGAGGCAACAGTTTGGGGTACTTTTTCAGGGTGCTGCCCTGTTTGATTCCATTTCCGCTTTTGAAAACGTGGCCTTTCCACTCCGATACTTCACAAAAATGAAGGAAAACGAAATTCGGGACAGAGTCATGAGTTGTTTGGAAATGGTGAACCTGGCGAAGATTGGTAATAAATCGACCGCTGATTTGTCAGGAGGAATGAAAAAACGAGTCGGACTCGCGCGCGCAATTGTACTTGAGCCGAATTATCTGTTGTATGATGAGCCAACTTCAGGTCTGGATCCCGAGACTTCAGACGAAATCAACGACCTCATCATCCACATGGCCAAAAATTTATCAATCACATCGGTTGTTATTTCCCATGATATGCATAGTGTGCTTAGAGTGGCGGAAAAGGCGGCTTTTATTGATGAGCAAAAACTTAGCTGGTATGGAACCATTGATGAGCTACGTGTATCCAATCACAAGCGTCTTATGGACTTCACCCGAGCCAGTGAATATCAGATTTAACCAAAGAATAGAAACATGAAACTCACTAACGAACTAAAAATCGGTTTAACAGTAGTAACTGCTGTTCTGGTTGGATTCATTGGATTCCGGATTATGAAAGATGTTCCCATATTTCGGCAGGGTAACATCATTTACACCACCTATGAGCGTGTGGATGGATTGTCTGTCGGAACTCCGGTAACTCTCCGAGGGATTAAAATAGGTTCGGTTCAAAGTCTGATCTTGCTTCCAACTGATAGTGTTCAGGTTTCATTGAACATCAATTTTTCGGATGGAGGCATACCGCAGGGGTCCGTTGCTTACATCAGATCGGTAGATCTGCTTGGAACCAAAGGGATTGAAATAGAGCGTGGATCCGGGACTGGACTCATTGGACATCTGGACTTCATCACCGGAGTATATGATCAGGGTGTTATGGGAGAGCTGGCCGCTCAGGGGAGTCGGATATCAAAACATGTGAATTCTTCAACAGAGAACCTGAGTGTTGTTCTCGAAGAAGTGAAGCTGCTGATGCAGCAAGGTGGTCGTGAGAATGTGAGTCAGACCTTGACTAATCTCAACTCTACTTCTACCCAGGTCGATGCCCTTATAAAAGAAGCGAATCTGGATCTTAAACAGAGTATTCAAAGTCTAAAAAACACCCTCGAGAACGTCGAAAAACTGACATCCGACGAGCAGGAAACGATCAAAAACATGCTTGCTAATCTGGAGGCATCCAGCAATGAACTCGAGAGTATATCAGTGAACCTGAACTCGATAACCGGGGATCTGGCCCAGATCATGCGCAAAATAAATGAAGGAGAGGGATCGTTAGGACTTATGGTAAACGATCCGAATCTGTATAACAATCTGGACTCATTGACTGCGAATATGAACCAACTCATTGAGCAGTTGAACGAGAATCCACGCCATTACTTGCGACACTTGAAACTGGTTCGGATATTCTAGGTCGGGTTTATAATCAGGAATATCGTAAAAAACGGTATCCAGGGTCACGTAAGCCGGCTATTCTTTTGAGTTTGGTCGAATTGCATCGTATATTACGCGGCTAAATCTGAATTAAACATTGTTTGCAAGACAATGTCAATATGAATCAAATTGATAGGAATTCTTAAATGGGTTTGATGGAAAGACTGAGAAACAGCACGAAAGTGATTTTCTGGGTGCTGATTCTTGCATTCGGTCTCCTTTGGGGACTTGCCGACACCGGTGCAATCGATGCCGTGATGTTGGGTCCACGTTCTTTGGCTGAAGTGAATGGGCAACCGATTTCGGCAGAAGAATATAATGCTCGATTGAACGCATATACACAGCGGTATCAGGAGCAAACAGGACAAGCACCAACTCTCGAAATGAGGGCGTACTACGAAGAAATGGCCTGGGAAGAGCTCATTCTCGAGAAAATCATCAACTCAGAAATGGAAAAACTGGGTATAGAAGTAACTGACCAGGAGTTGATTGAACTGATCACAGGATCTCAGCCACATCCACTGGTTGCCCAATTTTTCACGCGTGAAGATGGTACCCTCGACAGACTTGCATTGCAGGCTGCGATCGAAGCTCCTGAAAACACGCCAATATGGATCAACATCGAGTCACAACTCCGTGATCAGCGTTCACGTGAGAAGCTCAATGCGTATATCGAGTCATCTTTACGTGTGAGTAGTGCTGAAATCGAACAAGAATATGTACGCGAAAATAGTATCGTATCGTTTAGCTATGTTCGATTCCCGTATTCAGCTGTATCAGAAGAAGAGATATCCGTATCTGACTCGGAAATCAGCACCTATTACCGTGCAAATTCAGATGATTTCAAACAAGAGAAGTCCTGGAGATTCGAATTTGTTGAGTTTTCCAAACTCCCAACCTCAGCAGATTCAGCTCGCGTCCGCAATGAGGTGGCACAAATCTCAACAGAGCTTGCTTCAGCCCAGGATGATTCCCTGTTTATTGTATCATCATTTTCCGATTCGCCCTATTTCGGAGGATGGTTGAATCCGTCTGAAGTGAGCTGGTTCATTGCAGATGCGGTTCAAGCCAACAACGGTGAGGTAACAGCTCCGGTTGAGCACAATGGACTCATCTCGGTAGCGAAAAAAATCGAATCTCGAAGTGGTTCCGAAACCTTTGCGCGTGTACGTCAAATCCGTCTAAACTTCAACGAAGCCAACAAGGATGAAGTACTTGCCCAGGCTCGTGATATTGTAACCCGAGTTAACAGAGGCGAGTCATTCCGTGATATCGCACGGATCAATTCAGCCGATGCTACGGCCAACCGTGGTGGTGAAATGGGTTATTTATCCAGGGAAGATCTGCCGGAAAGTGCACGAAATGCTGTGTTTAATGGTCGAATTGGTTCAGTAACTCCGCCGGTAGAGTCTGCAAACAGTTATTACATCTACCAAATCGTTCACCGCAGTAATCAGGAGGTGCGTTTAGCTCAGTTCTCCCGCAGAATTGATGCGGATGGAGGTGAAACTATTCGTAAGCAATTCGATGCGGCTGAAGACTTCCGTGAATTTGCTGTGCTCGATGGATTCACTGAAGAAGCGGAGAGGAACAATTATACCGTTTCAACCGGTTTCGCAACGGTAGATGTCCCATTTATAACAGGAGTTGGACAAAGCCGTTTATTGCTGAATCAACTGCGTAAGGTTGAAAAGGTCAACACGATACTAGAACCAGTCGAGCTGGATGACAAGATTCTGGTCATTCGAGTGACAGAAGTGATCGAAGAGGGAACTCGTCCGTTGGAAGATGTACGTGCAAACATTGAAACCTCACTCAGAAATGATAAACGACGTCAGATCACAGCCGATCGTACGCGTCAATTGCTGGCATCAAACAATTCGTTGCAAGCGTTGGCTGCTACTGATGGGAAAGAAGTACAAGAAGCTGGAAGTATACGTCAAATCGCAAATACGGTACCGGGTGCGGGACGTGAACCTGCACTCATAGGTGCTGCATTTGGTCTGGATTTAAATACAGTATCCGGAGTGATCGAGGGCGACAATGCAGCATTCGTGATCCTGGTTACTAATAGAATCGAGGCTGACCTGAGTGGAATTACAGCTAGTTATCGTGAACAAGTACGCCAACGACTTCAGCAACAAAAAACGCAGGCTTTCCAGGATGTTTGGCTGGATCGTTTGAAAGAAGAAGCTAAGATCGAAGACTTCCGTAAATTTTATAATTTATAAGAAGTAGAAGCAAAGATTCTTTAAAGGCGAAGTTCGTAAAATCGGACTTCGCCTTTTTTTTGTGTTTATCATAGTCAAATACCCTAATTTTGACAGGTACATTCAACATCTAAAATTCAGTATTCGGTGAAACAACCTTTGACAACGTACACCAAGGAAGATCACAAGTGGATGAATCTGGCACTTCGAGAGGCCGAAAAAGGTCGTGGTTACGTGAGTCCGAATCCTATGGTAGGATGTATAATCGTTTCAAGAGAAGGAAAATTACTGGCAAAGGGATATCATGAACGATATGGAATGGATCATGCGGAAATCAATGCCCTGAAAAAGATCCGTGAGGAAAAAGATCTGATAGATGCAACCGTTTATGTTTCGTTGGAACCCTGTTCACACTACGGTAAAACCCCACCCTGTGCATTAAAACTCTCCGAATTACCTATAAAACGGATTGTTGTTGCTATGGAAGATCCAAATCCTAAGGTGTCGGGTCGAGGGATAGCCATGCTTCGGAATAATTCCATCCAGGTTGATGTTGGGTTAATGTCTGAGGAAGCTTCGAGGCTCAATGAAGTTTTCCTACACTACATCACAACACGTCGTCCATTTGTGATGGTAAAAATAGCACAAACACTCGATGGCTACACCACTGCCCATAATGGTGATTCTCAGTGGATAAGCGGCGAAGAATCTCGTAAAAAAGTGCACTATTGGCGAAGTACCTATGATGCTGTGATGATTGGTCGAATGACTGCATTATTTGATAATCCAAGATTGACGGTCCGGCATGTTGAAGGTCGTCAACCGAAGAGGATCGTTATAGATGGTCCGGGCGAACTACCAGGCCATCTGAACCTGTTTAATGACCAGTTCGTAGACAAAACATACAGAGTTACATGTAACAAAAACCTGATACCATCGGGTGATACGATGTTAGGTTTAATGGCCAACAAAATGTATCCAGGGCATCTTGTAACAGTTACTGAACAGGATGGTCATGCCGATCTTGATCTGGCGTTAGCCAAGCTGGGAGATATGGGTATAGCATCGATCATGGTAGAAAGTGGTGGATCGCTTGCAACGGCTTTGATCAAACAACGTCTGGTCGACAAACTTCACCTATTTATTGCTCCAAAGCTGTTGGGTGGAGGGAAGAGATCCATATTGGGTCTTGGTATTGATCGAATGCAAGAGATTTTGGAGTTCAGGTCATCGACCTGGGAAACGAGTGGTGAAGATATCTTATTTAGCGGCTATTTTTAAAATCAAAAAAATATAACCATATGTTTACTGGAATTATTGAAGATTTGGGGAATGTAGTGGAGATCAAAACACTTGGCGAAGCGAGTCAGGTGACCTATACCACTGCACTTGCTGCAGATCTGTCGGTTGACGATAGTGTAAGTATTAATGGTGTATGTCAAACAGTAATTGCTTGTGATGCCGAAACTTTTGTTACTCAGTTGGTAGAAGAGACCTTGAGGAAAACTAATTTTGGGTCTTTACAGGTGGGTGATCAGGTAAATCTGGAGCGCTCGCTCACTCTGCAACACAGACTGGATGGACATATTGTACAAGGGCATGTTGATGCAGTTGCTCGGGTTCTTGAAATTGAGCGGGAAGAAACCGGTTGGTTATACACGATATCTGTGCCTGAATCATTCCAGAGTTACATCGTAGGTCGTGGTAGTATTGCAGTAAACGGAATCAGCTTGACCGTTGCCCGTGATTTAGTAGAGGCATTTGTGGTAGCCATTATTCCATACACGTATGAACATACAACGATGCATAGGTTAAAAGTAGGTGATTTGGTGAACCTGGAGTTCGATATACTCGGAAAATATGTATTAAAACACCTTCAGGTTAAATCCATATAAACTGGATTACGTAATCAGTTAAGATTCTTTTTTAGGGAGCGTGATTCTAAAGACGGTTCCCTCACCGGGAATCGATTTAACGATTGATATCTTTCCTTTGTGATACTCTTCGATAATGCGTCTTGTCAGACTTAAGCCAAGACCCCATCCCCTTTTTTTGGTGGAAAATCCTGGTTGAAAGACCTCTTTGAAGTGTTTTTTATCGATACCACGACCCGAATCCTCGATTTCGATTACAATTTCATGGTTATCGCCATGACATCTTACTTCAACGAATGAATTCTCCTGACTCGTGTCAATGGCGTCGATCGCGTTTTTTATCAAGTTTTCGATCGCCCAGGATAGAAGATCCGTATTTATGGTCGCTTTTAAGTTATCCTGAAAAGAGCGCCTTATATGTATATTTTTGGAAAACTGGGGGAGTCGTTTTTCCATATAGTCGACCACTTTCTCAAGAACAGGCTCTACGCGTTGAACAGACAACTCTGGTCCGGAACCAATTTTGTTAAAACGTTCAGCAACGTTTTGCATGCGTTTTACATCCTCTTCCAGTTCATGGACAATATTGAGTGATGCCGTGCTGGTAGTAGAGTCTTTAAGGAGTTCAATCCAACCATACATACTCGAGAGCGGCGTTCCAAGCTGGTGGGCTGCTTCTTTTGCCATACCGACCCACAGATTAGATTGTTCTGTTTTTCGAATCGTTGAAATATTCAAATAAATAAGACTAAGAAAGAGCGATAATAATCCAAACTGGATGTATGGAAAGTATTTGAGGCTCTGTGCAACGGCGCTTTGTCCATAGTACACATACGTTGACGTATAAGAACCATCTGCTCGCAAGACGGGAATAGTAATCGGAGGATTAAAAGCAGCAAATTGTTTGATCGTGATGGCATTTGCGTCCTCTTCATCAATATCTTTATAGATGATTACGGATCCATTTTCGTCGGTAACGATAGACGGAATCTGAAATCTATCGTTAATAATCAATTCAGTGGCGATAAAATCCAATCCAGCGTTTGCCAGATCTGTTGAGGCATTTTCAAGGGTTCGTCGATATTTTCTTACTTCACCAGCCGTTAAATTCGGGTTAGAGGACAACTCCGACATCATTTGTTCCAGAGCCTGTTGGGTTTCGGGATAAAAGTCACGATTTGTATACTCAATGGCCTTGGCCCATAGTTCCACTCCTGCCCTTTCTTTGTCAAGAATATTGTTCAACACAAACTGAGTGTATAAAAAGGATGACAGCGCAATGATTCCCAGGGCGATAACGGACACTAATTTACGCTTGTTGCTCAGAAAAAAAACATTCATAAGACAATGATTTGGATTAATAGAAAACCAGATGTTGTAATGTAAGCAATCATTTTCTTATCGACCGAGACCAATAAAAACAAAAAGCCGGACATCAGAGGTGATATCCGGCTTTGTAGAAATAAGTGTCTATCTATTTAAGCGCTTACTTTTCTTTTTTCGTAGATGGGTGCAGCGTTTTCTTCGATAGTTTCCCGGGTAATCATACATCTCTCAATGTTCGTTGAAGATGGAAGATTAAACATAATGTCCAGCATGGCTTTTTCCAGAATGGATTTCAGTCCACGTGCTCCTGTTTTGCGCAGTTTTGCTTTTTGTACAATGGCTTTAAGGGCATCGTCCTCGAACTCGAGATTTACATTTTCCATGCGGAAAAGCCGCTTATATTGCTTGATCAAAGCATTTTTAGGTTTGACCAGGATATCTATCATGGCTTTATCATCGAGTTCATGCAAGCCGGTGATTACTGGTAAACGTCCTATCATTTCGGGAATCAATCCGAAGCGCTGCAAATCTCCTGGTTCAACATGCAGAAAGATTTCGGGATCGTTCTTGTCGTAGCGAACGATCTGATCGGAATGAAATCCGATATTGGTAATCGACATGCGGCGAGAAACAATTTCAGATAGTCCATCAAATGCACCACCACAAATAAACAGGATATTCTTTGTGTTGATTTGAATAAAGCTTTGTTCCGGGTGTTTTCGTCCGCCTTTTGGAGGAACATTAGCAACGGTACCTTCCAGAATTTTCAGCAGTGCCTGCTGAACCCCCTCACCGCTTACGTCACGAGTGATGGATGCGTTGTCACCTTTTCGAGCAATTTTATCGATTTCGTCGATGTAGATGATTCCCCGTTCAGCACGTTCCACATTGTAGTCGGCTGCCTGCAGCAGGCTGGTCAGAATACTTTCTACATCTTCACCAACGTATCCAGCTTCAGTTAGAGCAGTAGCATCGGTGATACAAAAAGGAACATCGATGATTCGTGCCAGTGTTTTTGCGAGCAATGTTTTCCCGCTTCCTGTTGGTCCAAGAAGTAAGATGTTACTTTTTTCGATGTCAACCTCTTCACCGGACTCATCTTTGGCATCTGCACTGATTCGTTTATAGTGATTATAAACAGAAACAGAAAGAGCCTTTTTTGCAGCCTCCTGACCAATAACATATTCGTCCAGTTTTTGGGCGATTTCAATCGGTTTGAGTACTGGTTTGTAATTCGCTGCACGTTTTGAAGTGCGGTTAGAAAGGTCGGACTTAACGATACCGGAAGCATCTGTAACGCAATGATCGCAAATATAGACATTTGGGCCAGCGACCATACTGTTCACTTCATTGCTTGATCGTCCGCAAAAAGAACAGGTAATTTTACTTTTATTTCGATCACTCATCAGAACGATCTCCTTATCGGATTAACAATATCTCGGTTTAAGTGAAACTGAATGGCAAAACAAGCCGATTGTCTCATCATTTATTCAGACTTAGCGGAACGAACGGAGCGCTGGAGCACTTTATCGACGAGGCCGTACCCTTTAGCTTCATCAGCGGTCATCCATCGGTTACGATCCGAATCTTCGATAATTTGTTCGAGTGATTTTCCGGAGTGATCTGCGATGATTTGACTCAGGCTATTTTTGAGTCTGAGAATTTCACGAGCTTCGATTTCGATATCACTTGCTTGTCCTTGAACACCTCCGAGTGGTTGGTGAATCATGACACGAGAATTTGGGAGAACCGCACGTTTGCCTTTTGCTCCAGCGGTAAGGAGTACTGCTCCCATTGAAGCTGCCATACCTAAACAGGTGGTTGCTACATCGCATTTAATGTATTGCATCGTATCGTATATGGCCATACCAGAGCTCACAACACCACCGGGACTATTAATATACAGGTTGATATCCTTTTCCGGGTCTTCAGATTCGAGGAACAGCAGCTGGGCAACGATAGCAGACGCTACTACATCGTTGATGGGAGAACCAAGAATGATGATGCGGTCCTTAAGAAGACGGGAATAAATATCGTATGCACGTTCTCCACGACTGGTGGTCTCAATAACCATGGGTATCAGGTTATTTGCGGTATCGCGGGAGTCTGTAGAAGTAGACAGGTCAAACAAAGGTTGCTTTGTCATATAATCTAGAAATTACTTGTTACGATTCTGGAATGCATCTTTACTAAGTTCATTTACATTCACTTCGTTCACTAACTTATCAAACAGCTTCTGAGATCGCAAATTTTGTCGAAGATTTTCAATCTGTTCTGTGGATGATGCGTAAAACTGTTTGATCATGTCTACGGTAAGCCCGTACTTCGCCGCTTCTTCGGCCATGAAATTATCGACATCTTCGATAGTGATCTCGATGTCGGGGTGTATTTCGACCATTTTGTCCTGTATAAACATCCATTTAGACTCTTTTCGGGCGCGTTCAAAAGACGATCCTTTGAAGTCCTCAACATTAAAATCCTCAGGCAATTTACCACCTGCCCTACGCTTGTAATCTTCGAGATACGAATCGATGACCATATCGACGACGGACTGTGGCACTTCGAAATCATGAGCTTCGACAAGTGCATCAGCGATTTCCTCCTTCATGAAATCAACAGCGGTTTTGTCGAAATACTGCTGGATACGGTTTTTCAAAAAGCTTCTGTACTCATCTTCGGTTGTTGCCTCACCTCGTGTGGCATCTTTGATGAACTCTTCACTGAGTTCAGCTGGTGCAGATTTTTTATGTGAGGTAATGGTCATGGAGTAACTGTGGCTGTGATCGCCGTGCGTGATAGATACTTCAACTACATCCCCTACTTTTTTTCCGATAACCTGTTTGCGAATTTCCTCATGATCAGGTTCGCTGAGATCGAACTCCTGCCCTTCTTCAATACTTGTCTCGTGACCGTGATCGTCGAGCGGTTTAACATCAGCTGTTATTTTAGAATTCTCTGCAATGGCATCTTCAGAATCGGTATAGGTGCCTCTTCGGGTGAGAGCGTGCTCAACCTCTTTATTTACCTCTTCTTCCGTTACATCGTGAACCAGTTTGTCGACTGTGACCGATTTTACATCAATGAGATCAAATTCCGGGCGTGTACCAATAACATAGGTAACCTCCAGAACGTCGTTTTCCCACTTGATATCGGTTATCTTTGGTTCACCAACAGGCTTATACTCTGTATAGATGTTGTCGCGGAAGGTATCCTGTACATAGGAGTTAATCTCTTCGGCTTCTACTTCTTTGGCGAACCGTTTACGAATCATACCCATAGGTGCCATACCGATTCGAAAGCCTGGAATATTGGCTTTTTTCCGGATGTCTTTGAGGGCTTTTTCGAAACGTGGATTCAGATCTTCGCGGGATGCGGTAAGTACGATCTCTTTATCTACAGAATTGATGGGATTAACCGAAATATTCACGAGTGCAGATGGTTTTTTGATAGTATAAAGGAGCATCTCTGCTCCTTAATTCTTTGCTTTATAGGTGTGTACGAGAGAGGGGACTCGAACCCCTACACCGGTTAAGGCACTAGATCCTAAATCTAGCGTGTCTACCAATTTCACCACTCTCGCAAATCGGCAGATGCCGAATAGCCTGACAAATTAAGATATTTATCAGTTAATTTCAACCATATCAAGTGTTCAATTCTATAGGTATACTAGGTGATCATAAATAGGAGTAACATATGGATCAATTCGTTTATATCACTTGTCCATCTATGGATGAAGCCAGAAGTCTGGGCCGACATCTCGTTGACGCAAAGCTGGCAGGATGTGTGAACATCATTCCCAATATGGAATCTATATATATGTGGAATGGTGCACTCTGTCAGGAATCGGAGGTCATTTTGATTGCCAAGACAACTTCAGAGAAAATGGCCGGGCTTACGTCTGGAGTGATGGAACGTCATTCCTACTCAACACCCTGTGTTGCATCTATCCAGGTTATCCATCAAAATAAGGCTTATGCAACCTGGTTACGGAACTGTTTGTCGGATTAAAGTTATGTATTGAATCATCCAGCTGAGATTGTAAGGTAAACTACATGTTTTGTACCTTGCGGTATGGATCGTCAGATGATCAAACAAGTGAGCGTTCTGTTTATGAAGTATGCCTTTATCTTAAATCCATCAGCAAATAGGGCGCGTGCTCAAAAGGCAGAGTTGTGGTTACGCAAACAGGTGGATGAAAAATGGCCTGGATCAGACATCCAAATTACAACCAGTAAATCGGACATCAAGCGGGCGGTTGAACGGGCAGCCAGGGATTATGATGTGATTATTGCCTGTGGTGGTGATGGTACGGTTAATGAAACATTTTCGTGTATGGTATCCCTCCTTCATGAATACCCCAACCTTGTTGCGGGTGTGTTACCTATGGGATCGGGTAATGATTTTGCCAAATCAATTGGATTGAATACGGATCCACGAATAGCAGTTGAGCAGCTTAAAAAGAACAAAATCGAGCCAATTGATTATGTAACGTATTCAACCAATCAGGGTTTTGGATATATGTTCAACACGATGAACCTTGGTCTTGGTGGACAAATCAACTGGGAGGCCTCGAAGGTGAAAAGAATCAAGGGTCCTTTAATTTACGTGTATGCTGCGCTGAAATCATTGATGAAGGTGGTTTCATGTGACATCGAGCTTAAGCTGGATGACCAACAAACTAGTGAGTCGATGGTCATGATCACGGTGGCAAACGGAGCCGTAGAAGGAGGAAATTTCAGGGTAGCTCCTTCCGCTGTAAACACAGATGGTGTTCTGGATGTTGTATCTGTTCGACCGTTAAAGGCCCTGTTTCTGCTTCCATTACTCCCCCTTTTTTTGATTGCAAAACAACACTGGTACTCTGTTGTGAAATTCAGAACATGCAACAAACTGGGTTTGATATCGAAGAGTGCTGTACCACTTCATGTAGATGGTGAACAATGTGGAATGGAAGTCAGGGAGTTGAATCTTGAGGTCATTCCCCGAGGTTTACAGGTTCTGAAACCTGTTGATGCTTCCTGATTATAGGTTGAGCCATAATTGCGGGATGAACCTGATTAAGTGCGTATCTGTTCTGATATCGAACAAATACCAGTAACGTAGTTAATATGATGGTTATGGATCCCAGCAAGCCTCCTTCAAGGCCAAAGTTTCCACCAGAAAATAAGTAGGGTTGAAGGGCATTGGTTTGAATCAAAGACGAATGAAAGATTATCCCGCTAACCGGAAGCCCCAGAACAGGACCCTGGACAAAGTTCCACGCGAAGTGAATTCCAATTGGTGTTGCCAGACTTCCTGAAATAAAAAAAGGTAAACCCAACATGAATCCAGCCAGAAGTATGTTCATAACACCAATCCAGGTCGCATTAGGATTGTTTAGATGAACAACTGCAAACAGAGCTGATATCACAAAAGTTGAACCCAAGGCAGCGGCCCGGAACTTAAGCAGATTTTGCTGGAGTCCTTCGAAAAGATTTAGGGTTAAATATCCTCTAAAAATGAGTTCTTCATAATAGGCTACACATACCATCATGATGAAGTAGCCAATGAATGCAGGGATCCACTTTTCGGGGCTCACCAGACCAGGCCTCAAACCTGAAACCTCAAAAATCCCCAGCAGGAATCCCGTTGCGAATACCACCAGTACCACTCCGGATGTGATGACCATCGCTTCAACCAATTCGTTGTACCACAATCGAGTTTGATTAAATCCGAAAGCCGAGAATGATCTAAAATCCATCCACCTACCTGTTAAATAGACCAATCCGGTGGTTAAAAGAGCAGTAAACATATAGGAAACAGACATCATCAGCCAGTTTGGTCCTATACCCCGCAATGTTGCTTGCAGGATTCCGGTACCCATCCAGATAAAGCTGATACCCAGAATGAAAAAACTCAATCTGAATGGTGCCCGAAGTCGTTTTTCAGCGGGATTTTCAAACATCTTCATGGAGTTTGAGTTAAATGGTTTACTGTTTGAAAGGATCATTTATCCATTTCAAATCAAGATATTGAATCAGCATTATAAAAATTGGTTTTTGATGTTCTATTCATCAGCTCGCTTATTTAGCATAGAACGGTAACAGTAATTGTCTGATTGAAATTTAGCAAGTATTTTCCACGACCAATAATTCAACAGATTATGTTTAAACGATACGTTCTTTTTTCGCATCCCGAATCCTTGATTAAGGATTTTGATATTGTACAGACGGATTCCTTGACAGGTTTACCAAATTACAATGTTAGTCCAGGAACATCTGTACCAATCATTGTGTCTGGACCAAACAGAGATCATCATCTTAAACAGGCTACCTGGGATGGTTACTTGTTCAGTTTGTCTGCAAACCAATCTGCTCTGACATCGGCTTGCATCAGAAAGACACCTGATCTGGTAAAGGTATTCCAAAGAAAGCGGTGCATAATACCCATGAATGGGTATTATGAATGGAAAAAAGTTACTGAAGCGATTCAGATCCCTTTTTATTTCAGAATTTTAAATCGTGAGTTGTTTGGTGTTGCCGGGCTATATGAGATTGACGAGGAAGGGACATTTTCATTTGTCCCGATTGAGACGCGCGCCAATGAAATTGTTGAGCCATTGAGTGAAACGATGCCTGCGATCATTTCGGATGAACTTGTACACAGGTGGCTGGATCCTTTATACCCGAATCCAGATTTGTTGCATGACCTTTTGTCTCCACACAGGACAATTGAAATGTCGAGTTATCGGGTAACTTTAAAACAGTCAGACACACAATCCAACACAAAAAACCTGATTCAGCCAGTAGTTTGACAGGGAGTCAGATTTAAACGTCTATGTGCACATCGAAATGTATGGCTACGTCCAATCATTTGAGAGTAACCCATACAGGTCACTAATCATCTGCCCCTTCGAATGGTCTCCAGCAATACTCAAGGCGAGATCGTGATGCAATCAGTTAATCAGTATATCCGGTCACATTGGTATGTAAATCAGGATTAAGATTCCAATTCTAGTCTTAAACGGTCCAGTTCTTCAGTTTTTCTGGCTAATTCTACTTTAGCCGCATCGATTTTTTCCTGAATGTCATCGATGAGTGCCTGTCCTTTTTTATTGGGTTTGATGTAAGTTTTTGTATCCGCATACTGATTTATCGTCTCATTGAGTTTATCACACTCTTTTTTGAGGCGGAATAATTCCTGTTGTTTTTGTCTTAGTTCCCCACGTGAGCCGGTTTCGGCCGGAGTATAGGTTGAGTGTTTTTCACGTGATGAACTTCCGGATGCTCTGAGATTTTTGTAGAACATATCACAGGCTTTGCGATAGTCGTCCCAAAGCTTGTTTTTTTGTTTTATCGGTACGAAGCCAATTTTTTGATACTCAGCCTGTAGTTCTTTAACCTGAGACAGCGCTTCTTCCAGGTTTTCGGAACCAGCTAAGGAAGAGATCTTATCGATAATTTCACGTTTGAGAGACAGGTTGTCTTTTTGTTCAAGGCGCTGTTGTTTAAAATAATTACGACGTTGATCCTGGATCTTATCGATAGCCATTTTGAATCGACTCCATACCTTTTTGGTTTTTCTTTTTGGTATAGGTCCGATAGCATTCCATTCCTGAAACAGTTTTTCGATCATTTCGCGTTGCTCGTCTGCGCCGTTGGTCTCGAGAATGGATTCCGCTTTAGCGATCAAGGCCTCTTTAAGATCCAGATTATGTTGCTCGGTATCTCGTATTGTGTCCAGATTTTCGTTTCTGATCTGACTGAACGCATCGGTAGCTGACTTGAATCGTTCCCAGACTGAATCAGAGACATCCCTTTGTACGGGTCCTACCTCTTTCCATCGTTTGTTGAGAATATTCATTTCTTTGGATGCCAAAGCGAGGTCGGTTTCTTTGAGCAGTGCCTCTGCTTTGTCTGCCAATTGGGTTTTAATCTTGAGATTTTTTACCAGTTCTCCTCTGTATGCCTCATTGAATTCGAGTTTTAGAGCAAAATAGCGATCACGAGAAGACTTGAATTTATCCCATACTTCATCTGATTTCTCTTTGACCACTCGTCCGACTTTTTTCCACTGCTCAGATAAGGTCTCCATATCGGAATCGACCTTGGACCAATCGCTGGTTTCCTTTCCCAGACCATTGATGATGGATTCCATTTTGTCGAGGATAGCAAGTTTACCCATCAGGTTTTCTTCTTCCTTTTCTCGAACTCTTACCAGGTACTCTACTTTTCCTTCGTTAAACACCTTCAATAATACCTCAAAGGCTTCATTTTGGATATCGGCATTAGCGGGAAGCGGGCGTATTTCTTCAAACTTTCGTTGAAGTGCATAGACTTCATTGTAGGCGCTCCAACGCTTATTTTCAACGATATTGCGAAACTTCTGCAGGATGACATCGCGCTTTTCAACATTGGCTTTTTTACGCTCCTGAACCTTCTCGTAATTTTCTTTCCGCGCTTTGGCAAAAGTATCCATAGACTCGGTGAGAGCCGCGTAGAGTTCTTTTTTGCGATCAGAATCGATTTCAGGTCCTTCCGACCATTTTTGACGAATCAGGTCGAACTCACCTGCGGCAAATTGCCAATCGGTACTGGATTTAAGTTCATTTGCCTTGGATACTAGTTCGTTGTAGAACGAATCGTCCGGGGTCGAATGGAAGTCTTGTTGTGTTTGTTCTTCCAAATTCTCTGTGTTTTCCAATTGGAACTCCTGCGTTTCTCGGTTTTGTCTGAAAATATACAGACGTATTGAACGGCTAAGTTAATTTTTTAACAGTATTCTTGCAAAACAACAATGAAAAAAATCCAAATTACAGTATAGTCGTAGTTTATTTTTTCCTGTAGGCTTCAATAAGGCGGCGCATATCGGATGGAATGTCTGCTTCAAAATGCATTTCTTTTCCAGTACGGGGGTGTGTTAGCGAAAGCTTCCATGAGTGCAGGGCTTGTCTGTCGATAAGCTCCTCTTCAATTTCGCCCTGAGAGTAGTGTCGGTCGCCTACCAGTGGATGCCCAATCTCGGCTAATTGAACGCGAATCTGATTTTTGAGCCCGGTATCCAGATTGACCTGCAAAAGGGAAGTGAGTCTGTGTCTTTCAAGAACTCTGAAAGTCATTCTGGCCAGGGTACCGTCGGGGTCGCCTTGATGAACCACAACGTTTCTGAATCCATGTTGAACCTTTTTAAGGTAGTGAAGTAACTCAGCTTCGTCGGGTTCAACTACATTGCGGACCAGACATAAGTAGGTTCGGATAGGAGTATGACTCAGAAACTGTCTGACCAGGTCTTTATGAGCATCGCTATTTTTGGCAAAAACCACTAATCCGGAGGTATAACGATCGATTCTATGGACAGTAATGGCTTTTTCATTGTTGATGGAGAGCTCCATATTCAGAGCTTCAAGCAAGTTTGCCGATTCCATGTTTGGAATAGGAACGGAAAGAAGTCCGGATGGTTTTGCTACAACAACCATATCATTATCCTCAAAAATGATATGGATTGCCCGATCTTTTTTTGACCTCAGAGGTCTGTTAGGGCGATCAAACTGTCTTTTGGGTTGAGCTTTTGCCATCCGGATGCACGCTTTCAGTTATAATTTTTATCGAGTTCAGCCAAAAATAACTGACTTTCTGTATCGCCTGGAAATTTTGACATACAGTTGAACAAGACGGTTTTGGCTTCTGCAATGCGGTTAAGATGTACCAGAACGGTAGCCATATTTTGTAGTACAACAGGAGTTTCCCCGCCGAATCTGATACTTTTCTGAATGATTTCTAAGGCAAGATGGTATCTTTTTAAATCGACGAGCACTACAAAGTATTCGTTTAATAGTCCAACATGTTCGGGCCACAATGTAAGAGCCTCTGAGTAAGAATCTGCTGCTTTTTCAAGATAACCCAGGCCCAAACAGACCGATCCGAGCATAAATTGAACAAAAGCATGATCGTCGTTTGATGTACTGGATGTGTAGCCCAGCAGCTCATCGCCTATATGATGAAGTTCTTTTGAGGCTTTGTGGACTTTGTCTAACTCTGTTTGGTCATCGGCTGTTTCCATCACATCGATTAAGTCGACTATCTTTTCGGATAGTTCTATCAGGCGCGACTTCAGGTTCGCTTCCTGTTGCATAGGATTCTTGGATTTATCGTGAGTGTCGGGAAATCAGTGGGAATAAATCAGAAATTTCAATTTCAGAGGGTTAGTTGAAATTGGTTTCTACCTCATGAACGTCACGTAAAATTGCACGGGCGTTTTCATCGCGTGACTGCATCACTCTGTGTTGCAGATTTGTAATCAGGTTAGCTCTCGCTTCTTCAAATGCCACTTCCTTGGCTTGTTTAGTGCCTGAGGTTCTGATTAAGGAGAAAAGCTCGTCTGCACGAACTACGCTGTACAGATTATCTTTATTAAATGCGTGTGACCGAAGTTCCTCAAATCTCTGAAACAAGCGAGGAAAATCTTCCGTTGTTTCGATCTCATCAACGATTTCTACATCTTGTGGTCCTTCTGCGCTAAGCGGTATCCGACAGATGTAAAAGTGATTTTCTGTGTAGTTCATACTCGTAGTGTACTTCTGGGTTACTTACTGACATCACCACGAATATACACAATAACGGTCGGATTTGGAAGAAACAATCTCGAGTGTGGTGTATCCTGCGCGAATGTGATCAGGAAATTTAGTATATTGCCACGATATATTTTTTACGGAATAACGATTTGAAATTCGTCCCGGAACAAACAAAACGAATCAACTACATAAGATTTTGTCATTCATTGAATTTAACCTGAGCAACGATCTTTTGATGGGTCTCTCAGACATGGGTTTCACGAAACCTACGCCAATCCAGTCTCAAGCGATACCCGTAGTATTAGAAGGCAAGGATTTGTTGGCTTCGGCACAGACCGGAACTGGAAAAACGGCTGCATTTGCTCTTCCATTGCTCGAAAAGCTTTCAACAAACAAGAAAAATGGTATACGTGCGCTGATTCTGGCGCCTACACGTGAGCTTGCGGTGCAGATAGACGAACAATTCTGGACTATTGGATATCATACGGGAGTGACGACAGCTTCTGTTTATGGCGGGACCGATTGGGGTGCCCAGGAGCAGGCGATACGTGATGGGGTGAATGTGTTGGTAGCAACTCCAGGTCGATTATTAGATCATATCAAAGTTTCCAACGTGGATTTTTCTCAATTAGAATTTCTGGTTCTTGATGAAGCCGACCGGATGTTGGATATGGGATTCATTCCGGATGTAATGACGATCATCAGACGGTTGCCCAAAGAGCGTCAGACCCTCATGTTTTCGGCGACACTTTCTGAGAAAGTAGAATCACTGGCCCGTGAACTGACCAAAAATCCAGTTCGAATCAATATCTCTTCCTTTAAACCGGCTGAAGGTGTTGATCAGCGAGCTTATAAAGTTGATGAAGACAAGAAGATTGACCTGGTGTTACACTTGTTTGATTCAGCTGCTGAGGTAGCATCTGCAATCATCTTTACCGGAACCAAACGTGGAGCGGACGGTCTTGCCAGGGCACTACGTAAAAAAGGGGTTAAAGTCAGTTCGATTCACGGGGACCGTGATCAGAAAGAACGTGAAGCAACTCTTGCTGACTTTAAAGCAGGTCGAATCAATGTGATTGTTGCGACTGATGTGATGGCACGCGGAATTGATATTACGGGTGTTTCCCATGTTGTAAACTTTGATGTACCTCGAGATCTGGATGATTATATACACAGAATTGGGCGAACTGCTCGTGCTGAAAAAAAAGGTACGGCGATCACGTTGGTTAACCGGCAGGATTTCAGATACTTTCAGGTAATCAGTGAGAAGATGGGATCGAGGCTCAAGGTATTGGATAATCCTGTTTCGGCTACGGTGGATGTCCGAACGGATTTGAACACAGGGGAATCACAACGGAGCCATGGAACGACATCCAGAGATAAGGTTCGGCTTTCAGAAGAATCAGCAAAACAGGTACCTGTTCAAAGAGAAGCGAAAGAATCCACAGAATCAGGTAGTGAATCAGAACAACGGCGAAACTCTCGTAGCAGGCCAAAGCGCAGAAATCAACCTCATAAACCGAAACGAGAGAGTTCTGAATCGGGTATTCCTCTTACCAGAGAAGCGAAAAACGATTCCAGCGATACACGTAAAAATGAAGACCAGCAAAGGTCAGATTCATCTCGTAACGCAAGCAAAGGTAAAGGAAGCAGAATATCTGATCGAAATTTACCCACTCATCGAGACAGAACCTTACCACAAGGTAAGAGAACTCATTCAGGAGCTACACCCAATGATGCTCAAAAGTCACGTGAAAAACAGCGACAGGAGCTGATTCAGCAAGTGAGTAATCCATTTCAGCAGAATAAAATGGAAAAGCCAGAAACTGAATCCAGGGAAAAGAGCCTGTTTGGTAAGATATTATCCCTGTTTGGGTCAAAAAAATGATTTTCTGTAGGGAAAGGGTTTGAACTTCTTTTTCTGAAAAAAACGATGAATAGGTTGCTGAGCAACTCAAAGCGGCATATTTTCTGACTGAGTTAATTAAGTGATTATCAATGGTACCATGGCTGATTGCCATAGATGAGAGTATTCACCTACTTGAAGAGTGATCCTGAAAAACTTTAATCGATCAGATCCACGACTTCATTTGCGCATCCATAGGCAATCGTGTATCCGGAGCCTCCGTGTCCGTAGTTGTGAATAACTGGAATTTGACACAAGGATAGATCTTTTTCCAGTCTGACTTCAAATCTGCCGGGTCTTAAGGCCGCTGATGCACCCAGTATATCCAAGTCAGCAATTTCCGGTAGAATTTTTGCGCATCTGTCAATGATTTCCTGAGTGTCCTGTTCACTGGGTTCGGTTGAGTTGGTGTTTTCGCTGACGGTACCACCCAGAAGGATATCGTTTGACCGTGGGAGTATGAGAGTGAGAACAGGATCCCGATGTACCATACGGATACAGGTATCCAGCTTTGGATTTTTGGCTACCCTGACGACCTGTCCACGAATCGGGTACACTTCGTTATCGTTGACCAATGTTTTGGCTTCCAGTCCTGAGCAGTTGACGATGAAATCTGCCTCTTGCTCGAGCTCACGAAGGGAGTTCAGTGATTTGGAAACAAATGAGACACCCAATTCACGAACCCGTTTTTTGAGCCATGGCATATAGACGGGCACGTCAATTACAGGTAAAAGGCATTCAAAAGCATCAATTGCATAAAATGGCAGAGATTCGACGGGTAGCCACTTTACATCCTTAGTCAGTTCAAGTGCGTATTTCGTTTCATCCTCGCGTTCGCTGTATCTGACATGACGGTGCATGTTCACACCGGAACCGGGAATTTGCGAGAGATGCTCATATACCGAGTAGGAGGTTGCAGACCAGTTACTTACCCGTTCGGGAGGCCAGGCTTTATGTGGCCACCAGTAAGCGCCTGCTCCGTAGGACGCAGTGCTGCTGTTGTTGTCTTTGGAGAAGATGGTAACGGTGTGTCCGGCGTTCACGAGGGCTTCGGCTGCGGTTAGTCCGATAACTCCCTGACCCACTAAAGCGATGTGTGACATAGAATTGAGAACGATGATAAACTTGAATTTGAATGAATGATGAGTGAAAAGTACTTCATTTGTATTTCAGTTCAAACGCGTGGTGTCAAATTGTTAAATTTATCAAAGCTTCGTAGTTTGGAAGGCTTAGATTTAAAATCAATTCCATATAGTTTCAGCGATAAAATGGAGTGCTCCGGAATGGATTCGGTGGGACTCAAAGGTGAATGTATGAATCAACACCCACAAGTTTACTGGTTAACAGGGTTATCGGACTCAGGAAAAAGTACGTTGTGTAGAAAGCTTGTGGATTATCTGCGTAACCTTGGCACATCTGTGATTCTTCTGGATGGAGATGAAATCCGTGCGGTAGTTGGTGCGGATCAATTACACACCAGGGAGGACAGATTGGCATTGGCTATGAGATATTCGCGTTTGTGTAAACTATTATCTGATCAAGGGTTTGATGTAGCCATAGCTACCATCTCGCTTTTTGAGGAGGTCCATAACTGGAACAGAGAACATATTCCAGGGTATTGTGAGATTTTTCTGGATGTTCCGATCGAGGAGCTTAGACGCAGAGACAGTAAGGGAATTTATGGGCGGTATGACCGCAATGAGATCAAACATGTAGCAGGGATGGATCTTCAGGTAGATATTCCCAGAAATCCGGATGTATGGTTACGCTTTGCTGCGTCTATGGATCAGGATGCGATGTTTGATGAACTGGTGAGGCAGCTTAAAGAACTCAACCGGATTTAGAATCCACGAGCGTTTTCGTTTACCATTTTTATTTGTAATGAAGTATGAATCAATGACCGTTTCAAGTGTAAAATTAGCATCGAAAGCAAAAACCCTCGAACAGCTTGCCGGTGTGTTAAACGGAGCCCAGGTGCTACCGTTGTACTATTTTACGGTCAAGGAATGGGGTCTGGATTCGGAACGTATTCTGACTGAAGTTATGGGTAAAGAATGGGGCCAAAAATCACTCATCGTACGATCGAGTGGCGTTGCCGAAGACAGTTCCACCGAATCGTTGGCCGGATACTATGATTCCGTTCTTGATGTATGTGGAAGGACGGCAGTAAAGGAAGCCATTGAAACGGTGATCAGGTCTTTTGGGGCTAATGCCGATGAGGATGATGCAGTTCTGATTCAGCCCATGCTTGAAAACGTGATTCGGTCAGGAGTGGCGTTTACGGCAGATGCTGTTTCCGGATCGCCCTATTACGTTGTAGAATGGACTGACGGAACGGATACCACAGCGGTAACAGCTGGAAAAACCACGAAGACATGTTATGGTTCAAAAAGTCATGTATCCACCTTTCCGGGGGAAATCTCAGATGTAGTAGTGTTGTTGAAGGAACTGGAAAGCTGGTTTCCAGGGCAACCACTTGACGTTGAATTTGGGTTTACCATTGACGGATTATATTTGTTGCAATGCCGGGCTTTGGTAATGAAAGAGCCGGTATTGAAGGTTGAAGATCATATTGATCTACTTCAGAAAATAACGAACAAGGCCGAACGTGGATTCAGACCACATCCTTTTTTACACGGCAAAAGGACGATCTATGGTGTCATGCCGGACTGGAATCCTGCTGAAATCATTGGAACGCGGCCAAGACCGCTGGCTTTTTCATTGTACCGTGAATTGATAACCAATTCTACCTGGGCGTACCAACGAAATAACTATGGGTACAAGAACCTACGAAGCCATCCATTGTTGATTGATTTCATGGGGCAACCGTATGTAGATGTTCGTGTCAGTTTCAATTCATTCGTTCCCAGAGACATCGAACCGGACTTAGCGGATCGACTGGTAGACTACTATTTGGACAGACTGGAATCGAATCCACAGTTTCATGACAAAGTAGAGTTTGATATCGTCTTTACTTGTTACACATTTGATCTGGAGCAGCGTTTGCTTCGGTTAAAGGAAGCGGGTTTTTCCCAAGCAGACTGCGATATTTTGTTGGAGAGTTTAAGAAATTTGACGAATCGCATCATCAATGCGAAAAGTGGTTTGTGGGTTGGTGATGCAGAACGGATAAAAACACTTACCGAGCGCAGGGAACGATTATACCGCGCGGATACGGATGCCATAACCAAAATCTATTGGTTGCTGGAGGATTGTAAACGGTATGGGACATTACCTTTTGCCGGACTTGCCCGGGCGGGTTTTGTCTCAGTTTCCTTGTTAAGATCGCTGGTATCGCTTGGGGTGATTTCAAAATCGGAGAGTGATCGATTTATCAACAGTCTTGATGCGGTATCCAGCCAGTTACCAAGAGATTTAAGCAGTTTGGGTAAAGATGAGTTCTTACAAAAATACGGGCATTTGCGTCCAGGTACGTATGATATTTTGTCGGCCAGATACGATAAGGAACCTGATTTATATTTTGATTGGGAGCAGATCAGCAGACAAACGGATCATGAGAAACCAGAGTTCAAGTTAGGGTTGGATCAGATGAAGCAGATCGAAAAGCTTCTGAAAGATCACAACATTGATAATGATGTCATCGGTTTTTTTGAGTTTTTAAGAAAAGGCATTGAACTTCGGGAATCCTCTAAGTTTGAATTTACCCGAAACTTGAGTGATGCTATCGAATTGATTGCTGAAGTAGGTTCTCGCTATGGATATTCCCGACAGGAGATGTCGTTTGTGAGTATTGATGCCTTCTATGAAATGTACAGATCATCGGTAGATCCCAAACAGATACTTGAACAGTCGATCAAGGCGGGCAAGGACGCTTATTTCAATACCTGTAAAGTGGTGCTACCTCCTTTATTGATATCTGAGAACGACATCTGGGCATTTAAGTTGCCAGAAACAGAGCCAAATTTTATCACTCAGCAACGGGTCACTGCCGAAGTATCGGGTGCTGATAGGACCAGTGATCTGAAAGGGAAAATTGTTTGCATTTCAAGTGCTGATCCAGGATTCGACTGGTTGTTTTCGCATGATATAGCCGGACTGATTACCTGTTATGGTGGAGCAAACAGCCATATGGCGATACGGGCCAATGAGTTAGGGCTCCCTGCAATCATCGGCGCCGGGGAAGTGAAGTATGCGTTGTGGTCGGGATCCAAACGCATTGATATTGACTGTGCAAATTGTAAAGTGGAGGTATTGTCATGAAAACGTTAGTCCTGAGTCAGCGCATTGATGAGTATCCAGATCGTAAAGAGCGCAGAGATGCACTGGACCAGGCGATGGTCCGATTTGTGAACCAGGCTGGATATATCCCGATGGTTGTGCCGAATTCACTGGTCGATACGAGTCTGATAGATGTTTCGCCTGTGATTAGGGATATGGTTTCATTTCTAACACCAAAGGTTGGAAGCTCACTTGAAGCTTTTCTGGAGAAGGTTAATCCGGATGGTATCATTTTAACCGGGGGAAATGATGTTGGGACCTGTATCGATCGGGATATTACAGAAGCCATTCTCATCAGATATGCGATAAAAAATGAACTGCCTTTGATTGGAATTTGCAGGGGTATGCAGATGCTGGGAGTTTATGCGGGTGCTGAATTAGTGGAAGTTAATCATCACGTACGCACCAGACATTTCTTAACAGGTAAGTACACACACGAGGTAAACAGCTACCACACTAATTCCCTTGTTCATCTACCGGATGAGTTTATCGTATCTGCTACATCAGAAGATGGTGTAATTGAAGCAATCAATCATCGAGTATTGCCGTTGTATGGGTGGATGTGGCATCCGGAGCGTGAGACACCATTTAATGAGATAGACCTACTGAATTTTAGAACCATATTTAAATGACATCAGGGTATAAAGCCATAATACTAGCTGCCGGACAGGGAACGAGACTACGACCCTATACAGACCATGTGCCCAAGTGTATGGTTGAGGTATCGGGACGTCCACTGTTGTTATGGCAATTGGAAACGATCGAAGCCTGTGGCATTAAAGAAATAGGATTGGTTGCCGGATACAAAGCCGATAAAATTACCGATCCACGTGTGGTTAAGATGGTGAATGCACGTTATGCAACGACCAATATGATTGAGAGCCTGTTCACGGCGGAGTCCTGGTTAAGCGGAAATGTAATCATCGCTTATGGTGACATCGTATATTCACAAGAAGTACTTCAGACAGTGATGTCGGACCACAGAGATATCGTTGTTGCATGTGATGAAGATTGGGAGTCGTATTGGGGTCAACGCTTTGAGGATCCGCTGAGTGATGCCGAAACCTTTATCAAGGGTCCTGGAGGCACTGTTGCATCATTGGGAAAGAAAACTACAGATATATCCCAGATCCAGGGGCAGTATATCGGATTGATTAAACTTAGTTCACAAGGGTGTGAACGGATTAAACAGCTGTATCATGCGGCTAAGAGGGACCCTGAACAACTGACCAATGCCTGGGGAAGTGGCAGGACACTGGATATGGCTTATATGACCGATCTACTGAACTACCTTGCATCCAGTGGAGAACTGCATTATGCCTCCATTCATCGAGGTTGGGTTGAGGTGGATGATCCTGTGGATATGGAAGTTGCTAAAAATCAATTGCCTTGGTAATTTGGTTGACTATGCATGTTAAGAGAATACTATATTTACTTCTGTTAGTTGTTTTATCGCTTTCGACGCGGTTAACAGCTCAGAGCTATGCTGATTCGACGATTGTGTATCTAGAGTGGGTGTCTGATCCAGCCAGAACGATGGTCATCAACTGGATTGAAACCGATACTACGGGTGTAGCACAGGTGTACTACAGAGTCAGGAATTCAGGTACACCGTGGAAGGTTTCAACCGGGAGTGTGATCGATATACCTGATGCAACTGTAAAACGAAAATCTGTTCGACTGACAGGATTGACGCCCAACACAGAATATGGTTTCCGGATTGGGCTGGACTCGTTGAGTACACAGGCTCACTTTTTTCGAACCATGCCTATCAATCTGAATAGTCCGGTCAATTTCATTGTAACCGGTGATGTGTATGGAGATGGAACAGATCCGGTTCAGGAAAGTGCTAATTTCATTGAAAGTGCCGGGGTGGCAAGTGCTTTGGATCCCTATTTTATGGTCATGGCTGGCGATTTGATTCATTTGAATCTGGCCAACGAGTATAACGCCACTACGTTAGACAGGTACTTCAAGATGCTTTCGGAGTATACAAAGTATATGAAGACATCGGGTGGGCACTATATTCCATTGATTGTTGGATTAGGGAATCATGAATTACCACAACGGTTTGGTGGTGAACCCGCAGATGCGGTTTTTTTTAACGCACTATTTAGTTTTCCGGGTCTGCGTGGTTACAACACACTCGATTTTTCGGATTATTTGAGCCTGATCATGCTCAATACCGACCACACTGCCCGAATACAGGGTGAACAAACGGACTGGTTAGAGACGCAGTTAAGCGAAAGAAGAGGGGTTACCAATGTTTTTCCGGTATACCACGTGGCTGCGTATCCAGGAAAAAGGCCCATTGTTCCGGGTCGGGGATATGAAGTCCGGCAACATTTTTCTCCGTTATTTGAAAAGTATAACATAAGATTTGCCTTTGAGCACGATAATCATGGGTATAAACGCACTCAACCCATTCGAAATGAACTACCACATCCCTGTGGTGTTCGATATATTGGTGAAGGGGGGTTCGCCATTCCCTTAGGGCCTGTAGAAACCTCTCATAATTACTTAGAGCAGCAGTGGAATGTGAGACACATCGTGAATGTGGAAATCTCTCAGAACACAAGAAGGATTCAGACTTTCGCTGCAGCAACCGGTTTTTTGATCGATGTTCATTCACAAAATACCCGTCTTGTTCCACCTAGTAATCTGGTGGCTCAAAACGTGAATGCGAACAGTTTCACGGCGACCTGGAATCCCAATTGTGTGGCTGATTCATATCGATTGGATGTGTCAACTGATCCGAATTTCGCTACGTTTTTATCCGGTTACCAAAATAGAGATGTGGGTACGGCAACATCCGTAACCCTTAATGGACTTCAACCTCTCACGACCTACTACTATCGGGTTCGCGCAGTGAACTCCTTTCTGAATCAAACTACCGGCAACTCAAATACACTTGAATTAACTACTTCGAGTTTACCACCTGGTGTGAATCCGGCTACAAATATCACTTCCAGCTCGTTTACCGCGAACTGGAATTCTACTCCGGGCGCTGACCAATACTATATTGATGTATCTACTGAGTCAAATTTTAGCACCAATGTTACCGGATTTGACAACAGAAATGCTGGCAATAGCACCTCGATATCCGTAACAGGGCTGATCTCAGCGACAACCTATTTTTACAGGATACGTGCTGGTAGTTCGCTAAGCACTCAGGCATCAGAAAACTCTTCAATAGTAGGTCTGAACACTCTCCCAGAGACACCGGTCACACTCCAACCCGGCTTGATCACATCAACCGGATTCACATTGAAATGGAATCCGGTTGTCAGAGCGGATCAATACTTCGTTGATATTTCGACAGATTCGACCTTTGCATCATTTTTGTCAGGATTCAACTCCAGACCGGTTGGTAACGTGACTGAAATTGAAGTCAGTGGCGTTTCACCACTAACGAGGTATTACTACAGGATTAGGGCTCGGAACAGCATGTTAAATGTGACAAGTGTAAGTTCTTCAAGGAGGTCAGTCATTACTCCCAGTAGGCCACCAGTTGTTGGGAATGCGACCAATGTGACAACCAACGGGTTTATCGCCAATTGGCAATCTGTCCAGGGAGCTACCAGGTACTTTATTGATGTGGCTACTGATCCTGAGTTTACTCAGTATGTGACTGGTTACGAAAACCTTGATACTGGGAATACAACTTCATTGTCGCTGACCAGTTTGATGTCGGCTACGAGTTACTATTACAGGGTAAGAGCGTCCAATTCCACCTCGGGATTAATTGGTGAAAACTCGGATATTGTATCGGTTATCACACTACCCGAAACACCCATTGGATTAGCTGCTACGAATGTTGAATCCAGGTCTTTTATTGCAAATTGGAGTTCTGTAGACAGGATTAACACGTATTTGTTGGATGTTTCTACAGACAGCTTGTTTAATTCGTTCATTTCGCAGTACGAAGGTCGCGAAATTAATTCCGCGCTATCTGTAGCTGTGGAAGATCTGTCACCAAATACAATGTATTACTATCGCGTAAGAGGTATTTTAGAGGAGAGTTCTGTTACCGGTGCGTATTCAAATATGGTTCAGGTAATAACCACTCTGGATGTACCTGATCGTGTGGTTGCTGAGGCTGTGGGTTCGACTGAAATCACGTTTAACTGGGATGAATCGGAAAACGCGGAGGAATACTTTGCAGACCTTGCTTTGAACCCACAGTTTACTCAACCCGTTAGTGGATTCGAGAACTTTTCCGTCGGTTCGGTAACTCAAGCCACGGTTGATGGGCTCAATCCTGTTGAACGTTACTTTTTCAGGGTACGAGCTAGTAGTCGTAACGACCAAATTACCAGTGATTTTAGTGCAGCGGTACAGGTGATTACAAATCCTTCTACCCCTCTTCTAAATCCGGCATCTGAGGTCAAAGCCATTGGGTTTACGGCGGTGTGGGGTGGTGTTGAGCGGGTGAGTTATTATGAGCTGGATGTGGCTTATGATGAAGGATTTCTGCAGGCGTACAAGACGTATTCTCGGCTGAATGTGGGAGATGGAACGGAACATAGGCTGGAAGAAGTGCTACCGGGGACTACGTTGTATTTCAGGGTCCGGGCGGTGAACACGATGCTTCAGGTAAGTTCGGAATGGTCGGAGATCCGGTCGGTGAGTACTCTGGCCATTGATCCGGTCGCCTCGAGCGTTGAGGTGTCGAAAAGAGAGGTATTGTCGGATGGCTCTGATAGCAGTGAAATTACCGTTACGGTTCGCGATGGGGATTTGAATCCACTGCAGGGAGTAGGGGTTGAACTGACGGCGTTAAGTGGCACCTCGTCCATTGAGGTGCTTACCTCGGTAACGGGTACGGATGGGGTGAGTGTGTTCAGGGTCAGCAACACGAAGGCGGAGTATGTGAGTTACAGGGCCACAGCGATAGAAACGGTATTAAGTACGCAGCCACAGATTGCCTTTATCCCGGTGTCACCGGTAGCGATTTCGGCGACGCAGGTATTGGCCAGTAGCTTCCGTGCGAACTGGAATCCGGTGAATGGGGCAGAATCGTATCGGGTAGATGTGTCCACGACGGCCAGTTTTTCGGGTTTCGTGGAAGGGTATGGTGATGTGGAAGTGGTTGGAGGGACCCAGTTGCTGGTTGAGGGGTTGTTTCCGGGAGATGAGTATTTTTACCGGGTTCGGGCAGTAGCTCCGACCGGGGTGAGTGTGAATTCGAATGTGAGTAGTTTGGTTACCATTCAGGCGGATCCGGTGCTGACGGGAGTTGAGGTGGTGCAGGAGGATATTTTGTCGGATGGGGTGACCAAAGGGAGTGTGATTGTGACGGTACGTGGAACCAATGGTCAGCCGATGCGTGGGGTTCCGGTGAGGCTGGAGACCACAGATACCCGATCTGTGATCCAAACGGTATCCGGAATATCGGACGAGAATGGTCTGGCCGGATTTGAGATCACTTCCGACTTTGCTGGTAAGGTAAGCTATAGGGTGTATGCAGGTAGAGTTGAGATCAATTCCAGGGCTGAGATCAACTTTGTACCACTACCTCCTGTGGCCAGAACTCCGGATGTGGTTGGAGCTACAGAAGTTAGTATTGGTTGGGAGCGCGTGAAGGGAGTTATCTACTACGAACTTGACCTGGCGCTGGACGAGAACTTCCAGAATCCCGTGTCGCCCTACGATGCCTTCAATGTTGGGGATACCGATGAAATGAGTTTTACTCGATTAAATCCGGCAACGGCTTATTACTTTCGTGTTCTGGGTGGAACCGCTACGGCGCGAAGTGATTATTCAACCATCATTGCGATTAACACGCTACCTGAAAGTCCCACTCTATCTGAGGCATCTGAGGTCAAAGCCATTGGGTTTACGGCGGTGTGGGGTGGTGTTGAGCGGGTGAGTTATTATGAGCTGGATGTGGCTTATGATGAAGGATTTCTGCAGGCGTACAAGACGTATTCTCGGCTGAATGTGGGAGATGGAACGGAACATAGGCTGGAAGAAGTGCTACCGGGGACTACGTTGTATTTCAGGGTCCGGGCGGTGAACACGATGCTTCAGGTAAGTTCGGAATGGTCGGAGATCCGGTCGGTGAGTACTCTGGCCATTGATCCGGTCGCCTCGAGCGTTGAGGTGTCGAAAAGAGAGGTATTGTCGGATGGCTCTGATAGCAGTGAAATTACCGTTACGGTTCGCGATGGGGATTTGAATCCACTGCAGGGAGTAGGGGTTGAACTGACGGCGTTAAGTGGCACCTCGTCCATTGAGGTGCTTACCTCGGTAACGGGTACGGATGGGGTGAGTGTGTTCAGGGTCAGCAACACGAAGGCGGAGTATGTGAGTTACAGGGCCACAGCGATAGAAACGGTATTAAGTACGCAGCCACAGATTGCCTTTATCCCGGTGTCACCGGTAGCGATTTCGGCGACGCAGGTATTGGCCAGTAGCTTCCGTGCGAACTGGAATCCGGTGAATGGGGCAGAATCGTATCGGGTAGATGTGTCCACGACGGCCAGTTTTTCGGGTTTCGTGGAAGGGTATGGTGATGTGGAAGTGGTTGGAGGGACCCAGTTGCTGGTTGAGGGGTTGTTTCCGGGAGATGAGTATTTTTACCGGGTTCGGGCAGTAGCTCCGACCGGGGTGAGTGTGAATTCGAATGTGAGTAGTTTGGTTACCATTCAGGCGGATCCGGTGCTGACGGGAGTTGAGGTGGTGCAGGAGGATATTTTGTCGGATGGGGTGACCAAAGGGAGTGTGATTGTGACGGTACGTGGAACCAATGGTCAGCCGATGCGTGGGGTTCCGGTGAGGCTGGAGACCACAGATACCCGATCTGTGATCCAAACGGTATCCGGAATATCGGACGAGAATGGTCTGGCCGGATTTGAGATCACTTCCGACTTTGCTGGTAAGGTAAGCTATAGGGTGTATGCAGGTAGAGTTGAGATCAATTCCAGGGCTGAGATCAACTTTGTACCACTACCTCCTGTGGCCAGAACTCCGGATCTTTTGGGAGCAGTGGAATTTACTGCCGTCTGGGAAAAAGTGAATGGAGCGACCCACTATTTACTCGATATTGCACTCAAATCGAATTTCGAAAATCTTATGACTGCATACACCTCGTTGAATGTTGGGGATGTTAATGAGTTTCGGGCAACGGGATTAGCGCCTGGAACTAACTACTTCTATAGAATCCGTGGTGCAACACCAACCGCAATAGGTGGAAATTCCAATACGATCTCGGTTACCACCTATCAAATTGATTTAGTGAATTCCAAAGCCATATCCTCTTCCAGGAAAATTCTTGCCAATGGGGAGCAGAAAGCAGAAGTGGAAATCAAACTGATCAACGAAGAGGGTAATCCACTACCTGATGTACAAGTTTATCTAATTCCCGATGAATCGGTGTATACCATTAAGGTGGTTCAAGAAGTTACCGATTCTCAAGGAATCGCCCGGTTTAATCTCAGTTCTTTAGTTGCAGGTGAAGGGATTTTTACCGTCTCAGCTGGTGGACTTGAGTTAGAGTCCAAGGTCGAAGTGATATTTCTTTTTGCCGATGGTGAGATGAAACTTGGGTATAACTTTCCGAATCCATTTGGATCCATAACCCGAATTCCAATCACGATTCCTGAGCGGATGAATGTGACTATTGATGTGTATAACAGCTTCGGACAACGGGTTGCAGAGTTGGAAAGTAAGGAGTTTTTGGCTGGCTACTATGAGATCCCGTTCTCTCCTCGTGGCCTTTCGTCGGGTGTCTATATTGCCAGGATGATTGCAGACGGCAAGGTGCTTACCCAAAAAATGATGTTTGTCAAGTAGTTGACCAGGATACAGACACAAAAAAGGCCTCCTGCCTAGAGCATAAGGCCTTTTTTGTTGATCCCTATGATTCAGATTTCAACTAGTGAAATGAGCAATTCAGAAAAGCATCCTCTGACGATCCAATTGGTGCACCTGGCGGAGTGTAGGGCGATCCTGGCAATTCAAAATCAGAGGGTTGATTGTTGAACAGTTCTATAGTTTTCAGGATTTCAGCCAAATGGGCTTTGTGTGCACTGAATTCACGTGCGTTCAGGTATCCCGCTGTTTGTTGGGTCAACCAGACTTGTAAACCCTTTAGTTTTGCATTCAACGTTGCCCGTACATCGGGTGATATATCCCGTTGTGCAGCCACGTTCAGCAAATTCCTCATCACTGTCTGATTGATTGCACGCTGTATGGCTCCATAATACCCATCAGTTGGATTGGCCCTGATAGTTGCTGCTAAAATTGTATCCAAGTATTCGTGTAGGGATAACTGGTTGGAGTTTCTTGAATAGTGCAATGAAATTCTGGCGAGTCTGGATGAATTCAGCATTAAAGAAGCACTCAAATCGGCCGCAGTTTGGGCCATTGAAACCGGATCCAGTGTAGGTTCTGTGTATCCACGAAATTGTTCGCGTGTGATGCTTCTACCCATGGGTTGAGGGGGAATAACATCCAATAAATGTTCGGGTAATGCCAAGACCTGAGGACTCAATGTCTTTAACATGGCGTTTAGCGCAGCGCGTTGTTTGCTGGCTTCAACAGGTGTTGGCCCTTTTTGACCATCTCCCCGAGCATTGTAACTATACTCAACTCCACCAATGACCTTGACAGTCGACTCGGTCTGATAGCGATGGAAAAGGTACATCGGAACGAGTACATCATGTAAAGATCCCATAGGCTGACCAGGCCTGATCATGTTTTCTGAAAATCGATTTAATGCTTTTGTACGTACATCCAAAATATGGTCCATCTGAGCTACGGGATCTGTTCCATAGTCCCAAAGATGTGCAGTGGGATGAGCGCCACCCGGAGCTCTGGCATCGCGATCTGAGATGTACAATAATCCTTTTTCAATGGTTTCATTAAGAATGCTGTTCAATGCTTCTGATTCATTGGTGCCATCAGGGAAGTCTTGGTAGCCATATTTTACAGCCTGGATGTCCCAAGCTCCCATTCCGGTTGCATACGCTTCAGACAAATCAAAAGAACCATCCGGTTTCACGATTACTTTAGGATGTGGATAATCCATTACCGATGCGCGATCGTTTACACTGGCTGCAAAATTATGAGCGATACCAATGGTATGTCCAATTTCGTGGGCAGAAAGTTGTCGTATTCGGGCCAAAGCCATTTCAAGCATACGGGGGTCTGTTTCGGCACCATCACTGTACGGACCAAGGAGTCCTTCTGCTATCAGGAAGTCCTGACGAACCCGAAGCGAGCCAAGCGAAACATGTCCTTTTATGATTTCACCTGTCCTCGGATCAGCAACTGAAGCGCCATACGACCAGCCACGTGTTGAACGGTGAATCCATTGTATCACATTATATCTCACATCCAGAGGATGTGCATCATCGGGAAGCATTTCAACCTTAAATGCGTCTATATATCCAATCGCCTCAAACGCTTCATTCCACCAGCGGGCTCCATCCAGAAGAGCAGATCTGACAGGTTCGGGCGTACCGTTATCAAGATAATAGACGATGGGCTCTACGGCCTCACTTACAGCAGCAGTAGGATCTTTTTTTTCCAATCGGTGCCTGACTATAAACTGTTGTACAAAGTCCCCACCTATTGGCGCGCTATAGTCCTGGTAAGAAATTCCAAAATATCCGGATCGGGGATCCATTTTTCTGGGAGTATAGTTGTTGTCGGGAAGTTCAATCAATGAATGATGCAAACGTAAGGTAATTGCATCCGGACTTGGAGTTACGCTTCTTGCCCAACTGCCTGCACCTGTTCCAGTGAACGTGACTGTAGCCTCAAATTCGGTGTTTTTTGGGAAGTTCATCGTGGCAGGCATGTAAATAGCGGATCGGGATTTATCAACCGAGAAATTGCCCTGATTACTTCTGCGTAACGTTTCAGCAGCGCCGTGGGCATCTCGGAGCAAGAAGTCTGTGAAATCTATGAGTACCCGATCGCCATCTGCTGCACCAACCGTGAACCCCCACAATACCGATTGTGCAAATGCTTCATCTACCGACTTTCTTTCCAGGTAGTTATCTGAAGTGGCGCGATAATCGTAATTGGGTTGACGCATCAGAATCTTTGGTCCAACCCGATCAAAGATGACTATTCGAGTATCGCCTAGTTGTCCGCGGTCCAGGCCAATGTCGTTTGATCCCATGCCAGCAGCGAGCGCGTTCACGTACAGTACTTCCTGACCCAGTTTATCGATTTCGAGCCAGATTTTTCCCTCTGCTTCATCCCACCAAAAATCAAAGTATCCCTCAAAATGAGTCATCCCCTGAGTTTTTTCTGAAATGGTAGGTTGTGCAAGCAGATAAAATGGCATCAACAGGGCGATAATCAGGATCGCGAATCTGGATTTCAACATACGACTACGGGATTAGTTTAGATTGAAGGGTGCATTAAAGTCTAATAATGACACTCATTTCATCGATTATAGTGAAAAAACTGGGCCAATCCCACCATTCAAGCCCTATCGGGCAAACTGCTTTTGTAAAATTTAGTCATTGAAGTTGAAGTCCCTTCAACAAAATGAGTATCATCGTGTTGGCATATTTCTAATCTGTACATAAATCATATGGGTGTACTCCATGAAGTCATTTTTCCGAATTTTTATAGTACTGTTTGTACTCATTTCTGCGATGTTTGTGACCGAAGCCATGGCTCAGGACGACATTACCACGTTGATTTTGGTTCGTCATGCCGAAAAAGTGGATGATTCTCGTGATCCTGAGTTGAGTGAAGCCGGGAAATGGCGTGCCGGGAAACTAGCTGAATTACTTAGTAGTCAGTCAATCGATGCGATTTATTCTACCGACTACATCCGTACAAAAGATACCTGTTCACCGATATCCGCCCAAAAAAAGGTATCCGTTAAGCTCTACGATCCGCGTAATATGGAGCAGTTGGATGCTATAGCCAGTGAAAACAGGGGTAAAACAGTGCTGGTTTGTGGTCACTCAAATTCAACTCCAAGATTGGCGAATCACTTTTTGAAAGCACAAAAATTTGAGGATTTCGATGAATCGGATTATGGTAATATTCTGATTGTGACAATTCCATCACAGGGTACCCCGGATGTAGTCCATATTCGCTATTAATAGATCAATACAAGTAGATAAGCTGATTATTGAACCTTCGAAATAGTAAAGCTTCACGATTCCAAAAGAATAATAAACTGTAAAAGGTTACTTTCATCGAGAAATAGAAGTCGTTTGTCGAAAAAAGTCGTGTTTGGAAGCATATTGTATTGATTTTTACAGTGTCGATACAAAAACATGTTCGATAACATCAATCACTCTAATTGGTGTTTATGATTGAACAAAAATCAACAAATCATGAAACACACTTTATCACTCAATTACAAAACTATAGTGCTAGTCGCAATCGGAATCATATTGACTGGTTGCGGCATCCCATCCGTACATCCGTTATACGAACCGACCGATCTGAAAAAGGACGATACCCTGCAAGGTATTTGGCAAAAATCAGGGTCAGATACCCGTTATCATGTAATGCGTGTTGCGGATTTAGAGGCTTTTTTAGTAGCCAATGGTGACACTTCGGCATCTATTTCGTCAATAACAACAGACAGTGTAATTTCTGGAGAAGTTGAAATCGAACAGGGTATGCTTTCGTTGACGAAAGATTTTATCCAAAGTGGATTGGATAACTTGTATCTGGTTCAAAATGAATCAATGAGAACAGAGTTGTATCTGGTTGGGGTTGTTGAACTTGGTGGTGAGCGCTACCTTGACTTCAAACGACTCAAATTCGACCTGGATGCATTTTCTTATCCAGTGCATCTTTTCATGAAATCCACCTTTTCTAAAGACACCTTGCACGTACATATGTTTAGTGAGAACTGGCTCAAAGAACAGATTCGTAATCGTCAGGTACGCATTAAATATGAAGTAAATGAAGATGAAAACTATATTCTAACAGCCCCGACGTCTGACCTTCAGAAGTTTGTTGAAAAATATGGTGGGATTGAAGAAGCGTATAGAAGAACAAACTCGTATATCAAGGTCTCAGACCAACCCGCTTTCAATTTCGAAGAACTCGAAGAGTCACTTGAAGAAGAATGAATTACATCACATACAAACCAAAGCTTCGGAAAACGGTCGAATACCTTGCATTTTGGGGTATTTCCATGGTGGTTTTGGCTTACCACTTTGCCTATGGTTCATCTGTTGAGCGGATTGACTGGATTTACGCGTTTCTCTTTCACTTGAGTCTTTGGATTGGGGTATCGGTAAACAGCTTTGTACTGATACCCAAACTACTTGCCCAAAAACTGTACTTCGGGTACATAATTAGTGTACCCGTGCTGATATTAGCCTCGATTTACCTGAATCAATTGACTTTTACCCACATAGCTGACCGACTTTTTCCTGGATATTATTTCATTAGCTACTTTGAATGGTACGATCTATTGGTTTATGTGGTGGCCTATTTGGGAATTACTTCTTTGGTTCAGTTTTCACGAAGTTGGTTTGAGCAGTCTGAGTCGCAACGCGTACTTACCGAACTTAAAAAGGCAAAAGTAGAGCAGGATTTACAATCTTTGAAAGCTCAAATCCAACCACATTTCCTCTTCAATAGCCTGAACACGATTTATGGACTTGTACGGCGTAAATCAGATCAGGCCGGTGATGCGGTTCTCACGTTATCTGATTTACTTCGGTACACGATTCGTCATGCCGAGTCTACCTGGGTATCTTTGTCGGATGAGCTTGAATATGTGCAACAATACTTGAATCTTCAACGATTGAGAACTGATTCTCCTGAGAAAGTAGAACTAACGGTGAGCCTAGCAGGGAAATCCTCCGATCAAATCATGGTTCCACCACTTTTGTTCCTGCCATTTGTTGAAAATGCGATCAAATACGGGGATGGTGAAATACGTGCAGAGGTTTTTGTAAAGAATGAATGGTTGAAATTTCATTGTCAGAATCCAATTGTATCCGGGCATCAGATACATGGAACCGGTACTGGAATCGAAAAGACTAGAAAATTATTGGATTTGATGTATCAAGATAGGTATGAACTGAACTTAGAAACATATCCCGAAACGTTCTTGGTTACACTTAACATTCCATTGGTAGTCAATAAGATGGAGGATGATAAATGAAATGTATCATTGTTGATGACGAGCCTTTGGCGCGTGAAATTCTGACAGACTATGTTGCTGATTTGCCTTCGCTGAATTTGGTAGGAAGTTACTCATCAGCGATTCAGGCGCTTGAGGTGTTAAAGAATCAGGTTGTGGACTTGATTTTTCTGGATGTAAACATGCCTAGATTGTCGGGTATTGAGTTTATCAAGGCACTGGACAGGCGTACGGCGGTTATTCTCACTACAGCGTATCCGGATTATGCGTTGCAGGGGTATGAGCTGGATGTAGTTGATTACTTGTTAAAACCTTTTTCGTTTGAACGCTTCCTCAAGGCGGTGCATAAGGCCGATGTCAGGGTCGACAGTCCGGGAGAGACGCATGGCGGCAGGTTGCTGGTCCGAGCAGATAAACGAACCTGGTTGGTGGAACATGATGATATTTTGTACATCGAATCGATGGGTGATTACGTGAAGATTTATACAAAACAACGAAATCATGTGGTAAATGAGTCGATGAAATCGATTGAGGAATCGTTGCCGGGCAACCAGTTTATGCGGATTCACAAATCATGGATTGTATCGAGGTCAGCTATCGACTTTATGGAGGCAAACTACTTGATGTGTGGGGAACAACCGATTCCGGTTGGCAAGACGTATCGGGATCAGCTTATGAAGTGGCTTGGATAGCCTGTGCGTGTACTTTTTGGATGTTCGCGGCCAGGACCATCAGGTTTGGAGAGGAAAGAATAATTGGGGTTTGGCGACCGGACAGAGTCAGTTCAATGGTCCCAGCCTCGGGATCGGTTGTGATGTCCAGCACTTGATTCAGACGGTATTCTCTGCTTCCGTCATCAATAAGTAATATTCTTCGGTCTGTGAGTACCAGTCTACCTTCGAGCTCAATTTCATAACCCATTTCAACATAATGAATCTGACTGTGCTGGTATCGATTTTGCACCCGCTCTACGAGCAATCGAACGGATGTGTCTTCAAAGTATGCCATTTCACCGCGCACTAGAGGGATGTTACTATCAATAGGTCTTAATGGTTGATTACTGACATCTCTTAGCGTTCGATAGTGTTCGATGCGGATCAATTCACGCTCAATTGTACTTTTGTCCAGTGTCATCGAATCGAGGATTCTACTTATAGCCTGGTCTTCTTTATCGTCAAGTTGGTGATCAGTTAGCATTTCATCCAGAATCATGCTAAAAATGCTTCCTCGAATGTATGTAACCAGTTCCTGGTCTATCGGTAAACGGGAATCGAGCGACTCGAACAGCGTTTCCATATCGATGGATTCGTGCCGCATGGCAAGCTCGGATAGTACAATCTGCAATTTAATGGATAACCAGATCCGCCATCGTTTGGGCAATCGGTTGATCATTGCCATCGCAGAGTCCGGGAAACCTTGAATCTGCTCGGTACGAATCGTGATATCAGTGAGTGCTTTATCGGCTTGAGCAAAGGCTCTGTCATTCATCCAGCTGTAGGTAAATGCGGCACATCCAATCAGAAAAAAGGGAACAGCCAGAGATAGACTGCCAAATAATAGGGCAACAAAGAACCCGAGAGTAGCAACCATCAGAGCTATTTTGGAGGGCTGTTTATAGGTAAAGGGGTCTGGAATGTATTCGTCTGGAGCTTTGGGAGGCGGCAGGTTATGTACCGCCAGGTTGCTGTAGGTCTTTTGTGTATCAAGGAGTACGTACTTTGTCTCAGACTTTTCCCAAATTCTTAAAACTTCGGCTTCATTGGCTTGATGGGCTGCCTGTTTGGATCTGGAGGCAGACTTTGAAACAGTTCTGGTACTGGTTGAAACAGGCCTTCCCTTCTTTAGGTACTTGCGATAATAAATACCATGACGGCCTCCATGCACATAAGCCCCTTTTGGACTCAGACCAATCCTTGCACCGGTAACACCGGCCGATAAACCAAGTCCACTTTTGGAAAGATTCAGCCTCAGGGGACCCACTTTAAACGCTTTGCGAAGGTAAAATGCCATAGAAAAAAGCCGTTTTTGTGAATGGTAGAAAGGAACGACTTTTTTAGGGAAAAAAGAAAATAAAGTTCTCGATTAAGAAATGTTAATAAAAGATTTAAGCATACTGGAACGGATAAAGAGTGGTTTATGATTCGGGTACTTGTTGTCTTTAATTACGAACCGCTATTTTTTTTACTTTGAACTCATTTCCAACTGATCCAGACTCCATTGCAGAACGGATATCGACCATAGATCCTGTAGCCTATGGGAAATCCCGTAATTTTGTCCATGGAGACGTAACCCGTCTATCTCCCTATATCTCCAGAGGCGTTATTTCAACGAAGAAAGTAATGGAGCAGGTACTTTTGCGTGGATACGATCCGAAGCGAATTGAAAAGTTTTTAATGGAGTTGGCCTGGAGGGATTACTGGCAACAAGTATGGGTAGAACGAGGTAATGAGATTGACCATGATCTGAAGCGATCACAACCTGGGGTTCGCTGTACCGGAGTGCCCAAAGCTTTGATTCAGGTACAAACCGGTGTTGATGGCATAGACGAAGGTATCCATCAACTTTACGCATCGGGATACATGCATAATCATGTTCGTATGTACACGGCGGCAGTTACCTGTTCGATATCGGGATACCACTGGCGCGATCCTGCAAAATGGATGTACTATCATCTATTGGATGGAGACTGGGGCAGCAATGCCTTGAGCTGGCAGTGGGTAAGTGGGGCGAATGCGGGAAAACAGTACATAGCCAATCAGGAAAACGTGAACAAATATACGGGATCCAATCAGAAAGGATCATGGCTGGATGTGACGTACGAGGAACTGGTGAAGTTGAAAACACCGGATCATTTTATCGATAAAACTCCATTTACGTTAAAAACGCCACTCCCATCCACACCAGCGTTTAGCATCCATGAAAATTGGCCAACGGTTGTGTACACAAGCTATCATCTGGATCCTGCCTGGCTGAGTGGAATCGAGGCAAATAGAGTCCTGATCATGGAACCGTCTCATTTTCAAAACTATCCCATATCACACCATGTGATGTCGTTCGTGATTGAACTTGCAACATCCAACATCCCGGGGATTCAGATCTTTGTTGGTGAATTTGAAGACCTAAAAACGAATCTGGTTGGTATATCGAAAGATATCCATTACAAGGAACATCCATTCACCCGACATTTTACCGGTGTTCAGCACGATCGTGATTGGATGTTCAGCGTCAGAGGCTACTATCCCTCATTCTTTGCCTTCTGGAACAAGTGCAAAAAAGAATTGAAACTATCGTTGTAGTCCGAATAGCCTAGTAATCGGTTATTACGGCTTCAGATGCCAATGGACGCTCTTTCTTTAGGCGGGCAGCTTCCTGTTCTGCATCACGCATTACCCGAAGTACATTCAACCCGGCGATTTTTCGCAATTCTTCTTCGGTGTAGCCACGATAGAGCAGCTCGGCGAACAAATCGGGATACGTACTCACATCTTTCAATCCTTCGGGAAGTAATGGAATTCCGTCGTAATCTCCACCAATACCGATGTAATCAACCCCGATCCGGTCTTTTATATGATCGATGTGGTCAGCAACGGTTTCAAGTGTTGCAATGGGTGCCGGATTGTTCGCATCCCAGGTACGCATTAGTTCGGAAACTTTATCCGGCTGACCGATATGATAATAATCTAGCCTTGCCCGTTCCGCGTTTCGGTTACTAATGTGTTGATGAAGCTCCTCTTTGATGAACGCAGGGATATACGTTACCATGATCACTCCCTCATTCGCTTTGAGCATGTCAAGGACGTCATCAGGAACATTCCGTGGGTGGTTGTTCAAAGCCATTGCCGATGAATGTGAGAAAATCACCGGTGCGGTGGAGACCTTCAATGCATCGCGCATGGTTTCGGCGGATACGTGTGACAGATCGACCAACATGCCCAGCCAGTTCATTTCTCGGATAACTTCTTCACCAAACGCGGTAAGTCCACCGTGTTTGGGATCATCGGTTGCAGCATCTGCCCAATCCAATGTTCGTGAATGGGTGATTGTCATGTATCTGGCGCCCAATTCATACATTTGTCTTAATACCTGAAGCGAATTGCCAATCGACTGTCCACCTTCCATTCCAATTAAAGAGGCTATCCTGCCATTTTTAAAGACGCGTTCAATATCGTCTGCGGTCAGTGCGAGTTCAAAATGGTCGGGGAAAGCGTCGATCAGACGATACACGAAGTCGATTTGCTCCAGTGTCATCTGTACGGACTCGCTTTCGGGGACATTCGTAGGAACGTAAACGGACCAGAATTGTCCACCAACCCGTCCGGCTCTCATACGAGGGATGTCGGTATGCATCGGACGTTCTAGTAGTGTGGTATTATTGAAATCAATGGCACTGAGTTTATATTGTGCCCGGTTTCTGTACTGGATCGGAACGTCGTTGTGTCCGTCGATCAAGGGAACCGATTCGAGGATCCGGGTTGCTTGTTCCAGGAACGGAGCTCTGTTCGCCCCATTGCTGCCGGGGTAGTTCTGACTACTTTGAGCGTGAAGTGAAGGAGCGGAAAAAATGAAAAACAAAGAACCCGTTAACAGGAATCGCTTTAACGAACGATTAATGAAGCTACATTTGACCACATTTGACATAATGAACACCTATTGAGTTGGAATTTCAGCTAAATCGTGCAGTTTGTGCACCATTTCAAAATTAAATGGATATAAGGTAAACAATCCAGTTAAAGGAACCACATCATTTTCTGGAATGATTTAACTGTCAAGATTTCAGGTATCGAGTTCTGCTAATTCCAGCCATCGAATTTCTTTTGCCTCAATTTCCTTTTGAAGCCTTTCATGTTCGCCTGAAAGTTTGTGGATCTGGGAGTAATCGAGGTCACTGGAACTCAATGTTGATTCTAGTGCTGATTTTTTGGATTCAAGATCGGCAATATCTTTTTCCAGTTTCTGATATTCTTTGCGCTCTTTGAAGTTAAGACCTTTTTTCTTAGCTACTTCATGCTGTGATTCAGGGACTGTACTTTTCTTGTCTTCAGTTACAGTCTTTTTAGAACGTTCAATCTGTTCGGACTTCTCTGATTTTTGAAGTTCTCTCCATTCGGCATAGGATCCGTTGAAATCACGTATTCGTCCATCGCCCTCAAAAACGAAATAGTGCTGGACCAATTTGTCCATAAAGAATCGGTCGTGAGAAACGATGATCAGGCAACCCGGGAAGTCGAGCAAAAACTCTTCGAGTTTTTGCATGGTAATGAGATCCAGATCGTTGGTCGGCTCATCCAGTATCAGGAAATTCGGATTGCTGATCAGCACCATCATTAATCCTAATCGACGTTTTTCTCCGCCACTAAGTTTGGCCACCGGCGTGTACTGCATGGCTGATGGAAACATGAAATGTTCCAGGAACTGAGAAGCGGTAATACGTTTTCCATCGGCAAGTTGGATGACCTCAGCGACCTCTTTTAGAATATCGATTACCCGTTTTGTTTCGTCAACGTTGATGCCTTGCTGGCGGTAATGTCCAAAAACAATCGTGGATCCGGTTTCGATTTCGCCCGAGTCTGGGGGTAGTTGTCCCGTCAGGACATTCAGAAACGTGCTTTTACCGGCACCATTTCGGCCAATAATCCCGATTCGCTCACCCTTGGAAAACGAGTACGAAAATTCATCCAGTATCTTGTTCGCATCAAATGCCTTACTGACCTTCTTGAGTTCAACAATTTTGTTTCCCATTCGGGTCATGTTGACTTCCAGTCGGACTTCTCCAGAATCACTCTTGCGTTTTGCACGGTCTTCGGTGTCATAAAATGCGTCGATTCGCGACTTAGATTTGGTCGTTCTCGCCTTTGGTGCACGGCGCATCCACTCCAGCTCTTTTTTGTATAACTGAACGGCTTTGTGTGACTCAACCTGTTCGACTTCAAGTCGTTCTGCTTTACGTTGCAGATATAGACTGTAATTCCCGTCGTGATGATAAAGCACCCCTCCATCGAGTTCCATAATATGATTACAGACACGATCCAGAAAGTATCTGTCGTGAGTGATCATTAACAAAGTCATATTGGATGTAGCAAGATAGTGCTCCAGCCATTCGATCATGTCGATATCGAGATGGTTGGTCGGCTCATCCAGTAAAAGCAGGTCTGGATTTTCAAGCAGTACGAAGGCCAGTGCAACCCGTTTTCGTTCACCTCCAGACAGTGTGCCGATCAGTTGATCCAGGTCATGGATGTTGAGTTTGCCCAAAATCTGAGTCATTCTCTGTTCGTAATCCCAGGCATTTGCTGCATCCATGGCAGCCAGGGCTTTTTCAAAGGACTCGTGTGTTTGATCGTTATACTCCTGTTCCTGATCCCTCACCGCCTTTTCATACGCACGAATCACTTCAACGATATCGGTATGTCCATGATTAATAAAGTCACGAATTGACATTGACGATTGCAATGCTGGTTCTTGCTCGAGATAACCGATTCTGATTCCATTTTTGACCATTACCTGACCGGAGTCTGGGCTTTCATTACCGGATAGTACTTTTAAAAGCGTGGATTTTCCCGTTCCATTAGGAGCAACCAATGCCGTTTTGTTGCCCTTGCTGAGTCCAAAAGTCAAATTCTCGAACAGTGTTTTGAGTCCGAAGCTTTTTGAAAGCTGTTCTACCGATAAAAAGGTCATAAATTGGTGTGTGTTTGTTTTCAGGAGGCAAATATACCGATTTTTGGAGTGTAGATTAATTATAGGACGGTTATATTAACCGCGAGCGGCGAGCAGCGAGCAGTATTTTAGAAGAGAATGTGTTTCTTATCCAACTTCCTACTTCCTACTCCCCACCTCCTATAAATAACTTTATCAATAATTGAATTTTTGCTGAAATTCAGCATCTATGTAGAATAATCACCTATGGAATTAAAAGTAACTGGAATAGTACAGGACATTTTGCAGGAAGTCTCCGGACAAGGTAAGAATGGAACCTGGAGGAAAAGAGAATTTATCCTGGAGACTCAGGAGCAGTACCCTAAAAAGATTTGTATGGTGCAGTGGGGAGACGAAATCGATGCCGTGAATCTAAAAAAAGGTGAACAGATAACGGCATCAATCGATGTGCAGAGCAGGGAATATAACGGACGTTGGTATACCGATGTCAAAGCCTGGAAAGTTGAGCGTCAGGGGGGTAATGGAGCACCCGCACCTGGTCCGGATTTTATCGAAATGCCTGAACCGCCTCCATTCGACGAAGATGATCTGCCGTTCTGATCTGGGTCATTCCATGAGTGCCTGATAGAGCAGAGTACGGATTTTCGCGTGAATATCTGATCCGGTTGCGGGAATCAACTGGGTCATAAATACCACAACCAGACGATCTTTCGGACTCACCCAATAGGTAGAGTGATATGCTCCGCCCCAGCCATAATCTCCGACTGATCCGGGTGTCCCCCGTTTGCCGAGATCCATAAGTACGTCAAACGCAAGGCTGATTCCTTCTCCCGGGCGGAATTCTATGTTGTGCAAGTGGTTGACTGTCATTAGTTCAACCGATTTCGGGCTCAAGATCCGAACACCATCAAGTTGGCCACCCTGATGTAGCATTTGAAGGAATCGAGCATAATCCTGAGCGGTTGAGACTAATCCCGCTCCACCGGACTCAGCAATCCGAGGACCGTCACTATAATGTCCCTGACCAATCATAATACCTCCATCAGCTGTACGGGAGATTGTTTTATCTGACGTGGAGGAATACACCGTTGCTAATCGGGAAACTTTGTCTTCAGGCACAAAGAAATGGGTGTCTGCCATTTGTAATGGCATAAAAATACGCTCGTTGAGAAACTCAGCCAACGATTGTCCGGTGATCTCTTCAATAACTACACCCAGAATGTCAGTCGAGTATCCATAAACGAATCGCTCTCCAGGCTGGGCATCCATGGGCAGTGTTGCCATTCTTCGAACGACGTCTCGTACGGGTTCATCACGGTGTGCAAAATACCATCCCTGAATATCTGCTTCTTTCCACAACTCGTCTGCTGGTCCATACCCGTAACTGATTCCAGCTGTGTGAGTCAGTAAATCCCGGATGGTGATCTTGCGTCTAGAATCAACGATTTCGTATCCACCCGCATCATTTCTGACAGCAACTGTGGTTTTTTCGAACTCTGGTAAATAATTGCTTAGTGGATCATTGAGTAGCAATTTACCCTCTTCCTGAAGCATCATAATACCAGCACTCACAATAGCTTTGGTTTGTGATGCAATCCGGAACATATCATCATATTCCATTAAATCACCAGATTCAACATCCCGGAATCCGGACTTATGATGAACAACAGCCTTGCCATCTTTTAGTACGAGTAACACGCCACCAGAAATTCGTTGCGATGCAGCATAGGAATCGATCATATCCGTCAATCTTTTCAGACGTTCGGGCGAAAATCCGGATTCTGAGGGAGAAACGGTCTGGAAAGACTGGGCGAGTATTCCAGTTGTCACAAACAGGATCAAAAAAAAGGATATGACAGTGCGTATCACGAATTGGAACTTCATACTGTATGACGATTAAAAAGAGTTTATATAATTGTTAACCAACATGTTAAGATGAGAACAGTTTAAGCAGACAGCACTTCATATCCAAAATATTGAAGCGCATCTCTTGCCTGATCGTTGAAATCCCTGATCATGGAAGGTTTGAGTCTTGACTGTTGGATCGTATTGACACTGGAGTCTAAACTTTGATGAATACTGGCATAATCGAACCAATATTTATGGCCCTGATCGCCATATAGAGGTGTATGTTTACCCGACTCACGCATTACTTTTTTTGATTTCAGCCTCAGGTGAGACAGTTTAACGGGAAATACATCTGTAAATAAAAAAAGCTCCTGTGAAACTTTGAATGGATCTGAAATGACATCTTCAAACTGGATCATTTTGTAATTGGGTACGATACCCGATAGCCGTTTGAATTCATCAGCCATTTGCTGGTATAACTTGCCTGCCTGAGTGGCTGTTTTGCCTCTGCGGATGTATCCGTCACATAAAGCGTATCCATCTCGGATCAACGCGATAAAATACAAATCAGGATAGATGCTGGTCAGGAGATCGGTGTAATAAATGTCCGTATTCACAGACTTCATACACAGTGCGGCCTGCTCTACTTCCCTTTTGGTATACACCTGACTGGGAGACTTTTGTTTATTCTCGTAGTGCAAAAGATTTTGCATTTTGTAGCGAAACAACTCCTCATCAATCAACCTTTTGCCAAGGCTCAAGGAACTAAGAGCATTTCCGATCTTAATTTTAAGGGATTCATTGAATAGCTGCCCGGTTTCACGAATAGAAGAACAAATTTGAGGATGTGATTGAAGAATATTCCATACAAGATTTGTCCCTCCTCTTGCGAATCCGGATAGTACAATGACCTTCTGGTTTAATATAGGCATGTGCTAAGCGTGTGAACGTGGATCTCAATAACACAAGGAGAATCATAAATAGAGGGGTGCTTTAAAATACGGCTCACTGCCTTAAATACCTTACGGGTTTTTAAAATTATTCCCAGGCGGCGAAACCCGAACTGACAATTGTCATTTTTTATCGGAGTTGTACGTCTTAAACTACTTTCGGGCGGATTTCATACACTGATATCACAAAATGTGAAATATAATGGATCAGTTGAGCCCTGTAGTTGTACCAGAATAAGACTTGGAGGAGATTATGTCGTCAGAGAAACTCATCATTGATGCCAACGAAGCGGTTGCCAGGATTGCTTATCAACTGAATGAAGTCATTGCCATTTATCCCATCACTCCTTCATCGGCAATGGGAGAACTTTCTGATACGATGGCAGCTGCAAAACGGAAGAACATATTCGGGAACGTGCCCTCCGTTGTAGAAATGCAAAGTGAAGGTGGAGCAGCGGGAGCGGTACACGGGGCCCTCCAAAATGGTGCATTGACTACTACGTTTACGGCATCGCAGGGTCTGCTGCTCATGATCCCAAACATGTATAAAATGGCAGGCGAGTTGACATCCATGGTGATGCATGTGGCCGCTCGATCACTTGCCGCTTCCTCATTGTCGATATTTTGTGACCACAGCGATGTGATGGCTACCCGGGCAACAGGATTTTCGTTGTTATGTTCCAATTCGGTTCAGGAAGCGATGGACTTTGCCGTAATCACGCAGGCTGCAACGTTGCATTCCCGCATTCCGATGTTGCATTTTTTTGATGGATTCCGGACGTCCCACGAACTTATGGATGTGAAGGATATTCCTGTGAATGTGCTAAAAGCGATGATCCCCGAGAGTTTGGTGCGAGCCCATCAGCTCCGCGCATTATCACCCGATCGTCCATTTATTCGTGGAACTGCACAAAATCCGGACGTCTATTTCCAGGCCCGCGAAGCGGTTAATCCATTTTATTTGTCCTGCCCTGAACATATTCGAATGGCAATGGCTGAGTTTGGAAGTCTTACAGGCCGAAATTATGATCTGGTTGAGTACTATGGAGATCCAGAGGCAGACCGGGTGATTGTGATGATGGGATCTGGAGTTGAAACGGTCAAAGAAACCATCGATTACATGAGTCTGCATGGAGAAAAAGTGGGTTTGGTCGTGATTCGTTTGTTCAGACCTTTTCCTGGCAGTGATCTCATGGACAAACTGCCTGCAACGGTAAAAAAAATTGCAGTGCTTGATCGTACGAAAGAACCAGGGGCGTTGGGCGAGCCTTTGTATCAGGATGTAGTAACGGCAATTCACGAGAGTCAGGACTCGGGTAAGTGTCCGTTACTCTTTGAGCCCAAAATTACCGGAGGCAGATATGGACTCTCTTCCAAGGAGTATACTCCGGCAATGATTATGGGTATCTACAAGGAGCTCATCAAAAGCAAGCCCAAGAACCATTTTACCATCGGTATTCACGATGATGTTTCAGGTAGTAGTCTGGAGTATGATACAAGTCTGGATATCGAGCATAAAGATGTCTTTCGGGCTATGTTTTTTGGACTGGGATCGGACGGAACGGTTTCGGCGAACAAAAATTCCATCAAAATCATCGGAGACCACACCAAGTATCACACGCAAGGATACTTCGTCTACGACAGCAAGAAATCAGGTTCGATGACCACCTCTCATCTCCGGTTTAGCCCGAACCCTATCCGATCGGCTTATTTAATCGGTAAAGCGAATCTGGTGGCTTGTCATCAGCCACAATTCCTGGGAAAATTTGATATGTTGTCACACATTCGTTCGGAGGGGATATTTTTGATCAACCACCCGGCCTCACCCGATACAGTGTGGAAATCGTTGCCTGCATCGGTGCGGAATCAGATCCGTGCCCTGGATCTCAAGTTGTATGCAATCGATGCTGAATCGGTAGCACGGGAAGCCGGAATGGGAAACCGCATCAATACCGTCATGCAGGCATGTTTCTTTGCAATAGCAGGTGTGTTGCCTAAAGAAGAAGCTATTGATGCAATCAAGACGGGCATAAAACAAACCTACGGTAAACGAGGGGAGCAAATCATCAAGATGAACTTCCTTGCTGTTGACAGTGCAATTGACCACTTACACCGAATTCCCGTTGAACCAGAGGTAGATGACACCGGTATATCGGTGGACACCTTTGATTATTACCAGGGTGCGGATGATTTTGTCAATCAGGTCACACGAGCTCTGATTCAGGGAAAAGGGGATATGTTGCCAGTTAGTAAGCTCCCAGCCGATGGTACCTATCCAAGTGGTACTGCACGATTTGAAAAACGGTGCATTTCCAACGAAATCCCGGTCTGGGAACCTGACATTTGCATCCAATGTGGTAAATGTGCGATGGTGTGTCCACATGCGGTGATTCGAATCAATGCGTTTGATGAGAAGCTATTGGCTGATGCACCGACCGGATTCAAATCTGTGGCAGCAAAAGGTAAAGAATTCACGGAAGAGACTGCGTATACGATCCAGGTGTCACCAGAGGACTGTACTGGTTGTACGTTATGTGTGGAAGTGTGTCCGGCCAAAGATAAGTCCAATCAGTCACGAAAAGCATTGAACATGGCTGCGTTAGAGCCCATTATGCATGAGCAATCGGCGAATTTCAGATGGTTTGAATCGTTGCCTGAGATCGACAGAACGATGGTACGTACTGATTCGGTGAAGGGCTCGCAATTTCTGAAACCGCTCTTTGAGTTTTCTGGAGCGTGTGCCGGATGCGGGGAGACTCCGTATATCAAGTTGGCAACACAGCTGTTTGGTGACCGCATGCTCGTGGCAAATGCTACGGGATGTTCATCGATTTATGGAGGGAATCTCCCAACGACGCCCTGGTCTCGAAACAAAGCAGGTCGCGGACCTGCGTGGAACAATTCGCTTTTTGAGGACAACGCCGAGTTTGGATTAGGGTATCGGCTCGCTGCAGACCAGAAATTGGGGCAGGCTAAGGCACTGATCAGGGCTTTGGAGTCGGAACTGGGTACGGTTTTAGTGAATGCACTGCTGGAGAATCCCCAGCAAAGTGAAGCAGACTTCCAAAGACAACGCGTGCTGCTTGATGAATTACGTACAAAAATAAAAGAGGCACTGCAAGTTAACCCTATGGGAGACAAGCACGATTTGTTATCCCGCCTGCAAGGTGTAAGCGAACATCTGGTCCATCGGTCGGTCTGGATCGTAGGGGGTGATGGATGGGCGTACGATATTGGCTATGGCGGACTTGACCACGTGCTCGCTTCGGGCCGAAATGTGAACATACTGGTGCTCGATACCGAAGTTTATTCAAACACAGGTGGACAGATGTCAAAAGCGACTCCACTGGGTGCCATCGCAAAATTTGCTGCTGGTGGAAAGCCAAATGCAAAGAAAGATTTGGCGCTACAAGCGTTGACATACGGAAACATTTATGTAGCCAGGGTGGCTATGGGGGCCAATGACACCCAAACGGTCAAAGCATTCACAGAGGCTGAGCAATTCGATGGTCCATCTTTACTCATTGCGTATAGTCATTGCATCGCTCACGGTTATGATCTTAAACATGGATTAACGCAGCAAAAACTGGCGGTTGAAACAGGGTACTGGCCGTTATTCCGATTCAATCCGAACAGGGTAGCTGAAGGTAAGAATCCATTTCAACTGGATTCAAAAGCGCCATCGGTTCCATTTAAAACCTATGCTTACAACGAGACCCGTTATCAGATGTTAACGGCCATTAATCCAACATCTGCTGAATTAGTGATGATTGAAGCCCAAAAAGCGGTCCACGACCGGTGGAAATGGTACGAACACATGGGGCACCTGTTCGAACCCGCGACCAGTGATTCATCAACCAATACGGCGCATTCATTGACATTATCGGGCAAAATTTAGAAAAAATGGGAGGATTAGTATGAATTTATCGACCACATATATGGGATTGAATCTCAAGAATCCATTGGTGCCGTCTGCGTCGCCGTTATCTACTTCATTGGATCAGGTGTTGCGACTAGAGGATGCGGGAGCAGCAGCTGTTGTATTGTATTCGCTGTTTGAGGAACAGATCAATCATCAGGTAGAGCGAGTGGATCATTATCTGACCACATTCAATGAAAGTTATGCAGAGGCGTTGAGTTATTTTCCGGAACCCGAAGCGTTCAATAATCTGTATGCAGAGCAGTATCTGGAGCATATTTCAGCGTTAAAACGGTCGGTTGGAATACCAATCATAGCCAGTCTTAATGGGGTATCTGAAGGTGGATGGCTAACCTATGCCAGAAAAATGGAAGAGGCAGGTGCTGATGCCATAGAACTTAACATCTATTATCTTGCTTCAGATCCGGCCTTATCCGGGCGAGAAGTTGAACGTATGTATCTGGACGATATCAAACGGGTCAAGAAAAATCTGAGGATTCCTGTAGCGGTAAAAGTGGGTCCCTATTTTAGTTCATTTGCACATATGGCCATAGAAATGGATCAGGCTGGGGCCGATGCGTTGGTGTTATTCAACCGATTTTATCAGCCTGATATCGATCTCGAATTGATGGAAGTGAAACCTTCCCTGGTTTTGAGTTCAAACTATGAAAAACGGTTACCGATGCGATGGCTGGCTATAATACATGGACAAGTGCGCGCGAGTCTGGCTGCTACAACGGGAATTCATTCGGCTGAGGACGCCGTCAAAATGCTTTTATGTGGTGCCGATGTAACCATGGTAGCATCCGTGTTACTCAGAAAAGGAATCGACTACCTGGGTGAGATGATAGGCGATCTGGAGTCATGGATGATTGAACACGAATATGAATCCGTTGAACAGCTCAAAGGAAGTATGAGTTTAAGTCATGTGGCAGAGCCAGCTGCCTTTGAGCGGGCAAATTATCTGAAGATTCTGCAGCAATGGTGAAAGGATATGGGTGCAGGAGTATCAGGAATCCAGAGCAAGTTTAACATGCTCCAGGTGATGGCGACAATGCCAGGCATATAATCCCAAAACGTCGATGAGCCGATAATCCATTTTGTTTTCGGGATGGTAGTAGGTTTTGTTCCAGTCTTCTTCATCCATGGAGTCCATCAGCCAGACCCATCTGCCATGTACGCCGTCGAGCATAAGAAGAGACAGTTCGAGTGGAGCTTCATCGGCATCGGGTAAAGACGCCCAGCCGTGTTGAGAATATGCTTTGATGGTTGGATTATCTTCGGTAAGTGCGAGTTTAAAACGCATAAACGCATTCATGTGACTGTCGGCACAATGCGAAATCACCTGCCGTACGGTCCATCCGTCGGGACGATACGTCTTTTCGTAATCTTCGTCATCCAGATCCAGCACCAGATCGGCAAGCTGCTCCGGAAACTCGTCGATCGTCTCGATGAGATCGTCGATTTCGCTCATTTCAATCCGTGTAGAATGGTCGTAACGCCCGATTGGATACTTTAAATGTTCATCGCTCATGACAGTACTCCGATTAGTTAAACTCAACTGATATGGTGTAATGTACTCATAAATTTCGTCCATCGCATCTGTTGGTCTTTCAGGTAAATAATCAACCGGAAACCGGTAACTTTTACTACCATTTAAAGTCAAGTTTCATAAGCAACTAAATCCTAATTATTTATGTAATTTTTTTACTAATTTTTATGTGAAAATAGTTGTAAATCTCCTTACATTATCGAGACCCCTAAAATTCACATACTTTCACAATTAACTGATCACAAGATCACTATGAAAAATCTCTCTTTAGTACTCGTTGCTTTACTTGTTGTAACATTCACTCATGCTTGCTCTGGTACTACCGAACAAGCCGAGACTACAGCACCTGAAACAACTGCCACTGATTCTACCTGGACTGAAGAAGTTCCAGCTGATTCAACCGTATCTGATTCAACTGTAGTTGAGACTACTGTTGAAGCCGGAAACTAATATTTCCGCGGATGTTGGGTAGATGTCTGACAGGAAAATCGGTTATCTGATTTAAACTGACAAGTCATTTGCGTCATATTAAAGCCAGTGGATGTTTACCATTCACTGGCTTTTTTGTTTTAACGTCGTAACTGTTCGTTAAGTTGATTAAATTATTCACGATACTCACTGCGTTGAGTATCACCAAGCGTAAGTACCCGACATTTAGCGCTCGTATGTATGCATCTTCACTCCCTACTTACTACTTCCCACGCCCTAAACAAAACAAATCTATGAAACAGCTATTGATCTTCCTGTTACTTGTTATCCTGACAACAGCCTGTGAGAAAACTTCGGATGAGATGACGCTTCTGGCAGAAGAAACATCGACCTTACTGATTCCAGATGGGTGGGATTCCTATGGGGAACCGATTCAAGCAGAAAGTGCTGTGGATATCAGTTCGGTGGTGGACGAGTTTGAAATGGATGTTGAGAAACAGTATATCATATCGGGAACATTGGTGAGTGTGTGCCAGAGTAAAGGGTGTTGGACAACCCTTGCCACAGATGATGGACGCGTGATTAAAATGACCTTTGCAGATTATGGGTTCTTCTTACCGACCGATGCGGCTGGAAGTGAGATCATTGCCGAAGGTGTCGGATTCAAGAAAATCAGCACCATAGATGAGCAACGTCATCACCTCGAAGATGCGGGGGCTGGTCCGGAAGAAATTGCTGCCATTACACAAGAAAAAGTTGAATATGCTTTTGAAGCTACCGGTGTACTACTGAATCCATTGAGCTACTAAGAGGATGAACATCCGGTCTCGATACTTGATCGTCATCTGTCTGATATACGCAGGGAGTACGTACGCCCAAACAAAGTATCAGATTACAAACTATACGCCCATCGAGTTACAGAGCGGAAATCAGAACTGGGATATTGCACGTGGTGAAGGGAATCAGATTCTTGTTGCAAACAACTATGGATTACTCATACTGGATAATTCCGGCATCCAACTGTTTCCATCGCCATCCAAAACGATTATTCGATCGGTAGCCTGGATCAATCATCGAATTTATACTGGAAGTTTTGAGGAATTTGGTTACTGGCAAAAAGATGCCAGTGGTGGATTGTTTTACACCAGTCTGGTTCCGTTACTGGAGGGTGACCGAATGCGAAACGACGAAATATGGCGCATTGTTGAACAGAATGGAATCATTTACTTCCACAGTTTTGGTTCGATATATGCCTTTAACGGCGACTCTGTACAACGCATTGAAGCACCGGGGTCAATGATGTTACTGCACTCCGCTGAGGATGAAATCTTCACCCAGCAAATCGGGGGAGCCGCTTACACACTGGTCGATGGAAATTTTGTGGAATTGCCGGGTACTCAAACACTCTCGGATGAAGAAGTCAAGGATGTGGTAAAGCTGGGGGGAACTATCATATTTGGCACCTCATCGGGTATGTACACCTACAGTAATGCCACTCTTTCGGTTTTTACAGTTAGCAATTACAATGAATTGATAGCCAGTAAAATTAATGCTATGGTAGCCGTCAATGATCAGATTATTGTTGGAACCATTCTCAAAGGCGTTTTTGTGTACAGTTCAGATGGGCAGTTGATAAAAAACATCAATACGACCACTACCCTTCAGAACAATACGATTCTTTCTTTGCTTGCCGACGCGGAAGGCAACTTGTGGGTGGGAATGGATAAAGGGTTAGACTATATTGATTTATATTCATCCATTGTAACCTATCGGGATCCGGGATCTGCATTAGGTAGTGTATATACTGCAGCCTTGTTCAACGAGTATCTTTACGTAGGCACGAATCAGGGTATTTTTAAATTCCGAAGAGACCCAACCGGTAACTTTACCGGACAAGAGCTGTTAAGTGGATCACAGGGTCAGGTTTGGTTTCTGGAAGTACTTGATGGTATGCTCTATGCCGGGCTTAACGACGGCACATTTGTACTTAAAAACGAAAGACTGGAACGGGTTGGTTCCATTGATGGGGCTTATACACTGAAGCCGTGGTCCAATGCAGCAGAGCCGATGCTTTTGCAATCGACATACAATAATTTGGCGGTTTACAGAAAGTCGACTGAAGGAGTCTGGAGACAGGACTATGTGTTGCAGAACTTCTACATGCCATCCCGCTATCTGGAAATCGATCATCTGGGAAATATTTGGCTTGGACACGCGGTTAAGGGCATTTATCGGCTTCAAACCGATCGCGAACTAAAGAGAGTTGATGCGGTAAGTCTCGCTGATTCAACGATGGGATTGATGGCTGGAGGTAATAAGGTATTTAAGCTCGATAACAGGATAGTAGTTCCTCATGGGGATGGGTTATATCAGTACGATGCGCTATCAGGTAACTTTATTACCTATCCGGATCTTGATGAATTATTTACAACTCCAGGCATCATTTCCTCGATAATTCCTGCTGGATTCAGAACTTATTGGGTTATCAAAAAAAAGGAAATTCTACTGATCGAAGTACATTATGATACCATCCGGTTGATTTACAGGTTACTTCCCCAGCAGTACGATTTTACTATGGTTGAAGGGTATGAGAACATCATCAGGCTTGAAAATGATCTTTATCTGGCTGGTCTGGATGATGGTTTTGCAACCATTAATCTATCGCAGGTGCGTCGGGATTCTACTGCAGGTAGCAGTATCCAATTGACATCCATTCAAGTAACCAATCAGAAGGAGCAAATCAATACGATTCGATTAAATCCAGCTGCATCTATAGAGTTACCGTTCAATCAAAACTCGATCACCTTTAACTGGAACACGGATAAACTGGTTGGGAGCAGATTGTTTGTTCAGCATCAACTCGTAGGAAGTGACACAACTTGGAGTAACTGGCAATCCATAAACAAGTTAACCTATCCTCGTTTACTTCCAGGTGAATATCAGTTTAAACTCAGAGCGCTATCCTCGGGTGGGCAACTCATTGAAATTTCACCCTTTCACTTTAAAATCAGGCAGCCCTGGTATCTGATGACCTATGCTTATGTGCTGTATACCATAATCGCTCTGGCTTTGGTTTTGGCCATTCGGATTTACATCTCAAGGAGACGCTGGAGAACTTTGGGGAAAGAACTGGAAGCCAGACACGAAAAAATGCTGATGGAAAAAGAAATCAGTGAAAAAGAGATTATCAAGTTGACCAACGATAAACTACAGGCGGAAATTGAACACAAATCTGCGCAACTGGCAACAAATACGATGGCGGTAGTTCGTAAAAACGAACTGTTACAATCGTTAAAATCACACATTCAAAAGCAAAAAAGTGAGCTTGGTGATCGATTGCCCAGAAAGTACTTCAATGAACTGGTTACCATGATTGATCGTGGACTTCAGGACGAAAAAGAGTGGGAAGACTTTGAGCAATTGTATGATCAGGCGCACGGCGACTTCTTCAAACGCCTGAAAGCTGATTATCCTCAATTGACACCGAGTGACTTACGTCTCTGCGCGTATCTACGCATGAATCTGTCATCCAAAGAGATAGCACCGTTGTTAAGTATCTCTGTCAGGGGAGTGGAAGAGCGTCGTTATCGCCTGCGCAAGCGATTAAACTTGTCAACCGATACGAATCTGACCGAGATGATTATGACGTACTAAAGGTTCGCAAAGCGCACTTTTAGTAGTAAACAGTAACCAGAAAACTGTAACCAGCAATCAGATAACGGAAACCTGAAAACGGTATACAGCTCTACGATAAATGGCAGTTTACCGGTTACTGTTTTCAGTTCTTGATCGCTTGAGTTAACTCAAGCGAGCCTATTAATTGCCTGTTCAGACTCAAACCATTCCAGATACACTCGTGCTCCTTTAATTCCTTCCTGAATGAGCTCAAGCTGGGTTTCCCGTGTCAGGTTGAAGTCCGTAGCTCCCACATCCAGCGTATTGATGTACAATGTCCGTTGCCAGTCGTCGCTGTGTAGGTGTACATGTTCCTGCACATTCATCAATGCTGTAATCAGTGCTTTTGCATAAGCAGGAAATGTTTTAATAGACTTGCCTTTGGCCGGTTCATTGTATCTGAAAAGTGCGATCTCGTCTCGTTTATCCAGACGGAATCCCAATGTTTGTTTGTTGAACACATATGGACTTCGATCCGGGTAGACCGATAAAAATGATGCATTTTCCTCATCATAGTACGTCGTATATCGGGCTGCAAGATCCCGATCTTCCACAGCGATGTACTTTAAACGATCAAACAGCTTCACGGGATAATTGAGCATTACTCCACCATCCACGTAGATCTGATTATTTTCTCCGAATCTTTTGGCGGTAAAGAAAAGGGGAATGGACATGCTGATTCTGACCGCTTCTACCAGTGGCATGTCTGGATGTCGTTCATGTGAAAATACTTCTGCGTATCCCGTTGACAGATTGGTGCCAATCACAAACAAATCTGCTTTCCCAGATCTACTGAGATCGTTAAATGTGGCGTTCCCATGACCTAATTTTCGTTCAACCAGGGCTCCGCACCACTCTGCGAAAACATCTCCTTTGTTCCAACCAAACTCCCTCCAGAGTCTGCGAAAGTCACGCACAAAACCGAATGTATCGTCCATAAACCTACTAAATGAGGTTGATGAAATGATCTCAAGCTGTTCTTCCATGGAATACCCCAGCGCAAAAATGAGAGCATGAATAGCCCCGGCACTGGTGCCGCCAACACGGACCACAGAGTCAAGGTAACCCCGGGCATCGAGTTCCTGCATTGCACCGATGTAAGCAATGCCTTTTACTCCCCCGCCCTCAAATACAAGATTAGTGAATTGAGATGTAGACATACCTCAGAATAAATAATCAAATTAAGAACGTCAAGGAGTTATTCTGGGGAGTAGTATACAGTTTACAGAGCACAGTGCGCAGTACACAGAGCACAGTGCGCAGTTCGCAGTACACAGAGCGCAGTGCACAGTTCGCAGTACACAGAGCGCAGTGCACAGTTCACAGTACACAGAGCGCAGTGCACAGTTCACAGTTCACAGTGCGCAGTGCATAGATTTTTGCGCACGAAGTTTTAAAAGTGTAGAAAGATCATCCAAAGAATGAACGGGCACACAAGGGTCAGAATGGGAGGAAGTACACAAGTACCTTTAGGTGCACAGTCTACTGACGTACATCAGGAGGCAAAGCCGAGTGAAAGTTCAGGAGTGCAGCTATACCTTCCTGCCCGCCACTGCCCTTCCTGCACTACCTTCCCTTGTACGTAACAGAATGAATTTATTAGAAATAATATACTTTTATTTTATTGATATTATTGGAGTTAAATGTGTACTCAAATAAGTTGACGTAGTTATGAAGTAGTACCATAAAAGCGCTTCCAATCGGGTGAAGTATTTTTATTGGGTTCAGGAAATTGGACTAAGTTACATCAAAGCTTCATATTAGCGGCGTGGGTCTATAAAACCCGTATGTATATGGATCGAACACAGCGGTTAAGATCTTATGTACGTTGTATGCTTAAAAGGTCCAAACGGTAACAGGATATAAAAGAGTACATTGACAGCATTTGTTGAGAGACAGACGTCATGGCCCTTTTTCATTTCCACAATGATGTATACTGATGTTTATAAACTCCATTTATGGGTTAGATGATTCCCAAAAGCTCCCATCCGTTGTTGGTTTGATCACCTTATGGGTGTTGATAGCTGGCTGTGGATCCCATCAATCAAAAAGTGAATCTATTTCCTCTGCTGAAACGATGTCAATCGATTCACCAGAAATGAAAGCCTTTACGCAGGACCTCAAGCAACGCACCTTTCAGTATTTTTGGGAGGTGGTAGACGAACCTACCTGGCAGACGGATGATCGTCATCCGACCAAAAACTTTACCAGTATAGCTGCTACCGGATTCGCACTTCCTGCTTACATCATCGGAGCAGAAAACGGGTATGTGACTCGTGAGGCAGCTGCAGAACGCACGTTAAACGTACTCGAATGGCTCTGGAACTCGCCTCAGGGTCCTGATGCAACAGGTATGACCGGATATCGGGGATTCTACTATCATTTTCTGAATTACGTAAGCGGTACCCGTTATAAGAATGTGGAATTATCCACTATTGACACCACGCTTTTATTTGGTGGCATACTGACTTCACAGAGTTATTTCGATGCAAACAACCCGACGGAGTCGAGAATACGGGAGCTTGCAGATTCCTTGTATTTCCGGATTGAATGGCCATGGGCTATGGATGGAAGAAAAACCGTTTCCATGGGTTGGCATCCGGAAACAGGATTTATTGAAGCGCAGTGGGAAGGCTACAATGAAGCCATGATTCTACTTGTATTGGGAATGGGATCGCCCACGTATCCACTCCCTGATGATGCCTGGGACACCTGGACGTCCACCTATGTATGGACAGATTTCTACGGATACGAGCATGTGAATTTTGGTCCTTTATTTGGCCATCAGTATTCCCAGATGTTCATTGACTTTCGTGGGATCAACGATGCATATATGATTGAAAAAGGAATTGACTACTTCGAAAACTCCCGTCGCGCAACGCTGTCCAACCGAGCCTATGCCATAGACAATCCATCCGGGTTCAAAGGATACAGCGAAAATATATGGGGTCTAACTGCCAGTGATGGGCCATTTAACGAAATGAGGCGTTATAACGGTAAAAATATTCAGGTAAGAACCTATGCAGCCCGTGGAGCCGCCGCCGACTATCTGAACGATGATGGAACCATCGTTCCTACTGCTGCCGGCGGTTCGATTCCTTTCGCTCCCGAAGAGACCTTATCTGCATTGTATTCAATGAAACAGGAGTTTGGCGATAAGTTGTATCAGCAATACGGATTTCTGGATGCGTTTAACCTGACCTGGCATGAGGAAGGCTGGTTTAATCCAGATTACATTGGTATCGATCAGGGCCCAATTTTGATACAGCTCGAGAACTATGAGTCCGGGCTTATCTGGAATCTATTCAGTAAAAATCCGCACGTAATACGGGGATTAAAACGAGCTGGATTTCGCGGTGGATGGCTTGATGAACAGTAAAAATGAGTATTACCTACCCAAACAAAAAGGTACATTTATGAAAAAAACACATAAATCGCACATGGAAAACGTAGGAGAATTACGTGGGTCCCATTTGTGGACACAGGTCCGGGTAATCCGGTTCTGTTTGACGTTGGTTGCGTTCCTTCTGATCGGAAGTCTGCCGATCATGGCACAGCAAACGGTACGTGGAACTGTGGTCGACGCAGACAACGGAGAACCGTTGCCGGGCGTGAATGTGGTGATAAAAGGAACTCTGAAAGGAATGGCAACCGACATAGAAGGACGTTTTGAACTCACTCTTGCAACCGGAGAATCCATACTTGTCTTTTCTTTTACAGGGTTCGAAACCCAGGAAATAGACGTGATAGGTCGCAGTGAGATACTCGTCCAACTGGTCCCTGCAGACTTGTACCTGGATGAACTTGTCGTTATCGGGTACGGTGCGGTTAGAAAACGTGATCTCACAGGTGCGGTATCGTCGGTTCGGTCGGGAGATATTGGAAAGACTACAACACTCAATGCCGTGCAGGCACTTCAGGGACGCGTAAGCGGACTCACGATCACTACTACGTCTGGTGCACCCGGTGCCACAGCAGCTGTTCGAATTCGTGGAGTTGGGACCTTCAACAATGCATCACCTATTTATGTGGTAGATGGGGTCATTCTGGATGATATTTCGTTCCTGAATCCTTCAGACATTCAGTCGATGGAAGTACTTAAAGATGCATCTGCAACTGCAATATATGGATCACGAGGGGCAAATGGTGTCATACTGGTGACAACTCGATCGGGTTCTGCGACGATGGATCGTCCGGTTGTGAATGTATCCACCGAGTACGGATTCCAGCAAGTAGAGCGCACCATTGATCTGCTGGATGGTCGTCAGTTCGCGATCATATCCAATGAAATCCGTTCGGGATCATTCAATAATGTGGATGCAGTGTCCAACACAGACTGGCAGGATCTTATCTTCGATATCGCACCTATTCAGACCTATCAGGTTTCGGTGGCAGGGTCGAGTGACAAAACCGACTATTATGCAAGTATTGGGTACTATAACCAACAGGGAATCATAGACCGATCGGGTTTCGAGCGCCTGACTCTCAAACTAAACAACACGTACCGTATCACTGACAAGGTCAAACTGGGAAATAATCTCACATTTGCACCGTACACACAAACGGTGGCGCCCAATGTGGTTTTTGCTGCCTATCGGGCCCAACCGGTACTTGCACCTTACTACGATGATGGCAGTTTCGGCGTGGTATACAATGTGGGAAATCCATTGGCGAGTCTGGCGTATTCCAACAATGAAAACTCCGGAGTACGTGTAGTCGGAAATCTGTTCGCTGAGTTCTTACTTAACAACGAATGGCTTATCCGTAGCAGTTTTGGAACGGATGCAGCTTTGAACAGAGGCCGCAGTTTCACCCCTGCCTACACCATTTTTAATCCGGACGGATCTCCCTCGCAGCAACAAAATGAATTCAATGATTTAAGTAAATCACAGGGAACTAACTACACCTGGCTGTTCGAACAAACCGTAAACTGGAGTAAACAGCTCGATCGCCATAGTATCAACGCAGTAGTGGGATTTACCACCCAACAAACCCGATCAGAAGACTTCCGGTTGGCCGGACAAAACATTCTGCGCGATGGACAAGATTTCTGGTATGTGCTTCCAAACTACATCATCGACGAAGCCAACAACATCAATATGCTGAACTCAATCTACAATGGTGTGGATCCAGGGCAGTTTTATAACATGATGTCGTTTTTAGGACGAGTGGTATACAGCTACAACGATACCTATTTGTCCACATTGACACTACGCCGAGATGGTTCATCCAAGTTCTCTGAAGACAATCGCTGGGGATACTTCCCATCTGTGGCCTTTGGGTGGAATCTACACAATGAATCATTCATGAAGGGTGTGGATTTATTTACCGATGTGAAACTCCGTGCCAGCTGGGGGCAGATAGGGAACGAGAAAATCGCCTATTTTGATCGTTTTTCGCGTGTTAATTCAGGGATGCTGGCCATATTTGGGAATCCTGATGCCCCGTACGTGGCTGGAACCTACGGCAAGTCGGGTAATGCCAATCTGAAGTGGGAAACTACGACACAATCAGACATTGGACTTGAATTCGGCATGTTTGAGCGTCGATTGACCGGAGAAATCGACTTCTTTAATCGTGTGACCGATGATATTCTGGTCGAATTAGCCACTCCGGGACACCTTGGAAATGGTCAAGGTCAGCGTGTGCGGTATAATGCAGCATCAATCCTGAACCGTGGTATAGAATTCTCTCTAAAGTGGGAAGATCAGATCGCGGACCTGAATTACGCAATTGGAGTACTTGGTAACACCATACATAATGAAGTTCAGGCCATAGGCGGGAACAGTGGGGTAGACTCAACCCTCATCGGTGGCTTCCTGGCCAATGGACAATCCGTTACACTTACCACCATCGGCAAACCGATCGGTGCGTTCTATGGGTATGTCACCGATGGCATCTTCCAGAATCAGGCTGATTTGAGTTCATATCCACGGCTGCCACAAGCGGGCATAGGGGACTTAAAATTCAAAGATATCAACGGAGATGGAGTCATTAACGGTAATGACAGAACCTATCTTGGATCTCCAATTCCAGAATTTGTCTATGGAATCAATGTTGATCTGAACTGGAAAAGCTGGGACTTCTCCGTTGGATTGCAGGGAGTTTATGGGAATAAGTTATTCAACGGAAAAAATGTAGTTCGTCCGGATCCCTACAACTTTGAGGCTCATGTGTGGGATCGATGGACGGGTGAGGGAACCAGCAACACGGAACCGAGACCGTCTTTTGGGGGATACAATTTTCTGCCATCAGACCGATTCATCCACGATGGATCCTACTTACGAGTACGTTCCCTGATTCTTGGTTACACCCTGCCAAGTCAGGTTGCCAGTCGGGTTGGACTGAACCATACACGCTTTTACTTGAAAGCGAATAACCTGTACACACTCACTTCATATACCGGATACACTCCTGAAATAGGAAGCGGTGATGTATTGTCGAGTGGAATTGACAACGGTGTTTATCCGATTCCGCGCGTGATAACCATTGGATTCAACACATCTTTTTGAGGTAAACCCATGAAAGCAAAGAAATTCTTATATATTGCCACGCTGACAGTTATCCTGTCAAGTTGTACTGATTTCCTGAGTGTGAATCCACAAAGTGAACTCACCCAGGAAGCATTCCCTCAGTCGGCCAGTGATGCATTACTGGCCACTAATGCCACCTATACCACGCTTCGAAACTGGCATTACAACACGGGAGGATTTCCCATTCTGGACATCATGTCTGATGACGCGCACAAAGGAAGTAATCCCAATGATGCTTCTTCTACCGTTGGTCCGTACGATACCTTCACACACAACACGAGTCAGGATGGATTGAACCGCTGGTGGACCACGATTTATCAAGGAATCCGCCATACGAACATCGTGATCGAAAAAGTACCGGCTATTGCGATGGATACACAGCTAAAAACACGTTATCTGGCTGAAGCGCATTTTTTGCGTGGATTATACTATTTCGACCTGGTTCGCGGTTTTGGTGGTGTTCCCATAGTTACTACATCAGAGCCTGACCTTCGTGTGCCTCGATCAAGTGCAAATGATGTGTTTGACCTGATCATTACCGATTTGATGACAGCCATTGAAGGCCTCCCGTTGAAGAGTGAGTATGGGGACAACGATCTGGGTCGTGCAACCCGTGGTGCTGCACAGGCTCTACTGGCACGCGTTTATCTGTTCCGAGGCGATTTTACCAACGCCGAAGTCTATGCCATGAACGTCATCAACTCGGGTGAGTATGGACTGGAACCTAATTTTTTTGATGCAAACGGTGAAAAAGGCGAGCATGGCATTGAGTCGGTATTTGAAATCGGTGCGGTTTCAACCGAATCGTACATCGGAAATCAATATGCCAATACACAGGGTGTTCGTGGGAATCCGAACCGTGGATGGGGATTCAATCGCCCTTCGATAGACCTGCGAAATGCCTTTGGAAGTAACGATCCCCGTCGCCAGGCTACCATCATCGAGCTTGGTGATGTCATCGATGGCATTGTGATAGCAGGAGACAGCAGTACTCCAGACCAGCTCCGCGATGCTCAGGGTAATCTGCTTGAAATTGAAAGTTATAATCGGAAAGTCTGGATTGCAGGGTTAACGACCTCTACCCAATTCGGACATAACCGGAGACTGATCCGTTATGCAGATGTACTCTTGATGGCAGCGGAAGCCAGGAACGAAACCGGAAAATCTGCGCAGGCACTTCCGTTTCTGAATCAGGTACGACAGCGTGCCCGAGCTGGAAATCCAAACCTACTTCCCGACATTACAACTACCAATCAGGCACAACTTCGCGATATCATCATGAATGAGCGCAGGGTTGAACTGGCACTGGAAGGCCATCGATTCTGGGATTTGGTCCGAACAGGTCGTGCAGCCGATGTACTTGGTCCCCGAGGATTCATAACCGGAAAACACGAACGTCTCCCGATTCCTCAAAGTGAAATAGATCTGTCCCAGGGTACCCTGGAGCAGAATCCGAACTGGTAACACAGAAACTTCCCATAAACAATCACATCCAAAGCCCAAAAAGCTATGAAACAAACCCTGAAACGACGCATATTGACTATGGCCATGCTTACGCTGGTCGTATTCACCCATGCCTGTAAAGAAGATGGTCCAAAAGACCTGAACATCGTATCGATGACCATTGGTGGCGCTGACCTTAACGGTGCAGTAGCTCCTGGTAATGTAGCCACCGATGCCTCCATTACCATAACATTTAACACAACCATCAATCCCACAACAGCTACCGCTGCAAACATCACGCTTACGCAGGATTATGATGGAGCGAATATCCCGCTGGATATTTCAGCAAGTGGCACAACCCTCACCATCAAATCAGAAAATGAACTGGGTGGTGGAATCCTGTATCGTCTCGAACTCAAAGCGGGTCTGTTGAACGATGACAATCAGCCATTGGCAAACACGACACGTACCTTCACTACGGCTGGAACCTTCATGCCGGCTGGTGCGATTGCGCATTTCCCGATGAATGGTAATGCGAACGATCAGGCCGGTAGTTTTAGTCCATCGGCCAGTGGTATCGTTAATATAACCTACGTTGCCCGTGGCTCCGGACAAGCTGCATCCTTCAACGGAACCACTTCCATCATTGAAATTCCGAATGGAGACCAGCTCATCAATGCCAATGATTTCACCCTCAGTTTCTGGGTGAAAGCAAACTCCGATGTTCCAAACAACCGTGGCCATTTTGTTATGGGACTCGGGGCATTCTTTGGATTACAGTATGAAATCTTCGGGGGATATGATGGCGCTAAATTTGCCATTCGTCATGGTCTTGCAAATGGCCAGACAACCACGGAAGATATGTGGTTCCCTGCAGGAGCAACTGATGCAACCACTGGTGGATGGATGGGCTGGGAATATGCCCGCTCACTGACTCCAGAGCAAATGCAGGCGTTACTCAAGGACAAGTGGTTACACGTTACGCTGGTCCATAACGGTGCTGCCCGAAAAACAACGCTGTACTATAACGGAGAGCGTATGAAAACAACCAACTTCAATCTGTGGCCAGAAGGGGATGCAAAACGCACCGTTACCGGTCTGAAATGGGGTGGACAAGCACCTGATGTGGTCAATGAACTTGCGTTTGGATTCATCCAGTCACGTGCTGGAACTCTTTGGGACAATGAGCCCTGGGGTGGATATGACTTCCCTACCTCCAATCACTTCAAAGGTGAGCTGGACGAAGTGAAATTCTATCACAAAGTACTCACCGAGACCGAGATTCGGTTGATGTACGAGTCTGAAAGATAAATCACTCACAACGACCGGGCGGGGGCTGACCTCCCCTTGCCCGGTTTCTTTTTTCAAACCCCAACCTCTGCGCCTTACCCCGCACCGTCGAATCCAGGGCTATCATCCTTGACGAGACGAAGTATTTCCCATGACCCTATTTCGTATCACCCCATTTACTTACGCCCTGATCATCCTGCTCGCACTGCTGCTCACCGCCTGCAAAGGCGAGACAACAAACGAGCCCTTGGGAAATTTCCAGCTGCTTCGGGTCACCGCCGCAGGAAAAACCCTGTCTACCACCCAGTCCACCAACGACGTGGCCGTGACAGGAACCATACTCATCGAATTCAGTGATCCGGTCGACACGACCAAAGCGCGATCGGCCATCCGCCTCGAAAACCATCAAATATCACAAAATGTGATATCGTCTTTCAGGTTCCCAAACGACGGACGATCTGTAGTGCTCGAACCCAACACCCAACTTCAGTATCTGACCAACTACAGGCTCACGCTCGACAATACACTCACATCTCGCACCGGAGTTCCCTTCCCCGGCATCACTTATGACCTGCGTACCGAAAACGGACGCCTTACCCTCTCCGAGGCGACTCTGAACGGAATTTCCATCCTCGGATCGGCACCGGTCCGAAACGTGCCGTACGACACCCTTCGGTTCCATTTCCACTTCTCCCATTCCCTCAATCCTACTGACTTCGCGCGGCACTTTACGCTTTCGCCGTCGCTCGGCGTATTCGCCGAGCTCGGCGCCGACCAACGGTCGGTGACGATCACCGCGACCGAACCGGCCGATTACTACGCACGATACACCATCTCGGTGAACGGCGCGCTGGAGTCGGCAGCTGGATTCACATTCGCAGGCTACAACCGGCTATTCCAGACCGGACTCGACCCTCGACCAAAGCGCCCGCTTCTCAGCGATGAGCAGCTACTCGACGAGGTGCAAAGTGCCACCTTTAAGTACTTCTGGGACTTCGGACATCCAGTGAGCGGGCTTGCCCGCGAACGCAACACTAGCGGTGAGACGGTGACCATCGGTGGCAGCGGATTCGGACTCATGGCTATGCTCGTGGGCATCGAACGCGGATACATCACCCGCGAGCAAGGCATTGAACGACTGACCAAAACGGTGAACTTTTTGGAGCGAGCGGACAGATTCCACGGCGTGTGGCCACACTGGATGAACGGTTCCACCGGCCGAACCATCCCGTTCAGTACCAACGATAACGGCGCGGATCTGGTCGAAACGTCCTTCATGGCACAGGGACTCGTTACCGTACGCCAATACCTCGACTCCAATCATCCAGCCGAGGCAGCTCTCGTATCCACGATCAACGAACTGCTCGACTCCATCGAATGGAACTGGTTCACCCGTGGCGGTCAGCAGGTTCTGTACTGGCACTGGTCTCCTGACAAAAACTGGGCAATGAATATGCAGATCAGAGGATACAACGAAGCTCTCATCACCTATTTGATGGCAGCAACGTCCAGGAATCATCGTATCGATCCTGCAGTCTATCATAACGGTTGGGCATCGAACGGAGGCATCCGTAACGGCAGAAGTTTCTATGGTGTTGTACTGCCTGTCGGCTATAACTACGGAGGTCCTCTGTTCTTTGCACACTATTCCTTCCTGGGTCTGGATCCACGAAACCTACGCGACCGATATGCTCATTACTGGACACAAAACCGTGCCCACACGCTCATCAATCGGGCTCATAGTATTGCTAATCCCGGAAAATACCTGGGCTACAGTGCCGATAGCTGGGGACTCACCGCCAGTGACAATCCAAACGGATACCTTGCACATGAACCCACCCGCGATAACGGAACAATCACCCCAACTGCAGCACTTTCATCCATGCCCTACACGCCTGAAGAATCGATGCAGGCACTCCGACACTTTTACTACGTGCTGGGAGATAAACTGTGGGGTGAATACGGATTCTACGACGCATTTAATCCGACCCAGGCCTGGTGGGCTCGCTCCTATCTGGCTATTGATCAGGGACCGATTATTATCATGATCGAAAATCACCGTACCGGCCTGTTATGGGACTTATTTATGTCCGCTCCGGAGGTGCAGCAAGCCCTGGATCTACTCGAATTTGAACAAATACAATAAACGAAATCGTAACCTGGAGTTCTTTATGAAACGAACGAATTGGATCTGGTCACTGATGATGGTAGTCATCGTAGCATCCTGTACATCTGTAACCAACACTTCGTCTGGTGATGCCGAAATGGACCGTGTGATCTCGGATTTAATGGCACAAATGACGGTTGAGGAGAAAATTGGACAGTTGACCCTGTTCACCAGTGATATGGATCAGACAGGCGCATTTATGCGTCCCGAGTACCTCGAAGACATCAAAAATGGCTCGGTTGGAGCTATTTTTAACGCGTATGGCGCCGAATATACCCGAAAACTGCAGGAAATGGCCGTCAATGAGACGCGCCTGGGTATTCCACTACTTTTTGGCTACGATGTAATACACGGTCACCGTACCATATTTCCGATGCCGTTGGCTGAAGCAGCCAGCTGGGATCTCACCGCGATGGAGAATGCGGCTCGAGTGGCTGCCCGTGAAGCAGCTTCTGAAGGGCTACACTGGACGTTTGCTCCTATGGTCGATATTTCCCGGGATCCACGCTGGGGGCGCATTGCTGAGGGTGCCGGCGAGGATCCCTATCTGGGTTCGCGCATAGCAGAGGCCCGTGTCCGTGGATTTCAGGGCCAGGACCTGAAGGATCTTTCCACACTGGCGGCAACGGCTAAACACTTCGTGGCTTATGGTGCAGCACAGGCAGGGCGTGATTATCACAGTGTAGATATGTCTGAGCGTGAACTGCGTGAAGTCTACCTTCCACCGTTCAAAGCGGCGTTTGACGCCGGTGCAGTGTCGGTGATGACCGCGTTTAACGACCTGAACGGACTCCCAGCCACCGCCAATGAGTATCTGTTCACCGATATTCTGCGCAAAGAATGGGGATTTGAAGGCTTCGTAGTTACCGACTACACCGCTATTATGGAGCTTTTATTTCATGGGGTAGCTGAAGACGAAGCGCACGCCAGTGAGCTGGCGCTCAAAGCGGGCATCGATATGAGTATGCAGGACGGATATTTCCAGTTAACGCTGAAAGATCTACTCGAGGCAGACAGGATATCCATGGCTGATATTGATAAAGCCGTTGAACGGGTACTACGTGTGAAATATCAGCTAGGCCTCTTCGAAGATCCGTTCCGCTACAGCGATCTGGAACGTGAAAAGACTGAAATCATGAAACCAGAGAACATTGCTGCTGCACGTGATATGGCCCGGAAGTCCGTCGTTTTGCTCAAAAACGAGGACAGTGTGTTGCCATTTAGTGACAATGTCCGCACCATCGCGGTCATCGGTCCCATGGGTGACAACAAGCGCGACATGATCGGAAGCTGGTCTGCTGCCGGCGACTGGTCGAAGTCGGTCACGCTGGTGGAGGGACTCCGTGAACGGTATCCCAATGCGCGTGTTCTGTATGCCGAAGGTACCGGAATTGAAGGGAGCGACCGAAAGGGATTTGCCAGCGCTGTAAACCTGGCCCGACAGGCCGATGTAGTGGTCCTGGCTTTGGGCGAAGCCTACTGGATGTCCGGTGAAGCCGCCAGCCGCGCTGAAATTGACCTTCCCGGTAATCAGGAAGAACTGGCAATGGAGATCAATCGCCTGGGCAAACCAACCGTCGCCGTGATCATGAGTGGTCGTCCCTTGACCATCAACTGGCTGCAAGGCAATGTGGATGCGATTGTTCAGGCGTGGTTTCTTGGCACTACGGCTGGAAACGCATTGGCTGATGTGTTATCCGGAGACTACAACCCATCCGGAAAACTCCCGGTGACGTTCCCGTATCACGTGGGACAGATTCCTATCTACCACAGTGTCCTGCCAACTGGACGACCATTTATTGCTGATAGCAAGTACACCACCAAGTACCTCGACATACCCAATGAACCGCTCTATGTATTCGGTCACGGATTGAGTTACACCACATTCAGCTATTCACCGATATCATTGTCGGCCGAAACCATGCCATCGGGGGGCAGCATTACGGCTACGGTCAACGTCACGAACTCGGGACAACGAGCCGGAGAAGAAGTGGTACAGCTCTACATCAACGATCATGTTGGTTCGATTTCCCGCCCGGTTCGTGAACTCAAAGGATTTATGAAGATTTCACTTCAACCGGGCGAAAGTCGGGATGTATCCTTCACCATAAACGCTGAAACGCTGTCTTTCTACCGCAAAGACAATACCTGGGGCACCGAACCCGGTTCCTTCACGCTGTTCATTGGTACCAATTCGAGGGATACGAAGGAGGCGGTTTTCTCATTAGAGTAGGAAGTAGGAAGTGGGTAGTGGGTAGTGGGAAGTTGGTTGGGAATTGAGAATCCCACTCCCTACTTCCCACTACCTACTCCCTTAATCTATCAAAACCAAATTTTCCTGCGGAGCTACCAAATACTCCGCGCCGTTCTCGGTAACCACAGCCATCTCTTCGACGGAGATAGTCTTGGTGCCACCCTCGATTTCCCACATGTAGAATCCGTCGTAAGCAAAGACATTCCCCGCTACCAGTGGTCTGAACGCTGTAGCTGATGGCTGGCGTCCGATCTGGGCTCCACCCAGGCTTGGACCCACATCATGGGCAACGTACCCAACTGGATGTCCCGTGTTCCACATTACTTCCATGGATCCATTCTCACGCATCCATTCTCGCTGCACGCGGTCTACTTCAACACCGGTAACTCCTGGAACCATGGCTTCAATGACCATCCGGTTGCCTTGCCGGGCGACGTCCCAATAGCGCTGGATGTCTTCGGGGGCAGCGGTTTCTCCGTCACGAAGCACGTAAGCAAAACGCTGGATGTCGGTGACCCACATATCGTAGACACGGATACCGAAGTCGGTCTGGATGACGTCTCCGGGCTGGATTACCCGGCTGGTTGGATGAGCGTGTCCGCGGTCGATGCCAGAATTAATGGATGGATTCTGGTCCGGCGACCAGCCATCTTTCACGCCGTGCTGCTGCATAAGCTGTTTAAGTATTCGCGCTACATCCGCATCGGTCGTAATTCCGGGTCTGACCTGAGCATAGGCCAGTAGCTGGAAGCGAACCGTGAGCTCGGCGGCCCGGCGCAGGATCTCCACTTCAGCAGGCGTCTTTACAGACAGCCACTCATACACAATCTCTTCACTGGAGACTATGGCTGTTCGGACGCGGCTGTTCAATACTCCGGTCAGTGCCTGATATTGCGAATAGCTGAGCCCATCAGCGATTTCGTTGCTGGAACTGAAGTTCAATGCCAGTTTGCCGTTTAAATTCGAATTGATATAAGTAGCAGCTTCAACGATGGCTCCCGGAGTGCGTCCAACAACCACGACGGTGTCATGAAGTGCAATCTCCTGAAGTGCTGTAGCTTCTCCGGGTGGACTGAATATCATGGAATAGACCTCAGAGCCCCGTTTTTCGAAATAAACCACAGCGGGCGAGACCGCATTCTCGCAACCCACGTGACGTGCAAGCGGATCATTATCGTTCGACCGGCAGACAATCGCCCAGCCGTCTACTCCGGCACGGTCCATCGCTACAGGAAGCAGTGTTTGAATGCGTTCCTTACGGATGTCAGGCCATGGCGAGGGACCGTCGAAGCGCAGTTCGTCGGCAGTATATCGCCATTCATAAGCGGCTAATGGGTCATCATTTGATGTCGTCTGGGGCTGGCAGGCATACAAAGCGACGAGTGAGATCAAAAATAATGCAATAACACTATAAAAATTGATCCTCTCACGCGATTTAAACCGTAATTCAGCAGTTGTACCAATAAATCCTGGTATAAAAACCTTTTTTTTAGTACTCATTGTTGATCGATGACCCATACATTGACTCCGGTTATCAGACCCGGTTATGATCCGGGACCCAGTTATTGATTGCTTGTTTGATCTGTTTCGGCGCCAGGTTTTCCTTGAGCGTCCGGTCAATCAAGGTAAGCAATTCTTCATCAGAGGCGAAACGCAAAGCGATAATTTGCTTGAGTGTAAGTTTAGATTCAGTTTGGGCAAAACGAGTTCCAGTCAATTCGAAATAGCGCTGACGCATCTCCAGCCTGATCAGACGATCCTGAAGAGTGAGTCCGTACATGCGGGCCACCAAGGTAACCAGTAAAAGTCCGGTAGCCAGAAGGGTATCAAAAATCGATCCACCTCCCTGAAACCACGCCACAATGGCCATAATGAATAGAATCAGAGTAATCGGACTGAGGATGAAATGATGGAGTGTATTCCACTGAGTATGATTTTTATAGGATTGCATAATTTTTTATTAGGGAATGGGAAGTGGTTAATGGGGAATTGGTGATGGTTAATGGGTATAAACGGGGAGAAGTGGGTGTGAATGAGGGTCATAGGATCAGAAAGAGAAGTTTAAAAAATCTTATGTTCTTCTGCACTCCTGCTCTTTGTGAGCTTTGTGCGCTAAAACTGATCTTGGTTTGCCAAATCCTAATTTTGACCTTCCTGCCCTCCATGTACGTTGTGCGCAAGAAACGGAACCACAGTAGTTTCTAGAAACTGATACACCCTTTCATTAAATCCACGCGTTCGGGTGTCAGGATTCCCGGTCACGACCACAACAGCCTCGAGCTCGGGAAAATGAAACACGAATTGTCCACCGTAGCCCCAGGCGAACCACGCTTCGTATCCGGCGAAGGTGTTGTTCCAGAACATGTAGCCGTAATTATGTCCGCGGGACGAGTAGCTGACCCGGTCGAAGTACGCGGTCTGGGAGTCGCGGACCCAGTTGGGCGGCAGAAGTTGACGTTCCTGGTGACGGCCGTTGTTCAGGTAGAGTTTTCCGAACTCGAGGAGTCCAGCCGGGCTGATGGCCATATTGTTGCCTCCGAAATAGTATCCCTGTGGATCACGGTCCCATCCGCCTATGGTTACGCCCATGGGACCGAACAGATAGCGCTCGGCAAAGGCTCGGGTCGACATGCCCGTGGCTTCGGTGAGCACGGCAGAAAGAATGTGAGAGTCGCCGGTGCTGTAGTCCATGGCGGTGCCTGGAGGCGACTGCAGGTCTCCGTTCAATACGTAGCGTATCCAGTCGCGGGACGTCACCCAGGCCCCGTAGCGGCGTATGGAAGTGGACTCGAGTCCGCTGGACATCGTGAGCAGGTCTTGGATCGTCATGCCCTGCCGGGCGTCGTCGGGTGCCTGAGCAAAGTAATTCGGTAGGTATTTCGATGCGCTGTCCTCCACCGAGGTGATGTAGCCTTTATCAATAGCGATGCCAATGAGTGCTCCGATCACTGTTTTGGAGGCAGATTTGATGTTGATCGGTCGATTTCGGCGCATCGGAGGGCGATAATACTCCATTTGGAGGGAATCCGAGTGCCAGACCATAAACGAAGTCAGTCCCTGTACATCGGGAACGGCGTCCATAACCACATCGGCTGTTACCAATGGCAACGCCGGGCGTAAAGGCTCAGAAGTAGCCAGCGTATCTGCCAGAGTAGTCGACCGTGACCGTGCATCCGAATTGGACTCACATCCCGATAACATCAACAGGCTGAACGAAAAAATCAGTATACATCTCATGGCTGAAGATAACGGATTAGATTTTAAAATAGTTTCTGGTTTAAGAAAACGGAAAACGGAAAACGGAGAACGGAAAACGGAGAACGGAAAACGGAGAACGGAAAACGGAAAACGGAGAACGGAGTTGGACGTTCAAGCATAAGCGGTGCAGTCGCCCATCCGTTGCGGAGCAGCCCAAACAAGTGCTTCAGCACCCCCTAAATATTTTCAAATGTATTCATAAGAGTTTAATTGATGACGAAATAACAGTCGTTTATCGGTAACTTAATATTGGAGTCGTCATGCTGGAAGCATTCAAAAACAGAAATGGAATTATCTTACTTATCGTTGCTACTCTTGCGGCGTGACTCATGTTTTGGCCGGTGCCGTACAGCGAACTTGACTACACGAGTACGAACCATCTCACCACCTGGATCATTTCGGCCCTCATCGCAGGATTCATAGGTGTTATCCTTCTTCGGAAGTCCACCAAACACTCTCCGTTTGCAAAGCAAACATTCTCCACGGCGTAGCCGTACAACCGCGGCAAAGCCGTAATAACCCTTATTTTAGTTGTGATATTTACGCCAATAACCCTTACTTTACACATATAATTTGTTAAAATAACCCTTATTTTGGTATAAATGGTACTCATGCCACTACGAATGTATATTTACTAACATGTTTCAGCGCAATCACATAGAAGTTCTAAGACAGTGGCGTAATTCGCCCAGACGCAAGCCACTGATCATCAGAGGTGCGCGTCAGGTTGGAAAAACAACACTGGTTAAGGAGTTTTCAGCCGATTTCAAGCAGTTTGTCCATTTAAATCTGGAGAAGAAGTCCGACCGTGATTTTTTCCATCTGCATGATGTGAAACGGATAACCCAGGCGCTTCTGATCGCCCACAAGTTCGAGTACAGATTATCTGACACGCTTTTTTTTATCGATGAAATTCAGGAGTCGGAACAGGCGATTGAACTGCTTCGTTATTTCTACGAAGAGCTTCCGGACTTGAATGTGATCGCAGCCGGATCTTTGCTTGAGTTTGCACTCGGCGACAAAAACAGTTTTCCGTTCGGACGGGTTAACTATCTATATGTGTCACCGGTAAATTTTTCTGAGTTTCTTCAGGCTACCGGACACGACGCGTTGCTTGACCACCTGCAAAATCCTTCAATGGACAATCATCTGCACCAAGTGGCACTTCGGTTGTTCAATGAGTATGCTCTGATTGGAGGTATGCCGGAGATTGTGGATGAGTACGTCCGCACAGGTACTTCTGTTGGTTTATCCTCCATTTATGATGAAATCAACACCGCCTATCGAGATGACATCACAAAATATGCTTCCGGTGAAAAAGAGCAGGACATTTTGCGTCACTTGATGACATCAGCGCCATTATTCGCAGATCAGCGTATCAAATTTCACAATTTTGGGAACTCAGGGTATCGGTCCGTGGACGTTTCGAGTGCATTCAGACGATTGCAGCAAGCGGGAATCTGTCAGTTGATCTATCCAACGACCCACACCCGGATTCCACTAGTCCCGGATCTGAACAAATCACCGAGGCTGCAATGGCTCGATTCCGGATTATTGATACATTCGCTTGGAATCCAGTCGAAGGTGGCTATGATGGATGATTTGAATGATGCCTGGAAGGGAGCACTGGTTCCACACATCGTATTGCAGGAAATCCTATCCAGAAACACGAATACGTTCACTAAACCCGTATTCTGGGTCCGCCAAAAAAACCAATCCCAAGCCGAACTGGATGTATTACTCGAAGTAGATGGTAGGTCGGTTCCGATCGAAATAAAGTCCGGTGCTGCGGGCAGATTGCGATCCTTGCATCAATACCTGGATGTGTCCGACACCGACTTCGCGATAAGGCTTTACGCAGGACCCAAGAGCCTCGAGCAACTCAAAACCGCCTCCGGGCGAACCTACACGCTCCTCAATCTGCCGTATTATTTGGGATATTGGTTGGAGGGGTATGTAAGTTGGCAAGCAGGCCAATAGACGAGCGGGCAAGCGGACTCTCCTCCGGCGCGTAGCGTTACCACCGCGAAACCCCACCGCGAAGCCCCTCCATTGCGTAGCCCCACCGCGAAGTCCCACCGCGGCAAAGCCGCATCATGCCTGTTTCGACATCGCATAGACTTCAGCGAACGTAGGCTCTTTTCCGTTGATTAGGATCGTGACCCGAAAGATTTTGGCAGCCAGCTTGCGCAGGAAGTAGAAGGTCACACACAGAAGCACGAACGAAGCGACTACTTCCAACATCCCAACTTCCGTGGTTGCCCACCGGATGGGCATGGCGCTGGCCGAGGTCAATGGAAACCAGGACAAAAAGAGGGAGAATCCGTTATCGGGATCGTGGAGCACGAATAACGAAATCAGGACAAACACCACAGGAAGCATCATCAACCCACCTTTTCCGGAATTGTTGGGATCGGTTATGACGGAAGCGATCGAGGCCAAAACGGCGTTCCAGATAAGGATACCAAGTATCGCAAATGGGAAGTACAAAACGATTGATGGCAAATGGATGTAGTCGAGGATGGCCGAGGCGGGTAGTCCAGTGAACTGAAAAAAGATGACGCCTCCCACGATTCCAATAATAGAGTACGTGACCATGGATGCAATTCCAGTGAGAGTGATCCCGTAGATTTTGCCGTCCATCCAGACCTGTGGACTAATGGCTGAGACGATCTGTTCGGTGATTTTGAGCTGTTTCTCGCCCGTAATCGCGGTAAATTGATAAGCAAAGCTCAGAAATACCGCCATAACCATGAGTCCGGCAAAAAACAACGACAACACTACCAGGTGACCGGAATTGTCGGTATACGTGTAAGCCATTGTCACGGAAGCCGGAGCCAGCACGGCCTCCAGTGCCTCATCAGACAACCCAATGCGCTGCATTTCCTGTTGCTTGTGATAGGCGTTGAGTTGTTCCTGCACCGGATCCAGGTCCGAAGTGCGTTTGTACGCGTACAAGACGATTCCATCGGAGGTAACATCTACCAGAACACGGTCATTGTCTGCGGTGATCCCATCAATGAATGCCTGTTTTTCGGATGCAGGAAGTTCAACGACATCAAGCTTTTCCTGAAGAACAGTAGTCAGAGTGGAATCGGTGCCTGATACCACATGCACCTCGACCGGATCACTGGAGCCGGAGAACGCGAACGTGGTTCCAAGGAAAAAAAGAACCGAAGTACCGATCATTACCACGATGCCCAGCAGTTCGTTTTTGGGCTTGAAAAATCGGGTGAACTCCCAGATCGTGACGGTGATGACTTGTTTGAAATAGTTCATACTCATTGATTCTTGACTAGTTGGAGGTAGATTTCGTGCAGGTCCGGTTTGTGGCTGGTCACATCGACAATGCCATCGATCCGGGTCAGGTCCTGAAGCACCTGCCTCATCGACGAGTCTTTTCCGAAGGTAATGTGAACCCGGCGGTCATCCACCTTTTCAATCAGATCGACGTTCGAAAGTCCGGCGAAGGTCGTGTCGTTGTATGCGGACTCCAATTCGAGGCTGATCATGATCTTATTGCCAAAGGACTGATAGATTCCAGCAAGCGAGCCGTTGTACACTTCCTGTCCGTTGGTGATCAGCAGTATGTTGTTCGCAATCTTTTCGACCAGTGACATCTGATGGGCACTCAGCAAGATGGTAGTCCCCTGCGCATTGAGTTCCTTGATGAAATCGATAAAAATTTCCTGATTCAGCGGATCCAGCCCCGAAAACGGCTCATCGAGGACAGCAAAGCGGGGTTTATGAAGGATAGAAGCCACGAACTGGATCTTTTGTTGATTGCCTTTCGAGAGAACCTGAAGCTTTTCCTTGGCCCGGTTGGCCAGTCCGAGACGCTCGAGCCACTCAATAGCTGATTTTTTGGCCTCGGAAGGATCCATACCCCGAATCGATGCCAGATACACCAGCGATTTCAGGATCGGAATGTCCAGATACAGACCTCGTTCCTCGGGAAGGTATCCCACATGAGCTGCACTTGGGACTGGACTAGCTTGTCCATTGAGTCGCCATTCGATACGTCCGCTATCGGGTTTGATAATATCGAGCAGCATACGAAGCGACGTCGTTTTACCGGCGCCATTCGGACCCAAAAACGCATAAATATCGCCCTCCTGGACCGAAAAAGACAGATTTTTCACGGCCTTCACCGTAGAGAATCCCTTACTGATAGAATCGACCTGCAACACAGAAGTAGCCATTGGATGAAGATGTTAGTTCCTGGATTAAGCAACCACTTTAACACAAAAAGATTACGAAAGTTACATTAAGGAATTGTTAAAATTTGGGAGCAGGGAGCAGGGAGCGGGTTCTCTCCGGCGCGTGCGCTACCACCGCGAAGCCCAACCGCGGCAAAGCCGCCCCAACAGTAACGCAATTACCCAAACAGATGCTCTAGCACCCGATAATCAGTAACTCTGTAATAGAATCATCTAAAAACGCTTGAATAGCCGATTGTTTCGTCTCAAAAAGCTGAATAATCTCAGATGAAGCGGTATTTCCCGTTCGGAGCCAGATCACTTTTGGGGGAGATCCATACAGGGACACAAGGTTGTAGAAGTCCGCATCGAAGGTTACGATGCAGCAGGAGTGCTGCGTTGCATACTTCCAGATTTCAAAGTCGGAAGCGTCTTTGAGTCCGACATCGGTGACGTGAGTCACTTCCGGATAAACAACCTCGAGCTTTTTGGTCACCCGAAACGAAATGTTCTGATCGAAAAGCAACGTCATGGCAAGGTGATGCTTTTCGCCTGACGCGAAGCAGCGTAGTTCAATGCCAGCTGGATCTGCTCTTTGGTCATATCAGGAAAATCAGCCAGGATCTCGTTCATTGTCATTCCGGAAGCAAACCATCCAAGCACATCATCCACTGCGATTCGGGTGTTATTGATACAAGGTTTTCCGAACCGCTTGTCCAGATTGATGGTGATTTCATTACCGTGCTCGTCCCGGAAGGCAGATTTGGATGCCATTCCTGCTGAGTGTATCGTCTGATACACTGAAATCGGCTCCGCAACGATACCTCCGGCGCTCACGGATGCAGATTCCCCAAACGCCACCGAATGAAGAATCACCCGAAGCTCTTCCTCCAGCGACCGACCGTTCTTCGCAGCCCGGACCCGCAGTCGCTGTTTGATTTCGTCATCGAGATTTCTGATCGTGATACTAGCCATAGAGTGAAATTTAAAGTTAATATGCAATCAATGTAATCAATGATATCAAAATAGGCAAATGGGCTAATGGGCCAATGGGCCAGTGGCTAGCAGAACCTTACATCTCTCTGTTTGCGAAAGCAAGCACTCTCCACTCGCGAGGCGAGTACTCTCCGTGGCTTCCGCCACACTCTCCGCGGCGTAGCCGTACTCTCCAGTGCGAAGCACGCTCTCCGTTTGCTATGCAAACACTCTCCGCGACGCCGTCGTACTCACCGTTTGTGAAACGAACACTCTCCGCTCGCTTTGCTAGTGTTACGTCAAGGATGGGTCGTTTTAATCACACACTTTCAGATAGTGGATGGGATTCGGGGAGAAGTTCTCTATCCGGCCTCGATTGTTGGAGTTAACCTGCCTCGCATAAAGGTTGAGCGTAGCGTAGTATTCTATTCAATCCTGCCGTTGAAGATGGACAATAGCATGGTACGTACAATTGACTACCTCTGTCATTTTCTCGAAATCCAGAGTATGTATTGTGTCGGTAACCATGTGATAGTTTGGGTTTCTCATAAAGGAGGTATTGTTGATCATTAACGCAGGATACCCAAAGTGCCAATAATTCATGTGGTCTGATAGACCCGCTAAACTATGTGTCGATGGGAGACTAATTCCCTGAACATCAATTTTAGCGTGCTCGGACATTAGAGAATGAACGCGTTGATTAAACCCAAGATACTTATCAATACCAACCACGATGATAAAATTCGCGGTGCTGGGAAACATCGATGCAAATTCGGGTTGGGGAAATTTTTGTGAGTTGTGCTCATCAGAAAAGTAGCCAATCATTTCATAGCATATCATTCCTATCAGATCAACCTTGTTTTTATACAGGGACTTTGCGTGAACATAGCTGCCCATAAATTTAGTATCAAAAAAGGGAGGCTCTTCAAGGCAATACGCCACGAAATCAATTTGATAATCGATATTCGGTTTGTTGTTTCCAATGAGTCTTGCTGTTTCAAGTAAACCAGCTACTCCACTTGCATTGTCGTCGGCACCGGGTTGATCCCCACACACATCATAATGAGCCCCAATAATAAGTCTTTTTCCGGGGCGCTGGTTATAGGTAGCGATGACATTAGTATACTCCATTCCATTCACCAACCATGTCTGTTCCTCAACCACTAATCCAGCATCCAGGAAGGATTTTTTAATGTAAGCTGATGCTTTTTCTAAACTATCAATGTTCAAGTAGTTACGGGAGGGTGTCAATTCTGTGAGAAATTGAACATCCTGATACAGCCTGTCCGAATTTGCTTTCATAGGTCAAATCTTCCGATTGATTACCTGGAACTCAGTTTAAAATAGGCTCCACAGCCCTTATATCGCGTGAAATTGGGATAACTGGCCATTAACGGCAAAAACCAGTACGTATCCGAGTACTGAACCGCAGCATGCATATTCCCGCTCGCCAGATTCCGGCCACGGATCAGCTTCTTACACGAAGGGCATTCATAAACGTCGTCAGGTGCAAAAGTCATGGGGATGGTTTTAGATGAGTTGTTTGATTGTCAACCAGGATTTCAACGTGTAGGATGAAAAAGTTGAGTATGTATTTATTTAGTCATCGGTTTTCATCCGCACTGCAGTGGTTGATCTATACGAGAAGTCATCCTGGTATTGATATAACTCGACTTTGCCGAGCCGATACAGGACGGTGGACATGCGCGTAACACTCTCCCAGCTGTAGCCTTCTTCTCGCAAGCCATATCGAAAGGTGTCGTAGCTCAGGAATCGCTTGTTGGCCTGAGCACATTGTGCGAGATAGTCTTCCAGTGCTTCGATGTATTCATCCTTCTCGATCTCAAATTCTTCGACAAAGGGATCATCATCGTCAACCACACGTCGATCGGAGTACGGATGGGTTTTCTTTGGAAGCTCGATTTTACCCAAAATCTTGAGTTTAGGCAATAAATCGGCGTAGTCGTTAGCCTCTGGAATGGACTCTTCGACATGTTGAGATTCTATCGGTGCTTCTGTCACAATCGCATAGTTAAACTCCTTCAGTGTCTTGAGTTTTAACTCCGCATCGATCATCATTTTATTGAAGGCATCCTCAAGTTTGTTCAAACTTGTGACATTCTCCTGCTTAAGAAAGCCATTATGAGCCACTTTATGACGTAAATTGGTTAATTCACTCCACATCCGATGGAACCTGTGTTCCTGAAAGGTTTCCTTGAAGTACTTTGAGTAGTTGGACTCGATTTGCTTTTTCAGATCCTGCACATCGTCCATGGACTTCAAATCCAACACCTGAATCATGAGTTCACTGACGTCGGTATTTCCGGTACTTTTCTTGGTGATGAGTTCTCCCAGTTCACGGAAATCCATGTAGGATAAGTCCAGATTCACCAGCTGATACCACTTTCGGTGCGTCTGCATCATGCGGGACTTGATCTTGTTGTGCACATCCGGTGTTGCCGTCTCCGATAACCATTCGTCTCCAATCAACGGTAGAAAAAACCTCACCAGATAGTTTCGGAGGCGATTTTCAATCTCACTTAAGCGTGGATACAACTCACACGCGTACACCATCGACACCCCATCGCGCGTCAAGTATACATCTTTCGCATGAAACCCAGACTTCAACACCGAGGCAATATGAAAACGATAGTATTCGCTTTTTTCTACATCTGGACAACAAAAATTAACCTGAATCCCCCAACCCGCTTTGCCACCGTCAAAATGCTTTACGTGGATCAACTCCGGATCCTCATCTGTTTCTACAATCCAAGTCTTACCATCCATTCGCAATGATTTCTGTGCGATCAATGAATCTGACTCCCTTAAAGCCTCTGCAATCTCCGCCAACCTATCCTCGTCACCCTCAAAAACTGCCACCAATTCAAGCTTGATTAAACTCATTAGGTCTCCATATTTACTACATAACTCTTGTGCTACATACTAAACATTGGGAGTCAGTAATTCAATATCAAGTACGTATCATTCAGACAACTAATGACAATGAATCCATTCATCATCTTAAAAAATGTTGAATGGAAGTTATGATCCGGATAAGTCAGGGTTTCCTGATCTTAGTCCTACACGAACTCATAGAGATGAAGACGCCTCACTCTCCGGCGACGTAGTCGCCTATCTAATAACTATCTCAAGCCGACACCCAAATCCGCGTTCCACGATTTTCTGAACCGTAGAAATTCGGGCTTCCTTAAGATTGTTTTCAATTTTTGAAATGTAGGACTTGGTGGTTCCAACTTTATCTGCAAGCTCTTGTTGAGTCAGACCCATTTCAAGACGCTTTTCAAGCAACAACGCACCAATTTTAAAGTCCTGATATCCTGCATCCAGATCATCTCTTTCGGGAGTTCCTACAGGACCAAAATTTTGGTTTTTAAATTCACTAAGTGATGTTAGATTCTTTTTCATAAGCTTTAGCTCTTCAAAAATTGATATAACTTATGAAATGTTTCACTTTAGTACAACAAATTTTTTATTTCTGACTAATTCCTTTTTGAAATGCACGGAGTAAAGCAAATGCATACTCAATATCTCTATCAAGTTTTTTAGCCCATTCTTTTGCAATATCCGATTTTTTAGCATCCTCCAGATTGGTATCCAGAATCTTTAATACTCGTTCAGATATTGCCTTGGACTTTTTTAGGTATAGGCTTGAATCCCGGCCCAATACCTCAGCAGCAATGAAAAGTTGGTCGAAGGGGTCTGCCTCGAATGTATCATAATGTTTTTCTACGATTTCTTCCCACTTTAAATCGTAGTAATGCTGAATGATTCTAAGTATGTCTGGAAGATCGTCACCTCTATCTTCTGGTCGGTCGCTCCAGGCTATCAATTTTAAAATTACCATCCCAGGTAATGGCGGGATATTTGCAACATTTTCATCAATCTGAACAGTTATAGCTTCTTCCATAACCTCTCGAAAACCAAAGACGTGTAAATCGATATGTCGTTCGTTGAAATTATTTGTGAAGTACTCTTCAATTTCTCCAAAAGGTAAAAGATCTATAGCTACCTTAAACTTACTGGAGTAGAAAGTCCAAGGGGCAGAAACTTTATTGAAACCACTTTTCTCTAGTGCCTCAGTGATTTTTTCATACTCACTTATGCTTGAAATCATTACCGCAAAGTCAATGTCTTTCGTACCTCTCGTTGGTTTTATCCCTACTTTCAGCAACTCTAAAGCGATTGCATTTACTCCGATCAGATAATAAGGAATACGCATTTCCTTCATCACTACATCGATACAATCAAAGGATTCTTTGAAGAAGGGAATGGCTAGTTCTTTATAAGTTTGGTTGGATGTGCTCACGGAAAATTATATTGGCTGTTTCTGTATTACGTTTGCCACCTTCCAGCATCAAATCGGCATACACTAGCAGTGGAGGTGCCCCTTTATCATAATTGAACTTCCAAAACATGTCCAAAACTTCTATTTCACCATTTTTATCAGGCATTAATCTGTAGTTTTTAATCAGCTCCTGTCTGTTTTCTTTGGTATATATCAAGAAAGTTTCTGGTCGTAAATGGTTGGTGAGTAAATCAGCTGCTGGTTCTCCACCCCAAACAGTTTTTTCGTTGTTGAATTGAAGCTCCTGCCAGTTACCCTTAATTGCAAAACGTTCTTTGAGCAATTTTGGACGTAAAACGGTAGCATATCCTGATAACCATCTATCCAATAAAGCGTTTCTGTTTTCCCAAACATAGTTTTTTTTGTTTAAAGGGATAAGAAAGCCTGATGCTTTTAGTCCATCAATTACTTGTGGAATATTTCCAAGTCCTACATCGGTCAATTCAGCCAATTCTCGTTGAGGTAGATTGATGGCGTCCTTGTTCTGCAGTAAATAAAACAGCACTTTCAAACCAGTTTTGGTGAACGCCCTGTTGCCCGTATTCTTTTCGACCACTAATGGTTTTTGAGTGTCGACAAAAAGAAAAAAATCTTTGTTCTTCAGGAAGATATTTCCGTTTGCCTCTAGATAGGGAATGTCATTATGCCTAAGAGCTTCTTTAATTTTCGGGAAAAGGCGGTTTGCAACCAGCAGAAAGGGCTCAAACCTGTGGGAACAATCTTCAACTTGATGAAGTTGATGGGTTCTCAGTTCTCGCTTTATTTGAACGGTGAAAGTGTATGTATTACCATTTACAGTGAAGTACAATTCGCCATCCAATGGACCATTGTTGTTCCATGTAGCCTGAATATCTGTGAGTTGATTCAGGTTCTGAAGAGAAATATGTATGATATCTTGTTTCATAGTTACAATTCATGTTCATAAATATAACATGTTCACGTAACGTGAGCAAGTTTATTTTATGAACACAAAGACAAGTTCTGACATACTGTTCTCCAATTCTCTCGTTAACAGCAGCGAAGTTGCCAATTGCGAGTGCGATATTGAGAAGGTGTGATAGTTCAAATTCCTAAAACTATCAATTAAGTATAACTTTTAGGAAAATATCGGCTTGAAATCAAGAAGCTTATCCGACCTATGCTGCATACAGCAGCACTTTGGATTGATCGACTTCTTGTTGAAAAATTGAATTTCTGAAAGGTTGATTGACAATCAGGTCGATTTTGCGGCAAAAAAGTGACTCGAGGTCAAGTTGAAGTCCGGTGAATCTATCAAAAGCACCATTTGGTCCCGGATCAAGAAACTCGACCAGTAAATCGATGTCGCTCTCGTTGGATTCAGTACCTTTAGCAAACGAACCAAAAACATACAACGTACTCACGCCATGCCTTTGGCAAATTTCTTCGAGTTGGGCAATATTTAGATCATTAATCTGCAAATCAGTAACTTTTAACTACTAAAATCATTAGGCATAACGTCTGATGTCAAAATACAGTGCTTCGTGCTTATTAAACAACCACTTTCGTTCCTAAATGTGTGTAGCCGTGAGCGGCGAGCGGCGAGCAGCGAGCAGGTTCTCTCCCGCGCGTGCGCTACCACCGCGAAGCCCAACCGCGGCAAAGCCGCACCAACGTTGCTAAGCAATCCAAACAATTGCTCTAGCACCCTAACTTTTAACCAACGACGGAATCTCTTTATTTGGCCGATGGGCACTCAGATCATGCATTGCCTGGAGATTCAACCAATACTCGGGAGACGTATTAAAAGCCTGTGAAAGCAACCAGGCCGTATCCGGAGAAATACCGCGTTTACCCTTAATGATTTCATTGATGCGTTGAATCGGAATACCGAGATGATCAGCCAACTTGACCTGTGTAATCCCTAAGGGTTCCAGATACTCTTTGAGTAGAATCTGTCCTGGATGTGTCGCTATTCTGAACTTAGGAAGCATAAAGGTTTGAAGGTTTAAGCGTGGTAATCAACAAACTGAACATCGTATGCATGATCATCGATCCATCGAAAAATGATCCGGTACTGAACATTGACCCGAATACTATAGAAAGACTTCAAATTTCCTTGAAGTAACTCTAACCTGTTACCCGGCGGCGACCTAAGATCATCTAACGATGTAGCCGCATTCAACATATCAAGTTTCATGAGTATTGAGTTTTTTAAATTGACAGGAATCTTTCTCACTCTTGAACTAGATATCCCATGGAATAACTCATAAGTGGATTTGTCCCCAAATGAGAAACATAATTAGTAATTTAACGGTTTAACGGTATCCATGCAATATTCTTATTTGCTAAGAATTAATTAGACAAGGAAATACCCATTAAACGATATACTTTCAACCACTTTCGTTCCTAAATGTGTGTAGCCGTGAGCCGTGAGCGGCGAGCGGCGAGCAGTATACTTCCGCAACAAAATGCCCCACCGCGAAGCCCCACCGCGGTAAAGCCGCCCCACCGTAAAGCCCCACCGCGAAGCACCACCGCGACGAAGTCGCACCACCTTTGCGAAGCAACCCAAACAGGCGACGCAGTCGCCTACCTAAAAATTTTCTCCAACGCCCGACCTTTCGCCAGTTCATCCACCAGCTTATCCAGATAACGCACTTTACGCGTCAGTGGCGTCTGGATCTCCTGAATCTTATATCCACAGATGGATCCCGTGATGAGATCGGCATTCGCATGCAACGTCGCCCGCTCAAAAAACTCCGCAAACGTCACTTTTTCGGCGATCAGATATTGAATCTGGGAGTCGTCGAAACCAGTCAGCCAGCGGATCACCTCATGCAGCTCCTCACGCGAGCGTCCCTTACGCTCCACCTTCGTCACATAGTGCGGATACACCGATGCAAACGTCATCTCCGCAATCCTTCGGTCATGTTCTGGAGTAGTGTTCATGAGAGGGTTTTCATTTCTAATAGATTCTAACTCGTTGCAAGGTATCAACATGAGATAAAAAGTACAATCTATAGGAAGCGGGTAGTTGGAAGTAGGGAGTAGGTTGTAGTTTGCGAGCGGCGAGCAATAAATTATCCGGCGTAGCACCTCATACTTGAAGCAACCCAACGTTGCAAATCAACCCATAGTCGGAAACTTTTTTTGTCGCAAATATTTACTAAATTAGCGACAAATGTTTTAACTGAAAACAGATGCAAAGCATTGAAAATAAAATAGAAAAATCGATTAAGAGAAAACCAAAGGGTTCTTTGGTTTTGCCTTCTGATTTTATGCAATATGGCACAGCAAAGGCAGTTCAAAAATCCTTAGAGCGTTTGGAAGATAAAGGGGTAATTATAAGAGTAGCTCACGGTATTTATGTTCATCCCAAAATCAGCAACTTGATAGGCCCATTAACTCCATCAGCCGAAGAAGTAGCAGAAGCAATTTCTAAACGAGACAGAATACGCACTGTGCCAACCGGAAGCTATGCGTTAAATGCCTTAGGATTAAGTACGCAAGTACCGATGAACATCGTATTGCTCACCGATGGTTCACCCCGGGAAATCAAGGTTGGCAAAAGAACCATAAAATTCAAGAAAACCACGCCTAAGAACCTGTTGGCAAAAGGTAAAATCAGTCGCTTGATCATTCAGGCATTGAAAGAGATAGGCAACGGAAAAGTAACCGAAGAAGAAGAGCAAAAGATATTAGACTTGCTCAAAAAGGAAGATGAAAAGAATTTGAAGCATGATATTGCCCTAGCTCCGATATGGATACAAAAAATAATGAAACGAGCATTGACCAATGGCAAAGATTGATTTTTATACTATAAAGCCTGCGGAGAAATTAGACATTTTCACCGAAGTAGCCGTGCAGATGGGTATGAAGCCCTTTGCAGTGGAGAAAGATTGGTGGGTCAGTCGAACATTGGAAATCATCTTTCAAATGCCCATTGCCAAACATTTAGTATTTAAAGGTGGCACGTCTTTGAGTAAGGCTTGGAAACTTATCAATCGATTTTCAGAAGATATTGACTTGGCTATAGATAAAGAGTTTTTTGGTTTTAAAGGAGACTTAGGGAAAAACCAAAGAGACAAACTCAGGAAAACAGCAGGTGCCTATGCTACCAGAACATTCTTTGAAGATCTAAAACAAGCATTCACAACCAAAGGATTCTCTGGATTGAATTTTGTGATAATTGAAGCTAAAGACAGCGACCAAGACCCAAGAATATTGGAGATTTACTACCCCAACGTCATAAAACCAGATACCGAGTATCTCTTGCCCAGAGTACAGATAGAAATCAGTTGCCGCTCTTTGAGAGAACCATTTTCAGTTCAAACTTTTGGTGCTTTGGTAGATGAGTTTTATGCAGGTAAAGATTTTGCAGAACCACTTTTTGATGTGTCCACAGTCAATGCAGAACGTACATTTTTAGAAAAACTGTTTTTGTTGCACGAAGAATTTCATCGTCCAGCAGACAAAATGCGGGTAGATAGATTAAGCCGACATCTATATGACGTTTACCACCTAACCCAAGCCGAAATTGCAACAAAAGCCATAGCCGATAAACATCTTTATGAAACCATAGTAGCTCATCGCTACACGTTTTCCAGATTAGGAGAAGTAAATTATCATTTGCATCATCCACATACACTTAATCCCATTCCTCCAAAAGAAGTGATAGCCGATTGGGAAGCTGATTACGCCAAAATGAAAGAAGCTATGATCTACGAAGAAAAGAAACCAACGTTCAAAGACTTGATTAATAATCTAGAAGAATTAAGAAAACAACTCCAAGCCGTTGAATGGGTTTTTGAACTAAAATTCCCAAACAAGTAACGCAGTCGCCTAAATTATGAACCCCTCAAATCCACGGGTGTTGACCAGATAATCCGACCTTCGTTTAAGGTAAGCGATAGCGGCCGACATCCCATCATTCCGACTGACACCCAGTCCTTCGTAGACTTCCTGCCAGAACAGTTCATCGTATTCGGACTCGAACTGCCTCCAAACATCCGAAATCCGTGTTTCCGAGGTCGAAATAAGCTCAGAAGCCGGAATTTTGTCCGATTTCCGCTGATTTACCGATGCCAACACCGGAGCCAGGTTCCATAGTCCGTTGTTTTTGGTCACACTGTAAGGCAACATGTGATCGATGTGCATGGGATTAGTCGCGCGCCCAGACCAGACGCACTTCTGAGGTTGCCGCTCCAGCACACGCTTCGCCAGCAACACATCCCGTTCACCTACGGAATCACCCTGCAACAAGGAAAGCACCTCCGCCTGGCTGATAGAAGTCCCACCGTCTGTCCGCCTGGAAACAGACGCCGTAAACGCCGCCCAACCCGAAACGATCGAATCGTCGCCCACCAGCAATCCACCCAGAGAATTGATGATTTCGTGCAATTCCGGATGGATGTACACCCACCCTGCTTCGTCGAGTAGGGATCCATAACTAAGCCCCCGAATTCGGCCTCTCTGCGCGAAAACCAGCGAATTAGCCTCCCCAAACACCGATGATCCCATATAATACATCGGCATTTTCACCATCGTCTCGCACAGCTTCCGAAGCAGTACAGCCACCTGATCGTGGACATCCGCCGGGACATCGTCCTTGAGTAGGTCGTATCGAAGCTGAGCAAAGGCCTCCGAAATCGTCGAGCTACTTATGCTCTACAGATTCTGGGCGACTGAAGTAGGGAGTAAAACATCCTTCTACCACACCGTTCAATCGGAGTTTTAACCCGAAAGAATACATTATAATACACCACCTGATGTTCTATGAATAATAACTGACTAGTTTTGCTGCGAGACATCAAGTTCACTTAAAAGATCAACAAATAAATATTGAGAGTTATCTAACTCACCGTTATCAAATTTGTTTTTTAAATAATCCAAACCACCATATGCATATTCTTCTATGAATGTTATGATTTTACGTACTACATCCCCTAGTTCCTTCTCGTCCATATCTTCCAACTCGTTCCAATCAAAACCAATTTCATCAGCTCTACTAAAAATAGTTAATAACAAAAAATCAATTAGTGGTGAGGAACTTTTCCACCCTGCTATTTCGACAAACTTTTTAGCGTTACTACCTGATACTAGTTCTATCCGACTGCCTATCTTTAGTCCTAAATAAAAGGAGTAAACATATAGTTCATATAAAGGTCCAAATTGGGAAAACTCTCCTTTTCCTTGTTTATTGGCAAGCTTATCAAAAAGGTATTCAACTGAGACAGAATACCTAGGCGTCTTTTTCAAGATCATTTCCCTAAATTCACTACTAGTCATTATTTAATTTTTTTATGTTCAGTGTAGACTTCAATCTGTTTTAGGTTGTTTGGAATTTGGTTTAAATAAATTGTACTTACACTATCATTCCCTATAAGTTCGTTACCTAAATTACTTAGATGGTTGACTGAATCACGGTCATAAAGGTCCTTAATTAGTATTATACTTTGAGGAAATACCTTCTCTGTTTCTTCAAAAAAACCTTTTATAAAACCTTTACCAAAAGCAGATAATGGTGCATCAGCTAGTAAAGGATATAAATAACCAAATGGATTCACTGAAATAATAGCCATAAGAACAGCTAATACTTTCATTCGTTGAAAACCTTCCGAAGCACCAGTTACTTCATTACCTTCCTCATCAATGTATTTAAAATCGATGGTACCTCGAGGGTTTTTTTCGAATTTTAAAATTCCACCTGTAAGATCATTATACTTTATTAAGTTTTGAAAATGTTGGTTAGCCTTCTCTTGTAGCCTTAATATCATTTCATCGAAAACTCTTACCCGAGTACGCTGAGCGGCATCTCTTATATCAGATGCTAAGTCTAAATGAAACTCAAATTCTTTTGGTGTGTCTTTTGGTCTCATTCTACTTAGTTCATTTTCATCCTTTCTGATACTTTCACGCAACGAATCAATTTTATTTTTAGCTTTGATGATATCATCCTCTGCTTTTTGTAATCGGTTTAAAGCCCCTTTGTACTGTGCCATGATTTGACGTGCATCTATCATGTTGTCTTCATCACCAATTATCAAATGAGATCGTTCAGCCTTTAAAATTTTAATTTTTTCTTTTATTCTCGTAATCCGCTCGAGCAATTCTTGTTCTTTAATTCGAGTTTGAAGTATTGAATCTTTTATACTCCTTATTCGACCAACATACGATTGTGCACCGAGCTGAACCTCACCAAAGAAATCATTTAAATCATTTTTAAATATTTGAATTGGTTTATCTTTATCTGATTCTTTTCGATCTAGTAGACTAACAATATGCATCCAAGGATCAGAGTCTCTTTTTGCTTCCCTATTACAAACATAACAATGTTCTCTTTCAATCATTGTTTGTAACGTAACCGAGTCAGGAGAGTCGGGCGGAAGTAGGTTAATTTTCTCATTGCCCAGTTCATTTAAAATAGAAGCCTTCTTTATCGTTCGAACTTCACGATATTTATTAAGCTTTTCTTTAAAGCTTGAAACTTCATTTTCACATCCCATGGCAATCCAACCAAAATTGCCATCAAAAAAACGTTCATTTAGTTTTTCTACAAGTCGATCATAATCATCCTTAATTATTTTAAGTCTGTCGTTCTGATCTTTGATTTTATCATCAAACTCTTTTCTAGCTTCAGCATTCTCGTTTAGACTTTCTAGTTTATCAACTTCCTCTTTATTTTCTGAATAAGAGAGTTCATATGATTGTAACTTTTCTAACTCATTTTCAAGAGATCTCTTCTTTGCTTCTTTTTCATCAAATTTATTATTGTAGTTACGTGAAGCAGTATCATTTGAAGCTACATGTTCATTTAGATCTCTTTCGGCTCTATCAGCTACGTATTTAGTAATTTTTTCTAATTCGTCATATTTATTTATACTAGTTAGTGATTTAACTGCTTTATTTAAACTGCCAGCTTGGTTAAAATCAATCAACTTATCCACTTCTTCGCCCTGGAAAAGAGAATATTCTCTAAGACTTGGTTGGATCAATTTGTTTAAAATTCGAATATGTTCATCTTCGTCATATACTTCATGGAATTCCAATAGCATTAGATCCCTTTTTGAAATCTCTAATGGTTTAAAGAATACTTGCCAATCAGATTCTTCAGTAAGTGAAGATTCAGATTGGGATTTTCTCATCTTGAATCCTTTTGATATTCTGTACCTAAAATGTTTATCACTAAACTCAAGTGCAACACTACACTCTATTAAATCATTTACAGAAGCTTCATTTTTTGCTTTGTCCGAACAAACTTTAACTGCAACGTTCTTGATGTTCTTTCTTGTTTTAGTATCGGAGTCTAAGATTTCGTCATAAAACAACCATAAAAATGCATTAAAGAATTTTGACTTTCCTCCTCCATTATCTGCAACAACAATGTTTACACCTTTTGAGAATTCGTATGTATTATCATCATGACTTCCGTAATAATTAAAGAAGTTTTGAAATGATATCTGGTTGATTATTGAAGCCATATTTAACGAAGTCGGTTTTTCAGTTGATTGTAAACGGTTATATCACCATGCATATCAACCATTTTAGATCTAATTATGATAGCCAAATACTCAATCACCTTGTTAGGATATGGTGGTGCTAGTTGAGCATTTTCGATCATTTCATCTGTGATATTATACTTGGAAGACAATATTTCGTCCTTAAGTATCTCTTTTAGTAGGTTATCATTCATTTTCTAATTCATTAATTATCATATCTAAATCAAGTTCATATCTATCACAGATATTCTGAAGTGTGTTTCGTGATTCATAAAAATTCATCGAAAGACTTGCAAAATATGCTACTCTGATCAATTCATTTCGAACCATATTCTTCTCGATTCGATATAGGTTCTCACTATCATGACTCGCTATTGGAGCAACAATCATATCATAAACGTAGGCAAAATTTTTATCCTCATGATTCCTAAGTAATCTACCTCTTCTCTGTATAAATTCTCTAGGATTACCCGTGCTGCTTGCAAATATTCCAACCTCAGTACGAGGTATATCAACTCCTTCATCAAGCATTTTCATAGCTAGTAGCATATCAATTTTCCCCTCTGAAAATCCTCTTATCTTACTTTCTCTATCATCAGTTTCAGAGGTGTAGGTGCTTGCACGTAAGCTAGGTTTTACTTCTTGAGCCGCTTTCAAATACTGATAAACAAATTTATTAGCAATATTATCATTACTAACTTCTTCTTCCTTACTTGAACCTACAGGGACATAAGTAAATACATATCTCAATTTGTCTTTTTGATCTAATTCTCTCAAAATTTCTTTATAGGTCGGTATTTTTCTCCGTGCTTGATGTATGATTGTTTTGCGTCGCAAAAGTAATCTTTCTACTATCGGAGAATCTTTAAACTTACCAAGGTCAAAATCGAAAAACTTTAGTAATGTATTTGATAGCTCTACATATTCTTCTTTCTCATCCTCATCTAAATGAACAATTCTTGGATAGTAATAGTAGTTTGTCAATCTTTTTTCTTTCATAGCTCTTTCCATCCCAAAACTATAACAGAATGGAGGATTATCATTGAAAAATTCACAAATTGCATCGGTCCCGTCTGGATCATACTTTCTTTTGGGTGTAGCACTTAATCCGATTCTTTTAGGTATAGTCAATTGCATCATAACTTTTTTGATTTGACTAGCACCCATATTATGAGCTTCATCAGCTATTAAAGTAAACTCACTCTGAATCTTGCTGAAAGCATTAAAAAATCTTGGTGATGAAAAGCTGTCGTATGTAGATATTATTATAATATTCTTTTTAAGACCAGCCTTAAAATTCGAAACGTAATTAGGTAGATGTTTCATGCCATCATATCCTCCTCCAATTACGATAGTATTAGAGAAATTGAATTGGGCAACCTCATCTATCCATTGATCTAACAACGCCTTTGACGGAACAAGAATAATAGCATGATAGCTATTGTTTATTTTATACTCTTCTAGAAGACAATTTAACGATGTTATAGTTTTGCCAGTCCCAGTAGCCATTGCAAATATGCCACTATAGTTGTTTTTAGACCAGTTATTATAGGCATCTATTTGATATTGACGAGGTTCCCAGCCATTAGGAAATCTTGGCGTTCTTTTAATTAAATCTATGTCACTAAACAATTTATTGATAGTTCTTTTAAGTTTTGGATTTGAAAGTATTAGTTTTTGTTTCTTTTTAAGTAACTCTTCTTCTTGAACTAACAATTCGTTTATTTCTTTCTTCCCAAATCTGTCTTTAAGTACGACTTCAATTTCTTTTACAGGGATATATTCAACATCTTTGTCTTTTTCAGCAAAGTATTCATCAATTAATCTAAATTGTTTACCTATCAGTTTATTTGACCTGCCATTTTCCCAACTTAAAAAAGCTTCAAGTTGTTCAATATTCTCTGACAGTCCATAATACGTGAAATTACATGATGCTTGATAGCCAACTGAATCTTGGCCATCACTAAAAACGCCTGATTTATAATGAGCAATTCCCTTGCCATTCTTGGGCTTGATAACCTTTATTTCGAGGCGTTTTTCCGCAATCAAATATGCTAAACATTCGAAAAAGTGTGTATCATATTCATCAAGTACTCTGCCTAACGAAACAATATCAGTTAAATCAAAAACTTTTATATCACTCGGATTATCTTCCACTCTTGAAATTGCCTCTTTATCCTTAGCTGAAAGCAAATGGTTAATAACCATTTTCATTTTTCCGCCCTTGCTAATAAATGTAGCAAAACCTACTGAAAGTAAATTAATTGCAGAAGAACTGAAATAACCCAGCAATAAACTGAACTCATTGCTATTCGCCAATCCATCTAAATAGAACTGAAGCGGTTCGTTATCTGAACCCGTTTTATAATCTCTATCTATTGACCAATCGCAATCCTTAAGCATAAGAAAAACTTATTTCACTAACTCTTTGATGCACTTTAAAACTGTATCAATTTCAATATAGTTGTTGTATTTTCCTAACGAAAAACGAAGTGAGGCAAAAGCTTCATCGTCTGATAGTCCCATTGCTCTCAAAACATGTGAAGGTTCCACAATAGCAGATGAACAAGCTGACCCGTTTGATACCGCTACATTCTTCATTCTTCCAATTAAAATATTAGCATCTTGACCTATTAAACATATATTTGTTGTATTAAAAATTCTGCTATCTGAATCTCCATTTAGAAAGGTGTTGGGTAATTTTAATAGCTCTTTTTCTAGGTAATCTCGCATTGCTTTGATGTTAGTTTGATTACTTTCCATTTCTGATTGAGCAATTTCACATGCTTTTCCTAAAGCAATTATACCAGGAACATTCAAAGTTCCGCTTCTAAGACCTTGTTCGTGACCTCCACCATGGATTTGAGGAGTTAATGAGACTTTCTTCTCTCTATGTCTAACATACAAAGCCCCAATACCTTTCGGCGCATACATTTTATGTCCACTAAAACACATCAAATCTATTCCTAAATCATCTACATCCACTGCAATCTTGCCAACCGCTTGAGTTGCATCAGTCATAAAGTAAGCTCCATAATTATGGGCTATCTTCGAGATCTCTTTTATTGGTTGAATTACCCCAGTTTCATTATTTACATACATCACTGATACAAGAATTGTATCGGATGTTACAGCTTTTACAAGCTCTGACAAATTAATCAATCCATTCTCATGAACTGGTAAATAAGTTACCTCGAAACCTCTATTCTCTAATTCTTTACAAGTATCTATAACGGCTTTGTGTTCCGAAGAAACTGTTACTAAATGTTTACCTTTTATTTTGTATTTCTCTGTAATACCCTTCAGAACTGTGTTAATGGCTTCGGTAGCACCGCTAGTAAAAATGATTTCTTTAGGTTCACATCCTATTAAGTCAGCAATACTAATCCTTGATTTTTCGATATCCTCGTTGATTAAATATCCGAGATAGTGTGAGCTACTTGGATTTGCAAAATTCTCTCTTAAGTATGGCAACATTGCCTCAAGCACCCTCGGTTCAACAGGGGTGGTGGAGTTATAGTCAAGATATATGACCGATTCATTAAACACCATATTTGATTTTCAATGGTTCTAGTAGATCTTCAAGTGCTTCAATTGAAGGACGTCTAGATTTTTGGTATTGAAGCATAGAAAAAATAATTTGATAAATATCATTTTCACCAACTTCATAATCGTCTAATAGTATTTGGCCTAAAGGTAAGTTTCCTTGAAAAACATACCAAAAAAGCTTCCCCAGTTGAAAAATATCAGAGCCCTCATTAATATCACAGTCATAACTGTATAAGATATCTTTTTTATTTGTTAGCATTTTATTAGTTGCCTCAGGTGAAAGCCACCCAATTGGGCCAATTTTTTCGTTTACCCAATCTACTCTATTGTCATCACTTCGAAATCTAACTAATCCCAAATCACCAATTTTAAACTCGCCATTTATAAATAATACGTTATCGTGTTTTATGTCGCGGTGATAAATACCTAAACTGTGCAGTTGTTTAATTCCATTTAGTATATTGACACAAAATGTCAACTTCTGATTTGGTGTAAAATCAAATCTATTCTCTTCAAGATACGTAGCTAAATCACCGTCAGCTTTTTCCATTATAAAATACAAGAAATCATCTCCATCTATCTCGACTACCCCATCCTTAAAGAAGCCAACTACATTTCTAAGTTTGTTACTTTTTGCTTTCTTAAACGCTTTAATCTCTCTTGTAAATCTTTTTATTCTACCATTATTACCACGAGAAAGAGGAGATTTACAAATCTTAATTACTTTATCTTCAGAATCACCACTTGGGTCGTTAATAATAAACAAATTAGAGCTAGAACCTTTAGAATTTTTATACTTACCGCTAAGAGGCAAAATTTTAAAGTCTTCATTATCAAGAGTAACGAAACTTCCTTCGTCGTAGTCGTCTAGTTTTATATCATTACCATCAAATCTCATTTCACAAATTCTATTTTTTTATGATTGACGATATACTTCAGATTTATTGTGAAATATGACTTTAAGTGTTTGAGATTTCTATCATTAAAATGGTAGAAATTCATTATATCATTTTGAATACTATTCGGTTCGCCTGAACTATTTGTTAAAAGTAATTGAAAAAACCTAAGTCTGTTTTCTCGGGCTAATTTCGAATTAGACTGTGTAACACAGTTACGTGCATACTCCTTAAGCGCTTCACATTTGTCTTGAGTTGGTTTAATATCTGTGCCAATTAAAACCAATAACCTATAGAAATATTCTAATTCAAACTCATCATAAGGTGAATAATTCAGTATAAAATCAAACAACGTGTAAAAGTCATTTCGTTGTTTATATCTTGTTCTCGTTAATGGATATATAGCATTTAATAGATGAATTTTGTCAATTACATAATTAAATTTTCGGTGAAGTTCTATATATAAATCATTAGAAATGTCTTTCTCATAATAATCATCTAAGGCTCCTTTCTTTTCAACGTGCCCATCTTTAATTAAGACAAGTAATTCTGAGATAAACTCCTTATCATTCATTCTTTTCAATGAACTTCCTGAAAACAAATTTAAAGATGTAACTTTTGTGGATTCGGCTAATTCATTGACAAGTTTCAATATTTTTGTAGAATAGAAGTCTGCTTTTCTTACCTCAGGTTTATTTAGGTGAATTCCAGTTTTATTTACCAAAGCATAAAATTTTTCTATTGATTCTCCCTCAATATCATGAATGATTGTAATTGGAAAGGTAAAGTCGAGAAATTCAGGATGTGTTTCTTTGGAAAACAATCGACCTTGAAAATCCTTGAAGCTTTTGTTTAAAAATCCAATTATTGTTCTTGATCTTTGTTGACCATCTACCATTTCAAATTTATTTTTTTCTTTTTCAAGTAGAAAAAAATTTGGAATGGGAATCTTTTTATTAATTGAGTCAATTAGAGTTTGTTGATCTTCAGTAGACCAAATGAAATTTCTCTGATATGGTGGACTCAAACTTAGTTTCCCATTCTGAAATGTAGAAACCAACTTTTTTATAGACCATTCTGTGATTGTGAATTTCATAAATGTAAATTTAAATAAAACAAGCAGCGCATCCCTCAGCTTCGGCATCATCTAAGATGTCAATCAGATAGGAAGATTTCGCGTTAGATTTTCTTTCCATTCTCTTTACATACTCAGACTTTATCTGAGCCATTCGATCTGGCTGGATTATTTCTTCCAAACTTTCATGCTGACCCCAAGTGTAGCCATCTTTTTCATAGTCCATGGCTTTCTTGTAAAGCTCAGGATGTTGCTCGTACAACCAAACCCATTCAATTTTCTGTTGAAAAAAACAGAAATAACACCCTGATCGACTTCTAGCGTATTGGCCTGTTTTGCCTTCAATTTCAAAGTCAACCTTCTTGTAATAAGCCGGTACGCCGACCCCACTTACTTCTAATATCTTGAATACATCATCCCGGACAATAATATCTTCGTTGTCCAAAAGTGGGAAAGTAGATTCAGCCGCTAGGGGATACTCTGTTGACTTCAAGAATTCAAAAACGAGATGGTTAAATCCCTTAATATTAGCGTCGAGTAAAGAATTGAGTTTTTGATCAATCGTGAAAGAAGAGTCAATTTTTCTTGTAATAGTCTGTATCGCTTTCTCCTGATGCTGTCCAAAATCTACATCTTTTGATATTGATAACAGTTGCTCCAAATTCTGGTTGGCTAGCATCATCGTTACAACATCTTGACTCCAAATATTTCTTCTAAAGGGAAAAATAGATTGAATATTCTTTTTCGTGGAAATGTATCCTTCTCTTTCTTCATCACCTCGGATCCCTACATAAGAAATCACTGGGTCTGTACCAACATAGTTCTCGAAAGGCTCAAGCTTCAGTTTCTTTGTACACCATCGAGCATTCGAAGATGGTAAAAAACCACCATACATTTTTAAAAAATGGTCAAAAGGGTCTTCTGAACTATTTTCAGCTCCTTGTAGAAGATTGATTTTAATTCCGAGATATACCTCTAAATTTCGTATTAGTTGGTATGTTTCGTCAAGTTCTTTTCCAGTGTCGCAGGTGTATAACTCTAAATCTATCGATGGGTATTTTGTCTTTACATAGATAGCTAGTGCGGCACTATCTTTTCCACCAGAAATGCCCAGTACGTGTCTTACTTTACTCATCTAATAATTCCTTTAAAAGGTTTATTACTGCTGAAATATTTGAAGTTTTGTCTTTACCTAAATTATTTTTTAACTCTTGTTTCAACTGAGTTATTTCTGCTTTCTTACTTTTCGGTATTCTAACAACCTTAGGATCAATTTTGCTGAAAAACGAGTCAATCTTAACACTAATTACTTCTTCATTGCTTTCATCAATATCAGATTTTGAAATCTTAGTTAAACTATCCAACTCCAAAATCATAGACTTGAATTTCTCATATAGCATGATTTCGTCTTCATCAGAAAACATCTCCAATGTGCGTCCAGAGACAGATTGCGCTATTGAGTTTAACCAAGCTTTCCTGTCATCTAGGATTGAATCAATTCGCTGAACAAATGTTTTTTGATTACTCAAAAGCATATGCTTTTTCAGCTTTTTAAATCGTTTTTGCAAACGAGCTTTATAGACTTCAAAATCAACTTTTTCGCCAATAATCTCAGAACAAATAAACTCTTCAAATCTTTTTACAAGTTCATCATAAGCGGTTCTTAACTCTCGAACTGCATCCTGTAGTTTTACAGTGTACTGCTGTAGTTTTGCTTGGTCGCTTTGAAGTGTATTTAATGTAAATCCTAATGCATTTGGAAATGACTCGAAGAAAATTCGCTCAGGGTCTTTTCCTTTGGTGATTGCATCTCTCACTTGAATTGCTGTAGGGGATAACCTTTTCGTGTTTTTAGTGTATTCAGGAAGTTGCTTGTAGAAAACGATAAATGGTTTAATCGTTTCAATAAATGAATTATTGTCAAACTTGATATCCGTAGACTGGTTCAAAAATTTACGATAGCTATTAAAGATATCTAGCTTAACCCCTTCGACATCAAAAGATTTGACTAAATACTTGTTAGGTTCTTTTGCAAGCAGTTGTAAATTGTCATCAGTCAGGTTTGGTATATAGCTATCATCTTTAAAAATTGCGATATCGTCACGCTTAAGAAAAATAAAGGTTGCTACCCAAAAGTCAATTAACCCTTGCTTTAGTTTGAAAGGTCGCTTACTGAGAATCTTTGATAGATCAGAAACTTTTAGTTCTTCAGATTTTGCGCTCTTTAGAAAATTTTCTGAAGCTTCCCAAAGTGGGTAAAAGGTTGAATTTTCATGAACTTTTAGAATATCATTTGGATTATTCCGCAAAGGTGAAAGGTTATTCTCCTTTAGCAATGACAGAAAGATTGTTTTCTCTGGTGGAAATGTAGAATCATCAAATCCTAGATTCTCAACATCCCAATTATTAGCTAATGCCTTTAGATAGTTGCGTTTCGCTGTATGAATTGACGTGGAAATCTTATGCTTATTTACAAGCTCATTTTTAAACACAGGTGTTTTGTCATATACAATTCTGCAGGCTTGCGAGAGCAACTTATTAAAATCGCTTTTACTCGAAACAGTCTTTTTTTCTCCATTGAAATACCATTTTACTACTTCACATCCTGAGAAGATGCTTTGAGTAATGTAATAGTTGAGTAATCGAGTTTGTGAATCTACAATATTTTCTAGTTCTCGTTTTGCAACCTTATCGCTTTCATTCTCCTTAATTACTTTTTGAATTTTTTCGATTTCGAAAAGTAAACTCTTGATTTCTATTGAGTTCTTAAACAAACAATAAATTATAGCCTCTTTCTGAAGTTCAGATTTAGTTTGTAAATCAGAATCGCTTAAGTCTTCATTGAAAATTAAGTTAACAAAGCCATCAATTTCGTCTTCAGGAACATCATTTATAGGTTCATCCGAAATTCTAAATTCGAAGTATCTAGGGGTACCTGTTTCATAGGAGTATTGCTTTGCAAATACAGGACTAAAGTTAAAATGTCTCTTTAAAAGTGTAGTAACATCGCCAACTTCTGTAATTTTATTTCCAGCATCAATTATAGCTGACTCTATATCTAGATCGGTGCCTTCGAATAGAATAAATCTTCTACTATGCGCTCTGTAGCGAATGATGTGTTTTGATTCTAACTCTTTAATCAACTCATCAGAGGATGATATTCCACAACAGATCTGTAAATAGCTTCTTAAAAAATCCCTGTCAAGCTTTGAGCCTTTTGCCGAAAAAGTGTTTAATAGACCGATTACCTTAACAATTTTCATGTAATCACTTACCGAAGAATCGAACGCTCTTTCAACAGCATCAATTGCCGTGCGAATTGAACTCCAATCAGTAAAATCAGGATTATACCTCGAAGTCAAAAAGGAGTAAAAGTTGAAGTTTAAATAGTCGTATACATTACTGAGATTATAGAATGGGGAAACCTTCTGATCAAATTTCGAAATCCCTGTATGATCTGTTGATTCTAAAAATGAAAAAAGAGACCGTTCATTTTGACCATATCGCTGTAGAGAGAGTGTCAAAATGTTCGCAGCTAGCATGTCAAGAGGATATAATTTTGTGGCTATATCTTCAAGAAAGTCATTGTTAAAGTCAAAAGCCTTAGTCTGTTTCGCAATTTTAAGGCACTTTTCTACAATCGATTTATCAACTTTATCTTTAAAATTCACAGATACATGTTCAGCAGCTAAGTAAAGTAGTTGCTCAACGGGTTCGTTGAATGTTATTTCTCGAAAACGTCCTTTAACCTTAATCCACTCTTGTTTCTGAGTAGTGCTTAACGAATATGCATATGACTCTAGGCTCTGATGAACTGTAGTAATCAAAACAATATTGTACTTCGGGTTATTGCAAAACTCGGCAAGTTGCTGAATGAAGTATAACTCGTTTTCGGGATTGTACTTGCTTGCATACTCTAGAAACTTTCCAAATTCATCAATTAGTACGAATAGAATCTTATTCTCACTCTTGATAGAATAATATCTATTGAATATTTCAGAAAATATGTTCTCATGTTTGTTTTTAGAGGTATTTACTTCGAAAATTTCAGCAAATTGTTCTACAATAGAATTGTATGACCCGATTATTTTTATGAAGTCAACTTGTGGGTCAGCAGAGAAATTTGGATTAAAGTAACGTTTTGTACCATTCATGCTTTGCTCTAATGCCAACAAAAACGATGACTTACCTGTACCATAAGTCCCAACTAAATTGAAAGATCGCACTCCTTTTTTGAAGTCATTAACTATTTGTCCAATAACCCGCCTTGAGTTAGGTGTAGGTATATAATTAAAAGCCCTCTCCGTGTCTCTAATTATATTGACTGATGTCGTGAAATTATTCTCCATAGTAGCGTTCTAAAATCGAATAAGCGTTGGGTTTGGACTTAAATTGGAGTTCCTTGATTCCTGCATGATCTGTGTAGGTAATGTCTTTATTTTTACTAACAATTTCAGCAATTTTGTTCGTCAATCCGGTGCGATTTAATGCAAAAATAGATCCTGGACTATTGAAGTCATGCTCTAATGAATTAAGATTTATTGAATTTCCGAAGTTCGCATTATCTAAAATGGAAAAAAGTAAAACAGCCTCAGGTAAAGTGTCACGTTCGTTGTTTTCTATAAAAAACTGTAGGTTTTTTCCACTTCCCATTGTTTTGAGAAAGTCAAGCTCTGATAGTACACCCTGGTAACTATCTTCTATGCTTTTACTTTCAGTATCATTCTTATATGTATTAGTAAAAACTATAAAATCTTTCGCAACTGTGTTTTCATTAAAGCTTAAATCCGAATTAGCCTCACTTATTCGTCTAATGAAATTGACGAACGTTTCTTTAGTGAAGTAGAGCTTCTCTTTTCTCAACTGATTGATGATTATGCTATAAATGGATGCATGTCCGGTCTTGACTAGCTGATAATGCAATAACCATAAAGAAGCATCATCTTCCAAAAATGGATCAAAACCATTCTGGTCATCTAGTAATCGTTTACCAAATTCGGTTGGGAGATCAATACTGTCAATTATATTAAATGCTTTCATCCAAAAGCGAATTGACGAAACCATATTTTTCCCCACACCAAGCTTAATTATCGCGTCTGCATCATTGAAACTATGCCCGTCCTTTATAAAGTCATATCCTTTCTTTAACCAAAGTTGTCTACAGTGGAAAGAATCATGACCAGAGAAAGTTGGTTTTGATGATATCAGGAGTTCAGAAAACATTTGAATCAATTATGATGAAACGTAAGTTTAAGTGCCGATTTCAAGATTAAAATTATAATCATTAAATGCCTATAAAGATATTACAAGATTCAGCACGAATTAATGTCAGTTCTCTTTAGGATCATATTAATTTCATCAAACATCAAGGTTGATTGACACAAAATGACAGAGTTTTATTACTATAAATGTGTGTAACTTTTCAATAATTCTTTAATTAACTAAGAATTCTGAGTCAATGATTTACCGCAGGTTGATTGGCACTTTGACTGACCTGATTCTATCGAAACATTTCAGATCTCTTTTAAGTCGGTATTTATTTGCATGAGTTTTCATGTGTGTTTTATCAATCAATTAAAGTTTCTATCAACTCATGTGTTCCACCGCACTCACCCAACCGCCAACTTCCTACTTTCATTAATCAAGTACCCCGGAATGGGTTCTTTGAGGTGCCAGGTGATGTTCATGGGTTTGCGGCCGTGGTGGGAGCTGATGTCGGCGGGTCCCAAATACACATAGCTCATGGTGTTGCCGTATTGGTCGCTGTTTCGCTCGCGAACAAACAACAGGATGCGTTTTCCGGTTTGACGGTGCATGACATAACTTTTGCCTCTGCCTCGGTCCGGTATGCTCGCGTTTTGGGATTGCCAATGAAATAGTTCTTCACTGACGGCATAGTCTTCATACAAGGTGGTGGCACTGTAATTGTCGTCGGACTTATGCAACGTTACGAACAGGGCTTCGCAGTTGAGGTCTCGATTTTCAGCTACGCCTTCGCGATTACTGGATGCCTTTTCTAATTGGTGGATCTGCATGGCGGCCAATATCTGATCGCGGGTGTAGCGGCCATGGACACGCAACGGGAAGTCAAATCCAAGGTTGAATGCGGATTCCACGTGATCCAAACGATCGGTCAGAATACTGAGTACCTCTCGGATTTCCTGGCTAAGTACCGGATTCTCACGAAATACCTGCAAGCTGGACTCCAAGGTGTCACGACCGACATCAGCTCCGGACTTTTGCCACACATCATAATGTACCATGAGTCCGAATAGGTCGAGTTCGTGTTCAGTGAAGGTCAACAATGATTCATGAACGAACTCGGTCTGCCTTTGTTGACCGCTTTTGGCATGTTTGATCTCGTTTTTGAGTGCGGACAGTGAGCCATCCAGACGGATTAACAGATCCAGAAAACTGTAGTACGATATGGATTGAATGGTGATGAGCCTAGAACTGATGAATCGGGACAATTCAGTTTCATGGGGCTCATTGAACTCGTCACGTTGACCAGCGAACTGACACAACCGGCTCCAACTTAATGATTTCCCCTCGAGCTTGTATTTGTACACCAATTCGAGATCGTAATTATGAAACTCAATGAACGACCGAAGACCGAGTTTCCTGGTTGAGGCATGTCGGAACTGCTGAATGCGCTGGACAAATTTCCTGCGATCCGGATTGGTTGCTGCTCGAATATTGGCCAAAATGACTTCTTTGGCTTGTTTTTCGAGTATGATGCTGCATCCCAATGGCAAATGTGGGAAGTCGTCTTCAATCTGCTTGGTGATGGATGTGTGCGTTTTTCCGACCAAAGCGCGAAATTTGTGCTCGAAATCATACTCGGCTCGGGCATTTCCAACGAAATCAAGTACAGTAAGCACGGATTTACCTTCTGCAGTTCGCAATCCGCGTCCAAGTTGCTGCAAAAAGATGGTCAAACTCTCCGTTGGACGTAAAAACAGAACGGTATCGATTTCAGGGATGTCCACTCCCTCATTGAAAATGTCAACGACAAACAGGTAGTTGATGTCGCCTCTTAATAGCTGTTGACGCAGGATGTCACGCTCGGAAGCGTTGCCACTGGTCAAGTAGTTCGCCCGGAGCCCTTTTGCCGTGAACTTTTCTGCCATATAGCGCGCATGTTCCTGACTTACGCAGAATCCAAGCGCTTTGACCGCGTTGAGATCCGTCAGATACTTGCTGCAATTTTCTAAAATGTGTCCGACCCGTTGATCATTCTGTGTGTAAATTCGAGTCAGTTCACCAATCTGATAGCGACCGTTGGTCCAAGCCACGTTTGAAATATCCACCGGATCACTCACTCCGAAATACTGAAACGGCACCAACAGATTCTTGTTCAAGGCTTCTGGAAGCCTAATTTCAGCAGCAATCCGCTGGTCGAAATCCTCCAAAATATCGCCTCCATCCATCCGCTCAGGCGTAGCCGTAAGTCCAAGCAGAATCTTCGGATTAAATCGCTCCAAAATCGGACGATAACTGTCCGCTGTGATGTGATGCACCTCATCCACGATGACATAATCGAAGAAATCAAACGACAGCGGAAGTGATCCCAGGCGATTGTTCAGGGTTTGAACCGAGGCGAAAAGCTGATCATATCGATTCGGTTCATGTCCACCTACCCACAATTCACCGAAATTTCCGTCCCGAAGTACCATTCGGAAGGTATTCTGCGCTTGCTCGAGGATTTCCTTGCGATGTGCGACGTACAAAAACCGGGCATTCGGATTCTGGCGATATATCCGACGGAAATCAAAGGCCGAAACCACGGTTTTCCCGGTTCCTGTAGCTGCCACAATCAGATTGCGAAACCGATTATGCACGCTTCGCTCTGTATCAAGACGCTCCAGAATTTCCTTCTGAAATGGATAAGGTTCAATGTCGAAATAGGTAAATGAACTGGAGTCCGTCGAAATCGATTCCGTATTAATCGACTTCAAAAAACGACTTCTATCCTCGGATGATCCAGCCCTGTACAGCTCAAACTCTCGGTCATTCCACTCCGTTTCGAAGGTCTTGACAAACTTATCGATGATATGTCCGACTTCCTGAGTGGTGACTTTCATGTTCCACTCGCGTCCCGTGGTCATGGCCGACTTCGACAAGTTGGAAGAGCCGATGTATCCGGTGTGGTATCCGCTATTCCTCAAGAACAGATAGGCCTTGGCATGCAACTTCACATTTTGTGAATTATAGGAAACCTTGACCTCGGAATTTGGCAGGGAGGCCAGAAATTCGATCGCTTTATGGTCCGAAGCGCCCATGTACGTGGTTGTGATGACCTGAAGCTTTCCACGTTTGGTGAATTCGCGCAACTCATGCTCGAAGATCCGAATTCCGGTCCACTTGATGAAACTCACCATGAACTGAATGCGATCGGCCGAAAGGATTTCCTTTTTGAGCTCGCTGTCCAATGATAGTCCGGCATGGGATCCGGTGAAGAGCTCACTTTGCGATAGCCGGGTGTACGGCATGATCTCGTTCACATGTTTGCCCAAATCCGCAACCGGATTATCCAATCGACTCAAGATGGCCTCGAGAATCCGTCCTTCTGACTCAACTAGATTCTCTGAAAGATCTTGTTCCCGGATTTCATCCATCAGTAGGAGGATGATTTTATTGATCAGATCGATTTGTCGCCCGGGACGATCATCCCCCGGAACAGACTCCAGCGCATACTTGATGATTCCGGAAACATACTGCGTGAGGTGCCTGCTCGCCTCAGAACGTGACAACGCGGTGTCATTCTTGTAGAAATACACAGATTTATCCAGCTCCTGCAGCCGCTGAGCAAACAGTTTATTGATCAGCTGTTCATAAAGTCCGGTTTGAAGCACTTCCATAATACATACACTCGAATCAGATGAAATTGCCGCCCATCTTAGGCCCGGGCAAACACCTCATCCATCACATACAGTCTATAACTTGACGTTGATTGACATAAATCCTGACAGAATATGCATCGAAAGAGCTAAGAATCAAAGAAGAATGACACTACATGACGGATTTTTTGTGTTAGTCACTTGCGTTTTTGCGGAGTTCAGGTAGTTTCTCTCACCACTGGTGAGAGTTTTGGAATTGATCGCTTTCCTGAAAAGATTTCACTAACACTAGATCGGGAGTAGATATGAGATACATTATTTCACTAACTAGTTAAATCAAAAATTTTATACCAGTAAAAAAAAGCTTCTGGATTGGATTTTTTAAGTTTGTTCAGTTTATTATGTGAGGTGTCACTTATG
>CAYYPL010000008.1:0-132137 GCA_964473555.1 uncultured Chitinophagales bacterium
TCCTTTTACCAAGCCCTGAAGCCCAACCGCTCTCAGGGCTTTTTTTATTGTCCCCAGGCGAACACCGTTCGCCAGGGTAGAAAACAGAGAACCGAAAACAGAGAACCGAAAAGCGTGACCCGTAAACACCCCTGCACCCCGCACCGACCGCGTTGACCCCACCGCCATAAAACCCTATCCTCCCGCTACCCCGCTACCCCGCTACCCCGCTACCCCGCTACCCCGCTACCCCGCTACCCCGCTACTTCGCTACCCCGCTACCCCGCTCGCTTATCTCTTTTCTGTAATCTTTATTACAAGTATTTATTAATAGTCTTATCTATAATGTGTATTTTCAGATAAAAGACTTCTCAGTTAGATTATTGTTAATAATTACATCAGCCTATTTTGAAATTGTACACTATCGAAAAATCATCAGTGCATTTGCAATTTTCACAATTTATTGAAAATTACAAACTGACCCTTAAGAACTTATTTTCTGAACGGTCGAATATTGAGGAATTAAATCTTACACGTGGGTTGCCACCTTTTGTACTTCGAGATGTAATGTCGTGTTCCCCGCTAAGTGTTTTTGTTCCATCCGAATTCGATGGACGCGGTGGGGATGTGGCCGAGTGCCTCTCTGTTCTCGAAGCTACCTCGTATGAGTCTCTTCCATTATCTTTGCTTGTTGGAATCAACGGAGCTCTCTTCTTGCAACCTGTTTCTCTTTATGCAACAGAAGAGGCTAAAGAGGCTGTGTATCAACGTGTAATCCATCAGAAAAATCTTGGTGGCCTTATGATTACGGAGCCTGATTATGGTTCTGATGCCCTTAAGATGCAGACATCGTATACAGAATCTCAATCAGGATATCATTTACAAGGCACTAAACATTGGGCTGGACTTACAGGCTGGGCTGATTTCTGGCTTTTAACTGCCCGGAGACAGAATGCTAAGGGTGAACTATCGCGTGATATTGATTTCTTTATCCATGATAGTCACCTAAAGGGTATAGAAGTTGAGGAAGTATATAAAAATCTCGGATTATATATGCTTCCGTACGGTCGTAACAAGATAGATGCACATATTCCATCAGCATATAAACTCGAGCCTCGTACCAATGGAATCACAATGATGTTGGATATCCTGCATCGGAGTCGACTTCAATTTCCTGGCATGGGTATGGGATTTCTGAAGCGTTTGATGGATGAGGCGCTGGATCATTGTAAGGGACGTATGGTCGGCGGTAGCTCCCTGTTTACTTATGATCAGGTAAAGAAACGGTTATCGAGTATACAGTCCGCATTTACGGTCTGTTCTGCCATGTGTAACTACACGGTTCAGCATGCAAAGATTGATGTGGATCTTTCGAAAATGGATGTGGCTGCAAATTCGATTAAAACGGTTATCACAGATTATATGCAGGAGGCTTCACAGTCACTTTTACAACTAGTTGGTGCTAAAGGATACCGCCAGGATCACATTGCGGGTCGTGCGATTGTGGATAGCCGTCCTTATCAGATTTTTGAGGGATCAAATGACATTTTGTACCAGCAGATATCCGAATCTGTACTCAAAAGTATGCGAAAGTTGAATATCTCAAATTTACACGAATACCTTAAAGATTATGATCTTAGTATAAATGCGGCGGATATGTTGCGATCAAAATTGGATTTCAACGTGGATATCAAGCAGGCTCAACGTAAATTGGTAGAATTGGGACAAATTCTAGGCAGGGTATTTTCCCTAGAGATGGTTATCCAATTGGGAGAGAGAGGGTTCCATAGTGATTTGATTAACAATTCAATATCGAATCTACAACTCGAGATATCGCATATTCTGTCGCAATACAAAACAGAAACACTGCCTGACATTATCGATGAGTATGGCGATGAAAGTGACTGGAAGAGATTTGTTCAGTTTCAGACCGTGTAAATCACACGGTCTGGACCTCATCGGTGATGTAAGCACTTTCTTTAACTAGCTTGTTCACCGGACATTTACCTGCTATTTCGACTACTCGTTCGAGTTGTTCCTGGTTCATATCCGATTTCAAGTGTATGATCTTGTGAATGCGTCGGAGGCGCCCTTCTCGGACTCGCTTACGTTCTTCGGCATTCAAAATAGCAGCATTTTCGACACGATCGACCTGCGTAGTTATGCTGACATCCAAAGAATCGTATTTCCATCCTTTGCGATCCAGATACATTTTGAGAGTGATGATGGTGCACGCAGCAAGACCTCCAAATAGGAGTTCCATTGGATCGGGCGCAGTACCGGTACCACCAGCGGCTATGGGTTCATCAGAATAAAACTCGTAATTTCCTGTGGTCAGCCTGGTCTGAGAAGTACCATTTCCGGTGAGTACTGCTTTGGTAATTTTGGACATCATGATTGAATTATATTTTTGACAGGAATTTACTGAGCTGGATTCAACAATAACTGCTCTACGTTTAACGAATATCACGGATTATACTGAATTACTATGAAAAAAAAGGAACTTGAAATCGCTGCCATCAAGAATTATCTGGCACCGTACCTGAATCTGCACAAAGTACATCCGTTTCTGCCGGGAGCATTGACCCTAAAGGGACAAGCAGCTTTTATCGGCATGGAAGAAGCCGAACTGAAGGAGCTGCGTCAGGCGTACGACAAAACTGCGAAAACGGCCGCTCTTGAATTACTTAAGGATGATTTGGTTTCTGATCACGTACAGCAAGTTCCATTTAAAACCGATGCCCGCATCATGGTAATTGGAGACTCAAATGCAGATGATCTCCAGGGGTGGTTCGAAATTCTGCGTCATACATTAACTATTGGAGTGGATGACGCGGAGTTCACGTTCATCAATGCTGCTGTGTACAACAGTACATCACTGGATGTACTTCGACGGTTGGACCGTGATCTCAGTGTGTACAAACCCGATTGGGTGATTGTTAATTTGGGGAGTCATGATGCCGAGAAGCTTCATGCGTTTGCCGACAATCGGACCCTGGTTTCGTTGGCCGAGTTTTGGGAGAATATCGCGGTGATTGAAAGCATGATCGGGGAAGTAACTCGCAATCCAATTATTTGGGTGACACCTCCACCAGTGATTACAGAGTTGATGCAGGACATGCCACTGTTTTCAGGTGTTATCGATGAGGCGGAACTGAGTGGATACCGAGAACTTATTGCTGGAAAAAGCGGGTATGTTGTGGATCCTTATGGAACCCGGATGGGGAACCCTCCGAATGCATGGAATTACCTTGCGGATGGATTTCATGCGTCGCTATCGGGGCATTTGGAGACTGTAAAAGCTGTTTTGCGAAGCTTAAGCAAAGAAGAAGACTTGCCCGCCGACAATTGACACGTTGGTAGAGTTCACTTTGATTTCGTGACTCCGTTAAGCATTTAACACTGAGTCATACTTTAAATCTGTGTCAATCAGAACTTATGGCGGTAGTTTGCTAATTGTACGACTGGAACAACGGTGCTCTGGAAATTTCCAGAGACCATTACCGGAGCAATCGTGTAATCTAGTTTGCCGATGGATAAAGTGGACTGACTTCCAAATGTCATGGTGACAAATCCATCATTTCCGCCTGATAATCCTGGCTCTAATAAGCTGTTGGTTCGTGTTTGACTGAAATAAAGCACGTCGGTGATTCCGAATAGAAACCCTCCGAAGAGTCCTACACTTCCACCGTTGACGAATCCTTTCCGGATGCTGGTGCCGTTGATCAAAGATATTGCCATTCCAACTACTGCGCCTGTCGCTCCTCCATATACGGTGTCAAACATGGGTATCATGGCAGAATATTCGCTGGAGTGTAACATTCCATATTTGATGTTAGTAACTCCATTGTTCGTATGAACAGTGGCGTCGTAAATTCCCATTCCCAGGCCGTAAAGCGTTCCGAATCCGACACCGACGCGAAGTGGTGTGAGATCGTCGGAATTACCGGACAAACCTATGGCACCGAGTCCGAGTAGCGCTCCGTTCATCGCACCTAAGCCTGTATTTACCGCAGTGACTTTCATGGCCTGCGCGAAGGCTCCGGAACTTAGAGTTAGAATAAGTGCAGCAGTCAGCAGGATTCGTTTCATGGTCTAGAGGAATGGGTGAATAAAAAAGGCTGCTCGAAGCACACATATGTACCTAGTTAGCCCTTATGATACAACTTTTCGGGAAAATCACCCAACGAAAGTTGTTAAGCGACGCTCGACTCGATTCCCATGAAATGAAGTCCGGCCTCGATCAGATCTTTATTCTCCGCGTTCTCCTCGCACAACATGCTCAACGATTTGAGGATGGTGTCGGTCAGCGCATCTGCTTTCGCGGAACTCGCCAGATCTAAAAGTTCGAGACGAATGAGCCAATTGGTAGGGTGAATCTTTTCCAACTGAACGAAAATCGATGTCAGGGACATTTCAGTGGCAGAATTGTTGGTTCTGAGAGTATCAATTTCAGAGTAGAGTCGGAAAAGGTCTTTTTCTTTGTCAGAGTATATGACTTTGATCGCCTTTTTCTCTGATTTCCGTGGATAGACATTGAAGTTTTCTTTGTCGGCGCTCCCTGAGTATACCGAAGTGATGGTTGCCCCGACAGCCTGATCAAAGGTTCCCCAGTCAGGTTGGTAAACCGTAGTACCTTTTGGATCGGTTATTGTGCAATTGGACCAGGCTATGGTCACGATGTTACCATCTTTGCGAGTTAAACTTTCAGGAGTGCCAGATACGCTGTATCCAGATGCGAACTTGAGTGTACACTGTCTTCCAGTAGTAACACCGTGGGCAGTCAGATCATCATCAGACCAGGATTCGAGTGGTTTATCTATGCCTTGAATGCGTCCAACCGGAGAACTGAATCCATCTTGATGATAATCGATTCCATGTCCTTCGAGGTTTTGGTCGTTGTAGGCAAGCGCTGTGGATCCCGTGGTTTTAATAAACGATGGATTTCCGTTGGAATCGGCAAGCACGTGTGTGAATGTGCCAGACACCTGTAGTCCGGAGCTGAATACGAGCGTACCAACGTTGGCCGATTTGACGACTTTCAGTGCGGACTCGACGCCACCTTTCCGGAAGCACATACTGTTGGCGAATTCTTCGAGTACTGCGTGTAGATGATCAAAGTCTTTGGCCACAAACAACTGCGGTTGCATCTGAGTGATGTCATAGTTGTAGTTACAGCAGTCTACGCTCAATGGAATCTTCTTGACTTTAGGCTGCATACATTCTTTGCTTTCCCCGACCGAGGACAGGATTCCAGCGCCGTAAATCTGGAAGTTGTCCGGTTCGCCGATGAGTCCGTACTCGACGGTCCACCAATGCAGGCGAGCCAGATAAGCCGACTCGGACGGATCTGTATTCTCCGCGATCTTGGTCTCGAGCAATTTTTCGGCGGCATTGACCTCCTCAGGACTCGCATCTGGATACTCTTTTATGATCGAAAGCTGTCGAATGGCCTCATAGATTTCATAATCGAGCTTCGAAAACACCGATTTTGCTCCGTATTCGCCGATTTTCTGCAAGTAGGAGGCGTATTTATCGTCCGCGATGATCGGAGCGTGTCCGGCTGCTTCGTGGATGATGTCCGGCGCTGGCGTATACATTACATTCTTGTAATTCCGGATTTCGGCAGAAATTACAAGAATTTTGTGCTCCTGAAACTCCATGAAGGCTGCGGGTGGGACAAATCCGTCGACAACGACCGCTCTCCAGCCGATCTTGTTCAGCTTCTCGTTCATTTCGTCGATATGTGGAATCTTGTCGAGATTGATTCCCGTTTTCTGGAGTCCGGTGAGGTAGGCTGGATGCGCCACCTTAGCCAGAAAATCTAGATTTCGACGCATTACGTATCGCCACACGGCGTGATCCTGTGCAGTATACTCCTCGTAATGCTGGCGAACAACAAACTGTCGTAGGTAGGACGGAATGGATGCGATAACGGCGTCTTGTGAGGAAGTCATAGTTCTCTCAAACTTAGTGTAAGTAATTAGTTACTAAAATAAATGGATGCTAAAAGCGCTTTTCTGTAAACATATCGAAGATTTTTAAAGCAATCTACTTTATTTTGTAAATACTATACCTTCTTCAATCCACCTGCTTTCTACGTAATACTACACAGTTCAATCCATGATCGATCGCAAATCATTTTTGGTTCCACGCCACGTTCACGAGCTCAAACCCTACATCGCCGGCAAGACGATCGAAGAGGTCGTTGATTCGTTCAATCCGCCGAAGATATCGAAGTTGGCCTCGAACGAGAATCGACTGGGATGCTCACAAAAGGCGCTGGAGGCCGCCGTGAAATCACATCGTGTGATTATGAATTATCCGGATCCGGCCAGCACTCAATTGCGCAAAAAACTGGCTTCCAAGTATGGCATTAAGACCGAGAATGTGATAGCTGGAAGCGGGTCAGAAGGAATCATGTCGTTGATCATGCGCACGTTTTTCCTGGACCATGAGGAGGCGCTGACGGCCTCGGCTACGTTTATTGGATTCATCGTGTTAGCGAACAGCCGCGGGATTCGGTTGAACCAGGTTCCACTGACTCCGGATTACAGATTCGATCTGGATGCAATCGCTGACTCGATTACTCCTTACACGAAGATCATTTACCTGGCGAATCCGAATAATCCGACGGGGACGTATTTTACCGTGGCCGAATTCGATCGGTTTATACAGCGTGTCCCCGAAAACGTGCTGGTGATTCTGGATGAAGCCTATTTTGAGTTCGCCAACGACCAGCCCGATTATCCCGATTCGATGCGCTATCGCCTCGACAACGTAATCACGCTGCGCACATTCTCCAAAGCGTATGGACTTGCCGGATTCCGTATTGGCTACGGATTTGCACACGAAGATCTGATCCATAACCTGATGAAGGTAAAGTTGCCCTTCGAACCATCGACGCCGGCTCAGGCGGCTGGTGTTGCGGCACTGGATGATGCAGAGTTTCTGATCCAGACTCAGGAATTGGTGCGAAACGGACGCGAGAGACTCTACAAACTGTTTGAATCCAAAGGGATCGAGTATGTGAAATCCTACAGTAACTCGGTCATGATGATTATGGGTTCTGAAATGGAAGCCATCGACCTGACCGAATTTATGCTTCATCGCGGGGTGATTCTCCGTCGACTTCCAGCGTTCGGACTGCCAAATTGCATTCGTATCACCATCGGATTAGACCACGAAATGGATCATTTTGAGTCCGTGCTGGACGAGTTTTCGAAGCGGTAAGTGGGTACATCTGTACGTCGGGGTATTAATTTTCATACCATTTGAGCGGAAAAATCCGTAATTTTGCAGACTTTTCTGCCGGAATTTGTGGCAATTGAACAAACTTCGCAGACGATTTTAATCACCTGATGCACACTATGAAAACCCGCCTTCCAAAAATTTACGTTGATACCCTGGGATGTTCCAAAAACACCGTTGATTCTGAGTCCTTCATGGCGCAGGCTCGATCCAACGACTTTCTGATCGTTGATCGGGTTGAAGATGCTGACACGTTGCTCATCAACACATGTGGATTCATCGACGCGGCCAAACAGGAGTCCATCGACCATATTCTGGATGGGGTGCGACTCAAACAACAGGGTGACTTGGAGCAAGTGTATGTCATGGGATGCCTTTCGGATCGATACGCTACCGAGCTTCAGGCCGATATTCCGGAAGTGGATGCGTATTTTGGAAGTTCACATAAGAGTATTCCAGACGTGATCAAGACGCTCGGAGGAGACTATCGCAAAGAGCTGCTTGGCGAGCGGACACTCACCACTCCGCGTCACTTTGCGTACCTCAAGATATCGGAAGGATGCGATAATCCATGCTCGTTTTGTGCCATTCCTTTGATGAGAGGCGGACATGTGTCCACTCCGATGGAGCAATTGGTCCGCGAGGCCGAACTCTTGCGCCAGAAAGGAGTTAAGGAGCTCATCGTAATCGGTCAGGACACGACTTACTACGGACTCGACATCTACGGTGAACGCAAACTCGATGAATTATTACTCCGGCTATCGGATGTCGGATTTGAATGGATCCGTTTGTTATACGCGTATCCGGCCAAGTTTCCCGAGCACATCCTGCCGGTCATTCGTGAGCGCGAAAACATTTGTAAGTACCTGGACATGCCTCTACAGCATGGAAGCACTGAGGTTCTGAAATCCATGCGACGTGGAGTTACGCGTCAGCGATTGCTTGACCTGAAAGCCCAGATACGAGACGAAGTACCTGGCATCATCCTTCGAACCACCATGATCGTGGGGTATCCATCCGAGACCAAAGCGCACTTTGAAGAGCTCATGGGCTTTGTTGAAGATGTCCGTTTCGACCGATTAGGCTGTTTCATGTACTCACAGGAAGACGCCACCACTGCATTTCCGTTAGGGGATCCGGTTCCGGTCAAGGAAAAACAGCGCAGAGTTCGTGAACTCATGGGACTACAAGAACAGATTTCGCGCGAGAAAAACGAGGCACTGATCGGTCAAAACACGAAAGTCATCATAGATCGTGTCGAAGACGGTTCCGCTTGGGGGCGTACTGCTGCAGATGCACCTGAAGTAGACAATGAAGTCGTCATAACCGGTGCAGCAGCTGGATTCGATGTATCCACACTCGAAGTCGGAGGATTCTACACCGTAGAGATCACCGATGCCTTAGCCTTCGATGTGTTTGGCGAGATTGTGGGGTAAGGGATAATTGCTCTGTTAGTTAAACTAAAAAAGGCCGCTTAGCGGCCTTTTTTAGTTTAACAAAGTATTCTTTTACTCTACCCTTAAGGAGCTACAGTAGCAAGAACCAATGGTTTCTCAGGAATATGGGCGGTGATTTCGTCGACGGCGACGATGCTCCAGGCTCCGGGTTTGGAGGCGGAGTTGACGCGTGAGAGTGCCGCGAACATCTGAGTGCGGTGGATGTTGTACTGTGCACGTTGCTCGACGGCAATTGGTGTTGAAGACGGGAACTCGATGCGGTGTGGATCCGCTGCTTTACCGTTTACCCAGAAGCGGTAACACAAGTGTGGACCTGTTGCTAGTCCGGTGCTGCCTACGTAACCGATAATCTGTCCCTGCTTGACTGTTGTTCCTGTCCGTACGCCGGATGCAATCTTGGACATGTGCAGATAACCCGTTTCATACGTTCCGTTGTGCTTGATCTTCACATAGTTTCCATTGTTGCGATCGTATGCAGCACGAAGTATCACGCCATCTCCAACAGCACGAATTGGGGTTCCGGTTGGAGCCGCATAATCGGTCCCATGGTGCGGACGATTTACACGAAGTACTGGATGAAAACGATTATTCGTGAATCGTGAGCTTATGCGGGAGTACTCCAATGGCGCACGAAGAAAGGCTTTGCGCATGGATTGTCCCTCGAGGTCGTAGTAATCACCTTGACCGTCTTGTTCAAAGTAAATGGCGTAGAAATCCTTCCCGAAATGACGGAAATAAGCCGCATGGATGCGGTTGATGCTGGTGGCAGTACCGTCAATCACGTTCTCTTCGAATAGCACACGAAATGAATCGCCACGCTGAATTCGGTAAAAGTCAATCTGCCAGGCAAAGACTTGTGACAAAGCATCTGCAAGCCCTGGCATCACTCCCTGCTCAACCAATGTGTTATACAAAGATCCATTAATGATTCCCTCGACCGAGCGCATGCGGGTGATGACTTCCTTGGTGCCGTTGATGACGCTGATGTCATCGCCCATGTTGAAAATCACATACTCCGAAAGATTCTGCTCGTAAATGATATGCTTCGGTGTGTCTGGAGTTTCTGGATCGTAATACAACTGAAGCGGTTTTCCGGCTGCAACCTTACGTAAATCCAATACAGCCCTTGATTTGGAAATGGCTTCATTGACAGCATCTTTTGAGAATCCGAGCTCAGAAAAGATGGATGCCAGGTTTTCGTTTCTGCGAATGACGCGGCTGTCGGTGGTGTATTTATCCGCTTCCAGACCGAATGAATCAAGCACCGGAGCCGGAACAAAGCTGGCTTGCGAAGCTTGGATGGATTCATTAGAGCCAGAAGTTGAAATTAGGTAAGCGGCCAATGCGACTAAAGCTGTGATGAGCAATTTTGCCAGGTTTTTGAACTGCATGAACGAACGAATTTGGTCGAGTATTTCTGGTTTCAACGCTCTGATATGGAAACGATGTTTTGAGCATACCCATATCAAGGCATCGGGCTAATATATAGCTTAATAAGTTGAATCAAAACCACAACGTAGGGCACGCGGAAAAATTATTTACCTTTTTTGGGCTGAAGATGTCTCTGCTTTTTGCGATATTACGCCTGTGATATAAAAAAGCGCTTACAAGTGTATATGAGAGGATGAAATTATGTTGATTTCGAAATTGGATGCGGCCAGTGATATACGTCCGGCCGAGGAAAAAGCTTATGAAGACCACCTTGGACTGGTGGATATTGACCATATTGAGCTATATGTGAACAATGCCAAGCAGGCGGCGCACTTTTATCAAACTATATTTGGATTTGATATGGTCGCGTATGCCGGACTTGAGACGCGAGTTCGCGACCGTGCATCGTATGTACTTCAGCAGGGAAACATCCGGTTTGTGCTGACTTCACCATTGTCGGGTGATTCGCCGATTGCCGAGCATTGCCGGGTTCACGGAGACGGCGTGAAGGATGTCAGTATGATGGTCAAGGATGTGTACAAGGCATACATTGAGTGCCTGAAACGCGGTGCAAAGGGTGTCATCGAGCCTCACGAAATTACCGATGAGCACGGGACGATAGTCAAGGCGGCTATTGCTACCTACGGAGACACCATCCACTCGTTCATCGATCGTTCGCGTTACAAGGGTATTTACATGCCAGGGTATATCGAGAAATCTTCCAAAATGAAATCCGAGCCGGTTGGAGTTGAGTACATCGACCACTGTGTTGGAAACGTAGAGCTTGGCAAGATGGAAGCTTGGGTGAATTTCTACAAGGATGTACTTGGATTCACGCAGTACATTCATTTTGATGACAATGACATCGCGACAGAGTATTCGGCATTGATGTCGAAAGTGATGGCGGGTGGACGTGGACGCATCAAGTTTCCGATCAACGAGCCAGCGCATGGTAAGAAGAAGTCCCAGATCGAAGAGTATCTCGATTTTTATGGTGGTCCGGGGGTGCAACATGTGGCGTTGTTGACGGCTGATATCATCAGCACCGTGAAGAAACTTCAGGCCAACGGAATGGACTTCCTGACCGTACCAACGAGTTATTACCGAACGCTGACCGAGCGGGTCGGCAAGATCGATGAGCCGATCGAGGAACTTGAAAAACTTGGGATTCTGGTCGACCGTGACGACGAGGGCTATCTGCTTCAGATATTCACGAAGCCGGTGAGTGATCGTCCGACCGTGTTCTACGAAATCATCCAGCGCAAAGGCGCCCGTGGATTTGGGATTGGAAACTTTAAGGCTTTGTTTGAGGCCATTGAGCGTGAACAAGACATACGGGGGAATCTCTGATATGTACTATCATCGTTTAGGAAATATGCCGCAAAAACGGCACACACAGTTTCGCAAGAAAGATGGATCGCTGTACACCGAGGAGCTTTTTGGCGCTGAGGGATTCAGCGGTAACTCGTCTTTGCTTTATCATAATCATCCCCCGACAATGGTCAAGAAGGTGGCTCAAGGGGAAAAAATCACCATTGAGCCCTGGGAAGAAGGGTTGCTTAGGCATCACCATTTGCTTACGCACAACATGCCTTCAGGCGGGGATCCTATCAGTGGACGCATTGTGTTGATGTTCAACAACGACGTGCAGATTGCCCTGTGCAAACCAGCTGAGCCCATGAAGTATTTCTATCGAAATGGTGAACACGACGAAATGCTGTTCATTCACGAAGGCACCGGATATGTTCAGACCAACTTCGGGCGGTTGGCGTTTCATCCATTTGATTACGTGTACATTCCGCGGGGAACGACCTATCAGGTTGTGTTTGAATCGAAGGAAGCACGCATGCTGACCATCGAATCGACCGGACCGATCGGATTTCCGAAGCGCTATGTGTCCAAAATGGGACAATTCATGGAGAATAGTCCCTTTTGTGAGCGTGATTTCAGGTTGCCGCAAGAGCCGTTGTTCTTCGACGAGGCGGGCGAGTTCGAGGTACGAATTAAAAAACAGGGTCGCATGCACCATTACACCTTCGAGTATCATCCTTTTGATGTCGTTGGATGGGATGGGTATCTGTATCCGTGGATCTTCAATATGAAAGACTTCGAGCCGATCACAGGACGTGTGCATCAGCCGCCTCCAGTGCATCAGACGTTTGAGGCGCAGAATTATGTGATCTGTAGTTTTGTCCCGCGTAAGTACGATTATCATCCGCTGGCGATTCCAGCTCCGTATAATCACTCGAATGTGGACTCCGACGAGGTGTTGTACTACGTCGAAGGCGAGTTCATGAGTCGAAAAGGGATTGAATACGCGAGCATCACGCATCATCCGGGCGGAATTCCACATGGCCCGCATCCAGGAACCGTGGAGAAAAGCATTGGCAAGGAAGCGACCGAAGAATATGCCGTCATGATAGACACGTTTCATCCGTTGCATCTGACCATGGCCGCCAAAGCCATGGATGACGGAATTTATCCCTATTCGTGGATTCCACACGCTTGATGTATCATTTGGGGCCTTCCTTTTGTGAAGGCCCTTTTCGTTTTCGGAACGCAAGATCGAATCCTTCATGTTAATCTGACTATGGAAATCTCACCGTATCAAATTGATCCCAAAGAACGCTACAAACTGCTCATCGGTTCGGTAGTACCTCGTCCGATTGCGCTGGTATCGACCATATCGTCGCGAGGCGAGCGGAACCTGGCGCCGTTTTCATTCTTCACCGTGGCGGCTTATAATCCCATGCTCATCGCTTTTTTCCCGCTTCGATTCAAGACAGAATCCAATCTGAAGGATACGGTGATGAACATCCGCGAGACCGCTGAGTTCGTTGTGAACATCACCACCGAGGACATGGCCGCCGCAGTGAACACCACCAGTGGCAAGTTTGCACATGGCGTGGACGAGTTCAATGAATCGGGATTAACGCCGGTTCCATCCAAGCTTATCAAGCCATTTCGGGTCAAAGAGAGTCCGATTCACTTTGAGTGTCGATTGCACAAGCTCATCACCCTGGGTGAGGAAGAAGGCGGAGTTGATGCGATATTTGGGGAAGTCATACATGTCCATGTGGATGATTCCCTGCTCGAAAACGGACGCATAGATGTGCGCAAGCTAAAGCCAATTGCACGTCTGGCTGGATCGGAGTGGTCGAAATTGGGCGAGATAATTTCGTTGGAGAGGCCGATTGTTTAGCGCACGGAGTGCGTAAAAACAGTACACGGGTCACAGTACACAGTACACAGTACACAGTGATCAGTGCACAGTACACAGTGATCAGTACACAGTTCAAAGTGATCAGTGAACAGTTCACAGCTTGAACAGGGACGAGCGATGAGGTATGAGGGAGTGCAAAACTGAAATTAGATATTTGCAAACTCTGAACTGTGCACTTTTTACTGTGCTCTGTGTACTGTGAACTGTGTACTGAGTTAACTCAAGTTTTTGATGGGATTTCGTTGTATTTTGGGATTTTGACAAATAAATGGGTATGCAGATTACGGTGTTGAGTCCGGAGTTTTGGGACGAGTACGAGCTTCTGGATTGTGGAAATTTTGAAAAACTGGAGCGTTTCGGGAAGTATGTTTTTGTGCGTCCCGAGCCTCAGGCTTTATGGCCAAAACGGCTGCCAGAAGCGGACTGGAATGCGGCCGATGTTGTGTTCGAGGGACGCTCACCGTCTTCGGGGGATTGGAAACGTCGTTCGTCGATTCCGGATCGATGGGAGATTAAGTACTCCAGTGACCAGTTGAATCTGAAATTCCGTCTGGCTCTCACATCCTTCAAACATGTGGGACTTTTTCCTGAGCAGGCTGTAAACTGGGAGTACATCGCCACCAAAATCAAACGTTTACGCACTCCAGAGCCTCGATTTCTGAATCTGTTCGCGTATACGGGTGCGGCTTCTCTGGCCGCACGCCAGGCAGGAGCGCAGGTCACGCATGTGGATTCGATCAAGCAGGTCGTTACCTGGGCTAATGATAATATGCAACTCAACGGACTCCAGGATATCCGTTGGATGGTTGACGACGCCGTGAAATTCGTGAAGCGTGAAATCCGTCGTGGGAATACCTATCACGGGATCATTTTGGATCCGCCGGCCTACGGACATGGACCGAAGGGTGAAAAATGGAAACTCGAGGATATGGTGAGCGATCTGGTGGCAGATGTGTGTCAGTTGCTGGATCCAGAAGAGCATTTCATGGTGTTGAATACCTATTCGCTCGGATTTTCAGCCGTTGTGGCCCGAAATCTCCTTGAAGCACACGCTTCGAAATCAACTCGGATCGACATCGGAGAACTGAATCTACAGGCACGCTCCGGAGTGAATCTGCCTTTGGGTGTGTACGGACGGGCTGAAAAATGAAAACCCGTCCGTGAGTCTGTGAATTGAAAGAACACCTCCCGAACGGGTCAAAAATCACCGAATTCCACAAAAATCAGTTCTCAGTCAGACGATACACCACTGCGTATGGGGACGTGTCTTGTCCACCGTTTCCATAGATGCGATTTCCGACAATTCGATTGATACTCACGTCATTTGGTAAATGAAATGATGCCAAAAGTTTTCCATCTGCGCTAAATTTAAGCCACAGATCGGAGTCTTCGGTCACGTCATCGAAACTGAAGTAGACGTTTCCGGCCTCATCGGCCTGAAAATTATCGAACGCCGGCCGAACTTGCGGCAAAACATCTGAAACTGCCTTGTAGAAATCTGATGTTAAATCTCCATCGAATGTTTCGTTAATCAGATCGTCTGTTACAACTCGTTGAACCACATCAAGCTGGAAATGATGCAACGTGTCTCCAGACAAAGAAAATGTAGTTGCCCCTAGAAATTCGTTGTCAGAAACGTGGAGTGCATTTTTGCTTTCAACCACATTTCCACGCTTGCCGAATGGAACTCCAAATATCCGAACAAAATTACTTCCCATTTCAATTTTGGATTCAAAAGGGCGATATGTGAATAGATTCTCTCCAACTTTCTCACCATTACGATTGATTCGTGCAACTCCAGGCCATTCAGTGGGCATATCACCGCCTGGACGAAACGGTTGAGAATATTGACCAATTATGCCATTTCCGCCAAAATGAAAAAATCCGTTGAGGGATCCTTCCATAGAACGTTGCATGGGAATATCAAATTGATGTGACCAATTTCCGGGACTAGATTCCGTAAAACCGGAAATTCTCGCATTGTTCCAATCCAGGGTCAAAAGGGTGTCATTGACACCAATATAGACTTTTCCAAGCCCCTGAAATTCGCCAGGGCCGGATCCTTCTTTTCCAATTTCCCCGATCAACGTACCTGTCTGGTCAAAAACGAAAAGTTTTTTTGCGTTAGCGTCAGCGACTATAATTCCACCCTTGGATGTTGGTTGGACACTAGTTATGCGGGCAAAAAAGAAATCATCCGTTTCTTCAATCAAGAGATCCTGCTGCGCTGTATGTGATGTTTCGGTGAATGCTGCCGGATCGATTACGTCTGGTGTGGCGGATTTGTCTGAACCGGAACAAGCTGCTAATCCGATGGAGAATGCGAGTATTGAGGCTATTTTATATTTCATAAGATATTGTATGTTAGCAATTTAGCTACAAAAAAAGGCCATCCAGTATGGTTGATGTTGATGTTCGTTCCCATTACACGAACTTTGTCTAAAAATAACGATTCTGCTTTTGGGGTAAAATCACATTCTCCTGGACGACTGAAACGGGCAAAAAGTTTTAAAAAGTGATAGATTAATCTGTATAACTGTGCGGTAGGAGATTCATCTGCCGTTACGATCCACATTGTCAATTGATGAACTTCAAGGAGTTGTGATGCTGAAGGATTCGTGGTCGCTGGCTCAGAAAATTGAACATGCAAGACGCATTGAGGCGGATGTGCCTCTCCCCAAGTTTCGGAATATTCCGGAAATGTTGAATCGGCGCAGAAATGATACGGGAACCTACCTGATCTATCGATCATCGAATGGGGACAGAAACGAATTGTCATTTCCCGAGTTTGTAGATTTGGTAGAACATACCGCTGAATTTATGCTACAGCGTGGATTACAGGCAGGTGACCGCATCGCGACGGTTTCGCACAATCATTGGCACACGGTGGTTCATTATTTCGCGGCCTGGTTGATCGGGGTCGTGGTTGTTCCGGTCAATTTGGGCGAGGACGACGATCGGATTCGGTACATCTTTCAGGCCGGACAGGTAAAACTGGCATTTGTCCGTGATCGGTATGTTGAACGTATGCAGAAGATGGTGTTCGAAGCGGGACTCGATATAAGCATGATCGCTTGCGACGACGCTACAGACTCGTTTACATCCCCCATCCAGAATAAAATTTTGTCGTCAGAAATAGAATCCCGATCTGATCAAGAGGCGCTCATCGTATTCACATCCGGAACAACCGGAAATCCCAAAGGTGTGGTGTTGACCCAGCGCAATCTGCTGGAAGATGCCCGTGCCATAAGCGAGTGGCATGCGATAGATTCAGTAAGCAGAATGATGTGTGTGTTGCCCATTCATCATGTGAATGGTACCGTAGTGACCCTTTGCACGCCATTCTACGCGGGTGGATCCGTTGTTCTCAACGAAAAATTCAGTGTGGGGCATTTTTTCGAGACGATTGCTGCCGAGATGGTACATATTGTGAGCGTTGTGCCGACTTTGCTGTCCTTTCTAACCAGTCATCATGCCGAGCATCCAAAGGGCGAGTATCCAACATTGCGGCACATCATCTGTGGGGCGGGACCATTAACGGTCACCGTGGCTGAGCAATTTGAAACCCGGTTTGGAATCCGCATCATTCACGGATACGGACTCTCGGAAACCACCTGTTATTCATGTTATCTGCCAGTAGACTTGTCCGACGAAGAGCATCGACATTGGATGCGTGACCATGGCTATCCAAGCATTGGCGTGGCGCTCGATGTAAACGAAATGGACATTCATGATCCCGAGGGGCGTCCGGTCGGGGATGGAAGTCGGGGAGAAATCGTAATTCGGGGTCGCAATGTCATGACAGGATACTACGCCAATGACCAGGCCAATGAAAACGCCTTCACCTATGGATGGTTTCGTAGTGGGGATGAAGGATTCACACTGCGTGATGGTCGAGGGCGTCGATTTTATTTCATCACGGGACGGTTAAAAGAGCTCATTATTCGAGGAGGTGTTAACCTTGCTCCGTTGGAAATCGATGAAGTCATCAACAGGGCGCCCGGCGTGAAAGCGGGCATATCAGTGGGTTTCGAAAATGACTGGTACGGAGAAGAAGTCGGTGCGTATGTACAGATGGAAGTGGGTATCCAGGGTCGAGAAGACGAAATCATCGCATTTTGCAGAAAGTACTTACCGTTCTCCAAATGCCCGAAAGTTGTTGTATTTGGAAACGACATACCGGTCACCTCCACTGGCAAATACCAGCGCATAAAAGTCGCGCATTTGTTCACACAATGGAAAGGGAATCAGTTTAAAGGATGATTTTCTGAAAACGTTGACTTGGTTGCTTATTCACATGTTGATGTGAATGTGTGATTTTGGTATAACGATTAGTGTATCTTTGCGTAGGAATGGCATTCTTCACAATCATTTTCATCTTCACTACTAATCTTATGAAAAAGTTTTTACTTACAGTCACGATGTTGGTCGGTCTGAGTATGGTTTCACAGGCGCAGGAGGGTACTCTCGGCCTAACCGCTAATCTGTTGTTGCCACAGGGAGAGTTTCAGGAGACGATCGACGCAGTCGGTGGCGGCATCAGTTTTTATGGTGGATATCAGTTTCGCGGATCACCTCTGTATTTGGGCGCTGAAATCGGATTGGCAAATTTCGGAACGGACAGTCGTACCGAGCCATGGAGTAATACGATTCCTGATTTAAAAATGGATGTTGATAATAACTACAATCTTCTTCAGGGACATCTGGTCGGACGTGTGCAGCCTCAGCGAACGGCATTTCAGCCATTTGTCGAGGGACTTGTGGGATTCAACTACTTCTTTACCGAAACCACGGTGAGCAGTAGAGGTGGAGCCAATGCCAACGAACCGATTGCATCGGACACCAACTACGAGGATTCATCCTTGTCGTATGGAATAGGAGCAGGCGTGCAGTTTTTGGTATCACGTTTTGAGTCGGACGGAGTTCGGGGCAAGTTTTATATGTCCTTGTCGGGTCGATATCTACGTGGTGGAGAAGCCAGTTATCTGAAAAAAGGCTCCATCGAAATCACCGAGAACAGCCAGGTGATTTATAATCCATTGCAATCCCGAACCGATATGTTTCTCATTTCCCTCGGGTTCATCGTCAAGCTTTAATCTGCACTTTACTATCTGATGGTTTAATCCGATTTTAGAGGGGTCGTTTCATGGTTTGAAGCGACCCTTTTTTAATACTGGATACATTTATGACTGATTCTAATGACATGATTCCATCCGGAATCGATATTGCCGAGGAGGTGCGCGATGCCGTACAGGATTTACTGCGTTTCGGGAAGCCGAATATCGCCGATGTGGTGGGTATCGAGTTCCTGAAACTGCATAAGGATGAGGTGGTGGCCCGGATGCCGGTGGATCGACGAACTCATCAACCGTTCGGGATTCTGCACGGTGGGGCGTCTGTTCTATTGGCAGAGACGGTGTGCTCGCTGGGATCGTGGTTTCATATCGATCGTGAGACGCAAGCCGCTGTTGGAGTGGAGATCAACGCGAATCATTTGCGGTCGGTTCGGGATGGATACGTGTATGCGACCGGAAAACCGCTTCACAAGGGTGCCACGACGCAGGTGTGGGAGATCAGAATTACCGACGATCAGGATCGCCTGGTGTGTATCAGTCGCTGTACCGTTGCGATTGTCCGCCGGCGTAATTGAAATCGGAAAGAATTTACACTTTATCCACGAACTTTGGCTGGGTATAGCGTTGCCACTGCTGTTTTCTCCAGCACGATCACGTTGCCTGCGCATCTTCAAGTGACTGCAGGCCACGTCTTATCGGACACTCAGAACAGGTAGAGTGCCAGGATCAGAACTACCACGATCAGGGATAAATAGAATCGTTTGATGTTCTTTCTGGGTTTTTTGAGTCCCATGACTTCTTTGAACATCATGTGGTCAAAGCCCAGCTTATAGTATTTTTCGTAGATTTTTGCTCTCATTCAGCGGTGTACACTTACAATTTTTCAGGTATCTGTGGACTGAGTGTCATGGTACCATCCAGAACGGTTACGGCCTGACCAGCAATTTGAAGGCTGTCCACTTCGCCCCGGTCTATGGTCATGATCACATGGATAAGCCCTGGACGTCCCACAAATCGTCCCTGGCTCGCACGGAAGGTAAAGTATTTCTTTGTTTCATCCAGAAATCCGTTTTCCCAGAGAAACACGGCCATTGGACCGTTCGCTGATCCGGTTACCGGATCTTCAGCCACTCCCAACGATGGTGCAAAGAATCGCATGTGCCAGTCTATGTCTTTGTCGCCAGTGTCTGTAGTTACAACGGCGAATCCGCTCAAATCGTGTCTTTCTTTTAGTTTTCGAAGCAATAACATGTTGGGTTCGACCGATTTCAGCGAGTCGTAATTGCTGACCGGGACAAAACAATAACCGCTTCCAGTGATCTGAGGACGGACTTTCTTGCTCAGCTCGATTTCGGAGAGTCCGAGTGCGCCGCAAAGCATGGAAATATCGTCCGGAAAAGGAAAGAATTTGGGTACGGGCAATGTGAATTTGATGTAGGGAAGCATGTCTTTCCACTCAACGTCCACGTTCAGTATACCAGACTTCGTCTCGACCATAAAACTTTGAGGCTCATCGACTTCTAGTCCGAACTCGCCTTCTTCGGCCAATGCATGGAACAGTGCGATAGTGGCATGTCCGCACAGATCGACCTCTTGCGATGGAGTAAACCAGCGAATGCGCAGATCGGCTTCTTCCTCGTTGGTCGGTTTAAGGGCGAAGACCGTTTCAGAGACGTTCATTTCGTTGGCGATCTTCTGCATCTGATCGGAACTGAGTCCGTTGCCATCGATGACGACTCCAGCTGGATTACCAGTGAAGGGTTTGAGTGTGCAGGCATCGACTTGTTTGATGCGAATCGTATTCATGAGTTCAAAAAATTAATCAGTTGGAAGTTACGACTTCAAGTAACTCGATGTCAAAGCGAAGTGTAGCATTTGCGGGTATGGTACCTGGGATGCCGGTTGTACCGTAGGCCAGGTCGGCGGGAATAAACACGGTACGTTTTTCTCCCACCCGCATCTGGAGAATGATTTCGTCCCAGCCACGAATTACTTCACCGGTACCAACGTTGAATTCAAACGGCTCTGATCGTAAATGTGAACTGTCGAACAGGGTTCCATCCTCAAGGAATCCTGCATAGTGTACGCGCACCTGTTGCTGGGCGACCGGACTGGAGCCCTGTCCCTTTTGTAGAACGTGGTACTTGATTCCGGAATCGGTAGTCCGTAACCGGGCGGAATTGTGGTCCCAGGGCTGAGGCGGAGTGATGACCGACAACATTTCGACTTCGAATCGGAGGTTGGCGTTGGGTGGGATGATTCCCGGGATACCCCGCTCACCGTAGGCCAGGTCGGCGGGAGTGACCAACGTGCGTTTACCCCCTTCGCGCATGCCCTTGAGTCCGTGTTCGAAAGCCTGGATAGTTTGACCTTTGCCCAGTTGAAAGTTGATCGGTGTGTTTCGTTCGTAGGATGAATCGAAAACTTCCCCATTTTCTAAGTATCCGATGTAATGGGCAATGAAATAGAGACCGGAGTCGGCCGGGATGCCGGATCCAAGCTGGGTGTCTTTGATCGAGAGTCCGTTCTCGAGTGTCGTGTCTAACGCGACCGGAGCAGAAATGGTGGCCTGAGGGGATTCAGATGAAGGTTCGGATGAACAGCCAACGATACTTAGTGAAAGAACAAATGCAGTAAAAACAGAAGATGATTTCATGAAAATGGTTATTTCCCGCGAAAATTTAGATTAAAAATGTAACAGCCTCCATGCCAATGCGAAGGTGATAGGACACAAACGGCAGACAGGGTCAAATATTGGGAATTATTTTGAAACTGTCGCATTCGATTTTGCAATGGTCTGAACCAATCGCACCACGTCGTGGATGCCGTATTCGGAGCGGGATCTCATCTGAATCGCTTTGAGGAAACGATTCAGTGACTGGGTAGCAGGAAGTTCGTCGGTGAAGTCGAGGGATTCGACCGAAGGTGTTCCGGTTTGTGCGTAATAGGTCGCAGTGGCGGACTTCTTCAGGATGTCGGCTTCTAACAGACAAGAATCGCTGGATGCGAAACGAAGGTGTTGGTCAGAGGAGGCATATAGGGTGTGGTGCATCGAAGCCGTCGCCCCGTTGTCGAACTGGATCCATGTGTTTCGTGTAATCGTCTGCTGGGGCTGCGCCACCGAATTGCACTCGAACCGGTAGACTCCGGAGTGTAACCAACGCAGGACCAGCGCCAGATCCTCCATCCAATAGTGATCCAGGCTCACAGGTGTTTCCATACTTTTGTAGCTCACCTGACGATTGATGTGCACGATTCCGGGTTTTGGAAGCTGTTCGATCATCCATAGTGAGACCGGATTGAAATACGACCAATTTGCGAACTGAAGTGTAGTGCCTGCTTCCTCAGACAAATGCTGCAAACGGATCAGGGCAGGGAGTTCGGTAGGGATTCGTCCCACCAAAAAACAATGCACGCCCTGCTTGGTGAGAGTCAGGGCGTTTTGTAATGCTTCGTGATCGTTAAGAATGATACAGGCATCGACTTTTCCGATAGCTTTGATCGACCTGGTCAGCACGACCTTTTCGACCGATGGATGCGGGCGCAAGTAATGTTCCCACGTGGAATTGCGGTCAGCATCTCCGAGTAATCCAACGGTCAGAAGTTGGGCCATGTTGGGTTGGAATCAGATCAATAGTCGTTTGGCATAATGATTGCCAGGATGAAGTAGAACAGAATCGGTGATCCGAAACCCACAATTGTAGCTATGACGAACAGTAACCGTATGATCGTGGAATCCATTCCGAAACGGTTTGCGAGTCCACCGCAAACACCCAAAAACTTCTTATCTGTGCTGGATTTAACTAAACGCGACATAATCATTCTCCTGGTTTGGTTTTGACTTAGTATAATCCTTCTGTACGATAAAATCTATGGGTTGTTGTTAAAACTTGAGTACTCCTTAAGGTATTGTTTCAGCTTGATTTTCTTGGCGGTGCTGTCGCTGGTCATGTAGCGGATTTTGCCGTAAATCGGGCGTTCTGGACCCCAGGGACGATCAAAACGGCCGAGAATCCAGAAAATACCGGAATAACTGTTCGGATCGCGGCCATCGATAGCGTACTTGTTGTTGAGTTCGATGAGGTAATCGAGCGCGGTTTCGGGAGAGGGCGTCCACTCCAGGATTTTTTTCCCCCAGAGCATACGAAGGTAGTTCTGAATCACTCCGTCGCGGACCAACTGCCGCTGCGCCGCATTCCAGATCGGATCGTGGGTTTTTGCCTGCTCAAACTCCTCGAACGTGTACACATGTTCGCGCGGATCCGAAGCGTGCTCGCGAAGGGTTTCGATGGCCCAATCGGGTAGTGACTCGAACTTGTCGTAGTTCGTAACATGATGGCAAAAATGAAACCCGACTTCACGCCAGGTAATCAGTTCATCGAGAAACGCGCCTACGTAATCGTGTCCGCCGAAGAATCCGTCGCGTGATCCGTTCTGATAGGTGATGTCATCCAGTGTCCATCCTGAAGGCTGCTTGCTTAGAGCCGCTGCGGTGACTTCATGTGCACAGATCTTCCCATAATGCAACCATGGACTCAGGCTGCTTGCCGCGTTTTCGTCCGGTTCGTTGCGAAATTCGGCATATTTTTGGAGTCGATGTGTGATAAAATGGTTCATTTCATGCAGTGCGGCCTCCCGAGTCCCCGAAATGGTCAACGCCTTCACCGAATGATCGATCGACAGGTTCGCAATCGAGGCGGGAATGTCGGCGTAGTACGGTGACGCGTCGGGATATCGATCCAGAAACGCTGAAGGAAGTGTAATAGAGTCACGATTCTTGAGATCATCCAGCGGACTCTCCTTCGGTTGATGCTGCCAAGCCTGCACAAACGTTTTCTGCATCAGCTTCCTGAAAATGTAAGCCGAATATGCTGCTTTGTCCGACATTGCCATTGGAATGATACCGTTCGAATCGATCGTGATGTACGGAACTCCTACTTTCCGGGCCATCAGTCGGTTATAAGGACGAATGATGTACACCGGATACTCGTCTGCAATCACCAGGCACGCCCGTTCGGCCAGTGCTTCAACCAGTCCGGAACCCTCGGCAGGGCGTTGCTCCAGATAACTATAAAAATTGAATCCATTTGCCGTGCAGAACTCCTGGTTCTCCTTCATTCCCTGCACCAAAAACGTGTGCGTGCGGTCCGATGCCCAGGGGATATCGCAGCTGAGTCCCTCGTAAATCACTAGCGGTTTGTTCAGTTTATTCGCGTACGCCACGGCATACTCCAGGGCAAAATTGTACTGTAGTCGTCGGTTGATCGACATCCAGTACAGTACATAATCGCCCTCGGGATTCGGTTCGGCGGCGTTACGTTTAAAAACCCGTAACGAATTGATGTTCTTCATGATAAAATGGTTGTTCTTTCACACAACTAAGGCCGTAACCGGGGTAAACGTTCCCGGAAACGGCCTGTAATTTGCCTAAAAAACAGCAGTAAAGCAGAAGAGACTACTTTCCGGACTTCAACAGATCGCGGATTTCGGCCAGAAGTTTCTCCTCGTTAGAAGGCGCTGGCGGTGATGGAGTGGCCGCAGGTTTTGCTTCCTCTCTCTTCTTCAGCGAGTTCATCAATTTGATAGCCACAAAAATCGCAAAAGCGATAATCAGGAAGTCCACCACATTCTGGATGAACATGCCATATCGGATAGTCACTTCCGCCACATCGCCCTGCGCTTTCTGTATCACCAAAGACAGAGCAGAAAAATCGACTCCACCGATAAGAATTCCCAAAGGCGGCATAATCACATCATTCACAAATGAAGAAACAATCTTGCCGAATGCCGCTCCGATGATAATACCCACGGCCATATCGACCACATTTCCGCGCATCGCGAATTCTTTAAACTCTTTCATCATACTCATAATAGGTCCTGTTCAGGTTTAGTTACGTAGTTAATGCTGACAATTCAATTAAAGTTTAATTTGATGGCATCCTGCTAAATAATCAAGTGCTTTTTCGTGAACCAAAAAAAATATTTGATTGATACTAAATTAGTAGTATTATAACAGTAGGACTTGCAAACAACACGAATAAACCTTGAATTATGGCTAGAAAACCAACTTTAATGCTCGGCGACTCTGAAATGGAAGTGCTGAATCATGTCTGGGAGCTTCGTGAGGCTACAGTTGCTCAGGTACATGAGCAGATTCTGAATGAGCGGAAGGTAGCTTACACGACTGTAATGACTGTGATGCAGAATCTGACAAAAAAAGGATATCTGAACTTTCACAAAGATGGGGCGACCTACATTTACACGGCAGCCAAGGATCCGTCGAAGGTTCGCATGGACTTTTTGGGTCACTTGATCAACAAAGTATTCAAGGGATCGCCAGCGGCCATGATGCAGACGCTGGTTGAGTCGGAAGACATCTCGGAAACCGAAAAAGATGAGATTCGATCGATGATCGACTCGATGGAATGAGGTGAAGTATGGAATTTTTAGCTCAACTTGGAACTCAATTCTGGAGCGTGGTCATGGTACCGACGCTGCTTTGGACGGTAATGGTGTATCCGGTATGGATGGTACTGCGCAAAATTGAAATGCATCCCACGGCTGCGTATTATTTGCGCATGGTCCTGTACTTTTCATTGCCTGTGAGCGTGGTCGTGGTGTATGGTCTGGGACTGCTGTTTGAGTCCGGATGGTTGTCGGGCTCGATGCTGGGTAGTGAGACGCTGGTCGGAGGACTAATCGTGTTGCAGGAACTGGTAGTTGGTCCGTCGGCAGGGAGCTCGTGGCTGATGGGCGTAGCCGGGTTAGTGGCGATGTTCGTGGCTGGGAGCGCGGTATGGGGGGCGGTGGAGTTGATCCACGCGATCCGTACCCTGAAACGCTACGAATTGACCGGAGCGATGCACGCAGATTTGGGTGTGTATCAGCAACTGGACCGTGTCCGTGCCGAAATGGGTGTTAGAAAATCCGTGCATCTGTATCGATCTCCCGAAACCGAAGTGCCGTTCACATACGGACACATTCGTCCGGTAATTGTGCTCCCCGAGACCATGTCGGTGGACGTGAACACCGAAACTATTTTGATCCATGAAATGGTCCACATCCGCCGGGCAGATTATCTGACCCACATCGTAGAGCGATTGGTGTATTGGATGTTCGCCGGACATCCATTGCTGCGTGTCATAGGACGGGAAATTCTGGATTTACGAGAGATGTCGGTCGATGCCGAGGTTTTGGCCCGAACCGGGGGCAAAGCATCGGACTATGCCCGCATCTTATTTGACTTTGCGTACGCAAAACAGGAACCACGGTTGTCGGCGGCGTTGTCGATGGCGGTGAATGAATCAAGGGTAAAAGAAAGGATACAACGAATGAGTCGTTTTAAGAAAACCGCATCTGAGCTGGCGTTGGTTCGTCGTCGTGGATGGATGATGGCCATGGCCGTGATGGTGCTTACAGTAGGAATGGTGGCATGTACCGAATCAGCGTTCAATGCGGATGCCGGAGATGCTGAAATCAGTGCGAGTGAAGCGCTGAAAGATATCAAAGAAGTAACTCCGAGAACCGTAGAGGGAGAACCGGAAGTATTCATCGTAGTGGAAAAAATGCCAGAGCCAATAGGTGGTATGAAGGCAATCTACGACAGAGTCACTTACCCGGAAATGGCACGAAAAGCGGGTATTGAAGGCCGCGTGGTTGTCCAGTTCGTGGTTGACAAAGAAGGCAACGTGACCAATCCGCAGATCATCCGCGGCATTGGTGGTGGCTGCGACGAGGCTGCTCTGGAAGCCGTTAAAGATGTCAAGTTTACACCTGGAACACAGCGAGGACAAAACGTTGCGGTACAATTTCAGTTACCGATCGTGTTCAGACTGTCATAAGCTGACAATAACTGACCCTATGCGAGGGATGGCGGTGGATACCGTCATCCCTTTTTATTTCTTCTTTGCTTTATGTGGCAGGAAAGGGATTTTCATCATGTGGGTGATGTCGGAATGCTCGCGGACTTCCATGTGGGTGTCGACTCCGTACTGGATTTCGTCCCGATTCAGGGTCTGGAAGGTGCCGAACAACCGGTCCCAAACAGAGAAAATATTGCCATAATTGGAGTCGGTGTAGGGCTGGACGTAGTGATGATGAACTTTGTGCATGTCTGGAGAAACAATGAAGTAACTAATCGCGTTGTCGAGCCATTTTGGCATCACGATATTGGCGTGATTGAATTGGGATAGTACCACGCTAAGTGACTGATACAGAAACACGAGCCACATCGGAGTGCCGATCAGTAGCACTGCCAGCGTAGTGAAGGTAAATCGAACGACACTTTCGCCTGGATGATGGCGGTTCGCAGAAGTCGTATCGACATGCGTGTCGGTGTGATGGATCAAATGAAACTTCCACATCCAGGTCACCTTGTGCTGAATCCAGTGCGCGAACCAGGCGCTGATCAGATCCAGGAACATGAGTCCAAGTAGTGCGAACAGGAGAGGGTGCATGTCCGGAGCCCATTGCAAGAGTCCGAATTCGTTAGCTACGGCCCAGTCTGCAGCCAGAAGCAGGATGAAAGCCAGCGTGAAATTGACAAGAATGGTCGTCAGCGTGAACGTGAAATTGATCAGGGCGTGCTTCCATTTTTTGTATTCGAAACGAAATAGCGGCACAGCGCTCTCCAACATCCAGAAAAAGGCGATTCCTCCGACCAGAATGGCACTTCTGTGGGTGGAAGGGATGGTGGAGAAGTAGTCTATGATTTCTTGCATGGGGAGTGGGAAGTGGGGAGTGGGGAGTGGGAAGTGGGGAGTGGGAAGTGGGAAGTGGGAAGTGGGAAGTGGGGAGTGGGAAGTGGGAAGTGGGGAGTGGGGAGTGGGAAGTGGGAAGTGGGAAGTGGGAAGTGGGAAGTGGGGAGTGGGAAGTGGGTTTTTGTGTGAGAAAAAAATAAAAAATGTAAGGATTGGCTCCAATACTACTCAAAAGTATAAACCAGAATACAAATTATTCAAATTTTATGAAACCTATTAAAAATAGCTTAGAGGATCTTAAAATATGGCAGAGGAGTATGGATTTATCTCACTCTGTTGCAGCTTGTATAAAAAAGTCTAGTGAGTTTTCATTAAGAAACCAAATCTTACGATCTGCAATCTCGATTCCATCAAATATTGCCGAAGGATATGGGAGAGCCGGAAACAAAGAGTTTATTCGATACTTGAAAATTGCTAAGGGTTCAGCTAATGAACTAAAAACACAACTGTTAATAGCTGGGCGTTTGAATGAAATCTCCGCAATCGATCTGCACGAATTTACATCCAGCTTGAATACTTTAATTGCCATGATTCAAAGTATGATAAATGCCAGAATGAAAATGAACTAATCTAAACCTCCCTACTTCCCACTCCCCACTTCCTACTGCCTTTTAGATTTGTTTGACTAACACTGGATACTTAATTTGAGACAAAAGGAGGCTTGAAATGACTAGCAAATTTAAAATCTGGCAAGAATCATTCAAGATTCGGCAGTTTGAGGTGAATACGGATGGGTTTGCATTGCTTTCGACGCTGGCGAATGCGATGCAGGAGTCGGCGGGGGCACATGCGGACTCGCTGGGATGGTCGATGCAGGCGTTGCTGGATCAGAATATGGGATGGATCCTGAATCGGTTTACGCTGGACATCAAGCGGTATCCGAAGGCGGGAGAGATGGTGCACATCGAGACGTGGCCGTCGGGAGCAGATCGCCTGTTTGCCTATCGTGATTTTGAGCTATTTGATGATAACAAAGATCTCGTTCTTACTGCTCGAACAGCCTGGCTGATTCTGGATATCGCCCGGCGTCGTCCGATTCCAACACCTCCGGATGTGGTCGAAATCGGAGCTCAAAGCCAACGCTCAGCGCGGATAAAAATTGAAGGGAAACTTCCTCGACCGGAGGGAGATCCTGTGTCTACGTTGAGGTTTCCTGTCCGGCGTGCTGATCTGGATATCAATCAGCATGTAAATAACGTGCGATTTATGGAATGGGTGCTGGAGACGCTATACGAGGGTTGTGAAGCCCCAAAACCAGGATATTTCGACATCCAATTCAAAGCTGAGGGACTCTACGGTGACGTCGCAGTGTCGCAGCGATTTACCCATGGAAATGGAGAGTCGGTCCATCGCATTGTGCGTGAGAGCGATGATAAAGAACTGGCTGTAGCTTTAGTGCGACTGTAGGATTGACCGGATTTAGTCCAGTTTTCCGATAATTGCTGACACCAGACGAGCGAAATCATCTTTTCGGGATTCGGCAACTTCTTTGATTTCAGCGTGTTCGAGCTTGTGCTTGGAGAGTCCGGTGGACAAATTGGTGATGAGAGAGATTCCCAAGGGCTGGATACCTAGCTGATGCGCCACGAGCATTTCGGGCATAGTCGACATCCCGACCGCATCGGCGCCGACCGTTCTAAAGGCACGGATCTCGGCGGCGGTTTCGTAGACCGGACCTTTGACGTACAAATAGGTGCCCTGGCGGACAGGAATCTGAAGCTCCGAAGCTGTTCGAACTGCTAGTCGGACAGACGCGTTGTTTTCAAATCGGGATGTGTGAGTCGGGCCACCGAGCGGTTGAACGGGGAATCCGATGCGCATGAGATCATCGATGATCATCAGGTCTCCGACTGAGAATCTAGGGTTCATTCCGCCTGCAGCGTTGGACACAATCAGATGTCGGACTTTGAATTGGGCTGCGATTTCAACCGGGAGTACGGTTCGATCAAACGGATGTCCTTCGTAGTGATGGAAACGTCCGGAGAAAACAAGAACCCGTTTTCCAGCAACGTCACCCTGAATGAGTTCGCCCCCATGTCCGGCAACGGTGACTTCCGGAAAACCGGGTATGTCGCTGTAGTCTACCGAAATAGCGTTGTTGACCTGGGCAGTGAATCCGCCAAGGCCGGATCCCAATATCACGGCAGCATCCACTGTGGACGTGAAACCTCTCGACAGCAAACACTTAAGCGACTCCATCATGGCACAATTTTGTTGATACCCTTGAGAATGTAGGCATTTTTTTCGTTTTTGTCCTTAATCTGAAACAACGGAATATCGGTGTCGTGGTAGGCGAGAATGTGATAGTTTTCTTCCCAGGCCATGCCGACCAACTCGTCGCGCATTTCCTGACTGCGCTTGCCATCGAAGTCGTACTTGGCGACGTACCGACGATTGACGGCGCCTTTCGTTCCGAGGACGTCTCCTGCATTGAAGAACCGTGTGTTGTCGAAATTGAACATCCAGGCCAGGTGGAATTCCGTGTGTCCACCGATAACCCGTGCGGTTACTCCCGGATACGGGGTGTCGCCGTCGTTGACGAAGTTCAATTCGGCGTGGACGTCAAGGTATGCGATGAACTGCTCCTTGAGTGGATTCTTTTGTTCCAGGCTTTTGAGCTTGTTCCATTCCTGTTCGCTCAGCCACACTTTGGCGTTAGGAAAGGTGAGGTCCCAGAATCCGGACTGTCGATTTGCGAGTCCTCCGATATGGTCGAAGTGCTGGTGTGAAACGAATACATCTGTGATGTCGTCCGGAGTCAACGACTCGGCTTCGATGGCCTCCAGCAGCGCTGGAATGTGGCTTTCGTGGTCCAATTCACCCAATCCGGCGTCGATGAGGGCGATTTTATCGTCAAAGCGGATCAAAAACGGGTTCATGGACAGTTTCAGGGCGCCTTTTTCGGCTTCCTGGTCGCGGGAAATGCGATTGAACCGTTTGTCGAGTCCGACCGAAAACGTGCCCAAATACAGGGGTTTTACGGAAATATTCATACTGAAATGGGGTCTCCGGCGGCACTAGGCACGGCGCTGATGTCGACGTTTCGTGTTGGGATCGTCGCCTTGGTCGAGTAGGTCTTCGTGCTTCTCGTAGGCCTCGATAATGTCTCTGATGAGCTTGTGCCGCACCACGTCGCCCTGATCCAGGTATACGAAATCGATGCCTTTGATGCCGCCCAATATGGTCGGAATGCTTTTGAGTCCCGAGTGCATTTTCTTGGGTAGGTCGGTTTGGGTGATGTCGCCGGTAATGATAGCGCTGCTGTTCACACCAAGGCGCGTCAGGAACATTTTCATCTGCACGGTAGTGGCGTTCTGGGCTTCATCCAGAATTACAAAAGCGTTGTTGAGTGTTCGTCCGCGCATGTAAGCCAGTGGTGCGATTTCGATGATGTTCTTGGTCATGTTGAGTTCGAGGCGATCATGATCGATCATCTCTTCGAGGGCGTCATAAAGCGGACGTAGATAGGGATCGATTTTGTCTTTCAGGTCGCCGGGCAGGAATCCCAGGCTTTCGCCGGCTTCAACGGCAGGACGGCACAGCACGATGCGCTTTACCTTTCGTTCTTTCAGTGCTTTGACAGCAAGCGCAACCGCAGTATAGGTTTTTCCGGTTCCGGCCGGACCGATTGCGAAGACGATGTCGTTCTTTTTGTGGGCCTCAACGATGCGCTGTTGTCCGGCAGTTTTGGCCCTTACCATTCCCCCACCATGGGTGTACACGATCACATCGCTTTCGGATGGAACGGTGATCGGCAGTTCATCTTCGGCGATGGATGGGGATTCAATACCCGATTTTTGTGGTGCTGCTGCCTTTTTAGCCTGAGTAACGCTTCGGCGGATGGTGATGATCGTGTTGAGATCGCGGTCGGACAGATTTCCGGTACGTTGTGCGATCGACATCATCTCTTCTACGATCGACTTGATCTCTGTAAAGTCTTCAGTGGTAGCCTGTATCTTGATTTCAGTTCCGCGAGCCGTGATTACTGCATCGGGATATGCCTTTTGCAGCAATTGAAGGTGAACATCGTGCGGACCCAGGATTACCAGCGGGTCAACCCCTTCGATAGACAGGGTTAATTTGGAAGTGTGTGTAGCTACTTGTGTACTCAGGGCTGGAATAGGTTTGGTTGTATGCGTTCAAAGTCTTTTTGAACAAACGTCCATCAAATTCGGAAACGTTCATCTATTCTAATGTACGTAAAAATCTGATTCCGGAGTAATGCGAGGCTATGCTTCAGACGTGTCCAATGTGGGCAGCATTCATGGTATTGAGTAGCTCCCTGACGCGGGCTGAGATGTCTGGGGCTCCATATACGCTGCTTCCGGCAACCAGTACATCTGCGCCTGTTCGGATGAGCTGAGCGGCGTTATTGAGTCCTACCCCGCCATCTATTTCGATCAGGCACGATGGATTCAACTCGTCACGAAGCATTTTGAGCTGAGCCAGACGGGAAAACGTGCTGTCAATGAACTTTTGTCCGCCAAAACCTGGATTCACACTCATCAATACGACCAGGTCAGCATCGGGAAGTATGGATTCAAGGGTATGAATCGGAGTTCCGGGATTGATCGCAACTCCGGTCTTGATACCGAACGAACGGATGTACTGCAATGACCGATGGATGTGAGGCGTGGCTTCCACATGGACGGAAACGAGCTGAGCACCCGCCTTGACAAATGCTTCGATGTATTGATCCGGATTGTAGATCATCAAGTGTACATCCAGAAACGCATCCGAACTTTTTCGGGCGGCATCCACAAGCAATGGTCCATAACTGATGTTGGGTACGAAATGACCATCCATGATATCGCAGTGGATCCACTGAGCCCCGCCATCGACACTCTGTTTGATGTGATCACCAAGTTTGCTGAAATCAGCGGCCAGAATCGAAGGAGCGAGTATGGATGTTGACATGGATGTAGTTCGATGGATTCGATGATTCGACTTCGGATTACACAAAGGTAGGGATTTCAGTGAATAAAAGTGTCACCAGCGATCCAATTTGTTCGAGCCCAGCCTATTGCTCCTGTTCGCTGCCTTGCTCGATATCGACAGCGGACTCAATGGCTTCACGTACTTGAGCCTGCTCGGAAACGATCAGGTTGATGGTCTCACCCTCGTACACAGAGTCTTGATCGGCTGGAGTAAAGGACAAAATCAAGTTCGCATCTCCGGAAGATGGCCGAAACTGAATGACTCCGATGCGAAGGCCGGATTCGCGCAGCAGACGTTGTCCGTCTTGAAGTCTTAGGCCCACAATCTGAGGGATCGCCACTCGTTTTTGTCCGAGTCCGTCACTAACGACCAGGTCCACTACCGTTCCACGCTCAACAGATTGTCCCGAGGGTATCGATTGCCTCAAAACAGCATTCCGAAAACGGGATGATTCATACGTGATGTTTCCTGGACGTAATCCGTGGTTTTGAAGCTGAATTTGTGCGTTGTTCAGCGACAAATTCACCACTTCCGGTACGGTAACCATCGGACGATCGGTGGCACTGATGGTCAGATAAATTTTACGATTGGGTTTCACGATCAAGGCTCCGGCAGGAGTCTGATCGATCACATAATCGGCCGGGAATGATTCGTGTGTACGCTGGTCGATGACCACATGGCGCAGACCGTACGACTCCAGTAAAGCTTCTGCCTCCGCGACGGGCATCTTGGTGACATCCGGCACCGTAATGCCTTCGTTGTAGTTGGTGTACCAGGGCATCACCCATTTATCCATGGAAAACACCGTCAATGCACCCAGGACTACGAGTCCAAGGATGACTTTAAAAGACGTATTTGGGCGGAGAAGTTGAAGCATCATACGGGTTGACTTCCCATCATGCGATTAATGTGGTACAGTTAAAAAGATACACGAAGTTGATAATGAACGGCACCCGGATCTAGCACCATACTTGACTGCAGTCGATGATTTCGGAGTTTGACCGTAAAATAAGCATCGAATGCCGATACGATGTGATTAACGACCACAAGGGTCAACATATTGCCGGCGAGACGATAACTGTCGTTGAAACGCTCTCCGATATTCGAGTGGTTCAGCCACATTGCGTTCATGCCTGCGATTCCAGCGTTTACATTATGCTGAGCGTTGGTGAAATCCCTCCAGCCGGGCGCAAACTGAAAATACTTGCTCATCAGCTCGTAGTATTGCTGGGAGCCGTAGTCGGGAAGGTCGTGAGAAAAAGGGCGTCCGGATGTAAGATACAGTGACTTGCGCTCGAGCTGCCGCAGTGCGTTGATGTCGATCAGACGCCAGTCCTGATCGTTGTTGAATTGGGGGTCAGGGAACCTGCCCAAACGATTGAACTCGGCCAGTCCTTCGGGAGTAAGCAGGGTTCGTATGTCGATGTCAGGCGCACCGAATGGACGTGCACCGGGTGTGTTGTGGTAATAATCGTGGACCCAGGCAGCATACTTTACCACACTCCAGTCCGCGTTTCCGGTTGAGATGTAATCACGTTCGAGGCGGTCACCGCGTTGGGTTGCGTCGATGTGAAGGAAGATGCTTGCTGCTTCTGCCACCAGATATATTGCCGTTTTCCAGTACTGTTTTCCAGCTGCCTGGGACAGTCCCGGAACGATTGCAGACCCAAGAAATGCCGCGCCGGGCTTCGTTGCGAGCGTGCTCAGGAATCCGGACGTTGGCGCCTGCGGCGGGTCTGATTGAAGGTTGTTTTTGAGCAGATAGTCACCCGGAAATGGAGCAAATTGCACATCCACTGGATGATCTCCGGTCAGGAAAATATGTTCGAGTTGTGCTGAGCTCAACTCGTATTGGATGTTGGCTTTAACGGACGTTTCAGGGCTATTTTGGGCAAAAATCGGCGAAATTGATCCCGAAACGAGCATAAAAGCTGTTAAAATGACTGAAAGGCCGAATTTTTGGGATAAAAGCTGCATCAGAAGTCAAAATCAAAGAGTAATCCGAAGTTAAATAGCACTTCACGACCGTAAGTTACAGAGTTCTGTCCTGTGGTGGTAATGAAAGATTCGGGTAGGTTGACATCGAACTGATTGAGTCCGTACGCTCCGCTGATGAAAAAGCGGGTCGGGAACAGGTAGTATGAGCTCAGACTGAAACGAAGCTCGGCGCCGAGTCCGGTTTTCAGGTTGTTGCCCACACCCAACGGACCGCCCCATCCGTTTCCAGACTCCAGGAAGAAGCGGGTGAAGATTTTGTCAACCGTGAAGCGTCCCTGCTGGCGATGGATTTTCTCGAAGATGGGCTGGTGATAATTCAACTGAGCCAGAAAAGTGGTGTTGCCACCCAGTGCGAAGTAGGAATAACTGCGCAGGCCTGGGAGTCCGCCGATATAATCGAGGAAGAAGTATTCTTCACTACCCGAAAAGTTAGTGAATAATCGAGTTCGGACATCGAACAGGTGCTGGTCGAGTGCGCGGAATCCCTGGCGCATATCGAGTTCGACGGAGTGCTGTTTGTATGTGTTGTACACCGGAATCAGGGTTCCACCTCGAATATCGTAGCCTTCGAGCAAACGACTGGGCTGGTACCTGTACCGAAAGTAGCTTTCGAATCCGATGATGCTGATGTCTGAGTGTCGGTGTGGAGTCAAGACCTTGACCGACGAAGCCGCGGTGATGGTGTTTCCGATGAAATAACGGGATGAGGATCCGGACACAGTCTGACGAAACTCGCGGGAGAAAAACGCATTGGTTGAAACACGGTACGGACTGTGATGCCATCCTACTTCTAGTGTGGTGAATCGATTCACCTTACTGATCAGGTTGATCTGAGCTTCCCAGACGTCGTAAGCGATACCTACAGAGGTGGTGTCTGGTAGACACGGAGTGCACGGAAATTCCTCGATGGAGAGCCCATTTTCAACGTTACGGCGGATGTTGAACAGCTCGACGGACACCGTTGGAGACCAGGACCGCTTAATAAACGGGAGTCCGCGGTACTCGGCAATCAGGAACAGGTCGCGGTCGAGGTCCACCAGTCTGGATGGCTGAACGAATTCACTCACGCCGTCAGCTGGCAGAGATCCGAGTCCGATCATAGCTCCGCCAAATAGGCTAAACCGATCGATCATTTCACGGGAAGCGAAGTAGATTCCCGTTTTGACGTCTCGCCACAGGTTTTGTCCCAGGTCGTGGAAGTCCCCGTTGGTCAGAAGTTCTGCATTGGATCCATTGATCTTGCTGTAGTTGTCGAATCGGATGGTTGGGTAGATGCTGAACGAAGTAAATGTTTCGGTATAGGCACCGACGGTACGCTCCGAGGAGCCACCCTGTGTTGGAAGCGAGAACGGAGTCTCGGGCATGCGTCGGCCGGTGAACAGGGAATCGGGCAGCGGGCGGATGTCGCGGTCGTCGGTCGACACAAACTCGCTGCGCTCGTTCGTGTCGGTCTGGTGCCGCTGCGCGTGGTACGGCCGTGCGTAGGCTGACAGGGGCGCCGTAGATGCCGGCAACCAGCCAGACTCTGGCAGTTTCGCGATTTTGTAGCCTTCGGCGATGTACTCGGCGTAGATGAGGGTGTTGTCGGCATCTACGGTCGGCATGAACGCACCGCCACGGACCGAGGTCAGCTGGCGTGTGGAGCCGTCTTCGAGGTGCATGCGCCAGATATTGAATATCCCATCGTGGTCGGTGCTGTAGTACAGGTATCGACCGTCGGAGCTCACGAACGGGTCGCGGTAGTCAGCGGTGTCGGAGTTCAGGAGCGTGGTCGGGGTCGGATTTTCAAGGTCGATACGCCGGATCTGGCGGCGATGCGAGTTCGCGAACGCCACGTAGATCGAGGCGCCGTCCGGACTCCAGACCGGACGATACATCTGTTCGCCGCCAGTTGCCCCTGTCAGCCTACGCACGGCCGGATGATCGGGTCCCGTGATGGGATTCTGCTCCGAGACTTCGTCCAGATCGATGAGCACCAGATTCATGGTGCCATCACGGAGCATGCCCGCGACGAGTTGGGAGCCGTCGGGGCTCAAGGCCGGTTCCGTGAGCCGTGCTCCCGCAGAGATTCGGGTGGATTTTCGTGTCGTGCGGTTGTATAGGTACAGATCATTGTACGGCTCACCGAACCTCGTCTCGCGGATGCGGTTGTAGGCGATGGTCTGTCCGTCGGCGGATACCGAGAAGGCCGACTGAATGAACTGGATTTCGGGTTTGTGGGCGTGTCCGCAGCTGAGGGTGAAATCCGGTGAGTGTGGGTCGCTGAGGATGTGGGTGTGATCGAGGAGCGCCTGAGGGGAGGGTGCGGTCGCTGAGGTGCTGTACAACGACACCCGGGCTTCGTCGCGACCGCGGTTCGACAGGTACAGGATCTCACCGGTGGCGGGTACGTGAACGGGATAAAAGTTGAAGAATCCGTCGGGCTCGACGATCGTCGATTCGGTGAAGGTGCGACCGGATAGCTCCTGGTCGTAATGGGATTTCAGGGAGGTGATCCAGTTGTCGAAGACGATATTGCCGTCGGTTCCGGTCGCCATTTCAATAGCCTTGCGTACATCGTACACGCCTCGTCGAGAGAAGGCTTCACTGATGCGCCGCAGCACGTCTTCGCCATAGGTCTGCGCCAGGAAAGTGGTAAACGCGAATCCCTGGTTGTAGGTGACTTCCCGCTCGATGCTGGTTTTCGAGGCGAAGGTTCCCATCACATTTAGCCGCAGATAGGAGTCGTCGAGAATCCTGGTGCGAAGGATCATGTCGCGGTGACTGTCCCAATAGTCGTAGTTGATGAACGAGCGCTGGTATTGTGCGGTGCCTTCGGCAAGCCAGGCTGGAATGCTTACTGCCGAGAACGGATAGGTGATGATCCCGGATGGGAATCCATACAGTACATCCGGACGACGCACGTCTTCGTAGCTAAGCCATTGAAGGTAACTTACAGGTCGTTTACGACTGTACTTTAATGAAGCCTGTATCTGAATGATGTGCACAAACTCGTGCGTGATCACGTTTCGGAGCCAGTCGTGGGTACCGCGGAGTGGAGAATCGAGCGCTGGAAGCCAGATTTCGATCTTGTTGTCGAAAAAAAATGCCGCTCCGTTGGAATAATCGAGTCGATCGTTGAGAACGATGCTTATTTTGGAGTCGGGTTCGTACTGATAGAGTTCGGTCACGGCGGGATAAACCTCCTCGGCGATGCGCGAAATAACCTGAGCCGGACGAGAATTCCCTTCCTGAAAATGTACGCTGAAATGGTCACTTTCGATGGTGAACCAGGGCAAATGATTGTGCGAGTAGTCGTAGAGTCCAGGGTCACGTTCTTGGGCTAGTAGTGTTTCTTGAGTACCCAAAACGGCAATAAAGCCGGTAAAAAGCAGCAAAAAATATGATTTTTGTGTGATTTTCATCGGATTACCACCATTTTGATGACTTTATGTGCCTTGGTTCCTTCTGAAGAGGCGGTTACACGCACGAAATACACTCCGCTTTTGAGGGGATCGGTGTTGACCTCGAACTCCACAGGACTCGATCCAGGAGAGGTTCCGGATAGTTCCTGGATCAGTTGTCCGGAGTAGTTAATGATCGTAATCGAGATATCGGCCGGACGGGATGTCAGCACGCGCACGCGGGTGTCGCTGGTGACCGGATTTGGCCAGTTGTAGGTTTCGGAATCGATCAACAACTCACCCGAAATGGGTTCCTGAGTTGACGCTGGCTGGTTTGAAAGCTTGTTGGAGCGTGGATTTCCATACAGGTATGCACTGGGTCGGTCGGCGCGTAAAGTCAGTTCCCAACGAACCAAGGTGCCGCGCTGAGACAACGCATACAGAATGCCGTCGATCACAACGGGTTGTATCAGGATGTTGCCCTCGTCTGGACTCGTACCAATCAGCAGGGTTTCGGACGGCATACGCAGGTCGTCGAGGGAGTAGATCAGGATACTGGTGCTCACACCATCGTTTGACTGGATCAGAATCAACGCCGGGGCATCGATTGTAGCTGGAATGAAGAGTGGCACACCGGTGAACTGTGAATTTTGTGGTGGAATCAGCGGGAATCCGTCGAGCTGGGCACCGAACTGGTTCACTGCATCAAGGCGATTGTGGTCGAAGTTCACGAACATGAAATCGGTGGTGCCGTTCAGGTCGATGTCGGCAACGACAGGCCAGGATGCGTTTCCGGTCTGAATGGATGTGGTTAGATGTGTTGCGACATCGACACTTGTGATGGCATCGCTGGTGAGGTAGGCGATTTGTCGAGCTCCGAGATTACCCATGGTTGGGACCAGGTCGAGTCGTGGGGACTGGATTTCGTTGGTGGTCAGTTCCACGGCGGGTTGTCCGTTGATGCGGAGCGTGTTGCCGGTGAGAACCGCTGAGGCGGGGCCGGTGGCGTCGGAATATAGTTCGTTGGCCGGGCTGGGAGGGAAGGATCCGGGTGATGACGGATTCCAGGAGAATGGACTTCGATCGAAGCGGATAGACGGTCCCCCAGGGGCTGATGGGTTTCCTGAAGTGAAAACGTTGTTCAGGGGCAGGGGTTGGGTGTTGAAATCGGGAGCGGGGTAGGCGAGGGTCAAGATATCGGGGTGGACGGGTGATGTTGGTCCTATGCGTTGGCTGAGGATCAGGCGGTTGTCACTGGTAATGAGTGGTTGTGCCCAGGATGCGCCGGATACGGGGGACAGGTCGAGGGTGGAAACGGAGCGGGCTGCAGAGGTTGCGAGTAGCACGGTGGACGCGGTCGGGATGATGGTGAGGGTGTCGGGGCCGGACGTGGAGACGTTCAGCGAGTATGGATACGCGACCTGGTTGTCGGCGGACTGGGTGTAGCTTCCATTGGGGAGCTGGATGTCGGGGAGTCGTCGTACGGCGGCAGATGTGGTGTTTTGGAAGGTGAGTGTGGCGACAGGGAGGATGTTGGAGAAGTCGCTGAGTTCGAAATTGGTCCGGGCACCTGAATGGGAACGGTTGTTCGGGAAGGTGTCGTCTCCGAATCGGTTTTGATAGAGCACGATACGTTGTCCGTTCGAGGTGATGACGGTGAAGTCGTTTCCTGCCCACCAAAAGTCGAAGGAGTTACCCTGATCATATCCAGCAACTCCGGCTGATGGTTGTCCAATGTCCTGTGCCCCATCGGCTTCCATAAGTCTGATTCCAGGTCGGTCTGGGTTGTTATTAACCGTATTGTCCTCAATTCCCGCACGAATTACCGCCTCGTCTATGTGCCAGATTAGAATTCCGCCATTGAGCAACCTGTCGTCGGGGGTGTTTAAAGTGCGGTCATTGCCCGGATCGATGCCGCCGGGCAAACTCCAGTCGAAATTTGATACGTTGACCAGAACTCCTGCCGGCAGGATGTCCGAAATTTTACTGAAATCGAAGGGATTGAACCGAGTTTCTGTGTTTTCGATGGTGACATCCGTAAGGGATCCATCCGGCTGACGAATGGTCAAGGTAACACCGGAATTTTCGACATCACGATGACGATTTTCCACCAAAAAGTACTCGTCTTCAGTTACTGGAATCTTGAAAATGCTGTTTGGCCTGCGTAAAGCGGCTGCAGGGATAGATAAATGGACTGGATTTGATACATTCCGGTCAATCAGTACCGGGGTTTCCCATCCCAGGTATATCTTTTCCCAGGCTGAAGGCTCGGGTGGGAAAAGTCCGAAGTAGGAGAAGAACCCGGCACCGTCCATAAGTCCGAATCGTCCGATGGCAGAGGCACCGGATTCTGTATTGAACAAATCAGGTAGCCCCAAGAAACTACCCACGGTGGCCGTGAGTATGCCGTTGACCGAGAGTTCGAGCACAAATGGGTTTCCGAGGATATCCTCGCCCGGACGGGACTGGGTTTCGGGTAAAATGGCAGTATTCATCACAGGAGTGTTCGCTCCGACATCGAATCCGGTGAAGGAAGGATCCCTCAGCAGTCTCTGAAAGGAATCGCGTGACAAATAGACCGACGGGATGTCTTGCGGAGTTTTGATGAGGGTGGTTCCTGTGAGTTCGAGGTCGCGTCCAGCCCCGGCGTGGAACACGATGAACAGGGTGTTTTCGTGGTCAAACTGTCGTCCGGCAAGCATTTCTCTCTGTCTGACCTGTTCCCAGGCATCGCGCGAGAAGTTGGCTAGTTTGAAGTTCTCGTCCCCATCTAAACCCAGGGGACTGTATGCTGCCATTTGTTCTGGTAAGGTGATGATCTCAGGAAGCACTTCATATGAAACCGATAATTTGCCGCTGGATACGGTTTCGAAGTAGTTTTTTACGAACTGGAGGTGGGCGTCGAAATAGCCACGATCGTGGGGGAGTGGATCCAGGGTGATATCAGGACTGTTCAGGTATTCTGGATTAAAACGCCCGTCACCCGTTGTAAAACGGGAACTATCGGGCTGGAATTCGGCCATAACCGCGACAATGTGGATCTTATCCGTTTGTCTGGATTGGGATTGAGCTGTACCAGGGTAGAGTGCCCAAAAAGTCAGGAATAAAACCGGAAAAGCGAGAACTGCCGGAATAAATCCTGACAGCCATCGCTTTTCGGCTAACTGTATGTTGTACAAGGGACTCTGTTTTGGGGTCAGAAGTCAACCAACACGGAGAAGCGGATGGTGTTGGCAAGGGGGTGATTTTCCTTGAGAGTGTACAGATAACTGAAATCCACTCCAAAGATGTTGTAGCGTAGTCCGGCTCCAAAGGTCAGGAACTGGCGATCTCCGTTGTTTGGAGACTCATAGAAGTATCCGGTTCGAATCGCAAATTGCTTGTTGTACCAGTACTCGGCACCTAATCCAATCATGAACTGCTCGGAAAGTGGTACTTCAACATACTCTGAGTTGATCGCGTCGTAGCGGTAGTAAGCGTCCCAGGAACTGAAAAGTGCCTTGGCAACTGACATCGACTCACCTGTGGTATCACGGCGTGCCATGATTTTTGAGAAATCGTTGGCAATAGTCAGCGTGTTGAATCCTTCAGCATCGAGGTCCATATTCAACGACCATCCGAGCCTAAGAACGGTTGGAAGTGGATCCTGTTGGGCGCGGTCTGTGTATTGGATCCCTGGTCCGATGTTGGATAAGTTCAAACCGACATTAAATCGTGCGTTCTTTTCCAGGATCTGAAATACATCAGTTCGGTACAAAGCAGAAAGGTCGATTCCCACACTGGTGCCGTTTTTGGCTGTTTGACCGGAAACCTGAGTATTTGCGGGTACCAGGCGGCTGTAGATGAATCGGAATCCGGTTCCAAGGGCGAGATTTTCGTTTAGTTTGAATCCGTATGAAGCTCCGGCAGCGAACTCATAGCTACGGAAGGTTCCTAGTTCCAGACCGGTTTCGTCGGTTTGAACTTGCTCACCCAGGTTAAAGTACGTGATATGAGCACCGATGGTACCGATGCCATCGATATGCATTTTACCAACGATATAGTCGTAGAAGAGATCTGTGTTGAAGTTTGGCAGCCAGTTTGAGTGGGTGATTCCGATCTGGGTGCCCTCCTGGAAGGCAAATCCGGCTGGATTCCAGAATAAAGCGGCTGCATTGTCGGCAATAGCTACGCCTGTATTTCCCATCCCCGCAGAACGCGAATCCGGCTCAATCTGTAGAAATGGTACTGAGGTGATTCCCACCTGTGCCATCGCAGAGGTCGCAGTTAAGATGACAGCGCCAGCAAGTAAACTTATCTTCGTCATTTTCATAGGTTTTTCTTCTTCTTTTGAATGTACAATATAGTAAACGTTTTTCTGATTTTACTAGTACTTAGCGTATCAGAATCTTAGAATTATCTGATAATTACGAGTTTTTCAGTCTTTTCACGGCTAACCGGTGAGCCAGCGTAGCGGCTTCTGACCTGAACATGGTAGATGTAGGTGCCCGCTGCGAGCCGGTTTCCATCATCGTCGGACCCATCCCACGGAATCTGGACCAGATTGCCGGAGGTAATGAGTCCTTCACGTTCAAGCCGGGTCACGGGACGTCCACTGAGGGTGAATATCCGTATCAATACGTCCATTTCCTGTCCGGCCTGATTGTGTTCAAAAACAAAACGGGTGTGTCCACTCATCGGATTTGGATAGTTGTATACATTTCGGATATCAAGTTCTTCAACGGTGGCAACTTCGAAACTGATTTCCAGCTCGCTGAGGTTGTTGAAGACGTCCCATGCGCGCACTTTTAGGGTATACACCCCGTTTTCAAGTCTGTCTAACGGGTATTCGACCCGACCTTTCGTGAACTCGTCGAGCTCACTGCGATAAAAATTGTTCAAAATGATGGACTGCTGGGTTCCGGTAGCTGGTACTTTACGCAGTTCTGCGACTAGTTCGTGTCCAACTCCTGCTCCGGCCGTGTTGATCCCGGACTGATCTTCAAGGTTGATGATGAGTCTTGGAGAGTCGTTAACCAACCCACCATCAACGAAGGACTCATCGTTGAGGAACACCTGCATGATTGGTCCGGTGCCGTCGTTAACAGCATCAGGATTTCGTCCATTGAACACGATTTCAGAATAGGAGCCGACTGCATCGCCCGAGCTTGGATCCTGACTATAAACCAGTATCCGTCCAAATTCGTCGCTGTATGCAATATCGTTAGGGACGATGAACCGACTGCTGAACTGCCCACCGGTTACGGAAACCTGACCGCTAAATATGACATCGTTTTGTAGTCTGTACTGGCAATTCGGCGTAATACACCCGTTTTCACGTCCCTGGAAATTGGGTAGTTCCAGGAATCTGTTGGCATCGTACACCTGAACAGTTGCTTCACCGTTAAAGGTGGTGTTGATTCCGCCCGACCCATCAGAAACATATCCACGCAACACAGCCTGATCGAGTGCACGTAGGGTAAAAATCCCAGTGTTTGGATCAAGTAGATTGATGTCATTCACTGTGGCGATTTTGACCTCGTTTTGAGGCAACCCCATTCGCATGGTCGGGTCACCAAGCAGGATGAATTTCCGAGAGTTGAATGAAGCACCTACGGTTGTGTTTTTGGTCTTTCGGTAGATGTCGCCCAGGGTTTGTGGGTGACCATTCTGATCACGACTTGCCATTTGCTGACTGAGTTGGACATTCAATCCGAAGTTGAAGGAATTGATGTTTTCGGAGGTAAACACGACTCTGGTGGTGGTGAACGAGGCCACAGCACCACCAGAAGGGAAAAGGATCATTTTCTCTGCACCAGACTGTTCATCAACGTCATCAAACCGTCCAAAATCGCAGGTTGCGGTTACCATAATAGTGAGTCGTTTTGCATTCGTTAACCGGGCTATGTCATCGCTTCGGAAGAGCTGCTCGGCGCTGAGAAGTTGCTCGCTTCCGTGACCCGAGTAGTTCATGACCAGGGTTCCGTTGTTGATGCTGCTGATGAATGCGGCGGTAGCTTCCGGGGCCAGGCGTCCGAGAGGAGTATTCACAATCGGGTAGTTGATCTGATAGATTTTGTTTAACCGCACTCCAGCTGCATCACGATCAATACTTTCGGCGGTACCTTCGGCATTCCACACATGAAGGTCACGCTCGGCACGGGATCCGTTGATATCGTCATCTGAACTGAAGGTAAACAGGGTACGCCAGTCCCCGAAATTTGCCGGATCTTCGTAGGTCTGTATTTTCTGAATCAGGATTCGTGCTTCTGCGGGTGTTTGAACCGGCAACCGGCCTATGCCCATATCAATACGCTCGGGTGAACTGATGAATCCGGATGAGGATGACCAGTTCCCTTCGTTGGCGTCAAGAAGCACGAAAAAGTCATCGGAGGCATAGGAATCGGTCCGATTAAGTGATTCGAAGCTTTGGAACGTGATGACCTGGTTCTTGAGAGGTGATTCCGATTGGATTCCCTTGTAGTCATAGGTCGCATCGCCAAATAAAAGTACGTGTTTCGGAATTCTGGAATCATCGTTTCCAGCCCGGAGATACAGATAACGGATGTAATCACGAATGGCTGACACGTCGGTTACACCACCGTTGAATTCGTTGAAAATTTGTGATTGCCGAACAACTACCGGATTCCAGTTTCGATTGCTACGGCGATAATCGGCGAAATTTCGGGCTTCATCAAACAATACGTCATTGGTGATGATGATGAAATCAGGGAAATCGGTGATGCCACGCAGGTTTTGGTTATCGATACGGGATCCTGCGGCTGGGCGCAAAAACTGAGTCTGTGCAACGAAACGGCTTCCAGGGCGTGTATGGTGACGCACGATAAACTCCGTTCCTTGTGACGTAGTACTGTACTGAACCGGATTCATCGGATCGGTGACGTCCATAACGATCGGTCGATTGGCAAATCCACGAAGTACAAAATTGGCCAGTTCCCCTTGTTGTCCGTCGGTTGGGGTAAAGTAGTGAAGCAGATTATTTTTGGGCCGAAGTTCGCGTGTTGCACGCACACGAACCCAATCTACCCATCCAAAGGCCGAATTATTCGAATTGTTGAAGGTTGCTGATAAGGTAAGAATGTTGTTTTGCAAGGTGACATTCTGCACAATACGCGAGAGTCGACCGATGTTTGCAGCCCTGCCTGTGGATGAATTCAGGTCTGGTATTCCCGTTATGGAGGCGGTTCCCAGCAATGTACCGTTGAGTTCGGTGTCGAAGCGGGAGGCCTGGTTGGCTCTGGCAGCATATTCAATATAGACCTCAACGGTCGATCCTTGAACAAATCCAGCCAGTGTATCGCTAAAAATAGTCTGTGTTCGGGCAAACGACTCGGGAGTGAATTGCTGTCCCAGCCATTGGGTACCCGATTTTGTACGATTATCGGGTCTTCGGAGTTCTTCCTCCTTCCAGATGAAATCCTGGAATGTGGTTACCGTTCGGGATGCCGGACTAGAGTTTGACATTTCGTTCAGACGAAGACCTGGTTGCGATCCAACGGTAAGGAACACATAATTCACGGCTGAATAAGGATGTGTAGAGTGGCTGAACTGATTCAGCTGTTCGTTGTACTCATACCGATTTGGACTGTTTTTGTAGAACAGGATTACGTCTGCAGCGTCCAGGGATCCGTCGGATTCGCCTTGTACACTAATCGGAATTTGTTTGAACTGGGGCCGGGGAGCGGAGTTCAATCGGGGCATTTCATATCCGGAGGTGGCCCAGATCTGGATGTGGCGTGGATCTGTGCTCGCGATGTTAAGTCCTAAAGCCTGCAGGTAGCTTCGGTCGAGTTGATAGATTCCATCACGGGTAACAGGAATTCGATACCAGGTTCCCGTTGCCAAAGGTGAGGAAGTGTCATTGAAAACTTCCTGTGCAGCTTGAGCTCGTCTACTCAACTGCTCCGCAGGACTGTTGTACACTCTTATGCGCATGTGTTTGAGTACTTGAACCTGTCCGGGTGATTCTGATTGACGAAAAATTTGGATGACCAAATTTTCAACCCATCGTTTTCGGTACATGGCACGATCTGATGTGTAGACTAGTGGTGAGTTTGCTGGTTGAGCACCAGAAATCAGGCTAAAAAGATCCGCTTCGGATTCGTTTAGTGGTCGGGAGACGATTTCCTGCTCCAAAACTCTCCAGGATGGTTCGGATCCCTCAGCTGGTACGGTGAGTTCCTGTTGGTATCCGATCTTTAGACTATCGTTGGTAATGATGTAATCTGTAAAGTCGGAGGTACGGGTCTCTACACGTAATGATTGCGCAATAAGTGGCACTGATGTTGCGATAAGCACAAACAGAAGCACAAATCCTGCAGTAAGAGATCGGATGATGAACAAAATATTGCGTACGGTTACGTGAGTGGTTCTGATAACGTTAGAAGTTTGTAGCAGAATTACGCAATAATCAGGCAGGTTGGTTTCGGTTTTTGGATGTCGTTCAAGCTAAATTCTTTCATCGAAAAAAGCAAGAAATCTGCGTGGATTCCCTATTTTTATGATCAAATTATAATCCGTTGTCTTGCCTAAATCGAATAATGGGTTGGATTAGACTGCGTTATTGCGGACAGACTGGTATGATCAAACACGGGACAGGGTCCGGTGTCCCGTGTTTGCAACATGCTCTGATTACGCACAAAGACAGCTTTTATAGCATTTCGATGACCATGGCTGAAGCTCCTCCGCCACCGTTGCAGATACCGGCACAGCCATATGTACCGCCCGTACGTTTTAGGGCATGAATGAGAGTAACCAGTATACGTGCACCTGAGCATCCGATTGGATGTCCGATACTGACTGCACCACCGTGGATATTTACTTTTTCAGGATCCAGATTCAGCAGTTTGTTGTTTGCAAGTGACACGACCGAGAAGGCCTCATTGATTTCGAACAGGTCGACATCAGCCACCGAGATTCCAGCGCGTTTTAAAGCTAGTGGAATGGCATCGGCAGGAGCGGTAGTGAACCACTCAGGATCTTTTGCAGCGCTTGCCTGAGACACGATGCGAGCCAGGGGTTTGAGGCCAAGTTCACGTGCTTTGTCTCCCGACATGACGACCAACGCAGCGGCGCCGTCATTGATAGAACTGGCGTTAGCAGCGGTCACGGTTCCTTCTTTTTGAAACACCGGTTTAAGGGTTCGCAATTTATCGAAGTCTACACGGCTAACCTCTTCGTCGGTATCGACTTCAGTCACGTTACCTTTGCGATCTCGGATTTTGACTTTGACGATTTCGTTTTTGAACCAGCCTTCGGCAACTGCTTTTTGACTGCGTTTGTAGGACTCGATGGCGAAATCGTCCTGATCTTCGCGGGTGAAATTCATATCACGAGCGCATAGTTCGGCACAGTTGCCCATGTGCTCCTGATTGAATGCATCCAGAAGACCATCGCGCAAAATGCCGTCTTCTGCTTGAGTATGGCCTAATTTATTCCCAAAACGCAGGCTTGGAAGGTAAAATGGCACATGACTCATGCTTTCCATCCCACCAGCGACCACTATTTCAGCTTCGTGTGACTGGATGAGGTTGGCAGCGTACATCACGGCTTTCAAACCGGATGCACAGACTTTGTTAACAGTAGTGGCTGGTACATGATTGGGTAAGCCTGCTTTGAGCACTGCTTGTCGGGCTGGAGCCTGACCAACACCTGCAGTGAGTACATTACCCATAATTACTTCACTCACGTGATCGGGTGAGACTCCGGCGCGTTTTACACTTTCCGCAATAACTATTGATCCCAGTTCTGGGGATGTGAACGATGCCAATGCACCTCCAAAAGATCCAATCGGAGTTCTCACGGCACTTACTATAACTACTTCTCTCATAAGATAATCCGTCTTAAAGGTTAGATTTCCGATTCGTCGCGCCACGACAGAATTTGCCAGGAGGCTGTGGAATCGGGTCGGGTTAATATAAAATTGGTGGATCCATCAGTTCTGAATACTTCGGATCCTTCAAGTACCACCACCAGATTGAATCTCCGAATGATCTGACTTTGTGTGTTTTCGGAGTTGCTGAACTGTGTGATGATGTTATTCCACTGCAACTGGATTGTGGTTGATTGCTGAAACAGTCTGGATGTAGAGTTCATTTCTTGTGACCGCCCCCAGGTAATGTCAACGTTCTGTTCGGGATCACGATAGGTAAATCGGAAATTAGGGTGGATTAATGGACCATATAGCGTGGTATCTCTGAGTTGATATGCATTCTGAAATCGGAGATAAAATCCTTCGATGGTGGTTGGATCACCGAGCAAGTCGCCTAATATATCACCCTCCAGCACTTTCGGAGCAAATGGATTCGTACACGCCACTATTCCAAGCAGGCTTACTGCCACCAGGATCCAAGCGGTGTGTGCACGAGTCTGTTTCACATTGATTAAATCGTTGAGAATGCTAGTTCAAGGTCTTCGATGAGATCATCGATGTCTTCGATTCCTACAGAAAGTCGGATTAGAGAGTCGTTTAGACCCGATTTTAAGCGGACTTCTTTTGGGATGGACCCATGTGTCATGCTCACCGGATGCGAAATCAGGGACTCCACGCCACCAAGGCTTTCAGCGAGTGTGAAAATATGCGTGTTACTCATAAATTTTTGAGCTGTTTTAACGCTGTCGTCTTTTAGGGTGAACGATAACATGGCCCCAAAATCATTCATTTGACTTGCTGCTATGTCGTGTCCCGGATGGTCTTTAAGTCCAGGGTAGTGCACCTTGATGACATCGTTGTGGTTATTCAGCCAGGTGGCAATGGTGGCTGCGTTCTCACAGGCTCGTTGGACGCGAACAGCCAGGGTCTTGATTCCACGCAGAGTCAGGTAGCAGTCCATTGGACCAGGGACAGCACCACTGGCTTTCGTTTGGAATCGCATATTTTGTATTACAGCAGGATGCGAGGTACAGATGGCACCCCCAATGATGTCGGAGTGTCCGCCCAGGTATTTGGTAGTGGAGTGAATGACAACGTCGGCACCGAGTTTGAGTGGTTGTTGCAAGTATGGTGACGCAAATGTGTTATCAACCACAGAGATGATGTTTCTGGTAGTGGCAAATGTTGCAACCTGTTTGATGTCGATGATATTCAACAAAGGATTCGTAGGAGTCTCGATCCAGATCATTTTGGTATTCGGGTTTACGACGGACTCAACTTCAGATTGGTTTCGCAAATCAACAAAATGAAATTTGATACCAAATGGGGCGTAGACCTGAGTAAAAAGTCGGTAGCTGCCGCCATAGAGATCGTTGGTACAAACCACTTCATCGCCCGGACGAAGCATTTTCATCATCACATCCATTGCTGCGAGTCCGGAAGCATACGCTGCACAATCTGTTGCTTCTTCGAGCCCAGCGAGGAGTTTTTCAAGAGCTTCGCGGGTCGGATTCGTTACACGGGCATATTCGTGGCCTTTGTTTACCCCCGGTGCCTCCTGGGCGTAGGTGGACGTTTGAAATATCGGTGGCATTACTGCACCGGATGTTTCCTCGGGATGTTGCCCAGCGTGAATTGTTTTGGTATTGAATTTCATAGCGTGTAAAATATAGCAAATTTTGCTAAAAAAGGGCTTTCCGTACAATCGATTTACGATTGGCTCTCGAATGATAGAAGCAGAATGTTAGTTCAGAAGTTCAAACCATTTTGATGCTTCTTCTTCGTTACCCAGAACAAGATACGTATCGGCCAGTCCCGAAATCGCCGTGGTATTGGTTGGATCCGAGGAGAGCACTTCCTGATACATCTGAATTGCTGCGTCACACACCAATTTGATAGCCAGGTCATTGGCTACCATGTAGGATTCGCTTTCGCTGAGTTTGGATTCTAAAGAGGTTGTCGCAACCGAGGTAAGATTTGATGCGACGGATAGCAGTGCGTCGGGGTTGCTTTTGACGAGTTCTGTAAGTTTGTCGATGGTATTTAGGATAATGCTTCGGTCTGGGACTGTAGTAGGATCAAATTGTATTGCAATTCGTGACACCAGTTGAGTTGACAGAACCGATTTGTAAGAAGTATTGTCTGGAAACAGTGCAAGAAGTTGTCCGAGTGAGGTGATCGCGTGATCTGATTGTCCAGCTTCGATGTAGGCATTTATGAGTCCATGCCAGGTGTTTAGCAGATTTCCACGTTGCAATCTGGGTTCGACGGATCCAGTTGTGTGCTCGGATTGGTTCTGTTGCCAGCTAAGAGCACTTTCGTACCAGGCAATAGCTTCTTGAGTATTACCTGCATTCATGAACAGGAATGCGATATGTTCGTGAATACGTTGGGACATAGGTCTGTGTAAGCTATCAGCCATCAGTAGTGTTTGAATGGCTCTTTCTGGTTCTCCCAGTAATGCATAGGCATCGGCCATGAGTTCATAACTGATCAGGCTGTCTGGTTGGATGATCACTGCATTTTGAGCGTGAGCCAAAGCGTTGCGAAGTCTCTGAACGGTTCTGGCTGAGTCTGATGAAATGATTCCGGCACCCGAGTTATGTTCAAGACTCCATGAGCTACTGAGTGTCTGGTTGATGGTTTCAACCACAGATCTGGAGGGTCGGAAAGAGGAAGAGGGGCTTTGAGCAGCAGAGAATAGTTCTTTCATTGCCCTGTAATCATCCTGCCTCTGTGAAGGGGACTTGTCGCGGGCTAATTTTGCGTAAGCCTGACCCTCCAGTAGGGCGGCCTCAGGACTGTCGGGATTTTGGGACCGAAGTTCGGACGCCTGGTCTAGTAGGTCTTGAGCAGATACTTCAGGTTGTTGTGAAGAGAATACAGGCTCGTAAGCCTTGCTGCACGAAATAAAGAACCCGAATGTGATGACGAGCATCGACATTCGGGTGAACAGATTATGCATACCGTAAATCTGGGTTAAAAAGTACTGATACTGAATTATAGACCGGCTTTTTCCTGAGCTTCCAGGGCTTTTTCGGTCATACCCAGCGTTGTGTAGATACGGAAGAGCGACATCCAGTAATCGGTATTCTCTGGATCCAGCTCGGCGGCACGCTCGTAGTAGGGAAGGCTTCTCTCGAGCATTGCACGGGCTTCGGCGTCAAATCGATCTGCTTGCTGGATATTTTCGGTCGCGTTACGACGATCGAACAGGTTCGCAGCGCGGTTTTGATAGATGATTCCAAGCGTATTGAAAATCGTCGGATTTTGATCATCAAGTTCTGCCGCTTTGGTTAATTCATTCTCAGCTTGTTGTGTATAATTTTCAATCTCGACCGTCAAGCGTGACACATCAGCATCGGCAGCTGCGATATCGTTCTGATATTGGGCTACCAGATTAGCGTCTGGGCGTTGTTTACGCTCTTCCATACGCAGTTCGCGGGTTTTGTCGATGATGGTTTCGTTTGCTGTTCTCAAATCGTCGCCCATATTCATCACGAACTGGTAAACCTGACTTCCAAAAACAAGACGATATTGGGCATTGTTTGGGTCAGCATCAATGAGTTTACGAATAATCAGAAGTGCTTCGTCGGTACGTCCCAAAGCCAGGTATACATTGGCAACTTCCTGCGTAAGTTCAATGTTTTCTGGGTATTTAGCTAGGGCATCATTCAACATGACGAGAGCTTTGTCCTGTTGTCCGGTCTGTGACAGGAAGTAGTTCTGACGCAGATAACGATAGGGATCGTTGTCTGTTGCCTTTTCGATGGCCATTTCCATGGTGACTATCGCATTGTCCAGATCTTTCATCATATAGTATACTTCGGCAAGTACATCCAGTGTTTGGACACTATCAGATTGGATTGCGATTGCATTTTTCAGGTGCACACTTGCACGTGCCATATCTTCCTGGGTAGGTTCACCTTCCTCGGGAGCGACCAGGGCCACAGCGCTGTTGTATTCTTGTGCCCAGATTTGAGTGCGCTGGATTTCCATGAGCTGGATTTCACTGGCAGTTGGTTTGCCTTGTGCGGTGAAGAGTTCTACTGATTTTTCGAAGCTGGATCCAGCATCGCGGTAGTTCTCTTCGCGCTGATTATAGGGCTTGGCCTTACCGATTTCACTGTACGCAACACCACGGTAATAGAATCCAAGTGGATTTTCAGGATTGGTCTGAAGAGCTGCGTCGGCAGATTCGAGCACTTGCTGGTAATCACCCCGGTTGAGGTTCAGCTTGGCAGACTCGATATTCGGATCGCCTCCACAAGCTGCAATAAATCCGATTGCGACCAGTACAATCGACACTTTTGACAAGAATGGTTTCATATCTGTTTCTGTGTTTGGTTTAAAAAAGTACGTCTTTTAAGGTAATCATTGACATAACGATGTGCAAGAGCAGAGAATTACCCTAATGCTTATAAGCCGTCATTGGTGGTTCTCTGAAAGATGTTGATAAAGTTGGTATATTTCGTGGCGATCGGTGAATGGATGTTGTATCCCACGGATCGAATCGGTTTATATATCGTATTGTTAATTAATTAGATAAAAAAAATGTCAAAAAAGATTGTTTCCACAACTGATGCTCCAGCGGCCATTGGACCCTACAGCCAGGCTGTGATCCATAATGGATTGGTGTTCTGCTCTGGACAGATTCCCACTGATCCAGCGACAGGTGAATTTTCCGGGACAGATATAACTACTCAGGCCGAGCAGGTGATGAAAAATCTGGATGGATTGCTGAAGGCATCTGGATCCGACTTTAGCAAAGTACTCAAGTGTACCATATTCTTGGCTGACATGGGTGATTTTGCTGTTGTAAATGGTATTTATGGGCGATATTTCCCTGAAAATCCACCAGCCCGCGAGACTGTTGCAGTCAAGACTCTTCCTAAGAATGCGTTGGTTGAGATCAGCTGTATTGCGATCGTATAAAAAGCTCTCTTGAGCTTTTTATACGATGATAAGGGGTAAATGAGAAGAGAGAAGAGAGAAGAGAGAAGAGTGTGAGGATGAGTGACAAGTTAGTAGTGATTTTATAAGTTCTATCCCCTCAACCCTGGTCCCTCGTCTCTCTTTTCGCTTCTCCCTTATCTGTTAACAATAAACCGTTGTTCGGTTGTGTTACCGGTATGGTCGCTAAGTTGGATGAGAAACTCGTTACCTTGTGCTTTGGGTGAGAAACCTGGCAGGTAGTATATGAGTTTGCTTCCAAATGGATCGTATTCGGGAATTCCGCGGACACCATTGATATAGAATTCTGCCGAAGTGTAATCGACTCCAGACCGATTGTCCGATACGCTGACCGACGCAAGCCACATCCCATCGGCTCGTCGATAAATTCTGGGTCGCGCCATTTCAGGACCGGTTGTATCGGACAGGAACGTGAAGGTGCCAAAATTTGAGGTGGTAAACTGCATAGCACCTCGTACTAATCCGCCACCGACGTATCCATACGTGCGATTTCTGCCGCTACCATTTACCTGATAAACACCGATTCCAGGTTTATTTGCAACTGAATCTGGTAACAAAAACCGCACTACGTATCCAATCTGAAGCGGTTCGTGTGTTGGGAGCGTCTCGATGAGGTAGTTCCCATCTTCTTCTTTCCATGCAAAAGTTATACTCAATGTATCATACAGTGTGTTCGGACGAAATTCGAGACTGAGTCGTTGGTCTGGGGTTCTTAAAACGGTTCGTTTTCCTGGGATCACTCTCTGAATCACAAACGGGTGATTATTGATCATCCCGGATTTTATGGAGCTGTCTGAAATGTCGAAAGCATCTGAAGGATTATTGAGGGTTTGTTTTTCATAGTGTTTCTGGAATCGACCTGGTGCAGCAACTTCGATCTCAATGTTGTCGCCTGATTGTACGGCTAACCAGTTGTTTGTCCAAATCAGGTTATCCAATACGGGACTCAACCCTATGTCCTGTCGTACGATGCCGTAATCTGCAGTTAACAGAGTGTCCCTTCTGGCCGAGTTGTTTGGAGGTGTTGTGAATCTGAGTCGCCCGGTTGCGTTCGTTTGATTTCCGAAGTAATCAGAGGCTTCGATTCTGATATCGTAAGTGCCTTCCGGCAGGTTGATGGTACCATCCCGACCAACATTCTGATAAAAGGCGACTTCATTACCATCGCGAATATACAAGCGTTGGTATCCTTTACGCTGTTGTCTCAGAACTGGATAAACTCGATCAAGAAACATCATTCGTGCTTTTGAGATGTCAAAACTGTCGGCTTTTGAATGAAAATAAAGCTCGTTATTGACGAAAAGCTTAAGTTCATAAACCGCATACACATTTCGCATGGCATCTGCCCGGTCTGATGCATCGACTCCGAGACCAACGGTTCCGGATGCATTGATGGTTCCGAAGGTGTAATTTCGTCCCGCGGCTCGAGTTACCGTCGTTTGGATAGAACGTCTGCCGTTGACTGTTGCATCCTGACTCAAAGGTTCGATGGAGACTCCAGCTATTCTCGGAGCTACGTTGTCTGCTACACGGACTCCAGCAAGCAGGGGATTGAAGGGATTATTCGAAGGTGTTCTGAGTTCAAAGTGCAGGTGCGGTGGGCCAATCCCAGTGTCTCCCGAAAAGGCGATGAGGTCACCTTTTTTGAACTCAATGTTGTAAGACTCCATGTTTTGGTCAAAATTGAACCGATAGTTTTGGAGCCGGTATTCATCGACGACGCGTTGGATTTTTGGGACGAAATTTCTCAAATGCGCATACATTGAGTAGGATCCATCATCGTGTCTGAGATAAACCACATTTCCGTATCCATTAGGAGAGATCCCAATACGGCTGACTATTCCATCTCTACTGGCATAAACCTGGTAGCCATTTTGACCCCAGGTTCCTACATCAATTGCTGCATGAAAGTGGGCTGAACGGGTCTCTCCGAACGTAGCTGACATGTAGTCACTGGCATTGGTTGGCCATAGATATCGGGTGTTTGGGGATAAAAATGGTAATTTTTGGATATCCGGAGCCTGAGTTAAAGCTGTCGATATCAATAAAAAGCTTAGAGTCAGGTAGTAGATAACTACCCGTATACAAACATCCATGTCGTTCAGGAATTGATTATTGTCGGTGAGATGCTACAGAAACGTTGACTGAAGAACTTCCATTATTTATCACGGCGCGTACCGTGTCACCATGAGACATGGGACCGACGCCTTCCGGAGTGCCTGTGTAGATGAGGTCACCGGGAAGGAGTGTAAAGTGATGGGATAATCTGGATATCAAATCGTGTACCGGAAAGATCATGTCGCGAGTGTTGCCATATTGACGCAACACATCATTCACCCACAATTGAATGGAAATGTCTGATGGATCTGTGATTTCAGAAGGATCGACAAAGTTACCCAAAGGAGCAAATGTGTCAAGTCCTTTGGCCAGGAGCCAGGGTTTTCCTGCCGTTTTAAGTGTATCCTGGATGTCGCGTGCAGTAACATCGATACCAATTGCATACCCTGCGACATAATCCATGGCAGTATCTACTGGAATATGTTTTCCCTGTTTTCCGATGGCAACTACCAATTCTGCTTCGTGATGGACGTTTTGGGATCCCTCAGGAATTTGTACCGTACCCCCGGATTCCAGCAATGAGCAGGAGGGTTTCATAAAAATGATAGGGGACTTTGGAATCGGGTTATTAAGTTCTTTTGCGTGTTCGGCGTAGTTGCGACCTATGCAGTAGATGGCACCTGGTCGAAGATTCGAAAGACCCGGCAAAGCTGTGATCATGTAGGATTGTGAGGTTACTGAATATTGGTCCGTCGGTGTAATATTACCTTTTGGAAGGTTTATTATCAATCGTGTTAGTGTAAAATAGTTTGCGTTAATCGTCTGATAGACCCTGTTACTGGTCTATGAAAAAACCAGTACAACGAAAAAAGCCCCGATGGTCTGAACCGCCGGGGCTTTTAAAAGGCTTTGAACGCAAAGTGGGGATTATGCTTCTACTACAGAAACGAATCTACGTGAGTTGCGTCCGACTTTGAATTCAACTACGCCATCGGTGAGTGCGAACAGTGTGAAATCGTTACCTACACCAACATTGTCACCGGCATGGAATGATGTGCCACGCTGACGAACGATGATGTTACCTGCGAGAACGTGTTGACCTCCGAATTTCTTGACTCCAAGTCTTTTGGAGTGAGAATCGCGTCCGTTTTTAGTGGAGCCACCACCTTTTTTATGTGCCATGGTAGGTTACCTCGTTGGATTTAAGCGATGATATGATCGATTCTGATTTGGGATAGCTTTTGACGGTGGCCAGTTTTTTTCTGGTATCCTTTACGTCTTTTCTTTTTGAAAACGATCAGTTTGTCAGCTTTGACGGTATCCAAAACAGTAGCTTCGACTTTAGCGCCTTCGACCACCGGTGTACCGACTTTGATGTTCTTATCGTTTGCTACAAGGAATACACGGTCAATAGACAATTTGTTGTCAGCGACATTCTGTTTGTCTACAAACAGAACCTGATCCTTGGTTACTTTGTATTGGTGTCCGCCAATTTCTACAACTGCGTACATAATGAACTATAGAGTACGTTAAATGTGATTTTTTTCAAGACTGCAAATTTACTGGCTTTTATGTCTAAACACAAACTATTTTTTTGATTCAATGCAGCGAATGGTAAGAAATGGTTTCTCACCACATGAATGAATCAGGAAAGTCAACGGGTAAAGCGGCTAATGAATGGATTCCACCGTGCATTCCGGTTGGAATTCATTACTGAAAGCAGGAATTACATGCTTTCTTTTTTGATCGTTTTCAGAGTTGGATTCGCATTACGGATGGCCTCGTGGAGTTGTCCGTCTTTAATCCATGCACGGCCACCATCGTGTTGATGACGACGGGTATTTTTGAACATCTTAGCTTGCTGGTGTAATGATTTTTGATGTTCTTTGAACATTTTCATAGATGGGTGATCTGAGTGTAAAAGATTTGGTTTTCCGAGCAGCAAAAAGCGCTGTCTCGAGTGGTATTCCGGCCAAATATACGCAAAAATCCCATCAGGAAGCTTTGGAGTGTACGTTTTTGTAAATACCTGTTTTGTTCACGTGTCCGACATATTTACCGATAATTCTGACTTCTTCGAAAATATCTGGTTCAACATGGATGTTGCTGTACTCTTCGTTGGCTGGCTCTAGTCGTAATCCGCCCGGACCATAGTAAATACGCTTCAGGCTCGTCTCCCCATTGTACATGACTGCCCCAATGTCTCCGTCACGAATGTCATCATCCATCAACAGGACAAAGTCACCATCGAAAATCCCGGCATTTTTCATACTCTGACCTGATATACGAAGTGCGAAGATCCGGTTCAGGTTCGGAAACAAATGTTGCAAGGTGATGGATCCCAGGTTGGCCTCTACGGCTTCCTGTAAATAACCGGCAGATATGATACCACGCACCGGTATTCCCCCATAGGTCGGCTCTGAATCAGCGGTGCTCTGTCGTAGCTGCTTTTTACTGAGATACCGGTTGTGTAACTCATACTCATTATCATCGGTCTTGACCAGATATCCTTTTTTGAGCAAAGATTGCAGGTTCTGAGTCACACTGTTTGGTGACCGGAATCCAAACTCATCGGCGATTTCCCTATATGTAGGCCAAATTTGGTGATTTTCCCGGTATGCGATGATATAGTCGAGAAATTTCTTTTGTTTGCCGGTTAATTGTACATTGTCCATGATACTACTCGTTGAATTTATGTATGATATATGTGCAATAAACAAAAACATTCGGCAAAGGTCAAGTGTCATGTGTGAATTGTGTCACATATATTGGTCATATACTGTCAAAATAATGCAGATCAGCCTTTTACTGCAATTTAGTTTAAGTGCTCATGTGTAACTAACCCCGATGAATATGTGGATTACAACTGCTTTAGTCGCTGTTTACCTGATGTTTCCCTCAGTTCATGAACGTGTTTTCCAAGGTACAGATCAGGATGGGACTATTCGGTGTGAAGTATCATCTGATATGATACTCACTTCGTTTTCTGATCAGGTGGATTTGCTTTATCCTGTATGGATCGCAACTTCAGCCCGGGATTCCGATACGGTGCTCTCTTTTTTAAACTCTGAATATCCTGTGGTCCGTGAAGCGGCCTGGCGTGGATTATCAAATATGACGATTGGGGATCCCACGGTTCTTTTCGAATATGCCATGAACGATACCCTGTCAGTTCGCTGGTACGCTTTAAGCAGTCATCCAGTCATGGCAGACCACCTTCGTGTTCTGGAAGAGTTACTGGATGAATCATCTGAAATGGATAAACAAGGCATCTTTCTGACGTTAGGAAAACAGGGGGATGTACTTTCTTTCGAAAAACTGCTGGACTGGTCGAATGCAACAGTTGAACCGGGAACCAATGCTGCTCTCGGTCTTGCTGTGAATCGGTCATACCTGCGGTTTTCTGATGCAGCTTTTGATCAGTCAGTACTCGTCAAAAATGCTATCGCTTCGATGGATGCTATGGCTCAAACTTCCTGGTTGTATGCCTGGTACCGTTCGTCGCAAGTCACTCCAAATGCTTCCTCAGTGCAACAAATCGCCTCGTGGTCCGAAGTCTATTTCGCTGAAGCCTACGGACTTTTGAGGCAATATATGATCGCTATTCTGGGGCGGGCCGGACACCCATCCCTGCCCAAAATCATCATGAATTTGGGTATTTCGGAACTTTCAGCACTCGAGGGTGTCGAATTGGCTCGTGTTATGGGTAAATATGTCGATCACCCGAATTATGCCTCGCTGATGATGGATTTGCTGAACGTTGATAATCCTTACGTAAGGATTGAAGCATCGAATTCATTGCGAGTAGTAGCGAACAAGCCGAGCGACGAGTATCTATCGGTATTTTTACACCGAATCGAGTCAGCGACACCCTTTGAGGCGCTTGGCCATATTTCATCCCTGTATACCTGGTGGCCTGAGGCGGGTCGTCAGGCGTTTGTAAACCTCCCTGACTATGCTGATATGCATATCCAGCTATTGAACGAGTATCTGGAGCTGGCCAAAATGGTTGAATCTCAGGATGCGTTTCTGAGTAGACTCATGACATTAGTAGAATCCAAAGAAATGCGAAAGGTATTGTTCTCTATCGGACAGGCCACATCTGTTGCAGTGGCAAGTCCGGATGATGAACAGCTTAAATCCCGGGTTATTTCTATCCTGAATCGTGCTGCCGAAATCGATTCAGATCAAATCGCTTTAAGCCTGCATCAATCGAACGCTGCCATGAATTGGACCCAAGGAGAGGAGCTTCAACCCTTATTTGGAGTCACTGAAAAAGGTAGAGCACTATCAGAGTTTAACCGGGAGAAGTTTACTCCAACTCCAGAGCAGATCAAAGCTGTAGGTGCTCGTCCGATGTGGGTGCTCCATACCGAAATCGGGGACATTGTGATGCGCTTGGAGACATTAAAAGCACCCTGGACCGTGACCCGATTCAAAGATTACGCCGATCTCGGATGGTATCAGGGGACGCCGTTTCATCGGGTAGTACCTAATTTCGTGGTACAATCTGGAGCCGTGTGGAGAGAAGATGTGCCCAATACGGATGTGAAACTGATTCCGACCGAAGCCAATGAGGGGGACTTTACGCGTGGAGCGGTAGGTATAGCCAGTGCCGGACGTGACACCGAGACCACTCAGTTTTTCATGATGCACATGTGGGCTCCGCATCTCAACGGATCCTACACCAACTTCGGCATGGTGACCGAGGGGATGGATATCATTGATCGATTACCACAAGGTACAATGGTGACGGGTTCCAGTTTTCATGTGTGCGAATAAACACAACCGCGTTTCACACGGTGAAAACAGAAAACAGACATCAGAAAACAGGCCAAGAGGGTTGATGCTAAAAAACTGCAAGTGTATACAGATAACTGTTAACAGCCATACGCTCTGTACATAAAATCCAGGAAGGGTCGTTTACGGTTTACGGTTTTCTGTTTTCAACCAAGTGCAACTTTGTCGTACTTGGTGTTTAGTCGTTTCCACGCGGTGTAAAGGCCTGGATACCGGTGATGTCGCGTCCAAGGATGAGTCCGTGGATGTCGAAGGTTCCCTCGTAGGTATTGACCGACTCGAGGTTGACCATATGATGGATCACGCGATATTCGCCAGTGATTCCATTTCCACCGAGCATATCGCGTGCGATACGTGCGATTTCCAGGGCTTTTCCGGAGTTATTGCGCTTAGCTAATGAAATCATGGACGGATGAAGTTGTCCGGAGTCTTTGAGTTGTCCGAGGCGATGCACCAATAATTGCATCTGAGTGATGTCGGTGAGCATATTGGCCAGTTTAGTCTGAATTAACTGGTTCGCGGCCAGAGGATATCCGAACTGTTTACGCTCGAGGGTGTAATTTCTGGCGCGATGGTAGCAGTTTTCCGCAGCACCAACGGTTCCCCAGGCGATTCCGTATCGGGCGCTGTTCAGGCAGCTGAACGGACCTTTGAGTCCGCGAATATCAGGGAACGCATTCTCATCCGGTACAAACACGTCTTCAAATGTCAATTCACCCGTATGGCTGGCTCGCAGCGACATTTTATTGTGTGTGACAGGAGCAGAAAAACCTTTCATGTGTTTCTCAACGATGAAACCACGGATGACAGGTTTGTCGTCTTTATGTTCTTTGGCTTTTGCCCAGACGATTGCGATGTCCGCGATTGGAGAATTGGTGATCCACATTTTGGCTCCGTTCAGGATCCATCCACCGTCAACTTTAACTGCGTTGGTGACCATAGATCCAGGATCGCTTCCGTGATCCGGTTCTGTGAGTCCGAAGCAACCGATGAGTTCAGCGGTAGCCAGTTTGGGAAGGAATCGTTGTTTCTGCTCCTCTGTTCCGAACTCGTTGATCGGGTGCATCACCAGAGATGATTGCACGGACATAAAGGAACGGTATCCGGAGTCGACACGCTCAACTTCACGTGCAATGAGTCCGTAGGCGGTGTAGGATGCTCCAACTCCACCGTATTTCGGATCAATGGTAGCTCCAAGCAGACCAAGTTCTGCCATTTCTTGTGGAATCTCATCGTGGAAAATTCCCTCCTGGTTTCCAACCATAGCACGTGGCTCCAATTTGGATTGTGCGTACTCACGAGCGGTTTCCATAATCATGCGGTCGTCTTCGTTTAGAAGCGACTCGAAATTGTATGCGTCGTCGATGTTGAACTTGGCCATAATGTCTATAAAGAATACTTTTATGAAATCTTTTTGGTAGAAAATTTTGACTAAATATACTGCATCTAACCCAAAAATAGTTAAAGAAAAAAGCCCGTGTTGAAATTATCGGAGCTTTTCTCGGGGTAGAATCAACCAACTTACCTGAACAAATGCTTCCCAATGACCAGACGCTGGACTTCGCTGGTGCCTTCGCCGATTTCAAGGAGTTTGGCGTCACGCAGAAAGCGCTCAACGTGGTATTCTTTGGTATATCCATATCCACCATGGATTTGGATGGCTTCAAGCGCTGCTTTAGTGGCCTGCTCAGAAGCAAACAGTTTGGCCATAGAGGCTTCGATGGTGTACGGACGCCCCTGATCTTTGAGCCAGGCCGCTTTCAGAATCATGTTTCGGGCAGCTTCATACTGAACGGCCATGTCCACGATTTTCCACCGTATTGCCTGAAAATCTCCGATGGCTTTACCAAATTGTCTGCGTTCTGAGGCATACTGGATGGACTCTTCGAGCGATCCACGGATGATTCCACAGGCGATGGCTGCGATTCCGATTCTTCCTCCGTCCAGAATCTTCATCGTGTCGATGAATCCCATGCCTTCTTGCCCAAGCAGGTTTTCAGCGGGGACACGAACATCTTCAAAGTATAATTCCGTCGTGTCGGACGAATTCATACCCAATTTGTGTAGTTTTGGCCCATGTGAAAATCCTTTGGTACCTTTCTCCACGATGAAAGTACTGATGCCTTTTGGTCCTTTTTCGCGGTCTGTAACGGCCAGAATGACAAATATTCCACCGACGGATCCCTGTGTGATGAAAATCTTGGCTCCGTTGATGACCCAGTCCTCACCATCACGAACAGCTACGGTTTTCATCCCTGAAGCGTCGCTACCTGATCCCGGCTCGGTGAGTCCCCAGCCTCCAAGGACTTCCCCGGACGTTAACTGTGTCAGGTACTTGCGTTTTTGCGGGTCATTTCCTGCCAGGGCGATATGTGCCGAGCAAAGTGAGGTGTGTGAAGCCACGGTCAGGGCCAGTGAGGCATCCCAGCGACTGATTTCTTCCAGAACCAGGGCAAAACTCACTGCATCTGCGCCGGCACCGCCATACGCTTCGGGGTGGACCATGCCCATGAATCCCATATCGCCCAGTTGTTGGACCAGGTCGTGGGGAAATTCGGCGTTGAAGTCGCGTTCCCTAACTCCAGGTGCTACGAACTGCTCGGTGAAGTCTCTGGCGGTGTCTAGAATCAACTTCTGATCTGATGTCAGGTCGAAATTCAGTGATGCGGATGTGAGTGTTTCCATACCTTAAAATAGCTTGTATTTTGGGGAGTACTTATCCCGAAACCGTTGAATAGTGATTAAAAAAGCGCTTCCCTAATGGAGTGAACGAACGCTAACTTTGATGCTGAAAACGGAGATGTTAAGGTGTGAGTAAATGCTATTCAAAAAAGAAGAGGAAGCGACGGGGTTTTATCCGAAGTTCCACTTTACTCCGCGTCCTTCTTCGGGACTCGGATAATTCCAGGTTACTGCACCTTTGTCGCAGGCATACATACAGGTTCCGCACTCGATGCAGTCTTCGAACTGGAAATGGACCTTGCCGATATCGTCGAGGGTATAGCAGTTGGCGGGACACACATAGGTGGTGCACTGATGATCGCAGCGGGAATTACAAATATCGGTTTCGACCATAATATGTGGTTTGGCCTCGCTGATTCCCTGATTCACGTAACTGACGAGTCCGAGTCGCTCGGAAATACTCATTTTTTTCATAACGAACGTGCTCCTTTGATTCCAATTTTTAGCAAATTCCAGAACGATGAATGCTTCTTGACGGCGTTTTTCAACATGACAGGTGTTTTGTCGGTCGGCTTGTTATCGATGGTGAAGAACTGGCGTCCGAAGTCGTTCACTATGTTAGGAACGGATGTAAACATCTCTTTGGTGTGCAGGAAATGCACCGCACTCTGGAAGCTGCGCATGTCTTTCATCACATAGCTGGACTCCAGTTTTTTGCGATATTCGGCGAGGAATCCTTTGCTGAAATCTCCTTTGGATTTGGCTTCAACGATGGTTTCAGCGGCCAGAATACCACTTTCCATGGCATAATCCATGCCCTGGATGGCTTTTCCGGAGTTCAGGAGCAAATTGGCAGACTCACCGGCAAGTAAAACTCCATCTGTATACAACTCTTTCGGCATTACTTTCATGTCTCCTGTGGACACTACGTGTGCAGAATATTCTACGACTTCTCCGCCACGAAGCATGTCCTTCACCGCTTTATGTGACTTGAAGTGAGTCAAAACATCGTAAATTTTCCTGTCCTTGCCCATATTTTCGCGCATACTCTTGATGTTGAGCACGAGTCCGATCGATACGGTGTCTTTGTTGGTATACAGGAATCCTCCACCTTCGATGCCATCGCTGGCAAATCCGATGAATTCGTTGGTCATACCAGCATTTCCATCGAGCTGGAAACGATCTTCGAGCACTTTCTGGTCAAAACGAATTACTTCTTTGACTCCAGTAGCCATGCTGTCGGCTTTGACGTATTTGTCCTGTAGGCCAACCTGTCGGGTCAGGATGTTGTTGACACCTTCTGCAATAATGACCGAATCGGAGAAGAACTTTTCCTCGCCAGCGCGGATACCGATGGCTTTTCCGTTCTCCATGAGGACTTCTTCGACCAGGATATTGGTAGCAACGAAGGACTCATCGGCATGACTGCTTTGTGCAATGGCTTCTTCGACCTTACCGGCAAGCCAGTTATCGAATTTGGCTCGGAGTACAATTAGTCCTTTGTAGGGCTTTTCTTCGAAGTGATTGGACTTGAAATCGATTGAAAACGATGAGGTATCGTCGAGGAAGGTCAGACGGCGATGGTTGACGTATCTTTCGAAGCCTGCATCTTCTTCCCAGTAGTCGGGAACCAGGTCGTTGAGACGACTTCCCCAGAGTACTCCACCGGACACGTTTTTGGCACCACTGAACTCCCCGCGCTCGATGAGCAGGAATTTCATATTGTTTTTGGCCAGCGTCAGGGCGGCGCTGAGTCCGGCGATTCCACCGCCTATGACTATACAATCGAATTTGTCGTCCATCGGAGGGTGGGATTAAGCGCTTTGTTTGACTTTACGGATTTCTTCGGTGAGTAGTGGCAGGATTTTGAAAAGATCACCGACAAGTCCGTAGGTGGCCATCTGGAAAATCGGAGCGTCACCGTCTTTGTTGATCGCTACGATCACCTTGCTGTTTGCCATACCGGCAGTGTGCTGTACTGCCCCGGAGATTCCCACTGCAAAATACAGTTGTGGAGATACCACTTTACCGGTTTGTCCGATCTGAGCGGTTGCGGGAAAGAGTCCTGATTCGACCACAGCACGTGAAGCTCCGATAGCGGCACCAAGTGCTTCTGCAAGGTCTTCAACCAGTTTGCGTCCTGCCTCGTCCTTGACTCCACGTCCGGCAGCGACCACGACCGTTGCTTCGGACAAGTCCACTTTTTCGCCAGCGCTGGACAGGATTTCGCGCAATACTGCGGGGAAATCAGAAGGGTGGAAGTCGATGGTGTTGACGGTAGCCGCAACGGGCGACTTTGAGGCGTCGTAGGATCCGGATCGCACTGAGATCAGGGTGAGGTCGGCCTTTGCGGCGTTCTGAGACAACACTTTTGCTGCCATGACGGGACGCAGGGCTGAGACACCATCTCCAGTAAGCTCAAAACTGGCTACATCGGGTAGGACTGCTGCATTGAATCTGGTCCCAAGGGCTCCAAGAACATCTTTGGTGGCTTCGGTTGAAGCGCAGGCAAACACGCTTGGTTTTGCGGCTTCGATGATAGCGGAAAGAGCCTGAATCATGGGTGCATTCAGATGTGTTTTGAACACCGGATTAGAAACCGCATAGATGGTTGATGCACCATAGGACTGGATTTCTTCAGTGTATCGGGAAGCGTCGGTATCGACTACGGCCGCAGCGAGCTGGAGTCCTTTTTTTGAAGCCTGTTCGCGAGCGTGACTGAGGACCTCAAGGGAAGACCGCTTGATTTTACCTTCCGAAGTGGCCACTAAAACTAAACATGTACTCATAAAATATAGATATCGGGATTAAAGGACTTTGGCTTCGTTTTGGAGCAGGTCGACCAGGTTGTTTACCAGTTCTTCGGCATCGCCTTCGAATTTTTTGCCTGGTTCTCGAGCTGGAACACTTTGGTAACTAAGCGTTTGAGTTTTTACGACCGTGGATTTCAGCAGGTTGATATCTACGCCGAGACCTGCCGGCTCGTAGCTTTCTACGTGTTTCTTCTTGGAAGCCATGATCCCCTTGAGACTTGGGATTCGGGGGTTGTTCATATCATTTGAGCAGGTTACCAGGCAGGGCGTTGGCAGCGCGATCATTTCCTGTCCCGCATCACCCTGACGCTTTACCACAAGGGTTGTACCCTCGATTTGGAGTCCAACCGCATTAGCTGCATAAGGCAAGTTCAGATGGGTAGCAAGCATGGAGCCGGCAAGTCCCGCGTCGGTATCCTGAGACTGTTTACCTACAGCTACGACATCGTAAGACTGTTTCTGGAAAAACGCCTTCAGTATGGAGGCGAAAGCGGCAGAATCGAGCCCGGAGGTGTCCTCCATCACGATATGGTGACCTGTATCGGCACCCATCGCAAGAGCTTTTCGGATGGTTTCTTTGGCTTTTTCGGGTCCGATGAGAACCACTTCCACGCTACCACCGAGTTTTTCGGTCAGGACCAGTGCTTCTTCGACTGCTGAAGCATCGTACGCATTGAGCACCATACGATCGGAGTCCATCGACAATTCTCCGTTGCGGATTTGAATAGGAGCTGAGACGTCGGGGACTTGTTTGATACAGACGATGAATTTCATAAATAATAGATTAAAAACGTTCTGGAACCGCTTTTTTACGGTAAATACATCACTTTTTTGGACTTCCGAATTTAAGGAACATTTTAGTAAACAGAAAACAGAAAACAGTAAACGGCCCAACAATTGAGTTCACAACGGTCAGGAGTTCAGAAAGAGCAGTTTTTTGATTACAAAGCCTACTGATTATAGATAGTGCACGGAGACCGATATATGATGATACGTTGAGTACTGCACGTTCTGACCTTCGGGCGCTTTGCTCGCAAAAAGTTAGTGAATGGCTGATTTCGCTCGTTTCACTCACGATGTACGACCAAAGACTGCGTGGCTATGCCACTTGTGTTTGGTCTACCATTCAGTTTACCGTTTACTTTTAGAAAAATGAGCAAACTTGTACCTAAGACACGGTTCTGCTTAAATTGGGACAAAATTATGAATCTTAATCAAACTCAAATGGTCATAACCAACACATCGCAACTGACTTTCAACCTATCAGATCTCGAGCCCATGCCACTTCCAAAAGGGGCCTTGATGGTGACTCCTGAGCATTTTACAGTAGAATATGTCATTAATCCACACATGGAGGGTCATATTGGGAACGTGGATCGAGTCAAAGCGGCTGATGAGTGGAATCAGGTACGCAGTGCGTTTGTGAACTGTGGAGTTCAGATTCATGATATCGCGGGACAACCTGGACTTCCTGACATGGTATTCTGTGCCAACCAGAGCCTTCCATACATTGACAAGAATGGTGTCAGGCATGTGCTGATGAGCATCATGCATGCGGATCAGCGTAAAGATGAGGTTGCATTTATCGAACAGTGGTACAGGCAAAATGGCTATGTCATCCATCACCTCGACGATGCCCGCATCCGTGATTTCGAAGGCATGGGTGATGCAATCTGGCACACGGGCAAAAGATTGATCTGGGGCGGATATGGATTTCGATCGTCGCTGGATGCCTACGAAGTGGTGCACGAGAGCTTTGGAGTACCAGTCATCGCCCTGGAGCTGTTGCATCCGGCATTTTACCACCTTGATACCTGTTTTTGCATGTTGAATGAGCACACAGCTCTCATTTATCCCGGTGCGTTCACCCAAGAGGGTTTGGAGTTGATTCGAGCTGTAATTCCGAACCTTATCGAAGCCAATCAGCATGAGGCGGAAGCGTTGTTCGCCTGCAATGCAACCTGTCCAGATGGGAAGAATGTGATTATTCAATACGGATGTACCGATGTTAATTCAAAGCTTCGCGCTGCTGGATTTACCGTTCATGAGGTGTCCACAGACGAATACCGCAAGTCGGGCGGAAGCGTGTTTTGCATGAAAATGATGGTTTTTTGATCGGTGGAGCCACCGATCAAAAAACCATGCGCACGCGTGCAGATGGTACGGAAAGTGCAGTTTAAAATCAGTGAGCAGTGAGTAGCGAGCAGAACTGGTAAGCTGTTCATTGATCTTGCTGCCCTTCGGGCGCTTTGTGCGCAACTAAGAAGCATGGTTTATTACAAATATCTGAATAATGCGAAGCTAAAGTATTTTTTATTATTTTGGCGGCTATGGAAACATCTAGCTTAAAAACTCCGCAGCCGCACAAGCCGTTGGGCAGAAAAACGGCCTTTATGCGATTCCTTGACACCGTTGAGTGGTTGGGGAATCTGCTCCCTCATCCCGTTACATTATTTGCCCTTTTCGCATTCGGAATCGTGCTGATCAGTGGAATAGCCGGGTACTTTGAACTCAGTGCCATTGATCCGCGTCCGGAGGGTGCCCGTGGACGGTCACCTGACGGACTTATTACTGCTGTGAGCCTGCTGAATGGGGATGGTTTACGGCGTATTGTTGAAAATCTGGTCACTAATTTTACCTCATTTGTCCCGCTTGGAACCGTTTTGGTAGCCTTACTGGGTGTTGGAGTTGCCGAGCATTCCGGACTCATCAGCGCTGCCATCCGTGGACTTGTTCTTAAAGCGGCAGCTTTTCGTCCATCGTATCTGGACAAGAATCAGTATCCAATACTGAGCTCAACTTCAATCGGAAATAGGTTGCTGGACATGATGATTATCGTCCAGAAACTGGCGAATTTCGTGTTGTCGCCAAAAATCCTGGTCACTGTGACCATCGTTTTTGCCGGGGTGGTGTCGAACACTGCTTCTGAAATGGGATATGTGGTATTGGTACCTTTGTCTGCCGTGGTTTTCTACGCCCTGGGCCGACATCCAATTGCCGGACTTGCAGCGGCATTTTCAGGTGTTTCGGGTGGATATTCGGCGAATTTACTCATTGGCACCGTGGATCCGTTGCTGGCTGGAATCACCCAGGAAGCAGCGCGTTTGATTGATCCTGGATACCTGGTTCATCCTGCCGTGAACTGGTATTTTATGTTTGTAAGTACCTTTTTGATCACTATCATAGGCAGCTGGGTCACACTCAAAATTGTAGAGCCCAAATTGGGTAAATACGACCCCAAAATTGCCAGTGAAGACTTGAGTGAAGACTCGAGTATGGATCCACTTACTGAGTCGGAGCAAAAAGGTCTGAAGTGGGCAGGACTTGCAACGCTTGGAGTGAGTATACTGATCTTTCTCTCGGTATTTCCAGAATCTGGTGTTCTACGAAATCCTGAGTCTGGGGATGTGTTGAATTCTCCGTTTCTGCGTGGAATGGTCACGCTGATTTTCGTCTTCTTTTTGATTCCAGGTTATGTGTATGGCAAGGTTACCGGTGCGTTTATTTCAGATCGTGATGTGATCGAAGGAATGTCCAAGTCGATGAGTTCTCTGGGACTATACATTGTTTTGGTGTTTTTTGCAGCTCAGTTTGTTGCGTTTTTTGGATGGAGTAACCTGGGTCCGATTGTGGCTGTGAAAGGTGCAGACGTATTAATTGCTCTGAACCTTACTGGACCGCTGATTTTTGTTCCTTTCATTGCTATGTGCGCGGTAGTAAACCTGTCATTGGGATCTGCTTCGGCTCAATGGGCTATTACTGCACCCATTTTTGTTCCCATGTTAATGCTCATTGGGTATAGTCCGGAGGTGATTCAGGCCGCCTATCGAATCGGGGATTCCACCACAAACATCATCACGCCAATGATGAGTTATTTTGGGTTGATATTGGCATTTGCGACTCGATATGATCGAAAATTAGGCATCGGGACCATCATTGCGACCATGCTGCCCTACACCATATTCTTTCTGATAGGCTGGGTGGCGTTGTTCTACCTTTGGGTATTTGGACTTGGAATGCCTGTTGGTCCGGAAGCACCGACCTACTACATTCCATAATGTGTACCTATTTTACATGCAGCATTGTCCCATGATTTCAAAAGACCAGTTAGTGGTGGTGATTCGGTCGGCTGGAGAGCGGACTGAAGCGGTTTGCAGGGAGTTGGTCTTGCGAGAGGTTGATGAATCGCAGGTTCACCTCGTCCGAATGATTCCATTTGAGGCTGCATTGGCTGAATCCTATAGAATCGGTATTGATAGTGGTTCAAAATGGTTGATGACATTAGATGCCGATGTGCTACTTCGGGAGCATGCCATTCGGGATTTTTTAGCTGAAGCGGATTTAATGCCCAATGGATTTTTTCATACTGAGGGTCTTGTTTACGATTATTTGACTGGAATGTACCGCAAAGCCGGGCACAGAATGTACCGCACCTCAATGCTCATTGAAGCTGTCAAATGTATTCCTTTGCCTGGAGAAGCGATCAGGCCTGAGTTTACAACCATACAGAGAATGGTTACGGCTGGATTTCCGGTCCAGGAAACCGGTATGGTTTATGGGATTCATGATTTCGAACAATTCTACTCGGATGTCTACCGTAAATGCGTTGTGCACGCATCGAAGCATGTTGAGTGGCTTCCTGAGTTGGTCAAAAGATGGAAATCGATGCTGGGATCGGATGCAGATTTTAAGGTGGCCTTACAGGCAATTGTTGATGGTCTAACCAATTTTTCATCAATAACTGTGGACAAGAGTATCTTCTCAGAACGGTCTGTAGAAGTACTACGATTACTTGGATTGACCGAAAAGGAGACTTTATTTCAATTTGATCGTGCGGTAGAACTCGTTACTGATACCCTAACTTCATCGGGTAAGGTGCCGATTGATCTTCAAGGGACTAAAACATTCGGTATCAGGGTATCCAGAAAGAGCTTTCTCAAGAAGATGGTTCATGATCGTGGATTATTCAAAACGATGGTGTACATCCTGGGAGAGTTCACGGTACAACTGGGCAAAAGCATCAGGCGACTTTCTGAGTCATAGGTTTAATTGCAGTAACGTTATATCCAGTAGTCATCTCATCGCTGTAAGCTAACCTGGTAAATAGAAGCGTGAACGGTCTGTACAAAAAATAAACGACCGGTGCCATAAGGAATGAAAGTACACGTGTTCTTCTGAATGTTGATTGTACGGTTCGCATCCACAGTACATCAATTGCCTCGAAGTAAGAGTTTCTAGGTTTAATAGTGACCTCTTCGAATTCTCGCAATAAAAACTCTAGCCCATAACGGGTGAATCTGTAAAAATCGCGCGGAGCCTCGTGAATAGGTAACATAAATGGAGTAGACAGTATCAGTTTACCTCCAACATCAAGCGCTCTTAAAAGTGTTTGTACGGCTAGATGAGGTGAATGGACGTGTTCTAAAACTTCGCATATCACGATTACATCGAATGAAGATTCTTCAAACTCGTATGTACAAATATCACCTACAATGTCGGGATTTCGGGCAGGGTCTACATCAAAAGAGAGAACGTTAAATCCGGTTTGAAGCGCAAACAGGGTTAAACGTCGATTGATTTCACCACCCGATCCTACAGTCAGAACGCGTGATCCTGATGGAATAGCAGAAAATTCACGTTCAAGAAACGAATAAAGTCCTTGCCTGGATCGATTTTTCGATAATTTTTCAAGAAGATTCACGGGAGTAATAAGTTAGGGTCGGGGTAGGGTACGAATATCTCTCGAAAAATAGGATTTACGGCTCAATGAACCGTTAGGATAAACTTAATCATTCTCACCTCGCTCTGTCAAGAGAGTTACGGGCGTCTTGGGCTAAATGGTAGAATTATTTTGTAAAAGCACTATCTTTGTTGATCTTCATACTCGACAGCACCCATGGAAAAAACTCCCTTTTTTATTCATATCGGAACCTGGAAAACAGGGTCATCGACGATTCAATTCAATCTACATACCGTAAAAAAACAACTTCATCAAGAAGGTCTTTTTTATTTGTCAAAAGGGGATAAAATGGTGGTGGATGATGGGGTTATCAGGAGCTTTGAAAAACTGGAACCAGACTATATTCGCGAATCCAGATATAAACTAAGGGCCATTCTGCAAGAAAAACTCGATAAGAATCCCTCCCTGAGATTTGTTGCGAGTGCCGAAGAATTTTCCGGAGATCCTTTCAAAGCTTTCTCAAACTCTGGCTGGATCGCCCAAAATCTGTTTGAAATCACCAAAGAGCTGAATCTGGATATAAAAATCATTGTTTTTTTACGTCGTCAGGATGAGTTCATGGAGTCGATGTATACTCAAAGTATACATTTGGGGGCTTCTCATTCGTTCGAAGAATTTTTAAGTGAGTATGAATCGGGAGCATTTGATTGGTATCGTTTAGTTGAGTCATATGCCCAAATATTTGGTAAAGCAAATGTATATGTAATAAGGTATCATAAAGATTTTTTACCGGAAAGTGACAGTTTGCTGCATCAAATGGGTGAGGTGCTGGGAAGTCCGTTACTGAAACAGTTCAAAGGGACTAATCCACGTAATCGTGGGCTTTCCCGGGATGCACTTGAGATTACCCGAATTACAAACAACTATCTTATCAAAGAAGATCAGTACCTGTTGAGGAATATTTTTCAGGATACCAATGCTAAACAACCCTTTGAATCGTATGCTTACTTCACTCAAAGCGATCGGGTAGCGTTTTTAAAACCGTATTCGGAGTCGAATGCACGAATTGCCCGTGAGTACCTGAACATCCAGGATGAGTTGTTCCCTGTTCCAGCACCATCTGAAGAAGATTCCGATATCTATCCCGGTTTGACTGTGGAGGCGCTCGCGCTGAATTTATCCCGTGGACTGGTCACACTGAACAAGCGACTCACGGGACTGGAAAGAGATTTGCGTTACGAGCTCAAAACGACCAGCATTCGCTACAAGATTAAGCGACTAATCAGATCAATGATTCGAAAGTAGAACGTATCGAATTCCCAGTTTTCGGTCCAAGCGCGTTGAATTCGATGGCTCAATCAACTTTTACTTTTATTTTATCTGGCCAATCGGTAATTTGGCTGAAATTATCTAGCACCCAACAGATGAGCAAAATCGGTATCCTTAAAGAGTTCTGGTTGTTTTTGAAAGTCAGAAAGAAATTATGGCTTGCTCCCATTGTTTTTGTACTACTCTTGTTGGGTCTGCTGATCATCGTCACCGGAAATACGGCCCTTGCACCTTTCATATACGCATTATTTTAAACAGTGACGCAACCACTCAGAAATTTCATAGTAATCCGACTCTCTGTAAAAAGGGTAGTCGGATTTTTTTTGTCTTTATGTCGATTTGTCAGTAATACAACCTATTGTTTAACAATGAGTTGTGTTGCAATTTCAACCGGAATGACCCCAACACACAATCCATCATAACATGCAAGAACGATCCAGAGCCATCCTGGCACTTTCAGACGGAACGGTAGAATACGGATACGCAATCGGACATTATGGTACAACTGGCGGCGAATTGTGCTTCAATACGAGTATGTACGGATATCAGGAAATATTCACTGATCCAAGTTATTACGGACAACTTATGATGATGACCTATCCCCATATTGGTAACTATGGAGCATCATCGCGTGATGACGAGGCTACCAAAGTTATGGTTTCAGGAGTTGTGGTCAGAGCGTTTTCATTTGATTACAGTAATCCTATGGCCGATGAAAGCCTGAATGCATTTTTGAAGCGGAACAAAATTGTGGGGATTACAGGAATCGATACACGCAAACTGGTTCGACATATCCGAGAAAAAGGAGTCATGAACGCGGTCATTTCCAGCGATAATCTGGATGTTGACGCATTGGTTGCGCAGGCCAAAGGCTGGGTAGACATGAACGGACTGGAACTGGCATCGAAAGTGACGCGTAGTGAGGCTCAAACACTCACACGCGATGGGCATCGGTTTAAGGTCGCAGCGTTTGATTATGGAATCAAGCAGAATATCATCAACAGCTTGACCGATCGGGGTTGTAGTCTGCGTGTTTTTCCGGCTCAGGCATCATTTGAAGAAGTCATGGAGTGGAATCCAGATGGATTCTTCTTCTCTAATGGTCCTGGTGACCCTAATCCAATGGGATATGCCATCGAGTTGGTCAACCAGGCAAAGAAAACCGGAAAACCGATGTTTGGTATTTGTCTGGGTCACCAGCTCATGGCTCTTTCTGAGGGGATCCATGTGTCAAAAATGTTTGTGGGTCACCGAGGAGCAAATCACCCGGTTAAGAACATGAACACCGGACTCGTTGAAATCACGACTCAGAACCACGGTTTTTCAGTGGATCCAGGTTCTGTTGATCCATCGGTGGCCTCGATCAGTCACCTCAATCTGAACGATAACACCGTTGAGGGACTCGAATTCAAAAACTTCAACGGATTCAGTGTTCAGTATCATCCCGAGGCCTCACCGGGTCCACACGATTCGCGATACCTGTTCGATCAGTTTATTGAGCGCCTCAAACATTCCACATCGAATTAAATACACAGTCTAAAACGAATACACTATGCCGCGTAGAGACGACATCCACAATATTCTGCTTATCGGATCAGGTCCAATTATCATTGGACAAGCCTGTGAATTTGATTATTCCGGAACACAAGCGTGTCGATCGCTTCGGGAAGAAGGATACCGGGTTGTATTGATCAATTCGAATCCGGCCACGATCATGACCGATCCGATGATGGCCGATGCCATATACCTCAAGCCACTCACCACGCAATCGATTAAAGAAATTTGTACGAAAGAGAAAATTGATGCTGTTTTGCCAACCATGGGTGGTCAAACTGCGTTGAACCTGGCGCGTGATCTTCACCATCAGGGATTTTGGGCCAAAAACAATATTCAGATCATTGGAGTGGATATTGACGCCATTGACATCACCGAAGACCGGCAGCAGTTCAGGGACTTGATGGAGAAAATCGGTGTGGATCAATGCGTCAGTTACGTGGCGAAATCACTACTTGATGCTAAAGAAATCGCGGTCAAGTTGGGTGGTTTTCCTTTGGTTATTCGTCCCTCGTTCACGATGGGTGGAATGGGAGGTGGAATCATCTGGAGTGAGGATGAATTCGAGCGCAAAGTACTGCGTGGATTAGAACTGAGTCCGATACACGAGATTTTGCTCGAAGAGTCAATCGTTGGTTGGAAGGAATACGAGCTTGAACTACTGCGTGATGACAATGACAATGTGGTCATTATTTGCGGAATCGAGAATCTGGATCCTATGGGGGTTCATACCGGGGATTCGGTCACTGTGGCGCCATGCCAGACCTTGACCGACAAACAGTTTCAACTGCTTCGAAATGCTGCAATTAGAATGATGCGTTCGATAGGTACCTTCGCAGGGGGATGTAATGTGCAGTTCGCTTTTGAGCCGGGTACAGATCGTTTTGTAGCCATCGAAATCAATCCCAGGGTGAGTCGTTCATCGGCGCTGGCCTCTAAGGCAACCGGATATCCGATTGCCAAGGTGGCCTCAAAACTGGCGGTTGGATACACATTGGATGAGCTGAAAAATCAGATTACCGGCACCACATCGGCCTGTTTTGAGCCTTCCATCGATTACGTTGTGGTAAAAGTACCGCGATTCAACTTCGAGAAGTTTCCAGGTGTTGATGAAATGTTGGGCACGCAGATGAAGGCCGTTGGCGAGGTTATGGCTATAGGAAGAAATTTTCCTGAAGCACTGAACAAAGCGTGGCAGTCGCTTGAAATAGGTCGCGCCGGACTCGGTGCCGACGGATACGAAGTGCTGGACAGGAAAAGAGTACGTGAACGTCTGATGAAACCCTATTGGGACAGATGTCTTCAGATCCGGAATGCCTTCAAGATGGGTGCATCCATTGAAGAAATCCATGATGTAACCCGAGTTGATCCCTGGTTCCTGCAGCAAATCCGCTACATGGTGACACTAGAAAACCATTTGGAAGGTCAGACACTTGATACACTAAACAAAGAGGACCTTTTCGAAGCCAAACAAGCTGGATTCTCAGACAAACAGATTGCCTGGCTGCTTTCACAAAGTGCAACGCCGGTTACAGAAGTCCAGGTCAGGAAGCGTCGCCTGGAAATGGGACTCAAACCCTCGTTCAAACTTGTTGATACTTGTGCAGCAGAATTTCCTGCCCAAACTCCCTACTATTACTCAGCCTATGAGGGAGAGAACGAAAGTTATGTGACGGATAAGAAGAAAATTATGATACTGGGTAGTGGTCCGAACCGTATTGGTCAAGGGATTGAGTTTGATTATTCCTGCACGCATGCGGTATTGGCAGCCAAAGAAGAAGGTTATGAAACCATCATGGTGAATTGTAATCCCGAGACCGTTTCCACTGACTTTGATATTGCCGATAAGCTCTATTTTGAACCTGTGTACTGGGAGCGAGTGCTCGATATTTTTGAACATGAGAAACCAGAAGGAGTGATTCTGCAAGTTGGTGGACAAACAGCCCTTAAACTGGCGAAACATTTTCAGGCATCTGGCATCAAGATTTTTGGAACTGAATATGAAATGATGGATTTGGCCGAAGACCGCGGAAAGTTCTCTGAAGTATTGGTACAGTGCGACATCCCATTTCCAAGATATGGTACAGCTATGGACGTCAAGGGTGCACTTGAACAAGCTGAAGTTGTGAAATATCCGGTTTTGATTCGTCCAAGTTATGTACTAGGTGGACAGGGAATGAGAATTGCGGTAAAGCCAGAAGAGCTTAAAGAGTATGTAGAAGAGTTGCTTACCACTCATCCGGAAAACGTTTTTTTGATCGACCATTATCTGGACAAAGCCATTGAAGTCGACTTCGACTCCATTTACGATGGTGAACAGCTTCACGTCAGCGGGATCATGCAACACATTGAGCCAGCTGGTGTCCACTCGGGAGACTCAACCGCTGTGTTGCCACCATACAGCCTTAGCGACGAGATTATCAAGACCCTTGAAGATTATCAACTTCGTATTGCCAAAGCATTGAATGTACGCGGATTCATCAACGTCCAGTATGCCATCAAAGACAACAAGGTGTATGTGTTGGAGGCGAATCCACGTTCGACACGAACCATTCCATTCATCGCCAAGGCAACCGGTCGTCCGGAGTCGGCCATAGGGGTGAAGGTGATGATGGGAAGAAAGCTCAGTGAGTTTGATTTGAGTTCCTCGTTGACCTGCTACGCTATTAAAGAGCCGGTGTTCCCGTTCGATAAGTTTCCGGAAGTCAAGAAGGAGTTGGGTCCGGAGATGAAATCGACCGGGGAAACAATCTACTTCCTGGAGGATTTTGACGACGAGCATTTCAGAAAGCCCTACGAGTTCAAGAATCTTTATTTGAGTAAATAATTTTCGCTTTGCGAGTAATTAGTTGCCCGGAGAGTGTTGCTTCGCAACGGAGAGTGGGGGCTAGAGCCCCTGGAGAGCGCAAGTTTAACTTGCGGAGAGTTAAGCATGTATTTGTGCCAGCGGTGGTGGGCTTCGCCACGGTGGGGGCTCGCATGCGCGATACGGAGGGGGATTCCTTTGCAGTCAGGGAGTTGCCTGGTATGATTTTGGACGCCTATTTTTTCCTTCGAAAAAAATAGGCGTCCAAAATTCTTACCACTTCATCAAGGTTCAAGCCAAGCATTTCTCTCGTCCCTTATCTCTTATCCCTTATCTCTTATCAAAGATTGCAAACTCTTGACTTTGATTCTTGCCCGAATTTTGATAATCTCTGTGCAACACCATATAACCTGAATAAACGGGTCTGATAGGTCGGTTCTGACGACCTTTATCTGATCATTAACCATAAATTTCTTTAAACAGAGGTCAATAGCGTATGGCAAATCAGCAATCGCTTACTTCTTCAGGTGGTGATAACCTGGGAAGGGTAATATTAATTTCAACTTCAGCTGCCATAGGTGGCTTTTTGTTTGGGTTCGATAGTGGTGTAATCAATGGAACGGTGGATGCGCTTCGTGCCGCGTTCGATTCTGATGCGGTCGGTACCGGATTCAACGTGGCTTCGATGCTACTTGGATGCGCTGTGGGTGCCTTTTTCGCGGGAACACTTGCCGATAAATTTGGGCGTAAAGTGGTCATGATTGCCACAGCTCTGACCTTCATTGTCAGTGCATGGGGATCGGGAATTGCTGGATCATCGCTGGAATTCGTTATTTATCGTGTTCTTGGTGGATTAGCGGTTGGTGCTGCCAGTATCCTCGGCCCAGCTTACATCAGTGAAATCGCTCCTTCAAAATACCGTGGCCGACTCGCATCGCTTCAGCAGTTGATGATTGTACTTGGGCTTTTTGCAGCTTTCTTGAGTAATTACTATCTGGCAGATATTGCCGGTGGGTCGGCCGCAACATTCTGGCTTGGGTATCAAACCTGGCAATGGATGTTCTGGATGGAAATATTTCCTGCTGCCATTTTCTTTGTGACGCTGCTTTTTGTTCCGGAATCACCGCGCTATCTCGTTGCAGCCGGGCGATCTGAAGAAGCCCGTAAAATTCTTGCACATATCTCGCACCCGAATGACGCCGATGCTAAAGTTGCCGACATTCAGGCTACACTTGAGAAAGACCGTAAACCACGGTTGAGTGATATTCTGAACAAACTATCCGGTAAACTACATCCGGTGGTCTGGGTTGGAATCGTATTATCTATTCTTCAGCAGTTTACCGGGATCAATGTGGTGATGTACTACGGTGCTACCCTCTGGCAGGCAGCTGGATTCTCGGAGTCGGATGCCTTGATGCAGAATGTGATCATTGGAGCGGTTAATGTTTCTTTTACCTTTCTTGCGATAGCTCTGGTCGACAAGTTAGGTCGTAAGGCGTTGCTTTTGGGCGGGGCCTTGGGACAAGCCGTGATGCTGGGTATTATGGCCGTGATATTCGGATCAGCCGATCTAGATACAGCCGGAAACCTTATGCTGACCGACTCTATGGGACTCTATGCCCTACTTGCAGCAATGGGATATATCGGATTTTTTGCAACCACCTGGGGTCCGGTGCTTTGGGTCATGCTTGGAGAAATGTTCCCGAACCAGTTCCGTGGTGCTGCCCTGGCTGTGTGTGGTATCCTGCACTGGACTTCTAACTTTGCGATCACGATGAGCTTCCCAATTTTGCTCACCTCTATAGGGCTGGGATACTCGTATGGAATCTACGCGGCGTTTGGCCTGCTGGCTTACTTTGTTGTGAAAAAATTCGTAACCGAGACCAAAGGCAGAACTCTGGAGCAGATGTCTATTAATGGATAGTAGGTAGTAGGTAGTGGGTAGTAGGTAGTGGGTAGTGGGGAGTGAGTTATTCTACTTCCTTCTCCCCACTCCCTACTACCCACTCCCCTTATATTTATTCTAAATAATACCAGCGGCTAAATCTTCATATAGTCTTCATAAAAGGTTCGTTAATTAGTGATCGTACGATTATGCTCACTCAATCCGACACTATTTTATGAACAAACCAAAGCTTGGTGTAGTATTAATGAATCTCGGCGGACCTACCTCCGAGGAGTCAGTTCGGACCTTTCTATACAATCTTTTCAGCGACGAAGATATCATCAAGTTGGGTGGTGGCAATCTTCAGAACGCCCTTGCCAAGGTCATTTCGAAATTCCGTTACAAGAAAATCGCTGAGAAATACCGCGAGATCAGTGCTTGTCCCAAGGGTTGCATGGGCAGTAAATACTGCCTGAATCGCCAGAATAAGGTCGTTTCTGACTGCTGTTCACCTATTAATCCACTCACTGAGCTCCAAAGACGGACCCTGGAGAAGGCACTCAGGGAAGCGTTGCCTGATTTTGAAGTAAAGGCCTACACTGCAATGCGTTACTGGCGTCCTTTTGCCTATCAGGTGATGGATGAAATGCTCGAGGATGGTATCGATCATGCAGTTCTTTTACCGCTTTACCCCCATTTCTCCTGGACCACGACCGGATCCAGTTTCAGGGACTGGGAGAACATCCGACAGGATTTTGAGAAATCAGGTAAGAAACCAACCTGGCAGGAATACACGGTAAAGTCCTATCACCTCAATCAACCCTATCTGGAATCATTGAACGAGCGGATCGACGAAGCGCTGGCTCGCTTTACTGACGAAGAGCGTAAGAAAGTACACCTCATTTTCAGCGCACATGGAACACCTATTTCAGAAGTGGAAAGTGGTGATCCGTATACCGGACAAATCGAAGAGACTGTGGAAGCGATTATGCACATGCGGGCGAGTAAAGAGAATTATTGGCTCAGTTATCAGTCGCGTGTTGGTCCATCTAAATGGACACAGCCGAACACTGAAGATTTGGTCATTCGTCTCATCGAGTATGGCGTGAAGCACTTCCTGATGATTCCCGTGGCTTTTGTGACCGATCATATCGAAACCCTGCATGAGCTGGGTATTGAATTACCTGAAGAACTTGAAGAAGAGGGATTACATGTCGAGAAACTCGAAGTCTCTGGTGGCCTGAACGACCATCCGAAATTCATTCAGGCATTGGTAGATGAAGTCAAGTTCCGCATTGAGCATGTTTCGACGCATGATTCTATCTTGAACAACGGGAAATCGGTGGTAAAAAAGTCAAAAACTGGAACTGGTGAGATGGTGCCAGATGGCGAGCCTGCTGCTGCGCCATCTGTTAAGGATAATCAATAAGGATAGTACCCGGAGTATGGAAATAATCCATTCGGATATGGACGAGTTTTTGGTGGTTGGAATCAGTCACTGGTATGCAGATCTGTCTGTGCGAGAGCGGTTTACGTTGAGTACACCGTCCCAGCAATTGCTTCTTCAGGAAGCTGAGGCCATCGGGATGCGAGGTGTCATTGTACTGAGTACCTGTAACCGTACTGAGCTGTTCACCAGAAGTGATCGTGCTGAAATGCTCATTGGACTCATGGTCAAGTATTCGTATGGGTCCAGAGCCGAGTTCGAGAAGTTTGGTTTCATCAAGCGAGGCGAAGAAGCGGTAAGGCATTTTTTTCGTGTAGCTGTGGGACTTGACGCACAGATTCTGGGTGATGTACAAATCATTAAACAGGTCAAGCAAGCCTACGAACACGCAGGGAATTACAACATGCTTGATGGAGTGATGCATCGTTGTATGCAGTCCGTCTTTCGGGCCCACAAACGATCACGTTCCGAAACCAGTCTTGGCTCAGGAGCTGCTACCACGGCTTATGCTGCAGTTCAGGCTGCCAAACACGAACTGGGATCTCTTATTGGCAAGCGTGTGTTGCTCGTGGGAACCGGGAAAATTGGCAAAGTTACCTGTATGAATCTGATCAATATGGGAGTGACCCAGGTAACACTGGTCAATCGAAGTGAGCACAAAGCTCAGCGTTTGGCTGATAAATTCAATGTAGAGGTTGCTCCTTTTGAGTCACTGGTCGAGAAGATGTCGGACGCGGATCTGATCATTGTGGCAACCGGCGCTCTGGAACCCATTTTACGTCCTGGGCATATCGATGCCATGCGACTTGCAGGCGGTCATCAGCCACTGCTTCTGATGGATTTGTCTGTCCCACGAAATATTGATCCCGAGGTGGGTAAGTTGGCTGGGATCAGGCTCATTAACATGGACATGCTCAATGACCGTCTTGATGAAACCTACAAAGAGCGCGAGGCGAATATTCCGCTGGTGGAGGATATCATAGACCAGGAGCTGGTTGAATTCAAGCGCTGGTTGTCCGAGCAGCGAGTTGTTCCAACGATCAAAGCGCTGACCAGAAAACTCGATGACATTCGTCGTGCGGAAATGGATCGATTTTCGTCACGTTTTGGAGTTGAGGAGGCCAAACATGCAGAAAAACTGACCCGACGTATTGTCAACAAGATACTTGCCCTGTCTATCGACCACTTGAAAGATCAGCATCCACAGACAGACGAAGTGACCCGAGTGGTTCAGGACATGTTTAAAATCCGACCGGAATCATGATCAGAATTGGAACCAGAGACAGTGCACTGGCCATATGGCAAGCCCGGCATGTTGCTGAGGCATTGCATACGACTGGTCACGACACTGAGCTCGTGTTCATCAAAACGGAAGGTGATTTGGTGCTGGACACGCCGCTTCCGCTCATGGGTGGGAAAGGTGTGTTCACCAAAGCCCTAGATGACGCCTTACTTGCTGGTCGGATTGACATCGCCGTACACTCGCACAAAGATATTCCGACTCGCCTGCCCGATGGACTCTGCATTGCGGCCGTATTTGAGCGTGAGGATCCACGTGATGTGCTGGTCATGCGCGCAGGTGTTGAGGTAACTCAGGAGGAGCTGGCCAATGGTAACGGGACTATCGCGACGAGCAGTCTGCGCAGACAGGGACAGTGGTTACATCGCTATCCACTGCATCAGGTAGCGGACATACGAGGCAATGTGCAGACCCGACTGCGGAAGGTGGATGAGAGTGAGTGGTACGGGGCCATATTTGCAGCGGCGGGGCTTAAGAGGCTGGGACTGGAGGACCGGATTTCGATGTATCTGGACTGGATGATCTGTGCTCCGGCGCAGGGAGCCGTTGCGGTGATGTCGCGGACTGAGGATGAGCCGGTAATCGAGGCCTTGAGTATGCACCATCATCGGGTTACGGCACTATGTGTGGCCGCCGAGCGACAGTGTCTGAATCGCCTTGAGGGAGGCTGTAGTGCTCCGGTGGGCGTTTATGTTCGACCGGATAAGGAAGAGTTTGTGCTGGTTGCGAATGTGTTGTCGGGCGATGGGGTGGAGTGTATCGAGGTGGAGCTTCGCCGGGCGTTGGGATCGGTCGAGGATGCGCTTGGTCTGGGTAGGGATGCTGCTGCAGCGTTGTTGGCGTCGGGTGCTGCCAGACTCATACCGGAGTAGCTGATGAACATCTTGTTTACCAGAGCGTTGTCGGGAATCGATCGTGAACGTGCTCGGGAGCGTGGTATCGAGTGCAAAGAGTTTCCCTTGATTGGGGTTGAATACGCTGGATTTGACGCACTATTGAACAGATATCCGGAATTCTGGGTGCACCTGGAGGCTGCCAGAGCGGTGGTATTTACCAGTGGAAACGGAGTCACGGGACTGCTCGGTTCGCCGGAGCATGTGCCCGATACATCCACCCTGAACCTACTTTCGATACTACGCAAAAAGCCTGTCTATACGGTCGGAGAGTCTACCGCCGATGTGATTGAACCATTTGGAATTCTGGCTCGGTTTCCGGACGACTACAACGCGGTTTCATTGGCAAAAATGATGTTACTTGACGGTGTGCACACGAGGATGATCCATTTTTGTGGTGATGTCAAGCGTCCGGAGCTCGGTATGGCTATGAAAGAAGCTGGAATAGCGGTCGAGGAGATCGAGACGTACTCGAAGCGCGGATTGCTACAGGACGATGAGCAACATCTGAGTGTTGTCCGAACGGAGTTGAGTTCGGCAGCAGGGGTTGTGTTTTATAGTCCGAGTGCGGTTGAGGAGTTTTTTTTACACGGTCTTGACCGCGGGTTTGGGGGCAGATGGTATGCTATTGGACAGACTACAGCATCGGCATTAAGAGAGCGGAGCGTAGAGCCGTTGGTGCCGCGAGCGCCCATGACCGAGGTATTGCTTGATTTCATTGCCAGACACCCGTAGTATCGTGTATTGGGCCAGATTTTAGAGAACTTTTGAATGAATACAGGATTTTTATTATGGCTAATGATTTGTTGTTGAAGGCGCTTCGTGGAGAGCAGGTGTCGCGGCCTCCGGTATGGATGATGCGACAGGCGGGGAGATATTTGCCCGAGTATCAGGAATTGCGGCGCAAGTATTCTTTTTTTGAACGCGTAGAAACTCCGGAGCTTGCTGCTGAGATTACGATGCAGCCTATAGAGCGCTTTGGGCCAGACGCTGCGATTATTTTCTCCGACATCCTGGTGATTCCACAGGCACTTGGTTTTGAAGTTACCATGAACGAAGGCGAGGGGCCCAGGCTTCCGCATCCGGTACGAACTGCTGAACAGGCTTTGGCCGTTCAGGTCCCGGATACGGCAGATCGCCTGCACTATGTAATGGATGCGTTGCGTATTACCAGGCAGCGTCTGGATGGGCGGGCTTCGCTCATCGGCTTCGCTGGTGCTCCATGGACGATACTTTGTTATATGGTAGAGGGAAAAGGTTCCAAAGACTTTTCCCGAGTCAAGCAATTTTGTTACACCCAGCCAGAAGCCGCCCGGTATCTGCTGGATGTCATTACAACATCCACCATCGATTATCTCAATGCTCAGGTTCAGGCAGGTGCACAGGCTATCCAGGTGTTCGACTCCTGGGCTGGATTATTAAGTCCTGAAGACTTCTCCGAGTGGGCATTCCCCTATCTGAAAACCATCAGTGAGCACGTCGTTGGAGCTCCAGTAATTTTGTATCCTAAAGGCAGTTGGTATGCGCTAGAACGTCTGGCTACACGGACCAATGCCTCGGCCATTGGGCTCGACTGGACCGTTACGCCCGAGTATGCACGTGAGGTTACCCGTAACGAAATAACGTTACAAGGGAATTTCGATCCAAGCAAGCTATTTATGCCCTCAAAAGACATAAAATCAGGGGTGAAGCGTATGATTGATCGTTTTGGCGTGCAACGATATATCGTTAATCTGGGCCACGGTATATTACCTACGATTCCAGTCGACAACGCCCGGGCATTTATCGAAGCCGTTAAAGAATACTAACTCTTTTCGTTGAGTTTTCCTCGCAGTTGCCCTGAGTTCAGTACTTGATGTGTGATTCAGTTATGATTATTATGAAGTATTAGATAATTTTAATAGAAGGAATCAAAGTTGGAGATTACGGTGTAAGCGGTCTGACACCTTTGTGAGTCGTTTGATCATAAAAATGACTACGTCTGATTAGTTCAGACGCCAAAAATATAACTTTGAACCTCTGTGTGTTATCATTTTATTCAAGTCGTTCATATTTGAATTTACCAATTACAATACGTTAACAGCAGGAGACGGTTGTGTCGGCTGAAACTCAAGGGTCACGTAAACCTAACTATATCGTATCGTCTTTTTCAGGTCTGTTTACGCAGAGTCTGATTGCTGTTATGTACCATGATGCGGATGGGAAGGTAGCAGCGGTGAATCAGGCGGCCTGTGAGTTACTCGGTTTATCTGGGGATGAGCTGATAGGCAAGGATTCGTTGAACCCAGAGTGGCAGGGAATCCAACCTGATGGCATGGAGTCAGTTGCACTCGATTACTCAGCCAAGGTTGCGCTACGAAGCGGGCAGATTGTACAAAATCAGATTATCGGCATCTATCACCCTATCACGAACCAGCAACGCTGGATATCTGTCAACTCGGTTCCTGAATTTAGAGAGGGTGAAATAAAGCCGTTTCAGGTATTTTCAACGCTCACTGACATCACTGAGGAAAGACGGCTGCGTCAACAGTTATCCGAATCTCAGGAGAACTTCACTTCTTTTTTGAACAATCTGGATCAGGGTGTATGGATTCGGGATTTTAAATCCGGTCAGCTTATTTTTGTGAACGATGCGATCGGCAACCTGTATGGATCTCCTAAAGAAGACTTTTTTGAAGATTCATCGCGATTTTATGAAAAGTTTATTCATCCCGCAGACAGATCTGAAGTTTTGAACACCCACAAAATTCATCTTGAAACGGGCGATGATCATGAAGTAAAGTGGCGTTTGGTTCGATCTGATGGGCAGATACGATCTGTCAAAGTTCGGATGTTTACGTTCACTTTACCTGGAACCAGTGGTATTGTCTACAGTGCCGGATTGACATCTGATAGTACCGAAGCGTATTTGAGTTCGGAGGGGAATCAACTAAACCGACTCAAATCAGAAGAGTTCAACAAGCTGACGTCAAATTTGCTCAGTACCATTAGTCATGAGTTTCGTACTCCCATAACCGGAATTATTGGTTTTTCAAAACTCCTACAAGAACCGGTTACTGAAGAAGAACGCCACGAATACGCAAGACACATTGAAAAGAGTACGTATAAACTGTATAAAACACTGGAGTCTATTCTGGATTATTCGGTACTGGATGCAAAAAAGGTCGATTTGAGTCCTGCTATTATTTCCATTCAGGAGAGTGTAAGGATGGTTCTGGAACGAACGGAAATTCTCGCACAGGAAAAAGGCATTTATTTTCAACACAGCTTCTCTGGTCCTGACACCATGTATTTCTATCCAAATCTGTTGGACACGCTGCTCAAATATGTACTTGACAATGCGGTCAAGTTTACTGTTGATGGGGGAATACGATTGGTATCAAAAGTAAACGAGCATCGTATCCAGATCGAAGTTCACGATACGGGAAGGGGCATCGCTACTGACCTGATGCCATTTGTTTTTGATCCATTTCGCCAGGGTAGTGAAGGTGTAGCGCGACTTTACGAAGGTGTTGGAATGGGACTTGCCATTGTAAAGAGGATTCTCGACTCAATACAAGGTGAGATTACACTCATGACCAACGATCATGGTGGTAGTTCTTTCTATCTAGATATACCGTTGCCTGTGAAACATGAAGATGTCAGTCTCTCAGCCCTTGCTGATCAAGATCGTCAAGGATTCAGTGTCTTGTATGTTGAGAACAATCTGACCATGCAGTTAGTGGTAAAATCGATGCTGAAAAATGCCAGAATAGATTTTGCCAAACAGGTTGAGCAGGCTCTGGAGGCAGTCAAAAAGACGCCATACGATCTCATTCTGCTGGATGTAAACCCAGGTCAAATAGACGACGGGATACAATTGCTCCGTAAAATACGCGAAACCCCGGGATACACTGAAACTCCGGTTGTGATAATAACGGCGTACTCGGTCAATCAACTCGATGAGGTGAAAGTCAATCTTCACCAGGTCCAGTATCTGACTAAACCATTTAGTGAAAAGCTTCTTAAAACCGCTATAAGGCAGTTTTTTCCGGATTTTAACTAGAAGTGGCAGCAATCAAAAGTTGAGGCTTGGTGGTATTATTGGTATTATCCCTGCTTTTGAATCAAAGCTGTTAAACGCCACATGAAACATCAGTTCATCGATTTTATCCACGAATTGCAGGACAGAATCTGTACGGTACTTGAAGCGCAGGATGATCAGGCCCGGTTTCGGGAAGACGCCTGGGATCGTCCGGCTGGAGGTGGTGGAAAGACACGAGTGATTGCCCATGGAACGGTCTTTGAAAAGGGTGGTGTCAACACATCGGTGGTACACGGCGAATTGCCTGAAATCATTAGAGAGCGCTTCGGTGTCGATCAAGGATACTTCATGGCAGCCGGACTCTCGCTCGTCATTCATCCCGTTAATCCACATGTGCCTACCGTTCATGCCAACTACAGATATTTCGAGTTGTACGACCGAGAGGGTGGTGAAATCCGGGATGCCTGGTTTGGTGGTGGTGCAGACCTTACGCCATACTACTTGAGTGAAGCCGATGCCCGGCATTTTCACCTGGTTCACAGGCAAGCCTGTGATCACATTGACCCTTCATTATATCCTAAATTCAAACCCGACTGTGATGCGTACTTTTACAACACGCACCGTGGCGAATCACGTGGTATTGGGGGGATTTTCTACGATTACATGCGTCCGGTAGATGTTCCTGCCCCATCCCTTGACCGACACACCGGCACCGGATACCCTGATTTGTCCTGGGAGCAGCTATTCGGGCTGGCTCAGCTCAACGGACAAGCCTTCATCGATGCTTACCTCCCGATTGTTGAGCGAAACAAATCTCTCGCTTGGACACAAGAAGAGCGCTACTGGCAGGAGATTCGCCGCGGGCGATACGTTGAGTTTAATCTGATCCATGATCGTGGTACCCTGTTTGGACTCAAAACAGACGGCAGGGTTGAGAGCATACTGATGAGCTTGCCACCGCGTGTCCGATGGGACTACGACTACCAGGTCAATCCGGGGTCACCTGAATCCGTATTGGTTTCCGTTTTGAAAACACCACGTCAGTGGCTGTCTTAGCATTGAATGCGTTGGGTAGCACCTGATTTTTGACTACTTTAACCTAAGTATCCAAGCATTCCATTTCGAGTTAAATCCATGTCATCAAAACCGGAATACCTACAAGCTACTGATCTTGAAATCGTACCCATTGCGCGGTCACAGACGATTCCATCGTCGTGGTATACCGATCCCAGACAGTTATGGATCGAGAACAAGGCTATTTTTGCCAGGGAATGGCAACTGGTTGGACATGAATGTCAGTTTGTTGAATCCGGAAGCTCTGTTTGTCTGACCATAGCTGGAAATCCGATCATCGTATTGCGGACAGAATCAGGAGAGCTTCGGGCATATTTCAATGTATGTAAGCACCGTGGTGGCCCATTGTCTGTTAAGCAAGGGACCAAATCGATGCTTCAGTGCCAATATCATGGATGGACATACAGTTCGGACGGGTCACTGCGAGGTGTTCCTCATTTTAGTTATGTAGAGTTGTTCGACAAAAAGGACTTTGGATTGCGTCCGGTTCGACTCGAAACCTGGCAGGGCCTGATTTTTGTAAATCTGGACGATCGTGCTGAAACACTCTCATCCAATATGCAGGGTATCGGTGAGCGGATCGCTCCCATCGATATCTCTTCAATGAAGTATCATACCCGAACGGTCGATATCATTCAATGCAACTGGAAGGTATATGCCGACAATTTTCTGGAGGGATATCATATCCCTATCGTTCATCCCGAGTTGGCAAAATTACTTGATTATAGTCAGTATGTGACCGAAACTTCAAAAAATTACAGTTTGCAATACAGCCCGTTTGTGAACACAGATGCCGATAATCCTTATCAGGCTGAACATGGAGAAGCTTTTTATTACTTTTTGTTTCCGAACATAATGCTAAATATTCTGCCGGGCAGACTTCAAACCAATATCATCGAACCCATTGGTCATGATTCCTGTCGAGTAATCTTTGATTTCTACTATACAGATCTACAAAAAGCGCTGAACAGGGGTCTGATTGCCTCTGATATGGATTACAGTGCTGAGATACAGCGCGAGGATATCGAAATCTGTGAACAGGTTCAGATAGGACTCGGGTCGGAAGCCTACGACAAAGGCCGGTTCTCGGTGGAAAGAGAGCTCGGAGTCTGGCATTTTCAGTCATTGATCAAGCGTAATCTTGCATCTCATTTTAATGTAACCAGTGAAACTTAAACTTCCTGAATCATGCATATCCGCCCAAGAAGGCTTCGTGTCAGCGCTGCAATTCGTGCTATGTCAACGGAGACCACCATTTCTGTCGACCATCTGATAGCACCTGTTTTTATTATGGAAGGTACCCAATCGAAGCAAGAGATAGCTTCTATGCCTGGATATTTCAGGTATTCCCTGGACCTGGCAGTCGGAGAAGTAAAACTACTCTATGGTATGGGAATCAAGTCTGTTTTGTTGTTCTGCAAAGTTCCGGATGAGCGTAAAGACAACAAAGGTACGGAGGCGTTGAATGAAAATGGACTGATGCAGCGCAGTATCCGTGCCATTAAAGAAGCAGTACCTGAAGTATGTGTGATGACGGACATAGCCCTGGATCCGTATTCCAGTTATGGGCATGATGGGATTGTTGATCGGGGTGAGATTGTGAATGATGCGACGGTAGAAGTTCTTGCGAAGATGGCTGTGTCGCACGCAATGGCCGGGGCAGACTTTGTGGCTCCATCGGATATGATGGATGGCAGAATCGGTGCGATCCGTGAGGCTCTGGAAGCTTCCGGACTGGTGAACACCGGAATTCTGGCATATAGTGCCAAGTACGCCTCCTGCTTTTATGGTCCGTTCAGGGACGCACTCGATTCGGCGCCTGGTTTTGGTGATAAAAAGTCCTATCAGATGAACCCGGCGAACCAACGTGAAGCGATTCGCGAGACCTTGCTGGATATCGAAGAAGGCGCAGACATCGTGATGGTCAAGCCAGGATTACCGTATCTGGATGTGGTCCGTGCAGTAAAAGACGTGGTAGACATTCCGGTTGCGGTATATAATGTGAGCGGGGAGTATTCCATGATTAAAGCGGCAGCGGCTGCTGGATGGCTGAATGAAGATCAGGCCATTATGGAGACTATGATTGGATTTCGTCGAGCAGGTGCCGATCTCATTGCGACCTACTTTTGCAAGGATGTGGTTAGGATACTCGCTTCGCGAGCAAAAACAGGCTAGCAGGCCAGCGGGCCAGCAGTCGTAACTTATTTTACTTAACCCTGAACCCCCACTCCCTACTCCCTACTCCCCACTCCCTAAACCATGAACCATCGTCTTTCTTTTCTGACCTTCCTCAAAGAGATACGGTTTCCCTATTTGTTTGGCACCTCATTGGTCATCATAGGGTTGATTTTTGGGGTCTTTGAAATCTACGAAACCTTGTTTGTGTTTGATGTAGATTTAAATACAATCAGGATCTTACACTTTACCCGGGGGGCTTCTACTGCATTCGCGCTTTTGGTTTGGATTGTCTGGACGCTTTACGAGTATCGGAAGAAATATCTTGCTGCCATCCAGCAACAGGGTCTTCAGTTTATGCGAATCATCAATCATGCATCCGAAGCCGTGATTATTACGGATGAAAATCACGTGATTACTTTTTGGAATGATTCAGCGACTGCCATGCTTGGATGGAAAAATGAAGAAGTGGTAGGCAGAAAGCTTTTTGATGTGATAAAAATACCGGTTGCGTCCAAATTTGCCCCGCATGGTCAGCAGGAAATCGAGCTGGATATCACGAACAAGGCCAGGCAGCGGGTGTTCGTAGCCCTTACCATGACCAGTATTCCCAACGAGGAAGGGCATCCGGAGATTTATTCCTATATGATGCGAAATCTGACCGAGCGGGCCATCAGGTTGGCCCAGATGGAGCGTTCCGAACGAATGGCGAGTCTAGGGCACATGGCTGCCGGAGTTGCTCACGAAATCGGGAATCCGTTGACGGCGATTTCATCCATCATACAGCTTTTGCAGCGTAGGATTGACGATCGGTCGCAGTTGGAGCAACTGGGTAGGGTAAGGGAGAATATCAATCGCATCACCCGGATAGTGCGTGATTTAGTAGATTTTTCCAGGCCTAAAAGTCCGGAAATGACACTGATGAATGTGAACGATACCCTTAGCGAAGTCATTGGCCTGTTGAAACACGATGCACGTTGCAGAAATGTTACCTTTGAGATGAATCTGGAACCCAATCTGCCATTGATATCAGCTGTTCCTGATCAGATTTATCAGGTGTTTTTGAATTTTATCCTGAATTCGGTCGATTCCTGTGAAGATGTACCCAGGCCTGAAATCAGTGTGAAAACCGAATTTGAACGTGATCACGTAGTGGTGCGGGTTCACGATAACGGTGCTGGGATTCCCTCCTCGATCAAAGAACGCATATTTGAGCCTTTTTTCACGACCAAGGAAGTAGGCAAAGGTACAGGACTCGGATTATCTGTCAGCCACAACATCATAACCCGTCTTGGGGGATCGATCCGAGTGGATTCCGAGCCGGGTAGCACGACGTTTTCAGTTCAGTTCCCGGTCGCTTGATCGTCGTTGTTCCGGTGGCAGATTATTCCGAAATTGACATGATCACCTACAAAACCGGCACTATGTTTGCAGGCTTACCTAACCCACGTTCCCATGAGTACACGTATCCTGATAGCCGATGATGAGTCGACTATTCGAGAGACCATCGCAGAGTTTTTATCATCTGAAGGATTTGAAACCCAAACGGCTTCCGATGGACATGCCGCTTTGGAGATGATCAGAAATGGGAGTATCGATATTCTGATTTCGGATGTCAGGATGCCTGGTATGGATGGAATAGAACTGATCAAGCAGGTGAATACCTATGCATCCGACACGCTGGTTATTTTGATGACTGCCTTTGCCAGTGTTGAAACTGCCATTCAGGCCCTCAGAAGTGGCGCGGCCGACTACATGCTCAAACCTCTCGACCTAGATGAACTTTTTCTCAGACTGACGGCGATACTTGAGCGACGATCGTTGATCCGTGAAAACAAGTATATGCGTGAAGTAATTGACCGGTCGTTCAATTTTAGCTTTATCATCGGTGAGAGTCCGGCGATGAAAGCAATGTACCGTATCATCGATAAAGTAGGACCAACGAAGTCAACGGTACTTGTTACCGGGCCATCGGGATCAGGCAAAGAACTCATTGCCCGGGCTGTACATCAGCGGAGTGTGCGAAAAAACAAGCCGTTCGTGGCAATCAACTGTGGATCTATTCCGGAGGCCTTGTTTGAATCTGAGTTGTTTGGACATAAAAAAGGATCGTTCACCGGAGCCGTGAATGATCACGATGGCCATTTTGTACTGGCCAATAATGGTACGCTGTTTCTCGATGAAATCGGTGAGCTACCTCTATCCATGCAAGTCAAACTGCTACGAGTGCTTCAGGAAGGTGAAGTGCGTGCTGTTGGGGCACAAAAAGGGACAAATGTGGATGTCAGGATCATTGCAGCGACCAACCGTAATCTGGAAAAGGAAGTAGAGGAAGGACGGTTTAGGGAGGATTTATTTTACAGATTGAATATCATTCGAATCAATGCCCCTGGACTTGACGAACGCAAGGAAGACATTCCTCTTTTAGCGCGTTATTTTTTAGAGAGATACAATAAGGAACTGAGTGCATCGGTTAAAGGAATCAGTGCTGAAGCCATGTCGCTGCTCATGTCACACGAGTGGAAGGGTCAGGTTCGAGAGCTGGAAAATGTGATGGAACGCGCGGTATTGCTCACCGACCATGACTACATTCAGCCCTCTGACTTGCCATTTGACTCCAGGAATGCCGTAAAGACAGACTACGTCTCAGACGATTCGTCGTTGAACCATGTGGTTTCAGCCTTTGAAAAACAGTATATCCAGCATGTGCTCAAAAAATTCGAAGGAAACCGTACTGAAACGGCCCGGGCGTTAAACATTGACCCCAGCACGCTTTACCGCAAGATGGAAAAACTGGGAATTGAGGAAGAGAAGTCCGGAGATTGACCGGTTTACGGACGTTTGAGATACTGAGAAAAACGGGCTGGATCTTTCAGAGTGAGTATGACATCAAAATTAACGATCATCTCGTCGTTCACTTTGATGAGACCCATCATTGGGGAAGGTGGTTCCAGTCCGAATTCGGACATTCTAACCAAATGAGAGCCTGTAATTCGGAACAGATAGGTGCCAATAAACTGGCCGGAGATAATGATTCGCTCCTGGCGGGTTTTCCCGGAAAGCGTAAGGTTGCCAACGGTCTCGATTTCCATCGTTTGTGGCAGGAAATCATCGGTACAGCACATCAGTTGACTGCTCAGCAGCTTGTATTCAATCACTGGGTATTCGTCGGCATTCAGCGTCTTGCGCATATCCCGATTGATCGGAGCTTTACCGCAGTTGAGTTCGTTGACCGGGATTTTTACATGAAGTTCGATATCTCCGTGAGGTCGACCCTGACCCGATCGAAGTACCTGCAGATTCATATCGAGTAAGAAGCCACTACTTTCGATCATTCCGGCAGCACAACTAAAATCAATGATATTCGCCGAGCCATCCAACCATACCCTTGAAGTGGGGGTGATAGAGATTGGAACCCGTTCAATGATATCGGTTGTGGTTTTGGCCGACTGGCTGTTCGAAATGACTGAAAATGATTGGGCCTGGACTTCCACGGAGAGAAGTCCGAGCACAATCGCCAACCACAATGCTGTGAAAAAGAACCGGTTCATGGATTAAACAACTTGTGTCTGGTTGAGCGGAGGTAATGCGGGAATGTGACTTCCCATAGGGGTCCGGACTATCAAATTAATGATATCCGGTTAGAATCGAAACATCTACTGAGCCCTTGCAACTTCTGGTTTTCTGGTAACCACTTCAAAGCGGACCTTCACTTCGTCGCCTGCTTTAATGGTACCGAGCATGGCGGTAGGAGGGGCCATTTTGAAGGTTGTCATGCGCATAGAAACTTCGCCCGTGAATACCCAGTTTCCTGAGCTACTGTCGAGCTTGAACGGAACTTCGACCACACCGGATGCCCCGGCCATAGTCAGGTTTCCAGTTGCCACGCCACCTTTTCCATCGGCATTCATCGTAATTGAAGTCGATTTAAATGCGATGGATGGATTTTTTTTGGTATCGAAGGCTTCATAGACTTTTTTGTCCATACCTGATTTACCACTCTTCAGTGACTCTGCTTTCATATTCAGTTCAACGGATGTCACTGCGCCAGATGGGTTTACATTCAATTTACCAACGACTTCATTAGACTCGATGGTCCAGTCGTGGATGGTTGAGGTTCCGTCTACAAAAAATTTGGTCGTGTTATTGAAAACAAGTTCTTGTTGAGCCTGGGCGAATCCGGCAATAAGAATAAACAGGCTGAGAAAAATAGATCGTTTCATGATACTGGAATTTGAATTGAGGTTGGTTTACCTGGGTATCTGCAAATTCTGTGCCAAGAAATCAGTAACCAGTAATGATGGAAGTACACAAGCACCTTTTAGTGCGCAGTCAACTGACGTAAATCGAACCTATAACGAGTGAAAACAGCGAGCTGAAATTAGTGATCAGAGAGCAGTAGTATATAAATCTTAGTTTGTGTTATACGGATACAGTGGATTGAATAGAGTATATCCTATAGAGTGTAACGTATAGTGAGCGGCGAGAAGTCTGCCTTGAACTGGTTTTGCTCTCGGCTGGTAGCAACTACATTTTGGATGGTTGTTTACTGTTTCCTGTTTACACCCGGGCTATCAGCTCGGGGTGGGTATTGCACAAATGCAAGACAATTTTGTCTGAAACTATTGCAGACTTGCAAGTCTTAATTACAAATACTCATCCTGATGTTCAATAACTTCATTATGGATCTTTGATTGATTGTTGACTTAGCAAGGAAACAAACCCTGCGAGGATGCTCAGGTATCATCTATCATCTGTATGCGAAATAATGGATTCGCACGTGGGTAAAAGCGACATAAGGTTATCGAAAATCGGGTTTATTACTTGGAACACCGTTTGGTGTGTACGGAAAAAAGATAGCTGCTTTCAATTCCTGAAATCCGCTCAGGAGTATGCTAGGGGCGTTTATGGAATCAGATCAAAAATAAATCAGATTATTATGTCTTATTATTAAGAGTTTGGCACGACTATTGCTGAGTACTTTTCGAACACAAACAATTTCAACAAACATCCACATCGGATAGGTATACTTAACCAACTACAAATTAAGGAATCAACAATGAAACGTTCTATGATTACCAAACTTATCTTCGCGCTGACCTTCCTGGTAGGTTTCAGTGCTGTAGCGCAGGCTCAGATCTTGCGCAATATGTCGTATTACCGTGCCCAGGACAAAACGGGACTTAACGTATTTGAAGCGCCTAAAGTAGAAGGCGAAGCTTTTGATGGTGTTCGAATTCGCATCGGTGGATCAAACACACTTCAGTTTCAGGCTATTGAACAAGAGAATACTCCTGGTGGCATTTTAAGAATTGGAAACAACTTCAACCTGGCTACTTCAAACATGGACATCGATGTACAGTTGCACAAGGGTGTCAGAATGCATTTACGTACCTATTTATCTTCACGTCACCATCCCGAGCCCTATGTAAAAGGTGGTTATCTTCAAGTTGACCGTCTTGATTTCATACAGGAAGGTTTTATGAGTGATTTGATGGATAAAGTGACTTTGAAATTCGGCCACATGCAGATCAACTATGGGGATGCGCATTTCCGTAGAAGCGACAACGCCCAGGCACTGTTCAATCCATTCGTAGGCAACTTCCTTATGGACTCCTTCACAACAGAAGTGGGTGGAGAGGTTTACTATCAGAGCAATGGTCTGTTGGCCATGGTTGGAGTAACCAATGGTAAATTGAATCAATCTACCGTACGTGCAGCGCTCAACGCTCCTGTGTACAAGCCGGTTTTTGTTGCCAAACTAGGTTATGACAAACAAGTTAACGAGGATCTACGTGTACGACTGACCGGTTCTGTCTACACAACAAGTGAGTCTGGAACCAATTATCTGTACACAGGTGACCGTGCCGGTGCCCGTTACTACAATATTTTGAACAACGCCACCAGTGAGTTCCGTAACCCACGTGTAAACCCAGGTTTCAACCACGAAATAACCGCGATCATGATCAACCCCTTCGTGAAATTCCAGGGACTTGAGTTCTTCGGTGTGATCGAAAATTCCAGTGGCAAGACAGTTGCTGAAGCTGACAGAAGAACCTTCAATCAATATGCAGGTGAGCTTCTGTATCGTCTAGGCGAAAACGAAGACTTCTATATCGGTGGCCGTTACAACCTGGTAAGTGGAACAACTGCAGCGCGTGAAGAAGTGGATATCTCCAGAATCAATGTCGGTGGCGGATGGTTCATGACCAAAAACATTTTGACCAAAGTAGAATACGTGACCCAAAAATACGAAGGCTATAACTCAACCAGCCTGTTCAATGGCGGTAAGTTCAGCGGATTCATGCTCGAAGCTGTGATTAGCTTCTGATAGCCTCAAAAGACACATACACACCTCAAAAGCCCCGGAATGAAACCCGGGGCTTTTTTTAAAGCATCCATACCGGAAGCAATTCTGGTAGCCCACCCAACCCAGTACATATCCGAACCTGTCACAGTAACCCGTTAACGTCATGAAGCCGCATCGAATCTTGTTGATCGAACCCCATCGGGACATTGCGGATCCACTGGCCGAGTTGCTCCGCTCCATTGGGAAAGAAGTCAAAGTGATACAGAACGTGGATGTACTTATCAGTAATACTGCGTTCGACCAGTATGATCTGATCATCGCCGATACCGACAATTTTTGCTCGTTCAACTATGAACTGGCAAAGCGTCGACGGGAGGGTGAAATCAAGCCTCTTTTATACCTCATCGGTTGTTACTGCATGCAAGATCGAACCAGGCAGCTGGTCCAACTCGGTATCGATGGCATTATGATCAAACCCATTGAATTCGATGCCATGATGTTCGACATTGAGCGTATTTTGATGAAAGTTTCTCCCGAACTAAGCACGGCAAACTGAGTCCATTATCTTCAATCTGACTTAGTTTTTCGTTAACTTTGGCGATTATGAATAATGCCAAAAGTAAAGCCCTTTTTTCCAGGGCAACCGAATTAATTCCGGGTGGAGTCAACTCCCCGGTCCGTGCGTTTAAAGCCGTTGGCGGAACGCCGATCTTCTTCAAAAAAGCGGCGGGTGCTTATCTGTATGATGAGGATGACAATACCTATATCGATTATATAGGTTCCTGGGGACCCATGCTGCTTGGACATGCTTATCCAGCTGTGATTGAAGCTGTGCAAAAAGCTGCTGCCGATTCTACTTCTTTCGGCGCTCCAACGCGTCGTGAAGTCGAACTTGCCGAGCTCATTTTAGACATGATTCCCACAATGGATCGTATCCGCATGGTGAACTCGGGTACGGAAGCCTGTATGAGTGCGATTCGTGTGGCCAGAGGATACACCAAAAGGAATAAAATCCTCAAATTTGAGGGTAATTATCATGGACACGCGGATAGTTTTCTGATCAAGGCCGGAAGCGGAGCGCTTACATTAGGTACGCCAAGCAGTCCTGGTGTTACACCCGGAACCGCTGCGGATACTATTTTGGCCAGATATAATGATCTTGAGCAGGTTCGAGACTTGTTCAAAGCTCAGGGGTCTGAGCTTGCAGCCGTAATTCTGGAACCTGTCGCTGGGAACATGGGATGTATCCCGCCCGAACCTGGATTCCTGGACGGTCTGCGTATGTTATGTGATGAGTATGGAGCTTTACTGATTTTTGATGAAGTGATGACTGGATTTCGACTTACGCCTGGCGGAGCTCAGGAACTCTATGAAATCAAGGCTGATCTGGTGACCTACGGCAAGATCATTGGCGCAGGACTTCCAGTTGGTGCTTATGGAGGCACAGAAGAAGTAATGAACGTAGTTTCTCCGGTTGGACCGGTGTATCAGGCTGGAACGTTATCCGGTAATCCATTGGCTATGGCTGCAGGACTGGCACTTTTGAGTGAATTACACCAAAATCCGAAGCACTATATCGAGCTTGAAGAGAAAACGGCTTACCTTGAAAAAGGCCTTGATGAAGCACTGTCAACAGCTGGGTTTCCATACTTCATCAACCGTGTCGGATCTATGATTTCAATATTTTTTACCGAACAGCGTCCGACTGACTTCGATAGCGCCATCAAAACCGATGCCGAGCGATTCAAATCGTACTTCCACCACCTGTTGGATTCTGGAATTTACCTGCCGCCAGCTTCCTACGAAGCATGGTTTTTGTCCAACGCTCATACCTACGCCGATCTGGATGCCACAATTGAGGCAACCCACAGCTGGGTCAAAAAGAACGCGTGAAAAACATCCGGTTATTTACTGTATTCCTGGTCGTATTGATTGACCTCATCGGGTTCGGGATTATCCTGCCGCTGATGCCCTTTTATGCCTCTGAATTTGGTGCCAGTCCGGTCATGATCGGATTGTTGTACAGTATTTATTCGGTTGCACAGCTTGTTTTTTCACCCATTTGGGGTGGACTTTCGGACCGAATTGGCCGTCGTCCGATCATGCTTCTGAGTACTCTGGGTGCTGCTGTGGCTTACATTGTATTTGGTTTCGCAGAGACCTTTGCGGTTTTGTTATTGTCCAGGTTAATGGCGGGCGTAATGGGAGGAAATATTTCCACTGCGCAGGCCTATATCGCGGATGTAACCTCGGTCGAAGATCGCGCGCGCGGTATGGGACTTATTGGAGCAGCGTTCGGACTGGGATTTGTGATGGGGCCGGCACTGGCGTCGGGCTTGATTCATCCATCTATTCCTGCTTTTGTTGAGTCGATCGGATATTCTGGCTTCGCTTCGTGGTTGTCTGAGCATTCGTATGCCATTCCTGCCTTTTTTGCCTCTATGTTGTCGTTTGTGAGCTTCTTAATGGTCTATTTCAGGCTCGAAGAGACCGTTGTTCCGGGTGCCGAAACTAGTTCTGGGGCCAAAGACGGGGTATTCACCAAGGCATACTGGACGAATCTGATTGCTACGGGAAAAAGTTCGCAAACGGGATACATACTGATTTTGCTGATGGGCGCGATGTTTATTTTATCCTTTGGCCAAGCCAGTCTGTACAGTGCTTTCCCATTGTTTTGTGAGGCTGTATTGGGGATGACAGCCGGTCAAGTGGGTATACAGTTTTTTTGGTTGGGGATCATTACGGCTGTGATCCAGGGCGGATTGATGCGTCCATTGACCAAGGTTTTTCGGGAGGAAACCCTGTTTTTGGTCGGTAATGTGCTGATGGCTGTTGGTTTGGTTTTGCTTGGTACGGCGAGCAGCATCCAACAGTTGACTATGTACCTTGCATTGATGGCAGTCGGGCACAGTTTGAATCTTCCGACGGTGACTTCCCTGATATCCCAGAAAGCGGATCCCGCGCGTATGGGTGCTACCATTGGGGCAACACAAGGGCTCTCGGGTCTTGGTCGTGCTATTGGTCCGACCTGGGGTGGATTCCTGTTTGGTATCGGCGTCGGACTACCATTTTGGTTGACCGGGATTGTGGTAGCTGGAACGGTGGTAATTGGGATAGCGGTAAAGCGGGCGAGCGGGCCAGCAGGCTAGCAGATTGGCAGCTTTGCTGCGGATGGGTGATTGCATCACGGCGGTGCTCACTTCGTGATCGTCGGTGCAGTTTACACTGCGTGGGGGCTTGCATTCGCAAACGGTTTAGCAGTTTAGCTGCGTTGTATGTTTTTGACCGCTGAGTTTTTTCTTCGAAAAAAATAGGCGTCCAAAATTCATACAACTTCGCAAAGTCCTGCTTGCCCGCTTGCCTAATAGCCTATTTCCTCATAAAGAGATCGATACCCAGAGCCATCAGGATGGCGATCTGGATAATGGCTATTATCGTAAACAGGACGAGCTTATACAGCACGAGTATATAATCCTGCTTGGTCGCAAGATTTTTAGGTAGCCAGTAGCCTTTTTTGTACATAAAGTAGGTCGATCCGATGGATGCAATGAAGAAAACACCGACCAGTATGATAAACTTGACGATCACGGCACAGGATTAATTTGAGTGAGTGGATGATTCCAGCTATGACGTATGCACGCGTCAAGGGAAATTCCGGTTCTGAAATTACCTGCAAGATAAAAACCCGGATTCATTTGTTCAATGAGATCCATTACTTCCAGAAACTCTGCAAATCCGATTTCATACTGGGGGATTGCCTTGCTCCAGCGTGTAAAATGACTGAATACGGGTGCTGATCGAACTCCAAGCAAGGTGTTGAGATCTGTTAGAACGATTGCGCTCACCTGGTCTTCGGTCAGGTCGACCAGTTCCGGATTCCGCATGCCTCCTATAAAAACGGTCAAGGTAACGTGATTGTCCGGAGCCCGGCCTGGGAAAATTGAAGACGTAAACAGACATCCAAGTATATTCATGGATTCTTTCTCGGGCACCAGTACTCCGAATCCGTCAAGGGGATGTGCGATGGATTGTCGAGGGAATCCAAGTGTTAAACTGGAAACGGGAGCATAGGGCAAGTCTGGGAGTTTGGTGTCAGGTAGACCTTCAAACCCAGTGAACGTGATGTTTCCAAGAGCATGTGTAGGACCTGTAAAGATGAGTTTTGAGTAGGAAGTGGGAAGTGGGGAGTGGGTATTGTGCGAAGTGGAGAACGGGAGAACAGGAGGACTTTCGTTAGGGTTTTGCGATGACACAGATAGATAATAGGTGTTGTTGGGATGGCGGACTATAGATTTGACCCGGGTATTCAGGTGCAGGCTTGTTCCAAGTTTTGCCGCCAGGGCATTGGTCAGCTCCGAGAGTCCATCAGGGAACGTGAGTACGCGTTTTTTGTAGGCCTGTTCGCCGGACTTTTTGCGCTGGCGCATGCGCCCAATGGACCCTTTTATCAAAGATCCAAACTCGTCTTCGAGTGCTTTGACCTTGCCAAACGCATGCCCAACAGACAACCGCTCAGGATCTCCGGCATAGATGCCACCTACCATCGGATTAATGGCATAATCCAGAAACTCAGCTCCAAGCCGTCTTCTGACGAACGATGCCAAAGATTCATCGGCGTTCGGGACACGCAATACAGGGCGAAATGGTTCGCCTAAAACCCCAAACTTCGCTTTCCAGGAAAAAAGCGGAGTTTTAACCGCGGTAACTGCACTATTTGGGACTAACTGTGGTTTTTTGTACCGAACAATATATCGTCTTTTAGCCTCCGTTGAAGCCTCAAGAAGACGGTCTCCAAGCTCTAATGATTCAACCAGCTCGGTAACAGATGAATCAGAATCCTGAATGGAATTTGGTCCGGCTTCTGCCAGCCAGTCTCCCTGCCGATGGGATCTGATGGCACCACCGGGATTAGAACTTGCCTCAAAAACGGTCACGTCATGACCATCGCGCTTGAGCCTCCAGGCCAGCGTCAGACCACTGATACCCGCTCCAATGATTCCAATTTTTTCCATATCCAAAAATAAGCAATTTGATCGAATCCTCTTCCATTCCTGCCCTATTCAGACACAAACATCCAGTAATTTCCAACAACTTAAGATACCTATCTGTCAACGCAAGTCCCCGATCGCTAAGCATCATGCAGCACCTGCGTTATTGTTTATTTAGACTAGATACAATTAATAGTTGACAACACGTTAATCCGTTCCTAATTTAGACACATTCAATATTAGGAAAAAATGTAAACGTTAGTCATAGATTTTATTAATTATACATGTTATATATGTTCAATATCAAAAGATTTTCCATCTTTGCGATTTTATTTATTTCAGCTGGTCCAATTCAGGCACAGGTTGTGCCAGTGCAAGTATCCAGTGAAGCGGATTCGCTCAAAAAGGCGACGATGCCACAAATCGAAGTAATCGGACAACAGGGCAGATTTGTCCGGATTCCAGGCTCGGCAGAACTCATTCATGTTACACAGATCCAGAATAGTTCGCAGCTGAGTGGAAACGAAGTAATCCGAACTGTAAGTGGAGTACACGTTGTTGACGAAGAGGGACTCGGACTACGGGCAAATATCGGGATCCGTGGTCTGGATCCGGATCGTAGTCGAACGGTCCTGGTGCTCGAAGATGGCGTTCCTGTGGCCCTGAATCCCTACGGAGAGCCCGAATTATATTATACCCCTTCCATGGACCGTATGGTCGGAATGGAAGTTCTAAAAGGCAGCGGATCTATACTTTTTGGGCCACAGACGTTCGGAGGGGTAATTAATTACCAGACCGCGAATCCTCCTGCCGTTCCGACTGCGACTGCACTTGTGCGTGGTGGACAAGGCGGACTGTTCACCGGAAAATTTGGGTATGGAACCACCTACGGCAACACCGGATTCCAGGCTACGTACGTTCGTAAACAAGGTGACAATGTGGGATTAATCCATTTTGGTATTCATGATTTCAATACAAAGGTAAAGCTTGTTCTCGCAGAAAACTCAATTCTCGGTTTCAAAGTGGGATTCTACGACGAGCAGTCTAATTCAACCTATATCGGACTCACTCAGGCTATGTACGATTCAGGGAACTACTATTTTGAGCAAATTGCTCCGGATGATGTATTAAGTATCCGCCGGTACAGTGCATCCGCTACACTGGATCATTTTTTCAATAACAATGTCCGCCTGAAGACCACTGCTTTTGCCTATGCAACTACCCGAAACTGGGCCCGTCAGGATTTCGATACGGTTCCGGTTGCCGGCCGTGAGTATGCCCGAATTGTAGGCGATTCATCCATTCCTTTCGGAGCACTCTATTTCAGAAACACAACAGGTAACCGTGACCGACAATTTGAGGTTATTGGTATCGAACCAAGGCTCAGTGTGAATTATATCGCCGCCGATTTGCGTAATGAACTGGATTTCGGTGTGCGATTCCTGTATGAAAAAGCGTATGAACAGTTTGTGATCGGATCGGTAAATCGTCCAACTTCAGGTCCGTTGCGCGACGACGAAATCCGCTCGGGCCAGGCTTTTAGTGCGTATGTGCAGAATCGTTTGTATGTATCGGATGATTTCACGGTTACCCCAGGTCTGCGATTGGAATATTTCCAGTATGATCGTGAGATCTATCGAATGGGAAATCAAGAAATGAATACCAAAACATCCGGCGAAATTACCGAATTCATTCCAGGGGTAGGATTCAATTATAAAATCAGTGAAAGTGGATCGATTTATGCTGGTGTGCACCGCGGTTTTGGCCCCCCTAGAACCAAAGATGCTATCTCGTCTTCAGGTGTGGCCGAAGATCTGGATGCAGAGCGAAGCTGGAACTATGAGTTAGGTGCCCGAACCCGTCTGCACGAGTCGGTTGGGTGGGATGTTACGGTGTACTTTATGGATTTCTCCAACCAGATTATACCAGTGAGTGAGTCCTCTGGTGGACTTGGAACGGGCCTTACAGGTCTTGTAAATGGTGGAGAAACTCGTCATTGGGGTGTGGAGTCAAAACTGAATGTGGATCTGGGTCAGCTTTTCGAAATCAAGACCGGACTTCTGTTTCGCACCGCTGCCACCTTCGCCAGTTCTGAGTTCGGCAATGACCGGTTTGTCGCCTCAGGTGGACAACAGGTCAATGTGAAAGGGAATGCTTTACCCTATGCTCCCGATTTCATGGTCAACTCCAGGCTGGATGCCACGTTTACATTCGGACTGACACTGGGACTTGAGCTGAATCATGTTGCCCGACAATACACCGATTTACTGAATACGATACAGGCTTCATCAAATGGTCGAACCGGTTTGTTACCATCCTATACCGTTATCAATGGTGTAATTGGGTATAATATCCCGGGATATGAGTCAGCAAGTCTGAATCTGAGTATCAAAAATCTGACAGATGAGCGATATATGGCGACGCGTCGTCCGCAGGGAATTCGACCGGGTCTTGCACGATTCGTGAGTGCCGGATTCGACCTGAAATTCTGACCTGCTTTCATGGCTACACCTTTGAATGCATCGCTGGTGGGATTGATCTGTCCGGCGATGTTCGTTTATAGAATCCGGTCACAGAAAGTGCTATCTTTGTGTATTCAACCATCTGTATCCACTTCAGACTTAGTGATTATATGACCGATAAAAACCGACTTGAACTGTTTCGTGAAAAACGGGCCAAAATGAACGATAAAATCTTTGCACTGGACCATCTGGGAGTTAAAAGGTTTTTTAATCTGGACAGTAACACCTATCGGGACGGGGCATTGGATGGAAAAACCAAGGAGCTTTTGGGATTGGTGGCATCTGCGGTGCTCCGTTGCAACGATTGCATTGATTATCACCTCGAGCAGTGCTACAAACAGGGATACAGCAAGGAAGAAATGATTGATGCGATGAATGTAGCCCTGATAGTAGGTGGAAGTATTGTAATTCCACACTTTCGCCATGCCGTTGAGACCATTGAATTTCTCGAAGCCGAAGGGCGTTAGTCTGTCAAGCAATCAGAATGTATATCCAATGCCCAGGTAAAACCGGATCAGTTCATCGGAGAATCCAAGGTCCCCCCGTACGATAAAATCGTTGGTGAAAATGGACATTGCGCCACCGAGTCCGATGGTACGCTTGTGGTCGTTGAAGAAGTCACTCACAATCTTGTCGTGGGTGAACACACGTCCACCATCGGTAAATAGTTGTCCACCCAACCGGAATCCCAATTCGGGATACTGTATCAACCAGGTCCTTAGTTCCGCCGTATAGTACAGGGAAGCATCTGCGATAAATCTTCCTTCCGCATAGCCACGCAGGGAGAATTCACCCCCAGCCTGAGGCAGACGCCAGAACGGAGTTTGTCCACCCGCCTGATGCCAGCCAAGTTTTACAGCTGCTGTGACAGGGAACAACCAGATTTGCCGGGTTGCATACTGGGATGCCTGAAACTGTACTTGCCAGGAGGAGTTGTCGAGGAGCAATCCGGGAGCAACTCGTACTTCGATCCGAGCCGTATTTCCCCGGGAAGGGGCAAATTCATCATCGCGGTTTTCCCACACGAGTCCGGTTCCGGTTTCCCAAACCCAGAGCCCGTCAAGGAACTCAGGCTGATCCTGAAAAAGTTGATTGGTTTGCGAACCTGACTGGGGAGATTCCATAGAAAGATTCGAAACCAGCACCCAATCCAGCTTTCCGGTTATGGAATTGGATTTCCAAATGGGTTTTCTGGCGTATAATTCAACGAGTCCGAAGTAGGTTTCATAAAAATAGTATCCCTCGTTCCATAGGGATTTGTCGAACGCCGAGTTGTTGCCGAATCCAAAGTAAGTCGCCTCGCGGATTCGACCGATACTCAGATTGGATTTTGAGCGTATGTCTTGTCCGAACGATTGTACCTGCTCATACTGAAGTGACACAGAAAAGAGCCCTTTGGTGGTGGCCAGTGCCGATCCTGCGAATTGATTTCGAAATGGAGAGAGTCCATCCTGGTAATGGTATCTGGAGAACACGCCACCTGCAAGCAACCCCACATCCGAGGAGTACCCCAATGCGGGTAAAAACCCGATTTTAACCGAATCTTTAGGTGCATCAAGGGCACGTTGCGCCTTGGTTTGGGCTATTCCCATCCAGGCAGTCAGCAAAGTGATACTGGTTGTTAGTGCTACTGCCCTAATGAATGACGATCTGGATGTTCGCAAGGAGGATACACGATTGGTTATGGATGAAGTGGAGCAAATTTAACCCAAAACGGCGTTAAATATTACTTAAATTAGCGAGTCTGTACCAAAGTTGGAGCATCAACTTGAGGCTTTCATCTTGCAGACGCTAACGCCACCATTCAAGACGCGGTATACCACTTGAAGATTTTTCCCGAAAATACCATCGAAAAACTTGGCCTTTCGGCTATTATCGAGGCTACGCTCGAGAAAGTGCATGGAACGGTTTCACGAGAACTCATCGAAGCACTGGCACCGGTTTCCGATCGTGATGCAGTAGAGTCTGCTCTGGACAGGACTTCCGAGGCGATGAGATTGATGCGAAGTGGTGAGCCCTTGCCCATTGGGGAAATGTCGGATGTGCGTAGTGCCCTGAATCGGGCACGTCCGGAGGGTAGTTTGCTGGACCCGACCTCGTTGTTGCAAATCGGACAGTTACTGGTGATGTCGCGTCGCGTAAAACAGTATTTCGATCAACGCAACGAATGGTATCCGAACTGGGCGCAATTATGCCAGACGATTCGTCCGTTAAAGTCGCTTGAAGAGGCTGTTTTCCTGGTATTGACCGAGCAGGGAGCGATTCGGGACACAGCCTCACCTGAATTGCAGACAATCAGGCGTAATCTGAGTTCTCGAAAAAACGATCTGCGCAGCACCCTCAACAGAATTCTCAGGCAGGCTTCTAAGGACGGCTATCTCAGTGAACAAGAGCCGACAATCCGTAGTGGGCGTATGGTGTTGGCCGTGAAGGCCGAACATAAGCGAAAAGTCTCGGGATTTGTGCACGATGAGTCGGCTACGGGACAGACTGTGTATCTAGAGCCAGTTGAAGCGCTGCACATCAACAACGATATCCGTCAGTTGGAGAATGAAGAAGCACGGGAAATTGAGCGGATCTTGCGGATCCTTACGGGTAAAGTCCGCCTGGAATTGGATGCGATCAGGGTGAATGTACATAATCTGGCCCAAATTGATGCCGGTTTTGCTATTGCCCGCTTGTCGATAGACCTGGATGGGGTGATTCCGGAGTTATCGGAGAGGGTGGCCGGTAGCGATGGTAGTATAAACGGGGAGCGTCGCCCGGTGCATGTTGTGCGTGGTTTCAATCCGCATCTGCTACTGAAAGCGGTGCGTGAATCAAACAGGGCCGCCATCGTGCCGCTGGATCTGACTCTGGAGTCGAATGAACGCTGCCTGGTGATAACGGGTCCGAATGCCGGGGGCAAGTCTGTTGCGCTCAAGACACTGGGACTGCTTTCGTTGATGGTGCAGTGCGGCTACGCTGTTCCTGTGCGCGAAGGGTCAAGGATTCCGGTGTTTGGTTCGATGTTTGTGGATATGGGTGATGAGCAGTCGATCGAGAATGATCTGAGTACGTTCTCATCGAGACTAACCTGGATGCGCAAAACGGCGATTCAGGCGGGTAAAGACTCGTTGGTGTTGATCGATGAAGCTGGAACGGGAACGGATCCCGAGGAGGGTGTGGCGTTGTATCAGTCGTTGATCGAGCAATTGATCGAGCAGGGATCGCTGTGTGTGGTGACCACGCACCATGGGAACCTTAAAGTATTTGCGCATAATCATCCCGAGGCGGTAAATGCCTCGATGGAATTTGATCAGGCCACGTTGTCGCCGACCTACCGATTTCGAAAGGGACTACCGGGCAGTAGTTATGCCTTTGAAATCGCCCAGCGTATTGGGGTTCCGACTCAGGTTCTCTCACGTGCACGGAATTTGATCGGAGACTCACGTAATCGACTTGAGCAGCTCATCGCATCGATAGAGAAGGAATCGCAGCATACGGAAACGGTCCGCGTGCAGGCAGAGAACAGGCTCTCTGAGGCCAACAAACTGATCGCGGGATATCAGGAAAAGCTTGAACATTTGACCCGCGAGCGCGATAAGATCCGTGAAAAGGCGCTCATTGAAGCCCGGGAGATCATGCAGGGAGCGAATAAGCGCATTGAAGACGCGGTTCGGCGTATTGTCGAAGACAAAGCTGGCAAGCAGGACATCAAGCAGATGCGCAAGGAGGTGGATCTGGCCCAGAATCAGATCCAAGTGGAACTGGAGAAGGTAACCGAGAAAAAAGCTCCCAAAGCCCTTGGAACTCCACCCGCTGTGGGCGATACGGTGAGAATGATCGACGGCAGTACAACGGGGGAGCTGGTGGAGGTGAACGGGAACCAGGCCATCGTGCTGGCATCGGGACTCCGACTCAAAACCAAGTACAAAAACCTCGTTAAGGTGCAGACTCCGGCCAGTAAAAAGAAAGATCGTGGTGGAGTGGTGATCTTATCATCGGGTGATGATCGCGATGATGGTATCATACGCGTGGTTTCTTCGACACTTGACCTTCGGGGCAAACGAGGAAATGAAGCAATCCAGGAGCTGACCCATTTTTTGGATAGGGTGGTGATGTCGGGATTGTCACAGGCTGAAATCATCCACGGAAAAGGGGATGGCATTTTAAGGAAGCTGGTGCACGAACATTTGCAAGGTCGAAGGGAAATCAAAACATTTAATCTGGCGCCCTGGGAACAAGGTGGACCCGGTTGTACCCTGGTTACATTAAAAGGATAGGTATATGCTGATTGTTATTCTGATCCTGGTAGGACTCTTTGCAGGAACCATGTCGGGCCTTCTCGGTATAGGTGGTGGCACGATCTTTACTCCGGTACTTTTCTATTTGTTTGATCGGGGCGGAGTGAATAATCCGGAGCTATGGACCATAGGCACCTCATTGTTTTGTACCTTCACGGCTACTGCAGGTGGAACCTTGAAACAGATTCAACAGAAAAGTGCTTTCCTTCGTGAGAGTGCCTTTGTGGGAATCATCGGGATTCTTGGTACTACGCTGGGGAAGCTGGTAGCAACGTCTGAATGGTATTCCAGAGATGAATTTTTGGTCCTGATTGGGGTAGTTTTACTCTACACAGGAATAAACTTTCTGCTCAACAGCTATAAAACCCGAAAGCAGGTCACTGAAGTCGGGATTGAGCGTCCGTTGGAGCCCGTACATACCGCAGTAACCGGAACAGCCGGTGGATTTCTGGCTGCGATCTCAGGACTTGGAGGCGGAATCATTATGGTTCCTGTTATGAATCTAGTGTTTAAATACACCCTAAAAAAGGCAGTCAGTGTTGCCCAGTTTGCCATTGTGGTCATATCCATTGCGGGATTTAGTCAATACATGCTGCGATCACCTGGCACGGATCTGGCCACAACAGGGACTGACATGCTGAACTCCCTGGCGGCAACATGGGTCACTATTTCACCTTACACCGTTGGATATGTGGACTTTGGCGTGAGTTTTCCGATGGTTATCGGGTCTTTTTTTGGGGGGATGATCGGTGTTTGGTTACATAGCAGAATCAACACCAGCTTCATCAAATTCATTTTTGGCATCCTTGTTGTTGTAGCCTCTGTCCGTATGCTGGCCGAGTTATGGATGTAACAATTATTCAGATCTAAGTACGCTAGATTTTTAGTAAATTCATGGACTATATGAATGAAGCAAATCAGGACACCATTATCGCTCAGGACAAGGTCTGGAGGGCGTTTTACACCAAGCCAAGGCATGAGCTAAAAATAGCGTCCAGGCTGGTAGATGCGGGCATACGTACGTACTGTCCGGTGATAAAAACCAAAGTCCGGTGGAGTGATCGGTGGAAGAAAGTCTCAAAACCTGCATTACCGGGTTATGTATTTGCCCAGGTCGATGAGCCTGAACGCATCCAGGTACTCCAGGATGACTCCATATTGCGAAGTGTGATGTGGAACAAAAAGCTCGTCGAAATCACTCCCGCTGAAATTGATCTGATGATGTTGGTGCTCGATGACGCAGAAAAAGTCGAATTGGATGATCTATCGGAAGGTGATCGGGTTGAAATTTCGCGTGGTAGCATGGTCGGAATGCAGGGTGTAGTTTTGCAGGTATCCAACAAAACGGTCAGATTACGCATTGACTCGATCCAGTGCGACATGCTCGTACAGGTTTCAATCGCGAAAATCGGGAAAATAAAAGAACAGACAAATCAGGTCTAAAACGATAAACCTGGTTTACTGAAATGGATAAAATGAGTAAATTTACTACTCATTCTTGTGAGTCAATCTGTGACTCACGTTGGCGAAGCTGTGAAAAGTCGTCCTTTTCTGAAATGATTTCTGAGTATTTACCTCTCTTTACTAGCTGGATAACGTAATTTGGACGTTCACATCTGGAGCATGTCGTGATCTGTTAAGACTTCCCTGTAGCCATGTTAGACGTATTGATCAGTAACAAAACCCGGGTTAAACTCTTGCTCAGATTCTTTTTGAATCCTAAGCAGAAAGCGTATCTGCGTGGACTCGAGAAAGAGTTTCAGGACAGTACGAACTCGATCAGACTTGAGTTGAACAGGTTTGAGGAAGCAGGATTGATTGAGTCTTTCAGGGAAGGTAACAAGAAGATGTACCGAGTAAATGCAGCTTACCCGCTCTATGGCGACCTGCATAATCTGGCGATGAAACACTTTGGAGTAGACCAGATTCTGGATCAAATCGTCTCCAAGTTAGGTTCATTAAAGTATGTGTATTTGACAGGAGATCTGGCAGCGGGTCGGGATTCGGATCTCCTGGACATCGCAATAGTCGGTGATCACATTGATCGGGAGTATCTGGCAACATTGACTGAAAAGACGGAAGTCCTGATTAACAGGAAAATCAGAACGGTTGTTTTTGGGTCCAGTGAACTTGACCGGATACCCAAGGAAAGGCTGTTGATTTTTGAAGAAGTCACTTCATGATGCCAGGTTCATACCAAGAAAGTCAACCATTTGGCAAAACATAGTGAAACTAACTGGTGATTTCAGTAATTTTACGACCTGCATCTCGTTATTTTTGCAACAGCAGTTGGCGCTGGCTGTCAACATCCGTTTTAATTTTCAGAGAACAATTCTCCATCATGACACAATTTAATAGACTCTTCAGGGTATTTGTTTTAGTTATTCTGCTGGTTGGTTCTGGTTCTTTAGCACTCTATGCTCAGAATTCTCAATCAGGTAGTACTCAGGGAACGCAATCGGGTAATCAGCAAATCCCGGCGGGTCTGACCCAGGAGCAGTGGCAGCAGCTACAGCAGTATCAAATGCAACAGGCTGGTAATGCATCAAACACGAATCGAAATACCACTACTCAAACTGCTGTTTATGATCCCGCTACATTTATGGGTGAATTTTCAAGCGTCAGAATGCAGCAGGAACTCACAAGACGAAACGTGACCCGCGAAGAGCTTAGAGGTGGACTTGCCAGAAAAGGGATACTCCTGGAGAACATCCAGGAATCCAATCTTGCAAGATATCGAGATGTGATCATGCAGACCATCATTGAGATTGAAATTCAGAAAACCAGCATACAGGATGCCAAACAGTTGGCACTACAAAGTCTAATCCAGGAATTAGAACCGGATTTTCAGTTGCCTGCGTCTGTGAGAACGGTAACAGAACAGGATTTGAGGATGAGATTGCTGAAAATGGGAATCATTTATGAGAATATCCGCCCTGATCAGTTTGATCGATATGAGACCTTGATTGTATCCACTTTGGAAGAGCTTCAGGCAGAACTGGATGCTGAAAAACGCGAAGAAGAGTTAAACAGGATTTATGGACACAGCATTTTTGCCGATAACACACTGGAAGTGTATCGCCTGACCGAAGGGGCTTCGGCAACAAGTAATTATGTACTTGGGACCAATGATATCATCAGGGTCACCATCTTTGGTGTTTCGCAGGCCGACCTGGTGCTTGAAGTCAATGACCAGGGATTTGTGCAGCCACAGAATATGTCTCAAATTTATGTACGGGGCTTAACGGTTGCTCAGGCCAGGGATCTGCTCCGACAACGTTTGCGTTCTGGTTTTACCTTCAACCAAGACCAGATTGTAGTAACTGTCCAGGAAACGCGACCGATTTCAGTAAGTGTGATTGGGGAAACCAATAAAAATGGTACTTACTACCTTTCTGCGATGAATTCGGTGTTTAATCTGCTAGCCGTTGCGGGAGGACCCACTGAAATTGGATCTGTCCGAAGGATAGAACATATACGCGGGAGTACCCGATCGATGGTGGATGTGTACAAATTGATGGAGCATCCAACAGAACAGTACAAGTTCGATCTTCAAAACAATGATGTATTGAATGTGCCTGTGGCGCAGATGTTGGTTAGAATAGAAGGTGGCGTCAAACGTCCGATGCGCTATGAAATGTTGGATAGCGAGTCATTGGTTGACCTGATCCGGTATGCTGGTGGACTTGCGGAAACGGCAAATCCAAATTTTGTTCAAATCCAGCGATTCGACATGGGTCAGTTGAATTTGCTCGAGTTTAACCTGAATGAAGTAATGACGGGTCGCGAGGTGGTGAAGTTGAAATCTGGTGATATCATTCGAATCAGAACAACTGAAAATATGGTCCTGAACAAAGTTTCCGTTTCAGGATTTGTGATGTATCCCGGGGAATTCGGATTCAGACCTGGTATCACGGTAGGAGAGGCTATTGCACTGGCAGGCGGACTTCGTCCGTCGGCATTTGAACGAGCTTACATCGAGAGAAGACCGATCAGGGACACAACGGTTGTCCGATATATCCCGATTAATCTTGGGACCAACGAAGCGATGTCGATGCTACTTGAGCCCAATGACAACATCCTGATCTACGACCGAACGCTGTATTCTAATGTTGGTGAGTTAACCATAACCGGAGCAGTGAAACAAACACAGCGATTCGGGTATGATCCGGAGCTGACCATTTATGATTTATTTACTGCCGCCGGAGGGTTTGCAGTTGGTGCCGCACACAATCGTGTGGAGGTGTTCAGAACTACTGTGTTCACGGATCGACCGGTGGAGATGGAGCTCATCACGCTTCAGTTATCTGAAAACTTCGAAGTGTTACCACCCAATGAAAACTTCCAGCTCAAGCCATACGACAATATCGTTGTACGTCAAACACCCGGATTTCAGCTCAGTCGTACTGTGGAGATCAATGGGGAAGTAGAGTATCCGGGAGTGTATCCTCTGGAGTCCATTCAAACGCATTTGAGTGACATTATACGTGAGGCTGGTGGGTTGCGCAACCAAGCCGATCCAATTGGTAGTACCTTGTTCAGAACCCAGGGTGACCGTGGATTTATCATCACAAACCTGAAAGATGTGATGCAAAATCCACGAAATGAGGCTTATGATCCGATTTTGTTCGAAGGGGATGTCATCACCATTGAGCGTCGTGAAAACATAGTTACCATCCGTCCGATCGGTACCAGGATGTATAATGCCGTTGACGAGCAATTCGCCCGGCGGAGTTTGAATCTTACTTATCAGGGACAAAAATCGGCAAAATGGTACATCCAGAATTATGCGGGTGGATTCGATGAGAATGCAGACAAAAATACGGTGACCGTAACACTCAAAAACGGTCAGGTTTTGAGTACCCGAAAATTCCTTTGGATACGGAAATATCCAAAAGTGCAGTCTGGTTCTACCATCCAGATAGCCATGAAACCAGAGAAAATCCCAGGAGAAAGTGGGTTTGATTACGATCAATTCCTGACGCGCACTGCGCAGACCACCACTTCGTTTCTCACGATTTTATTACTTATCCAGCAGCTAAACAAGTAACCAGTGAGCAGTACAAACGTCCGAGAAGAAGAGATTTCGATTCCCGAGCTGGTGGTAAAGACCCAGCGTTACATTCGTTTTTTGAAGAAAAAACAACTGGTGATATGGATATTTGTCGGGGTAATGTTTGGGATTGGAATCCTCACTGCGCTCACCACGGAAGACGAGTTCGAGGCAACAAATGTAGTTTTATCGTACTCTGGTCCCAGTGGTAATGCAGGCTTGGCGGCGGCTAATCGGTTAGCTGGATTAGCGGGAATTACGTTACCTACCGGACCAGGAATGGATACCCGTGCAGTAAACGAAATGATGATCCCTACTATTCTCAACACCTTTCCTGTATCGGAAAAACTCGGAAAACAGCCACTACGCTTTTACAATGCGGGTGAGACCATAACCGGAATCCAATATTTCAGTCGGCCACCCGAAAAAACGGTTTTGGACTACATCAAACAATATACCGTTGAGTTACCAATAATCTTGATTCAATGGGTGGTGAAGCAGATTGCCGGGGAGCCGGATCGCGTGCGTGCTCCTGAATCCGGTCAAGCTATTGACTCGCCTGATCAGGTTGCTACCAGTACCCCAACCGGAATTGCCGATATAGCTGCAGATGGTGTTTCAAACCCCTCAAATCGGCGAAATGAACACCTTTTTGTTGACCAGCATACCACCTATGCATTGACTCAGTTAATTTCCAGAGTTACCATAGTCGTTGAAGGGAATCTAATCACGGTTACTGCAAATATGCCTGATCCCTATGCGGCAGCAGACCTGGCCCAGTCGGCTACAGACATATTAATGCAGGAATTAGTGAACTTTGAGATCCGAAAAACCGAAGAAGAGCTCAAATACCTGGAAGAACTCTACAGAGAGAGCGAACAGAAATACAACAATACGCTGTCACGATTGACCGAGCTACAGGACCGTCTTAGAAATACAAACTCTGCCCAGGCTAATATCGCTCAAATCCGTGCTGCAGGAGATAACGAAATCGCCCGTCAACAGTTCTTGCAGATTACACTGCGCCTTGAACAAGCCCGGATCAAACTAAAAGAAGACACTCCGATGTTTGCCGTACTGAATCCGGTACAGATTCCACAGCGGGCCATCAATGAAAACAAGATTGGTATTGTTATCATTTTTCTCTTCTTGGGATTGTTTCTTGGCATTGGTTGGGTGACAACACGTGGTATTTTCCAAGCCATGAAAGCTGAAGCCGAGTCGGAAAAACAACTTTCTGAAGCCTCAAAAGCTTAATGATCTTCTTGATACTAAAAATCTCAAAACACCGGTTTTGACGATTACTCCGACTACAATTAGTGATACATTCATCAAACTATTTTTAAGGGATTCACTATGGCTAAAACCTATTTAATAACCGGAGCAGCAGGTTTTATTGGATTCCATGTGGTCCAGGAACTTCTGAAGCGTGGAGACACCGTAATTGGACTGGATAACATCAACGATTATTATGAGGTGAACCTTAAATACGACAGACTTGCCCAAACCGGAATCCATCGCGAATCCATCTTCGATAATGAGCTCATCGGCAGTGTCACGCATCCAAATTATCGCTTTATCAAAGCGGATCTTCAGGACGCAAAACGGGTCTATCATCTGTTTGAGACCCATGGAATTACTCATGTTTGTAACCTCGCTGCGCAGGCCGGCGTGCGTTATTCACTTGAGAATCCGAATCGTTATGTTGAGAGCAATGTACAAGGATTCATGAATATCCTGGAATCCTGCCGTCATCACGGGATTCAAAATCTGGTCTTTGCGAGTACCTCCAGTGTGTATGGACTAAACACACGTATGCCGTACTCGGAAAAGCATTCAACGGAACACCCCATCACATTATATGCTGCGACTAAAAAAGCCAATGAAGTAATGGCCCACAGTTATGCGCACTTGTTCGGAATTCCAACCACAGGTCTACGCTTTTTCACGGTTTATGGTCCATGGGGACGTCCGGACATGGCATTTAGTCTGTTCACCAAGGCCATTTTCAACGGTGAACCAATCAAGGTGTACAACTACGGCAATATGATCCGGGATTTTACTTATATCGATGACATCGTAGACGGTATCATACGCTGTCTAGACCATCCAGCCACTCCAAAAGCTGATTGGAACGAGGGTGATCGCCCTGATCCTTCGGCCTCCAGTGCTCCCTATCGCATCTTTAACATAGGAAATGCTACACCTGTGACCTTAAATGAATATATAGACGTCATTGAAGAAGCGATTGGGATTCCGGCTATACGTGAACTGATGCCGATCCAACCAGGCGATGTGGTTGCCACTCATGCCGATGTTACTGCTATCATTAAAGAACGCGGATATAATCCACAAACGCCTGTCAGAGAGGGAATAAGAAAATTTATCTCCTGGTACCGTTCGTACTACCGTATCCAATAACGATTTCATCCCATGCAACGAACTATTCAGATGGTCGACCTTAAGGCGCAATACGAGCGGATTAAGGATGAAATTGACCAAGCGGTATTAACTGCCATAGCTGAAACCGCTTATATCAATGGTCCCGATGTAAAATTGTTTGCCAATGAACTGGCAACGTACAACAAGGTAAAACACGTGATTCCATGTGCCAATGGAACCGATGCGTTACAAATAGCACTGATGGCGCTCGATGCCCAACCGGGTGATGAGGTGATCGTTCCTACATTTACCTACATTGCAACTGTCGAAGTCATTGCATTGCTGCACCTTAAACCGGTGTTTGTGGATGTGGATCCGGATACGTTTCAAATGCAGATTGATGGACTCGAGTCGTTGATCACAGATCGAACGGTCGCAATTGTCCCCGTGCATCTTTACGGACAATGCGCCGATATGGAATCTATCCTGAAAATCGCAAATGACCGAAATATTGCCGTGATTGAAGATACCGCACAGGCTATCGGAGCGGTCAGCACGTTTTCGGACGGGAGTACACACGTTGCGGGAACGATGGGTGCGATTGGTACAACATCTTTCTTTCCATCTAAAAATCTGGGTTGTTATGGGGATGGTGGAGCCATGTACACCAATGATGATACACTAGCAGCAAAGATGAACATGATTGCGAATCACGGACAATCCCGTAAGTATTATCACGATTCTATTGGAGTCAACTCCCGGCTTGACACGCTTCAGGCAGCCATTTTGAGAGTGAAACTCAAATATCTGGATCAATACACTGAAGCCCGTAACCAGGTCGCACGGGTCTATGATGAAGCTTTTGCCGGGCACCCTATGATCCAGACTCCGGTCAGATGTTCCTGGTCCACGCACGTATTTCATCAATATACCCTGAAGCTAAAGGGCGTGGATCGAGATGCGTTCAAAGAACACATGCAGCACAATGGAATACCAACTATGGTGTATTATCCGCTCCCGGTTCATCTGCAAAAAGCCTATACCGGATATGGATACAAAGCAGGAGATTTCCCGATCGCTGAAGCCCTGTGCAACTCGGTGGTCTCTCTACCCATCCATACCGAGATGAAGGCTGATGATCAGCAGTATATCATTGAACAGACCCTTAGTTTTTTCGGAAAATGAGTACCTATTTTGCCCACGAAACCGCTGTGATCGATGAAGGGTGTACCATTGGAGCCGGATGTAAAATCTGGCATTTTTCGCACATCATGCCCAAAGCAATACTTGGAGAAAACTGTAATATCGGACAAAATGTGGTTGTCTCTCCCGGAGTTGTTTTAGGTAAAAACTGCAAAGTGCAGAACAATGTATCCATTTACACGGGAGTAACCTGCGAAGACGATGTATTCATGGGTCCATCGATGGTTTTTACCAATGTCATTAATCCAAGAAGTGCGGTGAACCGACGTGATCAATACGCCAAAACTCATGTCGGACGTGGTGCCAGCATCGGAGCAAATGCTACTATTGTGTGTGGTCACGATATAGGCAAGTTCGCATTCATCGGGGCAGGTGCCGTGGTTGTAAAGCACGTACCTGATTATGCACTTGTGGTGGGAAATCCAGCCCGACAAATAGGGTGGATGAGTGAATTTGGGCACCGGCTTGAATTCAATGCCAATGGCTTGGCGGTTTGTCCAGAAAGTGGCGACACCTATCAGCTCACTGACCATGTTGTCACAAAAGTTTAAATCAAGAGACTACAACAGATGAAAAAATTCGCTTTGATTGGAGCTGCCGGATTCATCGCTCCACGACATATGAAAGCCATCAAAGATACCGGTAATCGGATAGTAGCTGCCCTTGACACCTTCGATAGTGTGGGTGTGATCGACAGTTACTTCCCGGAAGCCGATTTCTTCACAGAATTCGAGCGCTTTGACCGTCATGTGGACAAGCTCCGCAGAAATGGGAATCCGCTCGATTATGTTTCGGTGTGTTCGCCAAACTACCTTCACGATGCCCATATCCGATTCGGATTACGCTCTCAGACGGATGTGATCTGCGAGAAACCACTCGTGTTGAATCCATGGAACGTAGATGCTCTCAAACAAATCGAGGAAGAAAGCGGCAAACACATCTACACCATCTTGCAACTTCGGCTTCATCCTGCCATTATTGCCCTCAAGAACAAGATTGATGCAGACCACAGTGGTAAGATCTATGATATTGACCTGACCTACATCACATCTCGTGGGCATTGGTACTATACGAGCTGGAAAGGGGACGTTCAGAAGTCAGGAGGTATTGCCACAAATATTGGCATTCATTTTTACGACATGTTGATGTGGATTTTCGGAGATGTGAAACGAAATGTGGTCCACTTACTTGAACACGATCGGGCTTCGGGCTATCTGGAACTGGAAAAAGCCCGGGTTCGGTGGTTCCTGAGCATCAATGCCGATACTCTGCCCGATGATGCCAAAAATAACGGCAAGAGAACCTATCGATTGATGACCATTAACGGAGACAGTTTTGAGTTCAGTGAAGGATTCACAGACCTGCACACCGACAGTTACAAACACATTCTGGATGGACATGGTTTTGGTTTGGGAGAAGCAGGTAAGTCGATCAAAGTTGTCCATGAAATCCGATCTGCACCCCGTACCGGACTCACCGGTGATTACCACCCGTTTGCAAAGCTTCCCATTGCCCGCCATCCATTTGATCTATAACTCTGCATGAAAGATCTAAAAGTAACTCTGTACTCTCCGAAATCGTCGCTTTCTAATCCAGTAAAGATGGCCAAAGCCCTTTTGGGCGATCTGGTTGGCAGCAGGGAACTGGCGTGGCGATTGTCGGTTAGGGACATCAGTGCTCAGTACAGACAAGCTGCGCTTGGTATACTTTGGGCATTTATTCTTCCACTGGTAAATACATTTACGTGGGTTTTTTTGAGTGAATCTGGAATCGTTGCAGTTAGTGAAACCGATATTCCGTATCCCGTGTATGTGTTCGTTGGGACCATGTTATGGCAGATACTTGTAGACGCCATCAATGCTCCGCTCACCGAAACAACAGCCGCCAAGGCAATGCTTGCCAAATTGAACTTTCCCAGAGAAGCCATCATCATGGCGGGTGTATACAAAACCCTGTTCAATGCGCTTATCAAAGTGGTTCTGGTAGTCACGGCCATCGCTTTTTTTGGAATTTATCCAACCTGGAGCCTGCTTTGGTTACCCGTTGCACTGTTCTCCATGATATTGGTAGGGACTGCAATTGGTCTTTTGATCACACCGATAGGCATTCTGTATACAGACATTGGCAAAGCGATCCCTTTGTTCATGCAATTTTTGATGTATGTCTCACCCGTGGTCTTTGCGATGCCACAATCTGGTCTGGCGGCATTGATATTCAAGGCGAATCCGTTTTCGTATCTGATTTTGACGGGCAGGAGCTGGATTACCGGCTCGGAAGTGCTGTTTTTAGATGGATTTATTCTGGTTAATGTGATTTTCTTCGTACTACTTCTTGTCGTGTTGGTCATTTACAGACTCGCAATGCCTATCCTAATAGAGCGCATGAGCGCCTGATATTCCCCTCAAGTAATTCTATTTCATGTCTAAAGAAGTTTTGATCAGCGTTAAAGACGTCTCTAAAAAGTTCAGTAAAGATCTAAAACGCTCGTTATGGTATGGTATGACCGACATCGGGAAAGAGATTTTCGGTATGTCGGAACACAAACGGGATGAACTCAGAAGCACCGAATTCTGGGCGGTAAAAAATGTGTCTTTTGAGCTGAAACGTGGAGACTGCCTGGGGCTCATCGGAAGAAACGGTGCTGGAAAGACTACGCTGCTAAAAATGATGAACGGTTTGGTCAAGCCTGATCAGGGCAGTATTGAAATGCGAGGCCGAGTAGGTGCATTGATCTCATTGGGAACCGGATTTGATCCGATTTTGACAGGCAGAGAGAATATCTATGTAAATGCATCGATTCTAGGTATAAAAAAAGCCGATATCGATGAAAAAGTCGATGAAATCATCGACTTTGCCGAACTGGGAGACTTCATCGAATCACCGGTGCGTAGTTACAGTTCGGGGATGGTAAGTCGGCTTGGATTCTCCATCGCGGTGCACATGAAACCCGATATTCTGATTTTGGACGAGGTTTTGGCAGTCGGTGATGCCGGGTTCAAGATGAAATCTCTGAACAAAATGTATGAGATCATGAACGACACGGCGGTGATCTTTGTGAATCACAACATGGCAACACTTTCCCGGGTATGTAATAAAGTATTGTATCTCAAGGATGGTACTCCGCACTATTTTGGCGAAAACGTACTGACAGGAATTGAAATGTATCTTTCCCAGTTCGAAGATGAAGCTGGATATATTGACTACAATGAAAAAGCACAGTTCTCCAACATCGATGTGAGGTCAGGATCACCCCGCGGACTAGACCTTAAAGGACGACCGGTTCTGCTTCATCATGACGATATGATCCTTGATTTGGAATACCTGCTCGACACGTCGATTGATGCACATCGGGTAAGTATTGTGATTTCAAACAAAGACTTTCTGACGCTTGGATTCCACAAGACCCAAACATTACACAATGCGGTGGATGGTCATAACCGAATACAGATTCGTATCCCGAAGTTGAATTTGACCAACGGCGAGTACAGCATTACATTTAAGATCAGCAGTGCTTCGGGTGATGATGAACTTCCGGTGAATTATGCCACCTACCGACACTGGAAAAAATTCAAAATCGAGGGACTCAAAGAGTTCAACAGTGTACCCTTTATCCTACAAGGTTCAGTAGAGTCTATCGCTCTGAATCATTCATAACGTTGCAATAATACCATGGATTTAAACGGAAAATCGATATTAATCACTGGAGGTACCGGTTCATTAGGACGGGCATTTATCGCACGTGTACTGCGAGACTGGCCCAAGGTTGAACGACTGGTCATCTTTTCAAGGGATGAGCAGAAACAGTTCGAAATGGCTCAGGATTATCCGCACGAAACCTACCCAATGATTCGCTTTTTCATCGGTGATGTGCGCGATTATGCCAGACTTGTCCGAGCATTGAGCGGAATCGATTATGTCATCCATGCCGCAGCCATGAAGCACGTGCCTATTGCCGAGTATAACCCGGATGAATGTGTCAAGACCAACATCAACGGAGCAGAAAACCTGATTCGTGCCTGTCTTGAAAACAAGGTTGAAAAAGTTGTGGCCCTGTCGACCGATAAAGCGGCAGCACCAATTAATCTGTATGGTGCCACGAAATTGGTGTCCGACAAGTTGTTTATAGCGGCCAATAACATCAAAGGCGACCGCAAGATCACCTTTTCAGTGGTCAGATATGGCAATGTGATGGGTTCAAACGGATCGGTCATCCCATTTTTCCTGAAAAAGCGCAAAGATGGTATTCTACCCATAACTCATCCCGAAATGACCCGATTCAACATTACGCTTGAAGGCGGAGTGAACATGGTTCTGCACGCATTGGACACTGCCTGGGGCGGGGAGCTGTTCGTGCCGAAGTTACCATCTTACCGTATTTTGGATGTAGCTGAAGCAATCGGTCCAGAGTGTGAGAAACCAGTCATAGGAATTCGTCCTGGTGAGAAGATCCACGAAGAGATGATTACCTCATCGGATTCGTTTTATACCTACGATCTGGGTAGTTATTATGCTATTCTTCCCTCTGTTCATAAATGGAAAATCGAGGACTTTGTGTCCCATTTCAATGCCATAAAAGTCCCTAAAGGATTTCAGTACAACTCGGGAGAGAACGACGACTGGGTGAGTGTTGAAGCACTTCGAACACTCATAACCGAACACGTAGATCCCGATTTCAAGGCATAATTGATGTCATACAAGCAGATCATCCCATACGGTCGCCAGAACATCACTCCCGAAGATATTCAGGAGGTATCTCGGGTACTGCAGTCAGATTATCTCACTCAGGGTCCGGAAATTCCACGATTTGAGCAGGCATTTGCAGATTATGTTGGAGCGAAATATGCTGTAGCGGTGTCGAATGGAACCGCAGCGCTACATCTTTGCGCCATGGCGCTGAATGTTGCTGCTGGACAAAAGGTTATCACTTCGCCCATTACTTTCGCGGCATCTGGTAACTGTGTACGCTACTGCGGTGGGGAAGTCGATTTTGCTGATATCAATCCAGATACGTATTTATTGGACATAAACGCTGTCCGTCGGAAACTGGAAGCTGCACCAAAGGGAACCTACGCTGGGATAATCCCGGTAGATTTTGCCGGGCGCGCTGTGAATCTGGAAGCGTTCAGGAACCTCGCCGATGAGCACGGACTCTGGATTATCGAAGACGCCTGCCACGCGCCGGGCGGATTCTTCGTTGACAGCTCCGGCGCCGAACAACGCTGCGGAAACGGCGCCTTCGCCGACCTGGCCATCTTCTCGTTTCATCCGGTCAAGCACATCGCAGCCGGCGAAGGCGGCATGATCACCACAAATAATCCAGAGCTGTACGAGCGACTGCTCGTTCTGCGCACCCACGGCATCACCAAGCAAACCAGTGCATTCACCCAATCCATGAGCTTCGCTGCCGGACTCGACGGTCCCCTTCGCGACGGCACTAACCCAGCATCGACGGCACCAGACGCTGCTCCCGGCTGGTACATGGAAATGCAGGAGCTTGGCTATAACTACCGTCTTACCGACTTCCAGGCCGCGCTCGGTTACTCCCAACTCCAACGCGCCGACTCCGGACTCGCGCGCCGAAGAGCCCTTGCCGACCGATACGCTCATGCTTTCCACGGCAACCCCTACGCCCTTGGCCAGTCCGGATCGGTCCCAGGCCACGCGTACCACCTTTACATTCTCGAAACTCCCCGAAGACTCAAGCTTTATCATCACCTTCGGACCCAGGGAATCTACGCCCAGGTGCATTACATCCCGCTTCACCTCATGCCGTACTACCGAAATCTCGGGTTCAAACCGGGCGATTTTCCGCATGCTGAAGCCTACTATCGCGGGTGTCTGAGTTTACCGATGTATCCAACGCTTACCGACGAACAACAAGATTTCGTGATCGAATCCATTGAACGTTTCTTTACTTAACTCCTCGCGCATTGGACTCGGAACCGTGCAATTCGGTCTGCCTTACGGCATCTCGAATCGCACGGGCCAACCCGACAAAAACACCGTCAGATCGGTACTTGACCTGGCGCTTCGCAACGATATATCGGTGATGGACACTGCCAGTGCATACGGAACAGCCGAATTGGTACTCGGTGAAATTGGAACTGATGGATTTCAAGTCGTGTCCAAGTACATGCCCCCGGAGAGTAATGTGAGTATCGAAGAGCAACTTCACAACACGCTGGCGATTTTAAAACAGGATTCACTCTACGGATATTTATCCCATCGCCCTCAAAATCTACTCAAGCATCCCGAGCAATGGGAAATACTGAATGAGCAAAAAACGGAAGGCTTTGTTCACAAGATCGGTTACAGTCTGAACGAACCCGCTGAGCTGGATCAGCTTCTCGAAGTGGGAATGATTCCCGATCTGGTTCAGGTCCCGGTGAATTATTTCGACCATAGATTTGTACCCTATTTCGATACGTTGAAATCTCTCGGAACTGAAATTCACGCGCGATCTGCATACTTGCAGGGACTTTTTTTTCTCCGTGATTTTCCCCAGAGATTCACCCCGATCGCTCATACCGTGCGTAACTTGCAGGCATCGATTTCGAACCTGCCAGCCGCTCTTCTGGCGCATGTGCTGAGCTACAAGCATATCGATAAAGTGATCATCGGAGTGCAGAACCCAGCTCAATTGTCAGATGTGATCAATTCCCTGGGCTCTGCCGAACCTCTGCCAGACTTTTCCGAACAACTGCCCGACGACATCCTTATGCCATCAAAATGGAGTCACTGATATGACACGTACATTTGATCTGACCGCTAAAATTGTGGCCATCACGGGTGGATATGGCTATCTCGGTTCTGCTATCGTCCAAAGTTTGATCCACCATGGAGCAACTGTTTATGTGCTCGGGAGATCAGAATTGAAGTTTGATCAGGCCTTTTCCGGACATGATGAACAAGAAAATACTCTGTATTTCACAAAATGTGATATTTCAGATACTGCATCGATGCAAAGCGCCTTTAAAAGCATTGATTTGGCTGAAGGACGCATCGATGTGCTGATCAACAATGCCTTTTTTCTGAAAGGTCAGCATCCATTTACCATGTCCGACGATGACTTTGCCACAGGAATCGATGGAACACTGAACAGTGTGTTCCGTGCCACCCGCGATGCAATTCCATACCTCAGAAAAAGTACAGCAGGACGCATTATCAATGTGTCGTCGATGTACGGCATCGTGGCGCCGGACTTCAGTGTGTATGATGAGAATCCCGAGATGTGGAATCCACCGCACTATGGGGCGGCAAAAGCAGGTGTTGGTCAACTAACCAGATATTATGCCAGCGCTCTCGGAAAAGAAGGCATTACAGTGAATGCGGTGGCTCCAGGGCCGTTTCCATCTACTCAGGTGCAGCAAAAAACCGAGTTCATTGATAAGCTGGGATCAAAAACCTGCCTCGGACGCATCGGTCAGCCCGATGAGCTCGCTGGTATCTTTGTATATCTGGCCTCAGATGCGTCATCCTACACAACCGGACAGACATTCAGTATTGACGGTGGCTGGACCACCAGATAATCCACAATGACAAATAAACCGAGCAAAATAGGATTCATTATCCAGGCACGTATGCAGTCGGAACGACTTCCGGGTAAAGTGATGCTCCCCATGCCGATAGGATCGGGTGTACCCATGCTTGAGTGCATCATCAGACAGCTAAAAGAATCTTCCCACGAGGCAACAATAGTCGTAGCAACTGCGGAGGGAAGTACAAATGATCCTATTGCTCAATGGTGTGATTCTAACAACGTCTTTTACTTCAGAGGTGACGAAAAAGATGTTTTGAGTCGGTACATGGCAATCACCCTAGAACATGATTTTGAAACGGTTGTCCGGCTAACTGCTGATAATCCATTAGTGGATCTCAGCGTACTTGATCAAGTGATCGGTGCACATATTAAATCAGATGCAGATTACACATGCAGCTCGGGAATGCCATTGGGGATGAACATTGAGGTAGTACACGGACCGTCACTGATACAACTTGAACACCGTGAACTAAGTGATGTGGATCGTGAGCACGTAACCCATTATTTCAGGAATAACCCGGGACTCAGCGTTCATGTGGTCCACATTGCCAAAGCCAATGAATTGGCTTCCATCCGAACCACAGTTGATTATCCCGAGGACTACGTGTTTATGTCTGCCGTATTGTCGCACAAAGCTGAAAATGACTCAGGTTTGAATGCATTAGGGCGGTTTGCACAGAAATTTCCATTTTTGGTGGATGTAAATCGAAAGAATCTGCAGAAAAAGCAGTTTGATAATCCAAAAGTAGAACTTCAGGAAGCCGCAATTCTGTTGGAGCAGGCTGATTTGCATCGTGCTGCTCAGGTGCTTCGTGACGAACTCACATCAGGTCACATTGGAGCGACTTACGACTAAACCCCGCATTCTTTTTCGGGCCGATGGAAATGTGCAGATGGGGCTTGGACACTTGGTCCGCTCTGGTGCACTGGCCGAAATGCTGACACAGAGCTTTGCTCCAGAGTTTGTATGTCGTGAAATCGCGCCTGAAGTCAGTTCTAAGTTTCAGCTGTTGGGATTCAAGGTACACCACATTGAGCGTGAAGTTGAATTTCTGGCGATGATCGAGCCAACAGACCTGGTTGTTCTGGATGGATACAAGTTTGATCTGGGATATCAGCATCAGGTTCGGAGTAAATGTGCGGCTCTGATTTGCATCGATGATCTGATCAAAGCGGACTGCCACGCAGATTTGATTATCAATCAGTCGCCCGGAGCCCGGGAATCTGCCTACAAAACCCTTCCAGTGGCAGAATTTGCTTTGGGACTTGACTATGTGTTGCTTCGTCCGGCATTTTTAGGTGCAGCCAGGCAACAAAATGAAGTATCAAAAGGCGACCCACGGTCTGTTTTCATATGTTTTGGGGGCTCTGACGCGCAGAATCTGACCCGGTCAACCTGGGAGAAAGCTGTGCAATCCGGACGATTCAAACGGATCGTCCTGGTAACCGGAGCTTCGTACGAACACGTTGAAGAACTGAAATCCGAGGTTAGTTCACATCCGGAAACAGAACTTCATCGCGATATTACCGCTGATGAAATGCTTCGGCTGATGCTCGAATGTGGAGTCAAAGTAGTGCCTTCGAGTGGGATACTCTTTGAAGCGATGACCACCGGTGGACTGGTGTTATGTGGCTATTACACCGACAATCAAATGCCAAATCATTCGCACGTGGTTCGGATGGGAGCGGTAATCGATGTGGGAATATTCTCGGATAGAGACCTTGAGTATGGATTCGGGGCTATTGATGGATTCAATCCGAAAAAACCGCTCATCGATGGACGCAGTCCGGAGCGATTTTTAGCTCGAATCAATGCATTGTATCACAAATTTGTCCCAGCTTGACCAAAAGAGGGTCAACAACATTAATCTAAACGCCGACCGGCTGCGCATCCGGTCATTAGACACGTATACATGATCATTTTAGGAATTGCAAACGACGAAACGGCAAGTGCTTGTATCGTTAAAGACGGAAAACTGCTTGCAGCAGCCAGTGAAGAACGATTCACACGCATCAAAATGGACCATAACTGGCCAGTTAACTCGGTTGAGTTCTGTCTGAAAACCGCTGGGATCACTCTGGATCAACTTGACAGTATTGCCTACGGGTGGAGTGCTGGATTCGATGCAGAGAAACACTTGCTGGCTTATCACGACCGCATCGTGTACGAGGCAATGAACAATCCAGCTGGACTCGACACATTCCGTGAACGAATCGCTTCCGAAATCGAGCAAGATCGTCGAAAGCGAACTGAATATCAGGATTTCGTCAAGGCAAATGGACTGCAGCTCAAATCCGTCAGCATCGATCACCACGAAGCGCACGCGTATTCAGCATACTGCTTTTCTCCATTTGAACGAGCTTTGGTCGTAACCAGCGACGGTCGAGGTGATTTCCTGGCCGTGACGGTGAGCCTGTTTACGCCGGACTCCATGGAAGTGCTGTATCGAGGTTCAAGTATTGATTCGCTCGGATTTTTTTATGGAAGGATCACGGCGTTGCTTGGGTTTACACCACACCGACACGAAGGAAAAGTCACAGGACTCGCGGCACACGGAGATCCACAGAAACTGCTTCCCAAAATGCGTGAAATGATTTACGTGAAAGAGGGTCAAGTTTATGGTCGGTCAGGTGAGCTGTTCAGACCGTTTTACAGCAATTTCAGCGATGAACTCAAGCAATTGATCGCATCGAATTCCCGCGAAGACGTCGCAGCTGCGGCTCAGGTTCACCTCGAAGAATGTATCACTGAACTAGTCACACACTACGTCAATCAAACCGGAGCTGAGTACGTGTGCATGGCTGGTGGAGTATTTGCAAACGTACGCGTAAATCAGTGCGTCATGGAGATTCCGGGAGTCAAAAACATCTTTATTCAGCCCCAGATGGGTGATGGGGGACTTTGTGTGGGTGCCGTAGCGGGATATCTGCACCAGAACGGAACTGCGAAAGTGGACTGGGACAATATGTATCAGGGTCCGGGATTTACCAACGACGAAATCGAGGCAGAACTCAAGAAATTTCCAGAATTGACGTACACCAAATCAGACGATGTGGTGTCCGCAGCGGTCGAAGCCATAACCAGCAATCAGGTTGTGGGATGGTTTCAGGGGCGCATGGAATTTGGTCCGCGGGCGTTGTGCAACCGCAGTATCATCTATCACTGCAAAGACCGAAGCGTTAACGATTGGCTCAACCACCGAATGGATCGGACTGAATTTATGCCCTTTGCTCCGGTTTCGATGGAAGACATTGCCAGGGAATGCTATATCGGATGGAAAATGGATCATATTGCCAGCCGATACATGACCGTAACTTACGACTGCACCGACTACATGAAAAGCAAAGCTCCTGCGGCAGTACATATCGATGGAACTGCGCGCCCGCAAATCGTTGGTGAGAGTGATAATCCGCTGATGTACAAGCTCCTGAAAGCATATTACGACGCCACCGGCGAGCCGGCGCTCATCAACACCTCCTTCAACCGTCACGAAGAACCCATCGTGCACCATCCACTCGAGGGCATCGACGCTCTGGCGACCGACATCGTGGATGTACTTGTGATTGGGGATTATGTTGTGAGGAAGTAGGGAGTGGGGAGTAGGGAGTGGGGCGAGCGGCGAGCAGAACCTGTCCACTTTCTTTTGGCGCAGCCAACTTTCTCCTGCGTCAGCAGTTTTCCCTCGCGAAGCGACATTCACGTGCAAAGTAACTTTCACATGGTACCGCCCAACCGTCGCACCGCGACTGAGTCGCCCTCTCCGAGGCTTCAGCCTCGCTCTCCGCTCGTGAAACGAGTACCCTCCGCGACAAAGTCGCCCTCTCCGGTAGTTGATTTTAGCAGTTAAATAAACAGATTTTTATACGTAGTTAATGAAGTACTCAACACTATGAAAGATATCCAACTCGAACAGTTTACCATCGGTGATTCACATCGTCCGTTTATCATTGCGGAGATGAGTGGAAATCACAATCAGTCTTTGGATCGTGCCCTGGAGATCGTCCAGGCAGCCGCTGATGCCGGTGCCCACGCCATCAAGCTCCAGACCTACACGGCCGACACTATGACCATCGACATTCGGGGTGGACTCTTCTCGATTGATGATCCCAAGTCTTTGTGGGACGGTAAAACACTGTACGAACTCTATCAACTGGCTCATACCCCGTGGGAATGGCACAAACCGATCTTCGAAAAAGCTCGATCACTGGGAATGATGCCCTTCAGTACGCCTTTTGATGCCACTTCGGTCGATTTTCTAGAAGAAATGGGTGTCGCAGCATACAAAATCGCCTCCTTTGAGAACGTGGACTGGCCGCTGCTCCGGAAAGTAGCTCAGACCGGTAAACCTGTGATTATGTCCACCGGAGCTGCTACTCTGGCCGACATTGACGACGCGGTTCGTGTACTTCGAGAAAATGGATGCAGCGACCTGGTACTTTTGAAATGCACCAGTACCTATCCGGCGACACCAAAAAATTCAAATATCCTGACCATCCCGCACATGCGTGATGTGTTTGGATGTCATATCGGACTCTCAGATCACACACTTGGAGTTGGCGCTGCAGTCGCAGCGGTCGCTTTGGGAGCTCGTGTCATCGAGAAACACTTTACCCTGAGTCGTGCCGATGGAGGCGTGGATGCTGCCTTCAGCATCGAACCACATGAGCTCAAACTGCTGGTTGAGGAGTCCGAAAGGGCATTTCAGGCACTAGGATACATCCAGTATGGCATTTTGAACGATGAAAAGGGGAGTTTACGCTATAAGCGATCTGTCTATGTGGTCGAAGATGTGAAAAAAGGCGAGAAATTTACTCCTGAAAATGTCAGGACTATACGTCCGGGTGATGGACTTCAGCCTAAATATTACGACACGGTCATCGGACTTACGGCTGGGCAGGATATTAAACGTGGAACCCCGTTTTCCTGGGGTTTACTCGCGGCAAAGCCGCACTAATCGCGCACAAAGCGCCCAAAGTACAGGAAGTGCTGTATTTAATGCCCAAAGATTACAAAGCTCTGGCTCTGAATTTTAAAAATGGTAAGTTTTCTGCCCTTTCTGCCCTTTCTGCCCTTTCTGCGCATTTTAAGTCAAAAAAGCTTCGAAACTAGATACTATGATGAATATTCTTAACCAGAAACGAATATTAGTTATTGTTGCTCATCCAGACGATGAGTTGCTTGGTCCAGGTGGAACCATTCACAGGTTGACATCATCAGAGAGTAAAACTCAGATAAAAGTGGTTATTTTGGGTGAAGGGATCACGTCGCGTGGTGATGTCCGAGATGCAGCTAAATGGGATTCTGAGTTGAAACAACATCAGCAAAACATTCGTGATGCAATGGCAAAGCTGGGATACCATGAGCTTGCGATCCACACGTTTCCGGATAACCGATTCGATTCGGTGCCGTTACTTGACATCATTAAAGTAGTTGAACGCGAGAAGGAAGCCTTTAAACCGGATCTGATTCTGACTCACCACGGTGGAGACGTAAACGTGGACCATCAGCTGACCTTTCAGGCCGTGATTACGGCCACTCGTCCAATGGAGCATGAATCCGTGCAGGCAATTGTTACTTTTGAGACTCCTTCGGGAACCGAATGGATCCCATCAAGTGATCCGCGTCAGTTTGTTCCGAATCTGTTTGTTGGAATCTCGGAAGCAGATTTGCAGGCCAAAATTGAAGCAATGGAGTGCTACAAATACGAGCGACGTGCTTATCCGCACCCGCGATCTCCTGAAGCATTGCGTGTCCGTGCGCAATTTTGGGGCGTTACCGTTGGAAAACCTTACGCCGAGGCGTTTCAGGTGGTACGCTGGATAGAAGGGGTTGAGTAATTTGTCGAGACTCAGAAATTGGTCTACTTGGATGGATTCTGAAGCGTGAAAATCGTGGTGGTGTCGAAATACGGGCGTACTCCAGCCTGCAAGTTTGTTACCAGACAGTACTATTTGTCGAAGTATTTTGCCCGATTGGGACACGATGTGACGCTGGTTACTTCAGTTTCGAATGGTGAGCCGACTGACAAATCAGACTACGAAAAGCGAGATAGATATCTGTTCAAACGCTATGGAATGGTTAACCATTGGTTGCTCGACGGTCCGGAGGTTGGATTGGGACTGAATTTGACCCGAATCTGGTCCATGATTCTGTTCGAATGGCGGTTGTTTTTACTCAAAGACCAGCTCGTTGACCAAAAACCGGATATGGTTCTGGTTTCATCCCTGGCGTTACAATCGGTCTGGCTGGGAATCTACCTGAAGTGGGCAACCGGCTGCAAACTGGTGTTTGAAATTCGCGATATCTGGCCGTTGACGATTATTGAATTGGGAGGATTCTCGCCCGGGAATCCGTTTGTCCGCGTAATGTCGTGGCTGGAAAAGTGGGGATATCAACGTGCCGACCTGGTTGTTGGAAGCATGCCTGCGCTGGAACTACACGTCCGCGAAGTGACATCGAAGGCAGTTCCGGTGGTGAACGTGCCGATGGGGTACGATCCGGAGTATTTCGAAGCCTCGGCGACTGAATTACCATCTGATGTGGCTGAAAGGATGCCTCCGAATGACGCCTTTGTTGTTGGGTATGCAGGTACGATCGGTACTGCGAATGGCATCGATCTGCTCATTGAAACTGCGAGGCTACTGGAAGAGCAAGAGCGTGAGTTTTGGTTTGTTTTAGTAGGAAATGGTCCTTTGTCGAATCAGGTGCGAGAGAAAACGGCTGAATTCAAGCGATTTGTGCAGTTACCTGGAATAGATCGTCTGTTTGTGAATGCATTTTTAAAACGATGTGACGTTTTGGTAAATCCGATTCTGTCTAAATCCATTTACCGCTTTGGAGTCTCGCCGAACAAATGGATCGATTACATGTACAGCGGGCGACCGATAATTTGTCCGTATGATGGCTACCCATCCATCATCAACGAGGCTGGTTGTGGAGTTTTTATCGAGCCCGAGAATCCACAGATTTTTGCAAAAACCATACTGGAGTTTGCATCTAAACCATCCGAAGAACTCGATAAAATGGGTGCTCGAGGTCGGGAATACCTCGAGAAGCATCTTTCCTACGAAGTACTCGCTTCGAACTATATCAATCATATTGAACGAATATCTGCCTGAGTTTCACTTGTTCGCCGATATTCGGCCGTTTTTAATTCAAACTGATTTCACTTCTGATACATGAAAAACAATGCATATTTAGGGATTTTTGGTCCCGGACCTAACTCTTCCGCAGCGCTGGTTAGCGACAATGAAATCATTGCCTGGGCTGAAGAAGAGCGATTTAACCGCATCAAGACTTCTCCCAATGCCTATCCGGCACGCGCCATCGAGTTTTGTGTGAAAGAAGCCAGGAAACGTGGTCTGGAAGTGAAATCAATCGGTTATGCCTGGGACTGCGAGACCTACGCAGAACTGGCGACTGCCAATCTGGAAGATACGATTGCCAAGTATCCGAGTGAGACCGATCACATCAGTCGACTGGCACAACAGGGACTCAATGCGCTATATAATCCGAAGAAGGTCAGAAACGATCTTACGCTGATCCTGCGTAAACTTGGAGTCGAACTGACAACAGAGAATTTCAAGTTCTATTCCCATCACCTGAGCCACGTGGCATCGGCCATTTATACCTCCGGATTCGACGAAGCAGTGGTGGTGGTGAATGACGGAGTTGGAGAAGTGGCCTCATCCAGTCTGGTTTATGTCGACAAACAGGGTACCATGAAGGAGCTCGCCTCTGAGGTACTTCCGAACACATTGGGTGGATTCTATGCGTCCGTTACCGAGTTTTTGGGCTTCAAAGCCTACGTGGATGAAGGGAAAACCATGGGATTGGCCGCGTATGGTGCTCCAGACGCTGATATTATGGCTGTTTTTGATGAAATCGTCCAGACTGACGGGAAGTCCTTTCAGTACACGGTGAATCCACGATTCCGCTACAGTGGGAAGCGTACGTTTGGAAGCAGATTTACCGACCTAATGGTCGAGAAATTAGGTGCTCCACGAGCGGCTGATGTAACGGCAATGACGGCGCCGTATCCTGCGATTGCGTATGCCGCTCAGAAGAAGCTTGAGGAAGTATTATTTGCTCAACTGCGTTATGCTGCCGGGCAGAATTTGTCCAAAAACGTCTGTTTCGCAGGAGGTGTCCATATGAATTGCAAAGCCAATGGCCTGCTGGCTGAATCGGATCTCTTTGATAACTATTTCTTCCAGCCGGCAGCCAGTGATAACGGAGTTTGTCTCGGAGCAGCATTCCTGGCCAAAATTGATCATTCGGGGGAGATCCCAAAACTTCCGTCACTCGAACACCTGTATTATGGTCCGTCGTTTACCGATGATGAGATTGAAAACGTGCTTAAGCAATGTAAATTACCCTATGTGAAGAGTGATACTATCGCCAAAGATGTTGCACAGTCTATTGCCGATAACGAAATCGTAGGATGGTTTCAGGGACGCATGGAAGTTGGAGCGCGTGCACTGGGCGGACGTTCGATTTTGGCGAATCCACTAAATCCGGATGCACGCGACCATGTAAATAAGCACGTAAAAAACCGTGAAGCCTGGCGTCCGTTTTGTCCGTCACTGAAAAAGGAAGGTTTTCACGGCTATTTCGACACCAAGATCGACAAGTCACCGTTCATGATTGTAGCAACACGCATTCATGAGGAGTACTTAAATGTACTTCCATCATGCATTCATGTCGACGGGACTGTGCGTCCACAGACGGTAAACAAGGATGTGAATCCGTTGTACTGGTCCGTTATGAATGAGTTCGAAAAGATCACGGGACAGTCCATCATCGTGAATACGTCCTTTAACGTGCAAGGGGAGCCGATCGTGATGCGTCCGGAAGAGGCGATCCGGTGTTTTTTTGGATCCGGAATGGATGTTCTGGCAATGGGGTCGTTTCTAATCAGAAAACAGTAATCAGAAAACAGAAAACAGTAATCAGAAAACAGAAAACGGCAGATCAGGGAATTGAAATTCGTG
>CAYYPL010000009.1:0-55442 GCA_964473555.1 uncultured Chitinophagales bacterium
ATCAACATGTTCTCACGTTATCCTGCTTGCCACTTCCTACTCCCCACTTCCCACTTCCCACTTCCCACTTCCCACTTCCCACTACCTTTAACCAAATAAAATGACCTTCGATCTAGATAATTTAATCCGCCCCAACATCCGGGTTCTTACACCTTACCGATGTGCGCGCGACGATTACGACCAGGGAATCCTGCTGGACGCGAACGAAAACGCTATCGGATCAGTCCCTGCAGACATTCGCGAGCTAAATCGCTATCCCGATCCACGCCAGGACGCTCTCCGCGACAGGTACGCTGGCTTCCGTCGCATACGACGCGACCAAATTTTCTGCGGCGTAGGTAGCGATGAAGCCATAGATTTGCTTATCCGCATATGCTGTATTCCGGGAAAAGATCACGTCATGATCACCCCCCCTACCTACGGCATGTACAAGGTGAGTGCAGCAGTAAACGACATCGCAGTACAGTCCGTGCCTCTGAATCCGGACTTTTCGCTGGATCCACAAGCCGTTCTCGACGCGGTTACCGACTCGACCAAGATCATATTCCTTTGCTCGCCGAACAATCCTACTGGAAACCTGATTGACAAAGACGCCGTTCGTGCGGTGATCCGCGGATTCCGCGGAATCGTGGTCGTAGACGAAGCCTATATCGATTTCAGTGGCGACGAGGGATTCGCGGGCGAGCTCGATGCGTTCCCGAATCTGGTCATACTCCAGACTCTGTCGAAGTCTTTCGGCCTTGCCGGTATCCGTCTCGGGCTCGCCCTGGCCTCCGAGCAGATCATCAGTTATATGCTTCGTGTCAAGGCGCCTTACAACGTGAACAAGCTCACGACCGAAGCCGCGCTCAAAGCCATGGACAATCTCCCCGTGATGCGCGCTTTTGTCAAAGCGCTGAACAACGAGCGCAGTTGGCTGCGCCAGGCACTTGAAACGGTGCCCGGAGTACGAAAAATCCATCCAAGTGACTCTAACTTCCTGCTTGTGGTTATAGATAATGCCCAGCATATTTACAAAACTATGGCCGACTCCGGTGTGGTTATCCGCTACCGGGGCGACCAGCTGCACTGTGACAGTACCCTGCGCATCACGGTCGGCACCCACGCCGAAAACGAACGACTCATTCAACGCCTCAAGGAGGTATCCATATGACGATCTTAATCACGCCACAAGCCGCAACGCATTCCGATGCGGTGCTCTTTCGTCCGGGACTGATTCGGGCACTGATCGATCTGAAGGCAAAGGAACACCGTTTCGGCAGCGATTTGTCCCGATGGACAGCCGACCAGCTTGCAATTCTACGTCAAGAAGGGCTGGACATCGAAAACCTAGATCAAATCAATGCCGATGTGATAGTAGATGCTCAAGACGATGCCCTAGCTGTACTGGATCACGATCTGGAGATACTATTTTCGGGACCTGACTGGGCTTCGATATCACGCTACCTTCTCGAAAAACGTCGCATTGCATCCCGTACCCGAACCACCAAAGAAACGGATATTTATGTCCATGTGGATCTTGACGGAACCGGAAAATCGTCTATAGAAACCGGAATTCCATTTTTCGATCACATGCTTGAGCAGATTGCCAGACACGGATTCATAGACCTGCAGATCTCATGCAAAGGGGATCTCCATATCGATGAACATCATACCATTGAAGACGTTGCCATTGCTCTGGGTGAGTGTCTGAACGAAGCCCTGGGTGACAAGAAAGGCATAGAACGCTACGGTTTTGTCCTTGCAATGGACGAAGCGCTCGCGACGGTGGCCCTGGATCTGTCCGGCAGGCCCTATTTTGTGTTCAATGCAGACTTCAAGCGCGAGAAAGTCGGTGATTTTCCGACTGAAATGACCCACCACTTCTTTTATTCATTGGCCATGGGACTTCGGGCGACATTGAATATGTCAGTATCCGGGGACAACGATCATCACAAAATAGAATCGTTGTTCAAGGGATTCGCTCGAACGCTCAAACAAGCGGTGTCGGGAAATCCGAAGGATCCCAATTCTATTCCAAGTTCAAAGGGAACGTTGTGATATGATTTCAATCATTGATTACAAAGCAGGAAATCTGGCCTCGGTATCGAATGCACTCGACCGATTAGGGGTAGAGCACCGCATTACGTTTAATAAAGAGGAGCTCGAGTCCAGCGAAGCCGTGATTTTCCCCGGTGTAGGACACGCGCAAGCAGCCATGAACGCGTTACACGAGCGCGATTTGGTCCACTGGCTCAAGACTACGGACAAGCCGTTGCTTGGTATCTGTTTAGGAATGCAATTACTGTACGAATCGAGCGAAGAGGGTGAGACCGCAGGCTTGGGGAGGATTCCGGGGAGGTTGCTCAAATTCGACGATACCAGCGTTAAAGTGCCCCATTTGGGATGGAACGACTTCGACAACAAGCACGATCATCCGTTATTGAACCAGATTGAAACCCGGTCCACCTTCTATTATGTACATAGTTATTATGCACCAGTAACGGCACATACACTGGCCAGTTGTAGCTATGATGTATCTTTTGCGGCTGTTGCGGCACATGGCAACGTAATGGGAGTCCAGTTTCACCCGGAGAAATCGGGGCATAACGGTGAAATCCTGCTGACCAATTTCATAGACTTGTTAAAAACGAATTATTTTTTGAACCAATGAAAGTGATTCCAGCAATTGATTTACTGGATGGTAAGGTTGTCCGACTTCAAAAGGGCGACTATGAAAAGGTCACTGTGTACAGTGATGATCCGGTTGCAGTAGCACAGGATTTCGCTGAAGCTCGATTTTCGCACATTCACGTGGTGGATTTGGACGGAGCTCGAAGCGGCAATTTCTCGAATCTTACTCTGGTACTGAGAATCAAAGAAGAGCTCGGACTGTCGGTTCAGATGGGTGGTGGAATCCGTAACTTTAAACACGTCGCTCAGTTGTTTGAGTCCGGAGTAAGCAAGGTTGTTTGCTCCTCCATGGCCGTTAAAAACGAAGCGGACTGGCTTAAGGCACTGGAAATATACGGAGGTGAACGATGCATACTTGGAATGGATCTTAAAGACGGCAAAATGGCTTACGCCGGATGGATCGAAACCATGGATGAGCCCGTGCATCAGTACCTGCAAAGGATGCAAGATCGGGGTCTCAAAGAGGTTCTGTGCACGGATATCTCCAGAGACGGCATGTTGAGTGGTGCAAATGTCGAATTATATCAGCAGCTGATGAGCGCGTTTCCGCAGTTGAATTTCATTGCTTCTGGCGGGGTAGCTGGGGTAGAAGATCTCAGAAGGCTCTCAGAAATCCAGGTTCATGCTGTTGTTGTGGGTCGAGCTTATCTCGAAGGACATCTTACTTTAGAGCAAATGAAAACGTATCACACGATCAACTGATTTGTGATATTCGATTATTTTTATTTAATTAACGCAAAGCCTCTACCAATGAGTCCGTTGTTTTTGAATCGACGTCGAGTGGGAACCAGATTGGTGAGTGTCAACTCAAAGATCTGGTAGGTAGACCACGGGTTACTTGGTGAAAAAACAAGATCCCTGTTGATTTAGAAATACGTGACTGTTTGAAGTGTAGACTGTTATTCAATTAATCTGTATCAATCCCGAATGGAGTAAACTGATGAATCAGCGACAATTATTACTAGTAATACTTGTAACAATCTTGATTGGACTAGCTACTGTGTTTGCGATTAACACATTCGACAACAATGAGTTACTCGAAAACAGAGATGCGGTCAGAGTTGAATTGGTTACCATGGCGGCAAAAGTCCAGGATTGGTATGCCAAACCAGTTGAATTAGGTGGTTCCGGAGGTGATTATACCGGATCACTGACGTCTGAAGTGCCTGGGCCACTAAACTTTCATCGAATAGGATACTTCGGGACTGATTCCAGCGATACGGATGTCCGTATTCACATGCTACAAGCAGTTTATACCATAAACGTAGTTTCACCGGATTCCGTTGTGATTTCTGCCTTGCCCTCTTCAAACCAACTTCCAGGTGAGCATCATCCGATACGACTTGAAGCTATCATCACGGACAAACATATCACGATAAGTGAGGTAGAAATCAGGGACAACGATTCATGGTAACGACTGTAATAGATTTTCGGATGAAATCCGGGATCAGATGACCCGTCTGCTCCTCAAATAACGATCACGCCAGTAGGCTTCATTCATAGATGAAACCATAACTCCCTGTGATGTGGATGCGTGCATGAATCGAACGTGATCTACCATGATACCAACGTGAAGCGTTTTCCTTCCGGTACGGAAAAATACCAGGTCACCTGTTCTCATTCTGTTCAAACGAACACGCTTGCCATATCTAAGCTGTTCTTCGGTGGTTCGGGGTAATCTGACACCGAACTGATCCCTCATTACAATCAAAACGAAAGCAGAACAATCTACACCAGATTTCGTCATGCCCCCGATGCGGTAGGGTGTCCCTTTCCACTGATTATAACTGTCCTGCAGTCTTGATTGGGCCGGGTTTTGGGTCGCTCTGGATGTAGCACATCCAGAAAGAATGCCTGTCAGAACGACGATGAAAAGCAGTCCCGATAGTCCTGATCTGAAACCTGATTGATTCGGACCAGATACTTGAACATTGGTTGTCATCTTCAGGATGTTGAGCTCTGAACAACGGGTAATGTTTCGATAACACTCACTGCTGCTGACGGGTCACTCATAATGTAGAAATGTAGACCTGGAACCCCAAAATCCAGCAGTTCCTGGCACTGTTTTTTACACCACTCTTCACCGATGGCACGCACATGTTTTGGATCCTTGTCCACAGCATCTGACAAGTCAGTGGGAAGATTGATATTAAAAATCTTCGGAAGTCTGAATAGATGTTGCATTGTCGTTAACACTTTGAGTCCGGGAATGATCGGAACATTGATCCCCATGTCACGAACTGATTTGACAAAGTCAAAGTAGACCTGGTTATCGAAGAACATCTGGGTTACGATATAATCGGCACCTGCATCGACCTTTTCTTTGAGCTTTTGAAGATCCCATTTCATGTTCGGGGCTTCATCGTGCTTCTCAGGATACCCACCGACTCCGATGCAGAAATTGGTGGGTACCGCATCCATCAGTTCTTCCATGTAAACACCGCAATTCATGGCCTTGATTTGCTTGACCAGATCGATGGCGTAGGTGTTAGTGGCACGATCTTTGTTCTGAGGCTTGTAAGCTGCATGGTCATCGCCACGTATGGCCAGCACATTTTCGATTCCCAGATAATTCAACTCAATAAGTGCATCTTCCGTCTCTTCTTTGGTGAATCCCTTGCAAATGAGATGAGGAACCGGATCCACATTGTAGCGGTGCTTGATCGCGGCGCAGAGTCCAATTGTACCCGGACGCTTACGTTTCACGCGACGTTTCATGGTTCCGTTGCCTAGATCGATAAACTCCGCTTCGGCTGCGTGAGAGGTGATATCGATGAACGGCGGACGAAATTTCTGAACTTGGTCGAGTGTTTCAAAAACCTGAGCGATAGATCCACCCCGTTTTGGTGGGATAATCTCAAAGGAAATCAGCGGTTCCGTGGCGCGATCGTAGTGTTCCGTTACTTTCATAATGTGGTGTTAACATCCATATTTTGCGCATAAGATAGCGAAGTAGCTTAAAAGTTGAAAGAGTTCATAGTACACAGTACTCAGGACTTGAATAGGGATGAGAGATGAGAGACGAGGGATTTACACTCATCGCTCGTCCGTCATTTCTACACTGTGCTCTGTGCTCTGTGTGCTGTGTACTGTGCTCTGTGCGCTGTGTACTGTGTACTGTATACTATTAGAATTCCTACCTATATTATTGCGATACAGTAACCTAAGGTTAAATTTTATGAATCCAGGTGTAGACAGGTATTTTGAAGTTGGATGTGGGCGCTGTCCGTTAGGTGGAACACCGGACTGCAAGGTACTGCCATGGGTGGATATTCTGTGTGAATTACGTCGGATTTTACTGGATTGCGGACTAACAGAAGAAATGAAGTGGGGCGTCCCCTGCTACACAGTACATGGCAAGAATGTCATTTTGATGAGCACGCTGAAAGCCTGTGCAACGTTGAGCTTTTTACAGGGAGTGCTCCTGGATGATCCACATCAGTTACTTCAACAACCAGGGCCGAATTCCCGCCAGGGTCGGTACATGAAGTTCACTGAGGTATCTGAGGTTCAGGAGAACGAAGAAATCATCAAAAAGTACATTCTTGAGGCCATTGAAAACGAAAAAGCGGGTAAAAAAGCGGATTTATCGCAATTTGACACGGTTTCTATGCCTGAAGAACTCGAAGCCTGGCTGGAACAGGATCCAGTGCTCCGTGACGCTTTTTATGCCCTCACACCAGGACGCCAGCGCGGATATCTGATCCATTTCTCCGGCGCCAAACAATCCGCAACTCGGATATCCCGTATCGAAAAGCACATTCCCGATATCCTGAACGGAAAAGGCCTGCATGATCGTTATTAACCACACTCTCTTTCCTCAACAATTAAACTTATATTTAGGGGAGTGGGGAGTAGGGAGTGGGGAATGGGTTCTGGCAATGGTTATTCCCCACTCCCTACTCCCCACTCCCTACTCCCTACTACCCACTACCCAATAATGATGCTCCTAATCAACATCGATCATATTGCAACGCTGAGAAACGCCCGCGGAGAAGGGGTTCCGGATCCGGTAGAGGGCGCCCGTGTGTGCGAGGATGCAGGCGCTGAGGGAATCGTGTTTCACCTGCGCGAAGATCGCCGGCACATCAAAGACGACGATGTATATCGCCTTAAAGAATCAGTCCGCGGACTGCTCGATTTCGAGATGGCCGCAACCGATGAAATGATTTCGATCTGTAACAAGATCCAGCCGGAATTGTGTACCCTCGTGCCCGAAAAACGGGCTGAACTGACCACCGAGGGTGGCCTTAACATGCGTCATGCTTTCGATGACCTGCGTCGGCGTGCTGTCCCTAGATTGCACGACGCGGGAATAAAAATCAGTCTGTTTGTAGATCCGAATCCAGATGATATCCAGTTGTGCGCTGAACTCGGTGTAGAAGCTATCGAGCTTCACACCGGCACCTACACAACAGCACAGACCGAAAAAGAGATTGAGCACGAATTATCCAGATTACGTGATGGGGCCATACTGGCGCACTCACTTGGACTGGAAGTCAATGCCGGACACGGACTCAACTTCAATAACACAGCCCGATTTATGAAAGAAGTCCCTCATATCCACTCGGTTAGTATTGGACACGCAATCATCGCTCACGCACTGTTTCATGGCCTGGCGAATACCGTAAAAATGATGAACGAAATAGTCAAAGGATCCAGATAATGGCATTTAGAGCCGGATTCGTAGCAATAATCGGGCGTCCTAATGCGGGTAAGTCTACACTGCTCAATACGTTATTAGACTTCAAGCTGGCCATCGCCACGCACAAGGCTCAGACTACCCGACATCAGATTCTTGGAATTCTGAGTGAAGACGACGGGCAAGCCATATTTCTGGATACTCCCGGAGTAATTGATCCGCGTTATAAGCTCCAGGAAGTCATGATGCAAACGGTCACCAAGTCCACTCGTGATGCCGATGCCATTGTTCATTTAATCGATGGGAACCGGGATCCAGAAGAGGAACTCGTATGGGATTACCTGCGAAAAGCAGGAAAACCAACACTGTTAGTGCTCAATAAGGCTGATATTGCATCAACCGAGCAGATGGATCGCGTTACTGAAATGTGCAACAAAGAGTACAAGTATAAGTCAGAATGCAGGATATCAGCAGGTAAAAACGATGGTATTGACGAACTCAAAAAGCAAGTTTTTGAGCTGTTACCGGTGAGTCCGCCGTTGTATCCGGTGGATGAACTCAGTGAGCATCCGGTACGATTTTTTGTCTCTGAACTCATTCGTGAGCAGATTTTTCTGCTTTATGACAAGGAAATCCCCTATTCCTGCACCGTAACGGTATCCGATTTTAAGGAAGAACCCACAATTGACCACATTCACGCCGAAATCGTGGTCAATCGGGACAGCCAGAAGGGAATCATCATCGGCAAGGGCGGCACCATGCTCAAAAAACTGGGCACCCGAGCCAGGGCTCAAATCGAGGAACTGACCGGAAAGAAGACCAACCTGCAGCTTTTCGTGAAGGTTCGGGAGAAGTGGCGCGAGAAGGATAGTTATGTACGCGGTTATGGTTACTAAAATTCGCAGAATTTTAGTAACCATAACCGCGTACGGTAAACGGAAAACAGAGAACAGTAAACGGCCCTACGGGGTTTGTTCCTACTATCAAATCGTTGAGTGATTTCAGTCTTATGTGGATGGGCTGTTTTCTGTTTTCCCTTATCAGTTTTCTGATTTAAGTAGAAAATATTGCGGGAGCAATATTTTCTACTTAAATTTAAAACTACGTTCTTTTAGTTTATTTGAAAGCTCTTATCAAGAAAGGCGGAGGGACAGGCCCTATGATGCCTTAGCAACCGCCCCGGTAAAACGGGGGTCAGGTGCTAAATCCTGCTTTGGGAAACCAAAGAGAGATGAGAGAAGCTGGTTTTTATCCGAACACTATTTAGGTAGTTTCTGTTTTAGCCTCTTCTGTCATCGTCGCGGAAGAGGCTTTTTTTTTGAACAAAAAAAACAGAAGTAGAAACCATAGAAATCGGATGAAAACAACGTTTAATAGCTGGTACGACACTAAAATGTACGCAACTCCGGAACTGGAGGCGGAAACGAATTACATCGAGGAGATTCTGCCGAACGTAAAGGTGATCGCCATTGTCGGGATTTCAAAAAATCCACAAAAGGACTCCCATTTCGTGGGCAGATACCTGAAAAATGCCGGCTACCAGGTTGTCCCTGTGAATCCAACAGCGACTGAAATCCTGGACGAAACGTGTTATCCCGATCTGAAAAGCATCCCCTTCCCGGTGGATGTGGTCGATATCTTCCGCAATCCGGATGACGTTCCTGCAGCTGTCGACGAAGCCCTGGAAATCGGGGCCAAAATCATCTGGCTGCAGCTCGGCACCGGCACGCACGAGGAGCTGAAGGCTAAAGTAACAGAACGTGGAGGCGAATTGATCCAGAATCGATGCATCAAAGTCGATCATCAGTTTCTGATTCGTCCCAAACTCGATAAAACAAACACTAAACGTTAGGAATGTAACTCATGGCAAAGCCAAAAACCTATCAGTTCGAAACCCTGCAACTTCACGCCGGACAAGCTCCAGATTCAGCAACCAACGCGCGTGCAGTGCCGATTTATCAGACCACTTCATACACCTTCGACGATACCGAACATGCCGCAACGTTGTTCGCCCTCAAGGAATTCGGTAACATCTACACCCGGATTATGAATCCGACTACAGATGTGTTCGAGAAACGTGTGGCAGCGCTCGAGGGCGGCGTCGCTGCGGTAGCAACCGCATCCGGACAAGCGGCGCAGTTCCTGGCCATCGCGACTATCGCGCAGGCTGGCGACAATATCGTTTCTACAAGTTTTCTCTATGGTGGGACCTACAATCAGTTCAAAGTTTCCCTCCCACGTCTTGGCATTGATGTCAAGTTCGTCAAAGAGGACACCATTGCTGCATTTGAGGCCGAAATCGATGAAAATACCAAAGGTATTTATGTCGAGTCGATCGGAAATCCACGTAACAATATTCCGGATTTCGAAGGACTCTCGGCTCTCGCGAAAAAACACGGTATTCCATTGATCGTGGATAACACATTCGGAGCCGGTGGCGCGATTGTGCGTCCGATCAAGTGGGGAGCCAACATCGTGGTTGAATCTGCTACCAAATGGATTGGCGGACACGGAACTTCAATCGGGGGAATTCTGGTGGATGCCGGAAATTTCAACTGGGGCAACGGTAAGTTTCCATTGTTTACTCAACCTGCACCTGGATACCATGGACTCAATTTCTGGGAAGTATTCGGCGACCAGGGTCCGTTTGGTAACATCGCGTTTGCTATCCGTGCCCGCGTGGAAGGTCTACGTGACTTCGGACAGTCGATTTCTCCGTTTAACAGCTTCTTGTTGCTTCAGGGACTCGAAACCTTGTCACTTCGTGTGGAAAGACATGCCGAAAACGCCCTCAAACTGGCGCACTGGCTGAAATCCAACGAAAAAGTGGCATGGGTCAGCTACGCCGGACTCGAAGATCATCCGTACCACGAAACTGCCAAGAAGTACGTCGAAAAAGGACGTTTCGGGGCCGTGTTGACATTCGGTGTCAAGGGTGGCTATGAAGCTGCGAAGAAGTTCATCGAGTCAGTTGAGCTTGCTTCACACGTGGCGAATGTGGGTGATGGAAAAACCCTGGTTATCCATCCTTCATCAACCACGCACCAGCAGTTGACCGATGCCGAGCAGCGTTCATCGGGCGTATCGGCAGATCTGATCCGTGTGTCGGTAGGTATCGAGCATATCGATGACATCATCGCAGATTTCGAGCAAGCGCTCAGATAAGTTGGTTAGGGTTAGGGGTGTTTGAGTCCGAATGGATCAGCACCCCTAACCAATTTATTTCATCATTTCTAGACTGAAACACTGAATTAGTGAACAAAACTTTCACCATAACAGACGGATTTACAACCGAGTCTGGGTACACGCTTCCTGAAGTCCAGGTCAGGTACAAAACCTGGGGTACGCTGAACGCCGATGCAAGCAACGCGGTGCTCGTGTGCCACGCCCTGACGGGAAATGCCGATGCCGACGAGTGGTTTCCGGGACTTTTCGGAGAGGATGGCATTTTGGATCCATCACGTCAGTTCATCGTGTGCTCGAATGTGTTGGGCGGATGTTATGGCACTACGGGACCATCGTCGGTGAATCCAATAACAGGAAAAGCCTACCAGGCTGACTTCCCGACGGTTACCATCCGTGATATGGTCCGGGTACAGCAGGCGTTGTTTGACTACCTCGGCGTTGAGTCGATCGAGTTGGCCGTGGGCGGATCCATGGGTGGAATGCAGGTGCTCGAGTGGCTGATTATGGATCATCGGGTGCAAAAAGCGATGGTTATTGCTATGGGGAAAGCGCATTCTGCATGGACCATCGGCGTGAGCGAGGCTCAGCGTATGGCAATCCGGGCAGACAAACACTGGAATGGCGGATTCTACGATCCATCCAAACCTCCGGCCGAAGGACTTGCCGCGGCACGCGCGATGGGCATGATCATGTATCGAAGTCAGCCGGCGTTCGAGCGCAAGTTTGCCCGCCAGATTCAGACCGGACACAACGACCTTTTTCAGGTCAGTTCCTATCTGCGTTATCAGGGTGAAAAGTTGGTGAAACGCTTCGATGCGAACACGTATATGCGTCTGACCGGTGCGATGGACACGCACGACGTGTACCGAGATCGCGAAATCTATGGCGACATTCTTGCTGATGTTCAGGTTCCAGTTTTGGTGGTTGGCATCACATCCGATGTGTTGTATCCCATCGTGGAACAACAGGAACTTGCTACGTTGTTACCGAATGGGGTGTACAAAGAAATCGACTCGGACGAAGGCCACGATGCCTTTCTGATCGAGTTTCCGAAAATGGTTCGCATTTTCAAAGAGTTTGATAAAAAATATATTACCAGTTAGTTAGGGAAATCAGAATACATGTTACACGTTTTAAAGTTTGGAGGCAGCTCGGTTGCCAATGCTGAGCGTATCAAAAATTCCGTCGAAATTGTGCGTCGACGACTGGCCGAAGCCAAGGTGGCGGTGGTCGTGTCGGCGCTGGGAGGCGTAACGGATGAGCTGATCGCTATCATGGATTTGTCCTGCGGGCGGGATGCAGCCTGGAAACAGCGCTTCGAGAATCTCAAAAAGCGTCATTATGACACCATTTCCAAGCTTTTTGATGGAAATACGGAGAAAAGCTTTGCTTTGATCGCTTCGATCGATGTATTGCTGGGACTGTTGAACGAGCAATACACCACGATCGAGAGTGCCGGAAAAATTTCTGCCAGCCAGCGCGATACGGTGTTGTCGTTCGGAGAGCGATTGTCCTGCCGGATTTTTGCCGCTGCGCTGGATTCCCGTGGAATCAAAGCCAAAGCCTTCGAATCCCAGCATTTTGTGCGCACCAATGACCGGTTTGGCGACGCGGATGTCGATTATGAAACGACCAAAAAACTGGTCAACAAACTGCTGAATCCGATCAACGGCACAGTTCCGGTCATCACCGGATTCATCGGAGCCACCGCGCAAAACGAAATCACCACCCTGGGACGATCCGGTTCCGATTTCACCGCCGGACTCATGGGCGAGGCGCTGAATGCACAGTTTGTCGAAATCTGGACCGACGTAAACGGGGTGCTGACAGCCGATCCGAACATCACCGAAACCGCGGTAACCATCCCGAAACTCCACTACAGCGAGATCGCTGAAATGGCACACTTCGGCACCAAAGTGTTGCATCCGCGTACCGTTCTGCCGCTGGAAGAAGTCAATATTCCGATCGGGATATACAACTCGTTTGATCCGTTCGGCGAAGGCACCATCATCACCCAGGAATACAGCAAAACTAACGGCACCCTGAAATCCGTGTCCCTGCGCAAGGACATCGTGCTGGTCGGCGTCAAGAGCAAGGGACTCGACCGCATCCACGATTTGTTACCACGAGCGATGTCCGCATTGCTGGCTGCCGGTGTTCAGATCCTGTTCAACAGTGCTGCATCGGCTGAGTTTGGGATCAGCTTTGCCATCGACAAAACCAACCTGAACACGGTACTTGATACCGTAACACACACTTTTCAGGCCGAATATGCGATCGGACTCATTGATGAGCCTATTGTGATGAATGAAGTAAGCATGGTCACGGTCATTGGCGACCGGCTTGTCCACGACCTGGGACTAAGCGGTGCCGTGCTATCCGTACTTGGCGAGAACAATATTGCTCCTTTTGCGGCTGCCAAAGGTGTAGCGAACCGTCATTTCAGCATGATTCTCAGAAATGACCAGGCATTTACGGCTGTGAGACTGCTGAATGATCACTTTTGTGTCCATTCAGAGCGTGTTCGCCTGTTTATTGCTGGCACCGGAACCATTGGAACTGCCCTTTTGGATCAACTTCGGGATGTGGAATCAGAGGAGTATGATCTGTCCATCATCGGAGTGTGCGGCTCCCAGACAACTGTATGGAACGCCAGTGGAATTGAACCTGACGACGTGTCTGATCTGTTAAAGGAGTCATCGCTGGTAACCGATTGGGACGAAATCGTCAAGACACTAGTCGACGACTTTCCTTACCGCACGGTATTCATCGATATGACTGGAAGTGCGGAAGTTGCGCGGCGTTATGAAGATCTGCTCAAAGCGGGCATCCACATTGCGACACCCAGCAAACGGGCAAACACCTTCGAACAGGCCTACTTTGACCGCCTGATGTCGTACTCGAAGAACAAACAAACCCATTATCTGTTCGAAACCACCGCTGGAGCAGGACTTCCGATATTTCAGACCATACATGATCTGATCCGATCTGGTGACCAGGTGCTGAAAATCAGCGGGGTTCTCAGTGGAACCATGACCTACGTGTTCGACCAGCTACAGCAGGGAGTCCCCTTTTCTGAAGTCATCAAGAACGCGCGCAAAAATGGCTACTCGGAGCCGGATCCTCGCGATGATTTATCCGGAGAAGACGTGGCACGCAAATTTTTGAGCCTAGCACGGGCAGCCGGGTATCGCATTGAACGCGAAGAACTCGAAGTCGAGTCATTGGTACCAGATTCCCTGCGATACACCTCTGTGGATGTATTTATGAACGAAGTTCACAAATTTGACCAAGAATGGTCGGAACGCATCAAAACAGCCGCTGAAAACGGACATGTACTGCGATATACTGGAGTATTTGATCAGGGAAGAATCCGAATCGGCGTCGAATCCGTCCCACAACACTCCCCATTGGGATCCTTGCGGGGCACCGATAATCAGGTAGCGATACACTCAAAGCGATACCACACCTCACCGATCATCATTCAGGGACCTGGCGCCGGGGCTGAAGTCACAGCAGCCGGAGTTCTTGCCGATATACAAAAAATTGCGATCAGGCTTATCAGATAAAGGGAGTGGGGAGTGGGGAGTGGGGAGTAGGGAGTGGGATTAAACCAATTGCCCACTCCCCGCTCCCTAAAAAATGAGGGAATAAGGCCACAACATGGGGGTTTAACGTGGCATTAGGATATAAGACTCTTTTATGCGTATTTTCGTTTTCATTTTCACACTTAATCGTCATTTATGGTTTTATCCAAAGCATGTACTTACGGAATCCTGGCTTCGTTCTATGTAGCACGCGAGCAGAATTCCGGCTACGTTTCAATTCGCGAAATGAGCGAGGATCTGAACATTTCGTTTCATTTTCTGACCAAAATTTTGCAGAAACTGACGGCCTACGGACTCATGACCTCCCACAAGGGTCCAAAAGGGGGAATCACGCTGGCGAAACAACCAGAAAAGATTGCCCTTCTTGAAATCATTGCGGCGATCGACGGCGATGAGATTTTTCATGAATGCATCCTGGGTCTTCCTGGGTGTGGACACGAACGCCCATGTCCTATCCACGACTACTGGGCAAGAATCCGTGCTGAAATGGAGGAGATGTTTGCTGGACGCACGCTTGCCGATACTGCCGAGGGACTGGAACAGATCGAATATCGCCTCAAACTTCCGGTTATGAGTACTCGTCCGCCTCGTGGATAACAACTCCGGGCTTACACCTATCCATAAGCCAAACATATTGATCTATCTAATCAAACATTCAAGCTGACTGCCATGAAACTGGTTGGTGTGATAGTTCCTGGTACCGAAGCACATCCCCTGTGTGGACCTGACTACAACCCAATCCCGGCAATAGGACGAACCTGATCCATGCCCGACTCAAGAGTCCCCATTCCCTGCTTTTCGTGTCGGGGGTTATCATAGTGATTGGGCTAGTAGACCAATGGGCAAGCGGGATAGCGGTGAGCGGTTGAGCGGTACCTGTTCACATCCCCCTGCACCTTCTGCTCTTGTGCCCACCTGCCCACTTGCACTATCTCCCTTCTTATTCCCTTCTCTCTTATCTCTTTTCCCTTCTCTTTGTCAAGTAAATATTTCATCCGCTTTCAGCTCATGAAATATTTACTTGACAAATGGGGTTGATTTACCCTACTTTGTGGGATAAAGTGGGACAAAGTGGTAGAAATGCCCAAAAACTGCTTTTAATTAGCAATTTCAACGATTTTCGATACTAGCAATCCATCGTGCCAAGCTTTAAAGGGACATACGAGCATTCAATCGACAGCAAAGGTCGCGTTAGCTTCCCGGCAAAGGTGCGTAAATATTTGAATCCGGCATATCAGGAAAACTTCACCATTTTGAGGGGAATCCAACGATGTCTGTTCCTGTATCCTGAAGATCGTTGGTTAGCAGTAGAAGAAAAACTTAACAAAGTTAGCAACCTGAGAGTCGACGGAGCGAACGTCATCCGGAATTTCCTGCGAAATGCCGAGGACATCACCATCGACGGCCAAAATAGGCTGGCTCTGCCCGCATCATTGATGCAGTGGGCCGGAATCCAGCAAAAAGTTACCATCCTCGGGGTCGGAGATCGCCTCGAATTGTGGTCCCCGGAGGAACTGCAAAAAGTGGATGAGTCCATCACCGAAGATGTATACGCAAAACTCTTTGAACAAGTAATGGGAGATGTTCAGCTCTAATGCAACCCATATCGTATCACGAACCGGTCCTGTTGGCGGAGGCGGTTGAGGTTCTGATTTCAGACCCCAATGGCGTCTATATTGACGGCACTTTAGGTGGCGGCGGACATTCTGTCGCAATTTTAAAGACCCTCGGCCCATCAGGAACCTTGTTCGGAATCGATCAGGACGACGATGCATTAAGTACTGCAACAACCCGAATCAACGATAAACGCTTTCACGCCGTGAAGGGAAACTTCGCCTATATGGATGTGCTCATTGCCCCAACCTACCGGGGACGAATATCCGGGATCCTTCTGGATCTTGGTGTGTCGAGCTATCAAATTGATGAGGGAACCCGTGGCTTCAGTTTCCGCGAGGATGGTCCATTAGATATGCGTATGGATACAAGAACTTCACGTTCGGCCAAAGCTGTTGTTAACGAATATTCCGAAGCAGATCTGGTTCGCATTCTGTTTGAATACGGCGAGGAGCGTTTCAGTCGAAAGATTGCCAATGCAATCATCAACCGCCGCCCGCTGGAAACCACTTCTGATCTGAGAAAAGCCGTTGAAGCTGCAGTCAAAGGACCTCATGTGGTCAAATCACTGGCCAGAGTGTTTCAGGCGATCCGCATCGAAGTGAACCGCGAAATCGAAGTGCTGCATCAAGTACTCCAGAAAAGTGTGAGTATGCTGGCTCCGAACGGACATCTGGTGGTGATATCCTATCATTCACTTGAAGATCGTCCGGTGAAGCATTTCATGCGTTCGGGCAATCTGGAGGGAGTCATCGAAAAAGATTTTTATGGACACGACATCCGTCCGCTTGAGCCTTTCAAACCGGCCATGATTACCCCATCCGAAGCAGAAATCCATCGCAATCCACGTGCTCGCAGTGCCAAAATGCGGATTGCATACAAACCGGAGGACGTATCATGACCGTAGGCAGATCGTACAGGCTGGATCAGGAAATGAAAGTTGCTCCAACAAGTATGGGCAAGCGGATGAAGAAACCTTTGCTTCAGGAGAAATTGAATGATCCGAAGCTGATTCCGGGCATTACAGGTGAGGATGCGGCTCTAAAGAAAGCCATTTCGAGCATTACTCCGGCAAAAATGATCGTTGGGACCCTTATTGTCGGTGTTTTAGGATATTTCTATATCTCACATGTGTTTTACATGCAGCAATTACATGCTGAAGTGCTACAACTCAGAAGTCAGTATGAGCAGATTCGACTGGATCAACATAACACTCAGCTTACTTTTGAACGAATGACCGGACCGGCAGATGTATATCAACGCGCCCGACAAATTGGACTCGTCGATGGAGGCCCGGCAGACAATCTTTTGACAAGAAACCCATAACCCGTTAGCAACCCTTTAATTCTCGCGTCACCACGATGTCAGATCCCATCAAACAGACCAAAAAACGAATCCTGTTCGTGCTGGGCATGGCGATATTGCTTCCTGTGGCCATTGGTGCACAGTTGTTGCGGGTGCAACTGGTTGAGGGTGCCAAACTTCGGGAACTCTTTGATGATCAGGCCATCGATGTGATTCCGATCGAAGCCCAGCGCGGATCAATTATTGACGCCAAGGGTAGAATTCTGGTGAGTAACAACGTTTCCTATACGGTTGCCGTAGATCCAAGAGTGCCAAACACGAAGCCTGAAGATATAGGCAAGATTCTGACTACTTTGTCTAAACATACTGGTCAGACAGAGCGTGAATACCGGCAGAAAATCCAGCAAGCCGGACGTCAGGCCAGATACATTATTCTGGAAAGGGCTGTGAGCCGCGACGCCTATCATGATTTGAAGTCGTTAGGGCTACGGAATGTGATTCTCGAAGACCATTACAAGCGTCGTTACAACTACGATCAGCTTGCTGCACACGTCATTGGATATGTGAACCACGAGGTCCGGGGCATGATGGGACTGGAAGCCAAGTACGACGCTGCACTTCGCGGACAAGACGGCCAGCAGCAGGTACAGCGTGACCGCATGGGACGAATCCGTGCCATGGTCGGCTCACCTCGTAGGCTTCCAAGTAACGGATACTCGTTAAAAACCACCATCGATGCGCACATTCAGTCCATCGTGGAAGAAGAACTTCGTTCAGGCGTAGAGAAATCGATGGCCAAACACGGAACTGCAATAGTGATGGATCCGCGGACCGGTGCCATCAAAGCCATGGCCAACTACCCGACGTATAATCCGAATACACCTGCATCCCGAAGTGACGAAAATCGCCGGAATTTCGCCATTTCGGACATGATCGAGCCTGGATCCACTTTTAAAATGATTACAGCGGTAGCTGCCATAGAACAAGGTGTGGTCAAGATGGATGAAGTATTCAGCACTCCTGACAGTGGCGTGAAAGTGATCTATGGCCAGGCGATGCGCGATCATGATCCGTTGGGTACACTCGATTTCAGCAATGTGATCAAGAAATCGTCGAATATAGCGACTTCTGAGGTTGCCATGCGCCTCAAAAAGGACACGTTTTATCAGTACACACGCAATTTTGGCTTCGGAACTCCAACTGGAATCGACCTGACCAGCGAAGAAGAAGGACGAGTTCAGCGTCCGCATAATTGGTCGAACGTTACATTACCATGGATGTCGATTGGGTACGAGGTTCAGGTTACTCCGCTTCAGATGGTCATGGCCTACGGAGCATTTGCAAACGAAGGATACCTGATGCGTCCGTACATCGTGGATGAAATCATCGACGAATATGGAAATGTGCTCGAAAAAACACAACCGACCCGAATCCGTCGTGCCATCAAATCGGAGACCATCCAGACCCTTATGCCAGCTTTCGAAGGGGTGGTTACCGAAGATGGTACTGCCGAATTCGCCCGAATTGAGGGCATCGCCATTGGTGGAAAAACCGGTACAGCGCAGAAATACATCGATGGACAGTATCGAGCCCGATACCGTGCATCGTTCATTGGTTTTTATCCAACAACCCAACCACGATATGTTGTTATGGTGTTGCTGGATGAACCGAAATCGAGCATTTATGGAGGGTACGTTTCTGGCCCTATTTTCCGCCAGATCACATCCAGAATTATGAGTCTGGACGAGAACATCCAGCGAGATATCGTCGAACCCGTGTTGGCTCAACCGGTTCGCAGAATTCCCAATCTCACCGGGCTTCAGTTCACAGCCGCTCAAAAACTACTCAAAGAAATTGGGATAGATTATTCAAAAAATGGATCCGGAGCACTAGTCCTTGCCCAGGACAAACTACCAGGTTCGCTGATGGAACGAGGAACCAAAGTAGCATTAACCCTGGGTGGAAGCCTGGATGCACAGAAGGTCTCGGATATTCAAACGGTGCCGGACCTGACTGGACTGAGCATGCGACAGGCACTGGTCACCGTCACAGAATTCGGGTTTACTCCGAACTTGATCGGATCGGGCACCGTGTATACACAATTCCCCGGAGCAGGAGAAAAACTACGGCGTGGACAAGAAGTAACCATTCGGGGTCGGGCTAGATCGATGCAGGAACTTTCCACCATCACAGCGAGTATGCCATGACCATTGAAAGACTCATAGCGCTCATACAACCTGAAAAAGTGTATGGTCCAATGGCCGGGGTCATTCAGCGACTCATTGATGATTCCAGGGTCGCCGGTCCGAACGACGCATTCATTGCGGTTCAAGGCTCTGAAACAGATGGTCACACATTCATAGGTTCTGCCTTGCAGTCAGGTGTTGATGTGGTCATAGCCGAGCGTTCTCCTTCCGACGAAGAGCTTAAGATACTCAACGGCAAATTACCCGGGACTTTAAATCGTTCCGACTCAGCCCTCAGCCTGGGGAAGGGATCTGATTACCACGAGTTGTTCGACCTGCTGAAGGTGACATGGATAGTTTGTGACGATACCCGGAACATCCTGGCTCCCCTGGCGTTTGAATTTGCCGGTAATCCACAAAAGCAACTCAAACTCATTGGAGTGACCGGTACGAATGGGAAAACCACAGTGACTACACTGATCTGGCAGGTTTTGGATCATCTCGGGATACCTGCTGCACTTTTAGGTACGGTTCTCAAGCGAATCGGGTCAAAGGAGGTTTCAAGTTCACTCACAACCCCCGGTGCCATCGAACTTGCCAACGACATGAAACTTGCCGTGGAATCAGGTTGCACCCATTTCATCATGGAAGTATCGTCCCATGCCCTCGAACAGGGTCGTACCCGGGGACTCGATTTCGATGTGGCTGTATTCACCAATCTTACTCACGACCATCTGGATTATCACAAGACGATGGATCGCTATGCAGATGCGAAGAAACTTCTGTTCGACGGCCTGTCAGATCAGGCAACAGCCGTGATCAATGCCGACGATACTAATCACAGATACATGATCAAAGATTGTAAGGCTACCATATGGGATCTGACACTGAAATCCGAAGACTATTACATTCTCACCATAGATCACAACGGTTTGCTGATCCATATGGATGGACTTTACCTTGAATCTCCGTTGACAGGTACATTCAATGCCTATAATGTTGCACAGGCTTTTTTGGCACTTGTAGCATCAGGTATTTCGGCGCGTGACGCAGCCAAAGGCCTGGCAAGGGCTACAGGGGCACCGGGTCGACTGGAGAGGATTCTGATCGATGGCGACGACAACCTCCCAGTGGTATTTGTTGACTACGCCCACACTCCAAACGCGTTGCAAAATGTACTTGAAACGCTCGGAGAAATCCGGCAAGAAGGACAGAAAGTCATTTGTGTCTTTGGCTGTGGAGGTAACAGAGACCGCACCAAGCGGCCGGTAATGGCCGGCGTCTCGGGTTATTTCGCAGACTATACTGTGGTTACCTCTGACAATCCACGTTTTGAGGATCCAGATGCGATTATCAAAGAAATCTGTTCAGGATTTGCCCCTGGCACCGCGTACCGTATCGAACCTGACCGTGCCGCCGCAATTCACAAAACCATTTTAACTGCTACTACATCGCAGATCATACTGATAGCCGGTAAAGGTCACGAGACCTACCAGGAAATTGGTGGTGTCAGGCATCATTTTGATGACCGTGAACAGGTACGTGATGCTTTGAACTCCAGAAAATCAATCCATCAACATCCGGAGGCTCACTAATGTTATACTGGTTACTTGATTTACTGGAACGGACCATCGAACCTCCTGGATTCGGAATCTTTGCCTACATTTCTGTTCGAAGTGCTCTGGCAGCGATCACCGCACTGTTTATGAGCCTCGTGTTCGGAAAGCGCATCATTCGGTGGTTACAGAGAATGCAATTAGGCGAGACCATACGCACTGACATCGGTCTCGATAGTCATTTGTCTAAAGCCGGCACACCCAGTATGGGCGGGATTATCATCATCCTGAGCACCGTAATACCTGCTATGTTGTGGATGAATCCACTGAATCCATACATGATTCCGATTGTGTTCGTGACCGTTGCGCTCGGGATGGTTGGGTTTATTGATGACTATCTCAAAATCATCAAAAAAGACAAACGCGGTCTGGCGGGACGATTGAAAATTGCCGGACAGGTGCTGGTTGGCCTTGTAGTGGCCACATTTCTGTATTTCCATCCAGACTTTGAAGCGTATCATACCCTCAGCACGGTACCCTTCCTAAAAGACACCAATATCGATTATGCCTTTTGGGGAGAATCACTGGGATGGGTCTTTTTCTTTCCTTTTGTGATATTTGTAATCACTGGAGTGAGCAATGCCGCAAATCTTACCGATGGACTCGATGGCCTTGCTGCCGGAACCTCGGCGATAGCTGCCGTTGCACTTGCTGTACTGGCATACGTTTCGGGCCGCATCGACTTTTCCCTGTTTCTTGACATCATGTATCTGCCTGGTACCGGAGAGCTTACCATTTTCTGTTCTGCACTGGTCGGTGCATGCTTTGGATTTCTGTGGTACAACACCTATCCCGCTGAAGTTTTTATGGGCGATACCGGATCGCTGGCACTTGGCGGATCCATAGCGGCCGTTGCACTGATGGTCCATAAAGAATTGTTATTACCCATTTTATGTGGGGTATTTTTCCTAGAAACGCTGTCTGTCATTCTGCAGACCACCTATTTCAAAGCCACGAAACGATTTGGTGGCGAAGGTAAGCGTTTATTCCTGATGGCTCCGATCCACCATCATTTCGAAAAGAAAGGGTGGTCGGAGCCCAAAATTGTAGTTCGATTCTGGATTATTGCAATCCTGCTGGCCTTGTTCACCATTATCACCCTGAAACTTCGATGATTGACGTTAAAAACAGACCTATTACCATAATCGGTGCAGCTAAAAGTGGTTTAGCTGCAGCGTTGTTGCTCAATGAGCGTGGAGCAAGGGTATTCGTGTCAGAGGCCGGTACCATCCCGGATGTAAGTCAGCGAATGTTATGTGATGCGGGCATTGAGTTTGAACATCAGGGACACACCGAAAGAGGCCATAACTCAGATTTTGCCGTAGTCAGTCCAGGGGTTCCGGATGAAGCCTCATTAGTTCAGTTCTTCAACACACCGGCTAAAGGCGTGTTCTCCGAGATTGAAGTCGCCAGTTGGTTCTGCGACACCCCTATGGTCGCAGTTACAGGAAGTAATGGGAAAACAACCGTGACCTCGTGGCTTGGACACCTGTGGCAAACTGCCGGAATTCCTGCAGATATAGGTGGAAACATCGGAGTTGCCTTTGCGGATCTTGTCCGCAGAAAGAACCATGCAGATTGGTCGATCCTGGAGGTAAGTAGTTTTCAACTGGACCACATCTATCGTTTCAAACCTAGAATCAGTTTGTTGCTGAATATCACTCCAGATCACTTGAACAGATATCAGTACAACTTCGAGAATTATGCTGCCTCAAAAATGCGCATAGGCATGAACCAGTCTGACCAGGATGTGTTCATATTCTGGAACGAGGATCCCGTGGTACAACGACTCCTTCCAGGTCATTTCAGTCGGACTGACAGACCCAGGCTCTGGGCATTTTCATCTACCAGTGAGGTAAAAGACGGCATTTTTGTCCGAGGTAACAAGATTTATTTCAACATCGATAACAACGAGGAGTATCTCATGCATCTGGAAGAAATTGGGCTGAAAGGCCGGCACAATCTGCACAACGGGCTGGCGACCGCGCTGGCTGCTCGTGCCGCAGAAATTCGCATTGATGCGATTAGAGACAGTCTGATGCGATTCGAAGGGGTTGAGCACCGACTTGAGCAGGTTCGGGAGCTCGACGGGGTTCGGTTCATCAACGACAGTAAAGCTACGAATGTAAATGCGGTCTGGTACGCTCTGGAAAGCATGAAAGTACCTGTAGTATTGATACTCGGTGGACGCGACAAAGGCAATGACTATTCTGAATTAGTCGAACAGATCCATCAAAAAGTCCACACGATCATCGCTATCGGTGAGGGCAAAAAGGCCATTATTGAACAACTCGGGAAACATGTCCCCTATCTCGTTGAAGCCGATTCGATGGAGGATGCTGTCAGGGCATCGAAAAAAGTAGCAAAACGAGGCGAAACCGTACTGTTGAGTCCGGCTTGCGCCTCATTTGACATGTTTGAGAACTACGAGCATCGTGGTTCAGAATTCAAAAAATACGTCAACCAATTGTAATCCGATTCTAACAGCCAACCAGAATGATTCTCCGTCCAATAACAGATCCAACCAAACTGATTGTCGACACTTCCGGTGACGAGATACAGGGTCGCGCGGGATATAGTGATCGCTGGATACTCGTCAGCGTGGTGATGCTGGCGATCGGAGGTGTTCTGGCCGTTTTCTCCTCAATCGCTTATTTCGCAGAGCTGAAAGATACAACGGCACAAAGCCTCGTTCTGGGACACCTGGTTAAATTACTCATCGCCTTCTTTATGATGGTTCTGTTTTCCAAGGTCAATTATCGGATCTTAATGAAGTTCAGCTTCCCACTATTGCTGTTAAGTTGGATACTCCTGATCGTTGTGGCGGTTTCAGGTGCCGAAGTTTGGGGTGCACGCCGATTTCTGAATGTGGCTGGATTCTCCTTCCAGCCCTCGTCTATGGCTTTGGTAACATTACTGATCCATTTGACCGTACTGGTTGAACGCAAGGTGATGCTTGGAACCATCAAATCGTTTTCCAAGGCCTTCGTGCCGATGATGGTCTATATTGTGATTACCTGTGGACTCATCGGGATCGAAGATTTCTCCAGTGCCGGAGTACTGATGGTTTTATGTATGGTTCTGATGTTCATAGGAGGAGTGAGTAAACTTCATCTCGGAACGATGATACTGATCGGAGTCCTGGGTGGATCTGCACTGGTGATGTCCTCAGATGCCCGGGTTTCACGCGTAACGAACTATGTAGACCAGATCATCCAGATCAACAGTGATCAGCTTGATGCCGGAGCTGGTTATCAATCGCAGCAGGCTCATATCGCCATCGCACGTGGACAACTTTTTGGAGTTGGTATCGGGAAGTCGGCCCAACGAGACTTCCTACCCGCACCGTACAATGATTTCATCTATGCCATTATCGCAGAAGAGTATGGACTCTTCGGTGCCGGGCTCATTTTGATGTTGTACACCCTGATTTTGATCAGAGGAATCGTTTACGTGGCCCGAAATGCGGGTACCTTGTCGGCCCAACTGCTGGCCACCATCTTTACACTGGCTTTCGTGAGTTATGGATTTGTAAATGCTGCTGTGGCCACCGGACTGTTTCCTGTGACGGGTCTGCCTATGCCGTTTGTGAGTTATGGCGGATCTAGTATGCTCTTTTCAGGTATCATGATTGGAACGGTACTGAATATTTCCAAGAAAAACGCATCACCAAGGAAAAATCTATTCTGATGGGCAATACCGCTACATACCGTGTATTGATTGCAGCCGGAGGCACCGGAGGTCATGTCTTCCCTGCCATCGCTATTGCTGACGCCATCAGACGCCATGTGCCCCAATGTGAGATCACCTTTGCAGGGACACGGGATCATATCGAATGGGAAGCCGTTCCAAGAGCCGGTTATTCGATACTACCCATCTGGATTAGCGGATTCCACAGATCATTCACCCTGAAAAATCTGTTGTTTCCCATCAAACTGGTCACAGCACTCTGGCAGAGCATGAGAATCGTTTCCAGGATCGACCCACATGTGGTGATTTGTTGTGGTGGATTTGTTTCTGGTCCTGTCGGACGAGTTGCAGGCTGGAAAGGCAAAGCCCTGATGCTTCAAGAACAGAACAGTTTTCCAGGTGTTACCAACAGACTCCTGAGTAAAAAGGCTACCTGTATATTTACCGCGTTCGAAGATGCCGCAAACCATTTCCCGGTCAAGAAGGTCCGACTGTTCGGCAATCCGGTCAGAAGTGACATCCTTCGTGGATCAGCCTCCGATGCGGCTTCAGCCTATAACTTCAGCACGGATAGGAAAACGGTGTTGGTGATGGGCGGAAGTGGTGGCGCAAAAGCCATCAATGAAGCGATGATCAAGCATATCCACTACCTACATCATGAGCTTCACTTACAGATCATCTGGCAATGTGGGAAACGGTATCTGGGCGACATCATGACCCGGATCGATCAGTCACGTTACCCGAACCTGAGATTGTTATCCTTCGTCGAATCTATGCCCAATACCTATGCCCTTGCCGATCTGGTGGTATGCCGTTCGGGTGCGGGCACCCTGGCAGAACTGATGGTACTGGGAAAACCTAGCATTCTGGTTCCATCGCCCCATGTTGCCGGTGACCACCAGCGACATAACGCCGAGTCCATCTCAAAAAATGGAGCAGCAGCAGTACTAGGTGACGCCGAGCTCGAGGAGAAATTAGCCCGTTTGGTTGCTTCACTGATCAACGATGGCCGAAAATTATCTGAGATGAGCCGACACGCTTTGGAAATGGCTCATCCTCAGGCTGATGAACACATTGCAAAAGAAATTATAACCCTAACGCATCCAGATTCAGGTATCCATGAGTAAGCAAATTCAATCACAACCACTTTTTGGCGCAACCAAACACCTCCATATGGTTGGAATCGGTGGTATTGGGATGAGTGGAATGGCTGAAATCCTGTTGTTGCGTGGATTCAAGGTATCTGGTTCTGATGGATCTCTGAGTGAAACCACCGAGCGACTGGAGAAGCTCGGTGCTACCATCTATAAGGGCCACAAAGCCGAACATATTGAAGGTGCAGACGTGGTCGTATATACCTCCGCGGTGAAAGCTGAAGAGAATGTTGAAACTGCTGCCGCACTGGAGAAAAAAATTCCAGTAATCAAACGTTCTGAAATGCTTTCAGAGCTGATGAGGATGAAATATGGCATTGCCATAGCAGGTACACACGGTAAAACAACAACCACAACCATGACCGGACTCGTGGTACAGTCGGGTGAATTTGATCCGACCATCATTGTTGGCGGTCGGGTTCACAGTTTCGATAAGACCAATGCGGTAGTCGGTACCGGAGATATATTCATCGTGGAGGCCGATGAATACGATAGAACATTTCTCAGACTCTCACCCTCCATTACCGTGATTACCAACATCGACATCGAACATCTTGATATTTATCGCGATGAGGACGACATCAAGGATGCATTCGTTGAGTTCGCGAACAAAATCCCATTTTATGGTGCAGCCATCGTGTGCCTGGATGATCCAAACGTTAGGAGTGTCATACCACGAATCAAAAAGCGCATTCTGACCTATGGTCTCACACCACAAGCTGTTTTACGTGCAATAAAAATAAACAGTTCGGCCATGCAATCAGAATTCACCGTGTTGTTTGGCAACGAGGTACTGGGACAGGTCACCCTGAACGCCCCGGGAGAACATAATGTCAGGAACGCGCTGGCTGCCATTGGGGTAGGACTCGAACTGGGAATGCCATTTGATAAAATCAGAGATGGCATTGCACGGTTTTCGGGCGTTTTCCGCCGGTTTCAGGTAAAACATGACGCCAACAGTCTGATGGTAGTAGATGACTATGCACATCATCCTACTGAAGTCAAAGCTACGCTTCAGGCTGCCAGAAAAGGGTGGCCCGACCGCCGAATCGTGGCCGTTTTTCAACCTCATTTGTATTCCAGAACAGAACAGCTCCACGAAGAATTCGGGATGTCGTTCTTCGATGCAGATGTGCTGGTTGTAACGGATGTGTACCCCTCAAGGGAAAAACCAATTCAAGGCATTGATGGGAACCTGATCGCTAAAGACGCTTCCTCATTCGGACATAAGACCGTTCTGTATGTTGCCGACAAAAACGAATTACCGGTAAAGCTGAGTCAGTTGGTTCAGCCGGGAGATATTGTAATCACGATGGGAGCCGGAGATATATACAGGTACGGTGAAGCGTTCACCCGTATCGTTACAGGCTCAAATGAAGGGAAATCGATATGAAATTATGGATAAGATCAGCATCATCTACTGGTACTGAATCTGGGACCACTAAAAACCCTGCTCAGTTGGCTTTAAAAAAGCGCGGGGGGACTTTCTTTGCCCTGCTTTTACTTTTGGCCGTGGTGGGAGGTATCAGCTTGGGGTGGTATTTCAATCGGATGGCTCACATCAAAAGTATCGTAGTTGAGGGAAACTACTTCACTGAAACAAGTGCCATATTGGAGAAGACTGCTATTCCAGTGAATATTTCACCGGATAGCGTGTCGTTTCTGGAGGCAATCGCCCGCATCCAGACTCTTCCCTACATCAAGGAAGCCATCATTACTAAACGTCCATCGGGCAGGCTGGAAGTCCGGGTACAGGAGCGGCAGCCCATCGGGATGCTGGTTAACGGATCTACAAGACGATACTTCGACGGGGATGGGGTTGTATTACCACTAGTCTCAGAAAAGGGTGCTGATGTACCTCTGGTCTATGGAATCGGTATGAAACCCGTAGCAGACAGCCTGAAATCAGTCGCATTCACCCAAATAAGAGATTTTCTGATACTAGCCGGTAACGATCCGGTCGCAGCATCGACCCTGTCGGAAATCGCCTGGAGTCGGGAAGAAGGGATCGTGGCACTGAGTACCGAAAACGGGATCAGAATCGTCTTCGGATCACTGAATCTGGCCGAAGGGATCAGAAATTGGAGTTTATTCTACACCCAGGTCATCGCCATCAGAGGATCGTCCGAATTCAGTTCGGTCGACTTGCGATTCAACGGGCAGGTAGTTACCAAAGAATCTTAATGAGCATCCAAAACACCAAAAGAGTACGATCATGAGTGAACGAATCATAGTAGGTTTAGATATAGGAACCACAAAAGTGTGTGCTGTGGTGGCTTCGGTAACAGGAGGCGACAAGGTGAATATCCTGGGAATAGGAAAAGCACCCAGTGATGGACTAAACCGTGGTGTTGTGGTCAACATCGAAAAAACAGTTGCTGCAATCCAGTCTGCCGTTCATCAGGCCGAACTTGCATCCGGAATCCAGGTTAAATCGGTCAACGTGGGTATTGCCGGAGATCATATCCGCAGTAACCGCAGCAAAGGAGTCATCACCATCAACAATCGCGACAACGAGATCCGTCGGGAAGATGTAAATCGCCTGATTCTGGATTGCCAGAATATCGCATTGCCCAGTGATTACAAGATCATTCACGTGATCCCTCAAGAATATATCGTCGACGGACAAGACGGAATATTTGATCCGATTGGGATGAGCGGTATGCGAATGGAAGCGGAGGTCCACATCATCACTGGCCTGGTATCTGCCGTTAAAAATATGCATCGCTGTGTGGAAAGAGCCGGATACGAAACAGCAGATCTGATTCTCGAACCACTCGCCTCTTCGTATGCAGTGCTGGACAATGAGGAGCGTGAGGCCGGGGTGGTTCTGGTCGATATCGGCGGTGGTACCACCGATGTGGCCATTTTCCAGGATAACACCATCCGACACTCAGCTGTAATTGCCATTGCTGGACAAAAAGTGACCGATGATATCCGAATTGGTTTATCTGTGCTGGAAGAACAGGCTGAGCGACTCAAACAAGAACACGGAGTAGCGTTCACCGATTTGATCTATGAAGACAGTATTCTGACGATACCGGGTATTTCGGGCCGACCTCCAAAAGAGATCAAGAAAAGCGTGCTATCAAAAATCATCCAGGCCCGCATGGAAGAGATCCTTGAAATCGTTGCCATTGAAGTCAAACGAAGCGGATTTGCCTCTCAACTCAGTGCCGGCGTGGTCATTACAGGTGGTGGTTCACTACTGAAAGGAGTGCCACAACTGGCCAATGAAATTTTAGGCATGGACGCCAAGATTGGTGTTCCGATCGGGCTCACAGACGGTCTCGTTAATGAAGTACGAAGTCCGATTTACTCTACTGGAGTAGGACTGGTGAGATACGCCATTGAGAATGGATCAAAACAAGCCAATAAGTCACTAAATCCTGCCAAATCAGGTAAATCGGAAGATCTTATGGAAAGAATCACAAATCGGATGAAAATCTGGTTCAGCGAATTTTAAATCAACTATAGCAATCAGTTCAAATCACAGGAGCAATTATGCCTATCGAAAAAATATCAACCCGATTCAAATATGACGAAATGAGTCACGATAATGCAAGGATCAAAGTCATTGGCGTTGGAGGTGGTGGCGGAAACGCTGTTTCCAATATGATCCAGAAAGGACTCAATAACGTTGAGTATATCGTCATCAATACAGATGCCCAGGCTCTGAAAAACAACCCATCCGAACACACCATCCAGGTTGGAATGTCGCTGACATCGGGACTGGGAGCAGGCGCACGTCCGGAAATCGGTCGTGAAGCGGTAGAAGAAAACCGTCACGAAATCGAAGAAGCGATTGAAGGCGCAGATATGATATTCGTCACTGCCGGTATGGGCGGTGGGACCGGAACAGGCGGTGCTCCGGTGGTTGCAGGAATCGCCAAACGCAAGGGAATCCTGACTGTGGGCATCGTGACCACTCCTTTTTTATGTGAAGGACGTGTCCGTCAACGATTTGCACACGACGGAATCAGTGAACTGAAGAAAAACTGCGACACCGTAATCGTGATCCCTAATGAAAAACTCCTGGAAGTATGTAGCGAAAACGCTTCTCTTATGGAGGCTTTTGATGTTGCCAATGAGGTGCTCTATAATGCGACAAAAGGAATTTCAGATCTGATCCTGTTGCCAGGACTGATCAACCTGGATTTCGCCGACGTGCGCACCACCATGCAGGATGGAGGTGCAGCTATCATGGGTTCTGCTTCAGCATCCGGTACCGATCGCGCCGAAATCGCTGCACGTGCAGCCATCAATTCCCCACTACTCGATGGAGTAAGTATTCGTGGAGCACGTAACGTTCTGGTCAACATCTCTGCAGATATGTCTTTGGGAATGCGTGAGGTGACCATGGCTACGAGCATCATTCAAAGCGAAGCCGGAGAAGATGCGGAAATCATCATGGGTACCGTAACTGATCCATCTATGGGTAGCGAACTTCGCATGACCGTAATCGCAACCGGATTTGTAATAGCGGACGACAAACGGTCAGGTTCTTCGATCAACATCAAAGCCGGAACTGATCCAAAACCTCGATTAAACATTTCCGAAACCTCTGGTATGATAGAAAGAACTGCGACAGACCACTTAACCGGTAAACCAGCTCTTCCACGATCGCAGGACATTCACCGGATTTTTAACGGTGAAGCTAATCTCGTTGAAGGTAAAGAACCCTATAAAGGTGAGTCAAGACTCAGAGGACTCGACACCCCAGCTATCCATCGCCGCGTACTGACGATGCACACGTTATCCAAACAGGATGATGTACTCAATGAATCCGAACCTTCAAAAGAACTATCAGGTGACAAAACACGGGCGTATGGAACCGGAAACACCTTGCTGAACGATCGCGAAGAGCGCATCAATAAAGGTGACTCCGAACAACCGGCTTTTTTACGTCGCGCGATGGATTAACCTAAAGTGAGTCGCCTCAAACCGGAACAGAATCCGTTCGTGTTCCGAATGTGGTGCAATAAGTTTGATTTGTAAGATTGCTAACAGGGGGAGCTTCCTTGATTGGGGGCTCCTCTTCTTTTTTTAATAACCGCCCACACAACATAGTCAGACTGCATCGTGCTTACTCCTGGTAGCACACAGCTAAAGAACGGCTCTTCGTTTGTTCAAAAATGACAGTAATCCAAGTTCTATGTCAGACTCCGTATCGATTTCGACATAATCAATCCGATTTTCCCGACATACTCTCTTAAACCTTTCAAAATACGCTGAAATCTTCTTTTTGTAGTCCTCTTTGATCTGGGCTGGAATCAAATCCATCTGAAACCCCGTTTCAAGATCCTCAAAAACGAATCTCTGATCAGGAAAATCCAGCTCCCGTTCGCTGCGCTTTTCAAGTACATGAAATAAAATCACTTCATGGTTCTTATGTTTAAAATGCTTCAGGGATGACAAAAGAGCATCCTGTTCCTGAATATTTTCGAACAGATCTGTGATCACGATTACCAGACTTCTGCGGTGAAGTCGTTCTGCAATTTCGTGGAGAACCTGAGATGATGCCGTTTTTCGTCGTTTTGTAGTATTAATGTCTCTTTGAATCGTTTCAAGTCCAGAGAATATGTGCCTCAAATGAGCATAAGACGATTTAGCAGGTATAAACTGACGTAGTGCATCGTCAAAGGTGATGAGTCCACAAGCATCCCGTTGCTTGTGCATCAAATACAGTAATGCAGCGCCAAAAGTTATTGCATAATCGAGTTTGGTATACTCAGAAAAATGTCTGAACTGCATCGAAGTGCTGGTGTCAAGAATCAGATGACACCGAAGGTTAGTCTCCTCTTCGTACTGTTTGACAAAGAAACGTTCCGACTTTCCATAGACTTTCCAGTCAATATGACGTATTTCGTCGCCTGGATAGTAACTCCTGTGTTCGGCGAACTCAACACTGAACCCATAAAATGGACTCTTGTGTAGCCCTGCAATAAACCCTTCCACAATCTGACGGGCTTTGAGTTCCAACGGACCCAAACGGGAAATCAATTCGGGTGATAACATCATCGCTATATCCTATTGAAGTCTTTCATATTCAGTCAATCGACTTGAATCCAATTCCGACAACAATATGTAGGCATTCAGACGCTGAGTTGCATCGGCATCCAGGAAAACCGAGGTCAATTCTCTGGATTTTGATGAAAAGAAGATATCAAACAAATAGTCATCCGTAGTCTGACGACGGGACTCCTGAATCAGTTCAAGCGCTTGCATCATGCTCTGACGCGATGATCTGGGATCTGTAGTAAAGGTATCCAGACCTTGCCTGTGATACCGATATACCGCTCTCCTGAATGGTTCTAACGGACCACTTACCAATCCGTTTATGAGATAATACCTGTTTCTGCGACTACCTGTCCCACTGGTCCAGCCTGTGGCACCAGTCGACTGCGCCACATCAAGCACTTGCTGCGCTTGTCGGTAAAAATCGGTCCCACCAAGCTCACTGAATGAATCTGAATCCCATCCCAGCACCAGATAAGCATAATAATCCAGCATGGAAGCTATGTCATCAAATTGATACACGTCGTGAATCAACGTTCTGCCCCGGTTGAAATTAAATCGCCAGGCGTTGTCGCTTACCACCATCAATTGTGTGGTCTGAAGCGTGTTGTAAATGGGGCGTTCGGCCGTTACGATGATCGAAGCATCAAAATTATTGTTAGACTCCTGAGCCAGTATGATCTGGATATTCATTCGTATGCGTTCGTGCTCTTCAAAACGCAAATCGGTCCAGGTATGCCCATTGATATAGCTTTCGATCAACGGGACCAACTCGTCCAGAAAATCCAGCGAGGTGTTCTGAATCTGCGATTTATTCAAAGAAACACGCGCTCTGAACTCCTGCGCAGCTAATTGACTGCATACAACGAACAATCCAATAAGTAAGAGTGTGATTTTTTTCACGGATGAAATAAAAACAGGATTCGTAAGGAATTCATTTTTCCGGACACTAAGATACATGAGCACATGCAAACAAGCTATACAAATTCAACCATCCCGACATCGAATAACGATGCCAACTGGGAACGTATCCGTCACAGGTATGACGACCAGATTTGGTGTTTATTGCCTGATGGCGGGTATGATGCTGGTATTAATCCCGGCAGTAGGACGGTCGCAGTGGGCTGTGGATCCAGAATACCGATTCGGATTCGCATCTGCTGTGGCCGGCCCTACTCTATCAACTGGCACCATGATGAACCCGGCAACGTTAAACGGCACCTCTTTCTCTATCTCGATTTCAGACGAATTCGGCCTGAGTGATTTACGTTCTGGCTTTGCAACGGTTGTCCATAGTCGGGGAAACATCTCCATAGGATTACAATTGGGTTCTTTTGGATACGCGCTGTACCGAGAGTGGCATGGAGCAGGTTCTTTTGCCTACCGGCTGGGTCAATCCGGGGTGGGGATCTCATTCCTGGCTGACCATCTTGCTATACCAGGATATGGTCATGGAATGGCACTGAGTTCAAGGTTCGGTACCCGATACAGCGTATCTGAAACGGTGTCTGTGGGGATATCTGCAGATCGGGTGTTATTGAAACGGACCGGTGATATACAGGTTGATGTTCCGGTCAGCTGGATGGCAGCGTTGAATTGGAACTGGATCCCACCGGCAGATTTGTCCCTTGGAGTTCAGTCGTTTATTGGATATGCACCAACAGGATCGCTAGCCCTCAGATGGAGTCCGGTTGACTTTCTGACCCTGAGTATCGGCCATGAACCCATAACCGGGCGATGGACAACAGGTATTCGTGTTCATGTCCAACAGTGGAGTGTTCCACTAGGTGGAACGTTTCACAGCGAATTGGGTTGGTCGAGATATGTTGGAGCCCGGTGGGATAACGGAGTGAAACAATGAAAGTGCTCCAGGCGGCTATGTTACTGGTGATCTGGATAACACCTGCACATTCCCAGAATATGGATATCGACCAATGGCTGGTCTGGATGATCGATCGATACGGTGATGAGCTCGATGAAGCATCCTTAGCAGATCGATTGAATACCCTTGATGCCTATCTGTCGGCACCCAGACCTGTTTCCACCCTGGATGAACCCACCTTACAAGCACTGGAATTACTGACTGACCAGGAAATCAAGCTCATTCTCAAATGGATTCATCAGCCCGGAGAACGCGCGCTGAACGAGGATCGGTTTCGACAGGTGCCTGATGTGGATGAGATGGTCATTGAACTGATTATTGCGATATCAACCTTCGATTCTGATGAAATGGAGAGGGTCGGGCGCAGATGGTGGGACTTGAAGTCGGGAGCGTTGCGTGGTAGGGTTGACATAAAGTCAGGGATCGTCTATCCGAGGCAGGATGGATACAAATCTGGTGGCAACTACCTGGGTCCGGGTTTTACACTCAGAGAACACTATGTATTGCAATCTGAAATCATTTCCGCTCAGTTTTCGAGGTATAAAATGGCCGGCGAGCCGATGGATTATCCCCGTTCAATGGGTCCATGGACCGGTTCCCTGATGTTCCATACGCATAGATCCAAAAAAACCGCGCCATTTCGTATCCGTACAGTAATCCTAGGCGACCACCGGTTCCGCAGCGGACACGGGCTGATCGCTTCCACTGCAAGCATGCGCTCAGACGGACGGCAACAACGCGCTTCCAGCATCTCCTCGGCTCCGGTGACCCCCAACGGGGCGTCACCGTCGGGGAAATTCCATCGCGGGCTCGCACTCTGGGCCTCTGCCGGCCATACAGACCTCGCCCTGAGCTTCTCCCATCGCCGTCTATCGGCCTCCATCACCGACACACTGCTCTACACACCCGGATGGAGCACCCATGTTCGTACCACCAACGACCTCACTAACCACCACAACATCGCGCTGAGCAGTGTGTCGGTCATGGCCCGCCGCCACGGTCAGACCTCCACCCTAACCTACAATCTGGGCGTGGCGGCGGTGGGCTATCGGTGGAGCGACCAGCTCAGCCGAAGATCCGGATTCTCGTACCAGAACGATGCGACAGGTTTACTTGGCCTGGAATGGAGTACCTACGGATCCGTAGCCTATCAGATGTTCACCTACACAGCAGAGCTGGCACAAGCGAATTCAAAGACCGGCTGGACTCAATCGCTGCTGATCACTGCCCATCCTCTGTCGATCGGTGTCTGGATACGTCGCTATCCTTTCGGATTCGATTCAAGGTTCGGGAATCCGGCCTCCGCTTATGGTGGCAGCAATGAGTCGGGATTGGGAGCGTGGGTCAGCGCAATACCGTTAAAAGGCATCCAGCTGACCTTATGGACAGATACATACCGGTCTTTAGGACCCAGATTTGGTACCCGGCTTCCGGTGAAGGGACGAGAGTGGGGAGCAAGGGGCGAGTGGAAAGCAGGGACGGGTCGGCGGGTTGAATTTACCCTGAGAACCCGCTATCGACTGGAAAATAGCGTGCTGCCAGACCTATTTAACCGATCCTATGATTACAGGACCTGGAAAGAAAGCGTCTCCGCAAAGGTTGCTGGGCATCATAAGTTGAACGAATTCCTGAAATTAAAAATCCAGGTGTCTTATTCGGGAGTCAACCAGGAAACGATCAGGCTGAAAGGATGGGGCACATCTGCTTTGGTACAACTCACAGTGAACTCGGTAACCTTGTACGCCCAGACCAGTATGTTTGCCTCCGAAGACCACGAGTCTAGATCCTATGTGTACGAGTACGATATGCTCGGTAGTTTTCGGATACCTGCGTTCTCGGGATACGGACAGCGCAGTTATCTCATGGGACAGCTTAATGTTCGAAACCGTTTGGTTGTACGAATCAAAATCGGAGTAACGGAGTATCTAGACAGACAGGTTATCGGCAGCGGTGCCGACGCGTCGGTGGGAGCGCGCCGATGGGGAGGGGATGCCCAGTTACGGTGGATGTTTTGAGGCCGGAACCTACTTTGCTGTCAGCGTGAACCAGAATCTGGTTCCCTTCCCGAGCTTACTGTCAACCTGGATAGCTGCACCATGTGCATCCAGTATACTTTTCACCACAGACAGACCCAGTCCTGTGCCACCCGAGTCTCTGGAACGGGCTTTATCGGTGCGAAAAAAACGGTCAAAGAGGTTGTCCAGATGCTCAGCATCGATACCAATTCCCGTGTCGGAGACAGATATCGTGACTTTTTTATCCTGCACGTCATAGGCAACCCTGATTTCACCCGAACTGGTGTACTTAATGGCATTGGATATCAAATTATCCAATACCTGCTCTATTTTGGGAGCATCAGCCAATACTCGGCAGGGTGTTTTTTCCACATACAAACTCAACCCCTTATTCAGCGCGTCATCCATATACACTTCCTCTAAATGTGCAGTAATTCGCTGTAAATCGAACCATTGAGACTGAATGAAATTCTCATCAGAGTCATATCTCTGTAAGGTCAGCAAGTCTTTGAAAAGACTACTCATACGCTGCGCTTGTCTTTTGGCGTTCTGGACATATCGCCGTTGCTTTTCTACATCCAATTTCCCACTTTCAAGTAGTTCCATGGATGCCATGATCGTGTGCAATGGATTCCGTATCTCGTGGGTAATGTCTTCAAAGAATCTCGACTGCTTTCCGTGAATCGATGCAAGCCTGTCATTGTCTTCACGTAACTGCACCGCCATCGAGTTGATAGATCTCGCCAATTCCCCAAATTCATCTGATCTGTCTGTTACTGTAACTCGGTTAGCCTTACCTTCAGCAATTTTCTGCGTCGATTCTTTGATTTCAGTAATGGGTTTTGCCAGGTATCGCCCCAATAGGGTACTAACCAGGAAAATCAGACCAATAGAGATGAACATCCCCGTGTAAATAATCCATCTGATCGTGGTGATTGGCTCGTAAATAAGCTCTTTTTCTCGAGCTATGCGTAAATACTGCTTTGCCCCTGACCCCGAGACATAAGAAGTAAAGACATACAGTAATTCGTTATCACGCTCATCAATGAGCACAAATCCGGTTGAATCCACCTGCGATCTTAAGTCCGTATCCAGTTCCGGATCCCAATCGCGTTTACCAGATCCAAACAATAGGTCACCCTCCACACCAAAAACGGTAATGGAATATCCGGATGCCGCCTGAATTTCACGAAGTTTATCCAGGTCCACATCCTCATCCCAGGCTTCGGCAACCGTGAGTCGCATCCAGGCAGCATGGGTCATCATCGTTGCCCTTCCTTCATCGAGCAGATAATTACGAATGAACATAATGGCATAACTACTCACCGCCGTTACCCCGAAAATGAGTAATAGTATAAAGGTCAGCGATATCTTGTTCCTGATTTTCACGATGATTTCAAGGATTGTACCAGTTCCCGATCGATTCCATACCCTAATCCCCGATAGGTTTTGATGAGCTCGCCTTTAGGCCCAAGCTTGAGTCGAAGATTCTTGATGTGCACGTCAACGGTCCGGTCGAAAACTACTCGTGTGTCATCGGAAATAAACTCCAGAATCTCCTGTCGGGAAAATACCCTTTTGGGATTTCGGAAAAACAACTCGAGAATCCGGTATTCGGTGTAGGTCAGCTCTAATAGCTGATGATCTTGGGTAACCGTGCCTGAGACCGGACTCCATTCGATTCCCCAGATGCGGACCACATCAGTCAACTGTACTCCCCGGCGCCTGAGTAATGTATTGACGTGTGCCAAAATCAGGTTTAACCCTGCCGGTTTTGGAATGTAATCATCTGCTCCCAGATTCAAACCCACTATTTCATCCTGCTCGGCATCTTTTGCAGTTAAAAAAATCACAGGCTTATTCGAATGCACTGGATGCTTGCGAATGAACTGGCAAATTTCACGTCCATCTGCACCCGGTACCATGATATCGAGTATCGCTACATCGAACTCGAACCCCGGAGCCCTCAACTGTTGCATGACTTGATGTCCATCAGGTACCGAAATCACGTTGAACCCATTCATTTCAAGAAATGTAGACAACATTTCGGCTGCATCGAGTTCGTCTTCTACTAAAAGTATGGTCGCTGACATCATAAAGAAAATATTATCCAAATCAGATCGAACAATATACGGATTAGTATCATTCACAATGGACTTCCCCGTTCTATCGTGTATATTCATACTGAACCAAACACCATCATCCTATGAAATCATTTTATTACAACAAAACCGTCTGGGTTACAGGAGCATCTTCGGGTATCGGAGAATTTCTGGTCTATGAACTGATCAAGTTGGGTGCCCGGGTAGTGCTTTCAGCTCGACGTGAAGACGAACTCAAACGAGTAGAGGCAATCTCAGGGGCAGATCCAGATCAAATTCTTATCCTACCACTGGACCTGGCCGATCATGCAGAATTAGCCTCAAAAGTGGAACAGGCAGTGTCATGGACCGGGCACATCGATGTGCTGATTAACAACGGAGGCATTTCTCAGCGAGCCTTGGTCACAGAAACAAACCTGGATGTAGAAAAGAAAATCTTTGACGTAAATTATTTTGGGACGGTTGAACTATCCCGACACATGGCAAAGCACATGATAGCACGGGGATCTGGTCATATCAATGTGGTGAGTAGTGTTCTGGGTAAACTCTCCGTACCGGGCAGAAGCACCTATTGCTCTTCCAAACATGCATTGCACGGATATTTTAATTCATTACGGGCTGAATTACATCGGCATGGCGTGGGCGTTAGCATCGTTACTCCCGGTTACATCAAATCGCAGGTATCGGTGAACGCCGTAACATCCGATGGCTCTTCTCATTCCAAAATGGATATACAGCAGCAAAAAGGTATGGATACGGACAAATTTGCAAGGAACATGCTCAAAAAAATCGCACAAGGCCGACTTGAATTTGCCATTGGGGGACCAGAAATCTACGCGATTTATCTGATGAGATGGATGCAATGGCTTACCTTTAGAGTGCAACGTCACATCAAATTCGAGGAATGATTTCGTAATTGTGTTTATTTTAGCAATCAGGAAATAATAACAATGAACTGTTAGGGATTAGTTTATGAGTCAGAATGAATTGAGATTCCACTCAAAAGTGGTTGTAGATGGTGTCGATCGTACTCCCAACCGCTCTATGTTGCGCGCTGTTGGATTCAGCTCGGAAGATTTTAAAAAACCACAAATCGGCGTAGCATCGACCTGGAGTATGGTTACTCCTTGTAATATGCATATCAATGCCCTTGCCGATGAATCTGCCCAGGGTATTAATGCGGCTGGAGGCAAGGCGGTTATTTTTAATACCATCTCGGTATCCGACGGAATCGCGATGGGAACCCCGGGAATGAGGTATTCGCTCGTTTCTCGTGAAGTAATCGCAGATTCTATAGAGACCGTGGTTGCCGGACAAGGATTCGATGGATTTGTAGCCATAGGCGGGTGCGACAAAAATATGCCCGGTTGCGTGATGGCTATTGCCCGGTTAAACCGACCAGCTGTTTTTGTTTACGGGGGAACGATTCGCCCGGGTAAACATCGCCGGGACATCGTTTCCGTATTTGAAGCGGTTGGTGCTCACGCAAAGGGAGATATCACCGATGAAGAACTTCTGGACGTAGAGTCCACTTCGATTCCAGGGCCCGGGTCCTGTGGGGGAATGTATACGGCCAACACCATGGCTTCTGCTATTGAAGCGCTTGGACTAAGTCTGCCAAACAGCTCCGCTCAGGAGGCCATATCTGATCAGAAAAAAACCGATTGTCAACGAGCCGGAGAGGCTGTTCTGAATTTGCTCAAACTTGGAGTGAAACCCTCAGACATTCTCACAAAAAAAGCCTTCGAAAATGCAATAACCGTAACAATCGCCCTGGGTGGATCTACAAACGCCGTGCTCCATCTACTGGCCATAGCTCACACTGCTGGAGTAGCGTTGACACTTGATGATTTCACACGACTGGGAAAAACAGTCCCTGTTCTTGCAGACGTTAAACCAAGTGGAAACTTCTTAATGTCAGAACTCATCGCAATCGGAGGCATTCAACCTCTGATGAAACTGCTTCTGGATGCGGGTTATCTGCACGGAGAATGTCTAACCGTAACCGGTAAAACCCTGGCCGAGAATCTACAGGATGTCCTCCCCTACCCCGCCGACCAGCAGATCGTTCGACCACTGTCAAATCCGATCAAAGCCGATTCTCATCTTGTTGTGCTTTATGGCAACCTAGCCCCGGAAGGCGCTGTGGCAAAAATAAGCGGTAAAGAAGGGCTGACATTCACCGGTAAGGCACGTACATTTCACTCAGAAGAATCTGCTCTAAAAGCTATTCTAGAAGGAATAGTATCTAAAGGAGAGGTACTTGTGATACGATATGAAGGTCCTGTGGGGGGACCAGGAATGCGGGAGATGCTCAGTCCAACTTCCGCAATTATGGGTAAAGGGTTGGGTAAAGATGTGGCCCTGATTACCGACGGACGGTTCTCTGGAGGTAGTCATGGTTTTGTTGTCGGACACATCACTCCCGAGGCTGCGGTGGGTGGCCCTATCGCACTCGTTGAAGATGGCGACCAGATTACAATCGATGCAAATAATAATACCATCACCCTGCACGTAAGTAATGATGTACTGGATCACAGAAAACAACACTGGAAGCGTCCTGAAATACCTGACAGAGGCACATTGGCAAAATACGCCCGAACGGTTACCTCTGCGTCCAGAGGTGCTGTAACAGATCATTTCTGAATCCGTTCAACACGGATAATCGATTGACCCGAGCTACTTGCCAACGACCATAAACACGTTGGCAACAGCCCGCTCTCCGGTAGGATCAGAGGGTGAATTCACAACCTGATTTCCATAAATCAATGTGCTCGATCCGCCACCATCTAAATTAACCGCATCCCAGGCACCTAAATCGATTAACATTTCAGCCATTTCAGGGAAACTCATTCCCAGGCTGGATGCCTGCCTCCCATCCACTACAATAAGCCATACTTTGGTCTTATCCTGATTGGATGCAACCAGTGTGCGAGGGTGCCTGTCAGATAAAAATGCCTGAGCAATACCCTCATTCATTTGATTTTCATTCGTAGCATCGGCACCATCTCTGAGTATTCGTCCTCCACCACCAACAACCTGATCTACATTTTTCAAGGTCACATTGGTGAAACCAAGATATAACTGGAGTGTGTCTCCCTGTCCAAATCCGGCATAAATAGGGTAATCGGGATGATCATGACCGACACTCAATATAAACTGTGATTTCGTGGTATTCATGTAACCCGATTTCACTGAATCGATAACAACGGTTGTGGTATTACCTGCCACCCACTTTTGACCGTTTACCAGACTAACCACCATCTCAATCCCGGTTGAATCATTACGAGACGATCCATGATAGTAATGGTTATAAAACATAGCTTGATTATTGGCTCTGTGGCGATTAACACCCGTTACAGAAACCATTTCACCGGATACCGTCTCAACGTGGCCTTTAAAGGATACGCGGTCAAATGCTATCTGGCCATCTGTAAATGTAATGACGTGCGAGCGTTTAGAATGGATCCCATAAACGAACTCCCCGTTCGTGACCTGATTACCGATTGGTAAGGTCGACTGAAAACTGAAAAAATCAGCATTAACTCCGCCATAGACCTCATGACCAGCAGCTACGGCATCTGATAGTTGACGACTGGTCGTAATCAATCCACCAGACCTCCAGGCCATGAATCCAATGTCCTGGCTCTTCCTGTCAACTTCCAAAATGTGAGCTACAAATGGACCATCGTACCATTTCGAGTAATAGATAACCGAATCCGTTTTTGGGAATCTGAAAAATGAAGTTCCGGCATTCACATACAAGGTTGCAATGATCAATAATCCGATCATCAACATCTGGGAGATTTTAAAAGTACGATTCACGTTCATCGCTTTGGAAGGTTTATTCATCGATAATCACCCATTTTTACTGAGCGAATTGACAACATCGCAATTATTTGATTAAAAACGAAACACGAACGACACGATTTGTCAGGTTCATCGATGCTGTAAAAGTTGTATCTTGAGTTGTCCAACGAATTGAATTTCAAAGACTACAATGACCACTAAAAAAATCCTGATCGCCTTTGGCGGAATCTCACCTGAACACGAAGTTTCAGTTCTGACCGCCATTCAGGCTATAGCTGCTCTTGAGAAAACAAACGCCGTTATCATTCCCCTGTACATTGCGAAAAATGGTAAATGGTACACCGGCTCGGCACTCAAAGACCTGGATAAATACAACAACATCCCTTCTTTACTGGCTTCAAGCACACCATGCACGTTTAAACAAGACGACCTGGGTAGAGTGTCACTGATAGAGTCAGAATCAAAAGGCCTGTTTCGAAAACCAGTTGTTTACACCTTTGATGTAGTGCTCATCGCATTTCACGGAAGTGATGGCGAAAATGGATCTTTCCAAGGCCTGTGCGAAACGCTCAACCTGCCATATACGGGCTCTGGTGTACTGGCATCATCACTGGGAATGGACAAATTCACTGCAAAAACCGTGTGCCGTGCACATGGGATTCCTGTTGTACCAGATGTATGTTTTTATGAATCGGAGTGGGTTTCGGATCAAACCAGTCTGATATCCAACATGGAAAAGCTTGGTTATCCGCTTTTTGTTAAACCTGTGAGTCTGGGAAGTAGTATCGGCGTTTCTAAAGCAACTGACAGAAACGAACTTATTCATCGAATTGAAAATGCCTTTCGTTACGACCGGCAACTGATCGTTGAGCGTAGTGTGGATCCACTCATGGAGATCAATTGCTCGGTACTGGGAAATGAAGAATCTGCCGAGGCAAGTGTACTCGAACATCCTAAAGCTTCAAAAGATGTACTGACTTTTGAGGACAAATACCTCCAGGGCGATGTAGGTAAAGGCATGGCATCGGCAGATCGTATCATTCCGGCACCAGTCAATCCAACTGTAACAAAAGAAATCCAGCAACTCTCAGTCACTATTTTCAAAAAATTCCACTGTAGCGGACTCGCACGCCTGGACTTTCTGATGAACGCTGAGACCGGTGAGATATTTTTCAATGAAATCAACACCATCCCAGGCTCTTTCTCCTTTTACCTGTGGGATTACAGCGGTTTGAATTTTGAACGACTTTTAGTACGACTTCTGGATATCGCCATGGAAAGACACCGTCAGAAAAACGGTCGGGTTCGCATGTACGAGACTAATTTATTAAGTATCAAAGCCACAAAGGGTTTAAAACTATTGAAGGGCAATAAAAAATAGTTCAGATGAAGTTCGGAGTCATCACATATAACAGCAATTATCCGGTAAAAGACTACCTGATTCGGGTTATAGAGTGGTGTATCTCTAACAAACATGAGGTCATACTATCCAAAGATGTGGCAGCGATGGCAGGGTTGGAAGCCCAGCAAAACACACAACTCATCCTAACTTCGAACGATGAGTCTGTGATTCCGGCATCCGATATGATTATATCTGTAGGTGGTGATGGAACCCTACTTCGCACGGCAAGGCTTGTTGTCGGGGCAAATAAACCCATTCTTGGAATCAACGTCGGCAGATTAGGATTCCTGGCCAATATCCCTCATGATAAAATTGATCAGGCATTGGAGCAAATTTCCAGCGGAAACTACGAGATCGATCAAAGAAGTCTGCTGGAAGCACACCTGCCAGATGGAAGTACCGATTATGCTCTCAACGAGTTTTTGTTTTCAAAAGGAAGCAGAACTTCAATGATTATGCTGGATGCATATTATGACGGTATTTTTATTAATCGGTATTGGTCAGATGGTCTGATCGTAGCCTCTCCAACGGGCTCTACGGCCTACAACATGTCTGCAGGTGGTCCTATTGTAATGCCAGGCACGGATGTGATGGTATTGAATCCCATAAATCCTCACACACTAACTACACGTCCTCTCATCCTGCCATCAGACAAAGAACTCTCTATCGTATCACAAGCATCCGATAAAGAGGTAATCTTTTCAAAAGACGGTGAAATTTCAGATATTTCAGGATCGGAACTGGTTGTTAAAATCAGACGGTCAGCGTTTACTATTGACCTTATCAAACTCCCCGGCCAGACCTACTTCGACACACTCCGAGCAAAACTCATGTGGGGTATGGATCTGAGGGGAAACAAACCCGACCATTCGTAATACTATTAACCCATAAGCATAATCCCAATGAAAATTACTGTTGTAGGTGCCGGTGGAAATGTGGGCGCGACTGTTGCCCTGACCGTAGCACAAAGAGATTTCGCAAAAGAAGTTGTCCTGGTTGACCTCGAAAGAAAAGAGGGCGACAAAACGTTTTATCCATCCAAAGGTCGTGGCCTGGACCAATGGCAGACCAGCCCCATCCACGGTTTCGACACACGACTCAAAGGTACCGTGAACTACGAAGATACGAAAGGTTCGGACATCTGCGTAATTACGGCAGGTGTTCCCAGAAAACCGGGCATGAGCCGCGACGATCTGCTCAGTATCAATGCAAAAATCGTTGAATCCGTTACGAAAGAACTCGTCACATACTCCCCTGAAACCATCATCATCGTAGTTTCTAATCCTCTCGACGTAATGACATTCGTATCCTGGAAAGCAAGTGGTCTGCCCCATACAAAAGTTATGGGTATGGCCGGAATTCTGGATACAGCCCGTTATCGCGCATTCCTTGCAGAGGAACTGGAGGTGTCTCCAAAGGACATTCAGGCACTGATTCTGGGTGGTCATGGCGATACGATGGTACCCTTACCTCGTTACACTACCATCAGTGGTATCCCCGTAACGCAACTCATCGACAGCAATAAACTCGATGAAATCATAGAACGTACCAAAGTTGGCGGTGGTGAGCTGGTCGGACTGATGGGCACTTCGGCATGGTATGCTCCAGGTGCAGCCGCAGCTCAAATGGTCGAAGCCATAGCTTTAGACCAGAACAGAATCTTCCCATGCGCTGCATGGCTGACCGGCGAATACGGAATCAGTGATCTGTATGTGGGCGTACCTGTTAAACTCGGTAAAGGTGGAATCAAGGAAATTATTCAAATTGACTTGAATAAAGACGAAAAAGCCCTCCTCGATCAATCCTGCAACGCTGTTCGTGGTGTTTTCAAAGATCTTGAAAGAGTCATGGGATAGTTCACCGGCTAACCTGTTGAAAAAGGGGGATTCGATCTAATCGAATCCCCCTTTTTGTTTTACATAAAAGATTCAGATGTGAAAAGTCACCTCTATAACTTACTGCTAATCGTTTTGTTAACAATACGTTAATATCCAATTAACATCTGCTTTACACCTCCTTGCGATATTTCTGCAACTCTAAAGAATACCTATGCAGAAACGCAAACTTGATGTAGCAGTGCTGTCAGACATCCACCTAGGAACGTACGGCTGTCACGCCAGAGAAGTGAACAGATACCTGAAAAGCATCGATCCAAAAATCCTGATCCTAAACGGAGACATTATCGATGCCTGGCAATTTAAAAAATACTACTTCCCCGATGACCACATCAAAGTAGTTCGAAGAATTCTCAAAATGATGATGTCCGGTACCGAGATCTATTACCTCACCGGTAATCACGATGAAGTACTTCGGAAATTTTCGGATGCCTCCTTCGGAAATTTCCACCTAAAAGATCGATTATTGCTCGAAATAGATGGACAAAAGATCTGGTTCTTTCACGGAGATGTGTTCGACGTGACCATGCGCTATTCAAAATTTATCGCAAAACTGGGTGCCACTGGATATGATCTACTCATTATGGTGAACAGATTTGTAAATTTTATTTCAACAAGCCTTGGAAGAGGGAAAATGTCCCTTTCAAAACGCATCAAAGACAAGGTAAAAAGCGCTGTTACATTTATTTCAGACTTCGAGCTGACAGCCACAGAATTGGCCATCGAAAATAATTACGATGCCGTGGTTTGTGGACACATTCATCGTCCTAATATTAAAAGATACGCCAATGAGTTCGGTTCTGTTGCCTATATGAATTCGGGTGATTGGATCGAAAATCTCACGGCATTGGAATACAAAAAAGGGGAATGGACGCTATTCCATTATCGTGAAGAAGAGTTTACCCACATTGACGAGTATTTCCCTGAACCACCCGAAACGGTCGAAATGAACTTGCACGAATCCGTACTCAAACAAGTACTATTCAAATAAATTCATGAACGTACTATACGCTATCCAGGGAACAGGAAACGGCCACATTTCCAGAGCCAGGGAATTCATCCCGATACTCAAACAACTGGTAAATCTGGACGTGATGGTCAGCGGTACAAGCGCAGAAGTAGATCCAGGACACCCGATCAAGTTCAAATTTCCTGGGATCAGTTATACCTTCGGGAAAACTGGGGGCGTTGATTATCTCGACACGCTGCTCAATTTCCAACCTACCGCATTTCTAAATGATGTCATGCAACTCGACCTGAGCAGTTACGACCTGATCGTAAATGACTACGAACCGGTCACAGCATGGGCTTGCAAACGTGCCGGACTACCATGTATCGGACTCAGTCATCAGGCTGCATTTTTGTCGGATAAAACACCTAGACCTGCTGTAAAAAATCCAGCTACAGAATGGCTGTTCCGATACTATGCCCCCACCTCGAGTGCGGTTGGATTTCACTACAAAGCCTATGACTCATTCATCACAACCCCGGTAATTCGTAAGGAAGTCCGGGATCTGGTACCAGTGAAGAGCAATCTGATTACGGTCTATTTACCCGCCTACAGCGAAGAAATTCTGATCCCATTCTTTCGTCAGTTCAACGACTACAAATGGATCATCTTCTCCAAACACTCCAAATCAGTGCAAAAACTCGACAACATTGAAGTATTTCCTGTAAATAACCAGTTGTATCTGAAGTGTCTTGAAGCATCAGATGGATTACTTTGCGGAGCTGGATTTGAAGCACCCGCTGAAGCCCTTTACCTGGGTAAACGCCTGTTGGTAATACCCATGCTGGGTCAATACGAGCAGCAATGCAACGCCGAAGCACTCAAACAGTTTGATGTGTCAACAGCCCAACGTATCGATCAAGGATTCGCCGATGTGTTAAGTGATTGGCTGTCAAAACCCAGACATGAGCCTATCCATTTTCCGGATGAATCACACCAGATTATAGAGAAGATACTAAGTGGAGCCCATATCGGTTCTCCACGTAGTGATTTCAGTGCTTAGGGTTTACTAAGTAATTTAAACAACTCGCTATCAGTAGATAGTACGACTGTTGTATTCGTATCTAATGAAGCTTCAAGGGCTTCCAATCCTTTCAAAAACGAGTACAACTCTCTGGACTGAGCGGTCCTGTTATACGCACCTGCATAGATCGATGTCGCTTCGGCATCCGCTCTACCTCGTATTTCCTGAGCCTGACGTGCCGCCTCAGACTGTATTGCCGCCAGTTCTCGCTCTTTCTCCCCTTCAATCTTCTGTGCCTCACCCTGTCCTTCAGATCTGAACAAATCCGCAATCTGATTTCTTTCTGAAATCATACGCTGATTGATACTTTCACGCACTTCATCCACGTAGTTCATGCGTTTAAACCGAAAATCAAGTATCCTGATACCTAGGTCAGCTGTTCTGTCATTCGCCCGTTGAAGTACGATCGCTTCGATTGCGTCCCTGCCAATTGCTATACTTTCCAGCACATCCAGTTCCTCCAGAAACTCTTCGGTCTGCTCCGGAGTTCTGTTTGTCGAACGCACAAGCTCAATTAAATCATGGCTGGCAACCGCGTTTCTGGTTTCCCCATCCAGAATGTCTGAAATCCTGGACTGCGCACCACGCTCGTCACGTAACCGAATAAAAAACTGCAAGGGATCGGTGATCTCCCAACGAGCATAACTATCTACGAAAATAAACTTCTTGTCTTTGGTTGGGACCTGGTTCGCATCTCCATCCCACTCCAGATAACGTTTGTCAAAGTAACTCACTTTTTGAATGAATGGTATTTTCGCACTCAGGCCCGGCTCTGTTTTGGGTTCACCTATCGGCCGACCGAACTGGGTCACGATGACTTGTTGGGTTTCTTCAATCACATAAACGGAATCAAAAACAGCTACAAAACCAACGATCCCCAGGATAATTGCAAGTATTACTATAAAATTTTTCATTAATTGGTTCTCCTGTTGGTGTTGTTCTGAGCATTCAATTGAAGCAGAGGTAGCAGATTATTCCCTTGTTCATCAACAATCACTTTGTTGCCGATTTTGGGCATAATTCGGGTCATCGTCTCAAGGTACAACCGTTTTTTAGTAACTTCAGGAGCTTTGATATACTCTTCATAGAGCGAAATAAACCGCACTGTTTCACCCCTGGCTCCATTAACTCTGTTAAGGGCATAGGCTTCCGCCTGCTGGATAGTCTGTTGTGCTTCCCCTCTGGCCCTTGGGATAACACGGTTAAACTCAGCTTGTCCCTGATTGATGAGCGTTTCTCGCTGTTGTTGGGCTTCATTGACCGCATTAAAAGAAGGCTTCACTGGATCAGGGGGATTCACATCCTGCAGTACCACCTGATCAATAGTAATTCCATTTTCATACTCATTACACAATTCCTGAAGTAATCTCTCCACAGAGGAAGCAATCTCTACTCGACCCACAGTAAGTACTTCATTCACGGTACGATCACCTACTACCTTTCGTACTGCCGATTCAGACATATCCCGCAGCGTTTTCTCTGCATTTCTGACTTTAAACAGAAATAAATAGGGATCCGAAATCCGGTACTGAACCACCCATTCAACATCAGCAAGGTTCAAATCGCCGGTCAACATCAAGGATTCGTCGACATAGTCAGCTTTAGTATAGGTAGAACGGACCCCTGAAGATGTCGTTCTGAATCCAAATTCCTGTTTGAGTTGTCGTTCAACAGGTATTTTATCCACCGACTCTATGCCAAACGGCATTTTGAAGTTTAAACCTGGCTCAACAGTACGTTCATACTTCCCGAATCGAACGACCACACCTACCTCTTCCGGACCAACCGTATAAATAGAGGTAATAAGTCCGATCAGCACAAGCAGCCCAATCAAAATTGGCCTGATAAATTTCCGGAGCAACTTTAACTCAGGAGGGACACTCATCCCCGGCATATTCGTTTTAGTCATAGTTTTTTGTTTTTAGGGGTTATTAAGCAACGATTCCAAAGAATTGACCATGTTCACAGATATGAGTTATACTCTCAGAACAACAACCGTCAAATCGTCTGCTAACTCGTAATTGCTAAAATTCAGCATTCTTTTTTTGATAAACTCACACATCTCCGAAGCGGATCGATACTCGGCTACTGCCTGTTCACATAACTCAGGCACGTTAGCATAATCAAACAATTCTCTATTTCCAGATTTAGCTTCTGGTAATCCATCAGAATAAAAAAACACGGTGTCACCCGATTCCAACTGCATGTGTGAATCATTGTAGGTCACATGAGCCCTGATTCCCATCGGGAACCTGGGTAGCGCTGAACTCAGTAGGCTGGCCTTACCATTTCTTACCAGAATGGGCTGGCAATGCCCGGCATTAACGTACTCAAGCAGTCCGTTACCCATGTTGTACTTCGCCAATATACAGGTCACAAACATCTGCCTCTCTACACGCTCATATAAAAGCCCGTTCACATCACTAACTATCTTAGCTGGATCACAATCCTGACTCCGGACTCTGGATAAGAGCAATCCACTGGTAAATATTGCAGTAAGTGCAGCTTTCATTCCCTTACCTGACACATCAACAATCGTTACAAACAACTCATCCCCATGACCATAATCATTAACCCTGAGTACATGTTCATAAAAATCACCACCTACATCAAACGAGGGTATAAAAAAACCTTTCACATCCACCCCCTTGATTTCAGGGGCAGACTTGGGTAACAACGCATACTGCGATTCCTTGGCAATCTGGAACTCTCTTTCCAGCCGCATCTGCTTTTTCAACTTCTGCTCGTATTCGGGAATAAACTGATCATCGTGCAGTGAGTTTCTTCCAAAATGATGAAAAACCAGTCCAACAATGAAAGGAATCGCCAGGGAGAGAAGCAGGAAAAAACCGTTCAAATGAACCGATTCGTCCGTAGATCCCAGATACACAAACACACGTACCACAACGAACATAACCCAGATACTTACGGCTGCAGTGATAATACCATAGTACTTGAAGGCCAATATAACAGGTCCAATCATCAGGATATAAACAATCCACTGCTCATACCAAATCCCCGTAATGTCTACAAAGTTGTACCCCTGTGAAATAAAGAGGGCCGATACAACCGAGGCTAGTCCAACCTGAACTACAGATTTTCCTACAACACTCATAAGTACCGAAGTGACCAGAGCAACGACTCCAAACGTGGTGAACCAGGTGTAAAGCCAGCTGTTCAACAATGTGGTTACCCACGGAAACGTACTTGACGGATCCATAAATCCAAGCTGACCATCGTATTGAAAGTAAACAAGCCTGAAAAAATACATCCCAATTGCCCACGTCGCCAGCGACAATCCAGCATAACCGTATCCAGCAAGCATCGCTTTTCCAATTTTTTGCTGAAATAGATTTCCTCGCCATAGAGCATCTATATGGGGAATCTGTTCCTGGTTCTGTTTCCGGGCTATACCCTCCCAGGCCAGATAAGCAAGAGCAAACAGTGCACCACCCAGTAAAGCGACAAACACATACAACAGGATGTCGATCATCACCATCGAATCCGACAAAATATTGTAGTACAGATTTTGAAGCGCCAATATTCTGTATCCAATGTATCCCACGGCCGAAACACTGAGTAATATCAATGCTCTCGCCCAAATCACCTCACCCTTGAATACCTGGCGAAGTCCTGTTACTACAATCAGTAATACCGATACAGACACCGATACCACAGAAAATATAATCTCCCCGGATGAAACTTCATCAGGTCCGTTATCCGGATGATCTAATTCATGATAAGATGCATAAAAACGGACCGGCTGAATCCCATGCACTGTATTTGCAGTTGTTAAACCACCACCTACACCCGCAACTGACTTTTCAACAGGCTTGTAGGTCAGCGATAATTTAACCGGGCCAGTGCCACGATCTGTACCCGCTTCCCAGGTCAAGGTACGGGTACCATCTTGATCATCACTTTGAGGATTTGATTCTGGGTTGTAGAAATCACGTTGAAGTGATACAATAGGCAGGGTATCACTCAACACATATTTTTGAGGATCATATCCAAATGATTCTACAATGAATCCCGTCGCTTCGATGAGATCAATCCCCGTAACGAAACTGTCATTAGAATCCGGATTCCCTCTGAATGTTCTTACCCTCCCCTGCATATCAAAGGATAACATTGCTTTGCCGATTTGCCCGAAGAGAACTTCATCACTCGTGATGGAGGTGACTTCTTCATAAGTACCTGCATACATTACCCCCCACCCACTTAGAGGGACACCCGATCCTCGGATCTCGACGGGACTTGTGAGCTGAAGTCCAGACTCTGGATCAATTTTGTCTTCGTACAGTTCAATACGCTGATATCGGCGTGCCATTGCCCGAACACCTGCTGTATCCATCCCCAAAGACACCAGTTTTTCAAAACCACTGGCTTCGACGTGATCTCTGTTCAGTTCAATGGGCGAATGTGTGTTAAAATCGATCGAAGGCCTGAGTAACAAGAACAAAATTAACCCCAGCGCACCAATGTAAACAATTATGTAAACTGACCTTAAATACAACGATTTGATTAGATTAATTCGTGGTTAACTGAATAATAACGATTACCGACTACATACGCATGCACTCATGAATTGTTCAATGGCGAATCCTCATTTAAATGTAGCATGCGACCTGCTGTAGTTGATGAATTAAAAACGAAAACACAACTAAATTGGTATATCACCTGGTATGAAATAAAAAATCCCGCAAAGAATGTTCCCTGCGGGATTTGATGTAGGGAAACGCCTGTGTGATTAACAGAATGCGTTGAAAATCATGACCAGATCATTGGCGACTTCCTGAGCTGATCTGCCTTCCACACGATGTCTTGGTACCATCGCCTTAATCTCTCCATCTTTAAAGAATGCAAACGATGGCGATGAAGGAGGAAATTCACTGAAATATCCACGCGCACGCTCCGTAGCTTCCCGATCCTGACCAGCAAAAACGGTGTAGAGCATATCCGGCACCTTCGCATTTTGAAGTGCCATCGCAACACCAGGACGAGCATTCCCCGCCGCACAGCCACACACTGAATTAATGACCAATAGCATCGTTCCTGATTTTTTTTCAGCAAAAACAGCATCTACATCTTCAGGGGTTTTAAGTTCTGCAATACCCAAATCCGTGAGTTCAGTTCTCATCCAGGTGGTATCCGGGCCAATTCCAAATCCAAATTGCATAAGATTCCTTGTTAGTTGTGTTTTTTGTTTATTTTCTGATGGTCAAATATACACATATTAATCCAATTTTTGGGAGTAGAACTATCCAATGTCAGTATCCACACAAGCTAAATACACGTATTCCCGTTTACTGCTCTCTGCATTGTTCCTTATTTCCATCTCTATGCTGGGATGTACCCGTACCAAAGTGCTGACCAGTAGTGCCATCAATACACCTATTGCTATAGACGGTAACGCAGCCGATTGGCCAATGGATCGTATCCAGTTGAACTCCGAGGGCGATTACGACCTGTATTTCAGTAACGATGACGAATTTTTGTACGTTTTCCTCGGGCTGAAAAACAACTCGTTGTTTCAAAACATACAAAAATACGGTCTCTATCTGTATTTCGACTCAGATAAAGAACTGCGTAGATCTTTTGGAATTATGTATCCAGTTGGCGTACTCTCAATCCTGAGCGAGATTCCCGGTGCACGTAAAGAATATCTGGAAAATCCAGGCTGGGCCAACGCCCCTGAAAACGAACGATTAATCAAATCTATCGAAGCATCCATGGAAGAACGGGTCATGATGGTACAACGGGTTAACAAGAAAGACCCCGTGAGACCAGTACCCATCGATATCACGGCATTGAAAGCACAATCACTCGAATTGGCAATGGACAGAAGTGCCAGCGTGATGTACATCGAGATGAAAATTCCACTTAAATCTTCAAGATCTCGACAGTTCGCTATTGAGGTAAAATCCGGCGCGGATATACATTTTGGAGTCGAAGTGGTCCCTCCAACCCTCGAGGAAATCCTGGGCGATGATTTTCGCTCTGAACAGATGAATCCAACCGCAAGAGACCCCTATGGTAACCGTGTCAGTCAGGCTCAGCGCATCGACCAGCAAATGATGCTTCAACTCAGAGGAGAGTATACCAAATGGAAAAGAATTCGTCTGGAATAAATCAGTTCACCTGACTCAGATACAAAAAAGGCTACCAGTCTAATCTGATAGCCTTTTTTATAGTTGCAATCTGATTAACAGATACTATGACTTAGCTGCTGCGTAGTATTCGGCCACTTTCGTCCAGTTAACCACGTTCCAAAAACTCTTCACATAGTCCGGGCGACGATTTTGGTAGTGCAAATAGTAGGCATGCTCCCAAACATCCAGTCCCAGGATTGGTGTTTGACCCATCATTAACGGACTATCCTGATTAGCGGTCGAAGTCACTTCAAGTCCACCATCTTTGTTAATCACCAGCCAGGCCCAGCCTGAACCAAATCGGGTTGCAGCTGCAGTAGCAAACTTATCTTTAAATGCATCAAAACTTCCGAAAGTTGATTCGATAGCATGAGCCAGTTCACCTGAAGGTGCTCCGCCAGCATGTGGAGCTAAGATAGTCCAAAACAGACTATGATTGGCATGTCCTCCAGCATTGTTGATGATTGCCTGTTTTTTGTCAGCAGGTACTGCATCCAGGTGCTGAAGTACTTCTTCTACAGATTTTGATGCCATCGGGTGACCTTCAAGGGCAGCATTTGCGTTATTGATGTATGCCTGATGGTGCTTGGTATGGTGGATTTCCATGGTACGAGCATCCAGGTGTGGTTCAAGTGCGTCATACGCATAGGTAAGTTCAGGAAGTGTGAAAGCCATAATCGTTTTCCTTGTTTAGTTATGATTCATATTTGGATGTATACGGGGTCAAGCGACAAATCAATCTGTGAGTACGATAGAAATCAATCTGTACGCTGGAGTTTGGAGCGGTAAACGCTGACCCACTATTTTTCAAAGATTGTTTACGGTTAAAACAACCAAAGATGCGAAATAATTTCAAAGAAAACATCCCGTGAATCTGCTATCTTTACATCATTGCGAGGTAGGGATGTAACTTCGTGTTCAGCAAAGTTTAAATACAACCATTTAGTATGTCATACGATTACGATCTAATCATATTGGGAAGCGGTCCTGCGGGCTTTTCATGTTCCATGCAGGCCAGTAAATTCGACAAACAAGTTCTCATTATAGAAGCCAACGAAAACCATCTCGGTGGATCCTGGATAAATTCTGGAACAGTACCAAGTAAAGCGCTTCGTGAAGCCGCTTCGAGTATTCAAAAGTACACCCATCAATTTGGTGATGTTAACAACAAAAAGCCCTATTTGCTGTTTCAGATGGCTGATTTGTTGAACATCAAAGACAAAGTGGTCCAACACGAGCATAGTGAAGTAAAACGCAACCTGATAAAAAATGAGGTCAAAACAGTACGTGGATTTGGTCGCATAACCGGTCCGAATAGCGTGGAAGTAAGCGATGGGTTCGGTTCAAAAAAAGTGTACTCTGCAGGAAAAATTTTAATTTCAACTGGAAGCTCCCCCAGACCTCCAAAAAGTTTCAAAATTGACCATAAAACGATTCTTGATTCCCAGTCGATCTTATCCCTTGAACACATTCCGCGTCGACTCGTGATCGTGGGTGCAGGGGTACAGGGAATTGAATATGCTACCATTTTCGCATCTATGGGTTCAAAAATTACCATTTTGAATCCGGATACCTCCTATTTCAATTATCTGGATCATGAAATAAAGGCAATCCTGGACGAAAGCCTCAGACAGTTCAGAATTACGATATATCATGGTATAACGATCGATAAAGTTGGAACCAATCAACTTCGAAATTGCACCGAGATACATTTCCATGATCAGGAAGGCGAAAAAAGGGTTATTGAAACAGAAAACGTACTTCATTTCGGCGGTAGAATCCCAAATTCATCAAACATTGGAGCTGAATCTGTTGGAGTGGAACTTGACGAGCTTGGTTATATCAAAACCGACAAAAATTATAAGACAAACGTCGATACCATTTATGCCGCTGGTGATGTCATAGGGAATCCACAGTCCGCTTCAGCTTCATTCGCACAGGGACGAACAGCGGCCTGTCATATGTTCGAGATTCCAATCGGAGAAATGTCCAGTACCGTTCCATTCAGCGTATACTCAATTCCTGAATTTTCCAGTGTGGGACTCACTGAGGAAGAAGCTGTTAAAGCCGGGCATGATGTAACCGTCGGACGTGCCTATTACGACAATCTCACAAAAGCAACAGTGTCCAATAATAGCACGGGTATGCTTAAACTGGTCTTTGAAACCGCCACCTTTAAGTTGTTAGGAGTACATGCCATCGGAGCAGCAGCCTGTGAAATCATCCATATCGGACAAGCAGTGATCGCTTTCAATGGCGACATCCGATACTTCATCAGTAATATGATGAACTACCCGACCTACTCGGAAGCCTACCGGATCGCAGCATTCAATGGCGTAAACCGGGTTTATAAGGCAGGTGTTAAATACAAGAACATTCTTGAGAATAAATAGTAAGGTAGTAAGGTAGTGGGTAGTGGGTAGTGGAATCTACTCCCTACTACCCATTTCCAATTTCCT
>CAYYPL010000009.1:55542-98368 GCA_964473555.1 uncultured Chitinophagales bacterium
GGTAGTGGGTAGTGGGTAGTGGAATCTACTCCCTACTACCCATTTCCAATTTCCTACCGTTTACCGTTTACCGTTTACAGTTTACTGATACCAGGCTTAATCATAATATGTAACTCATCGAGTTGTTTTGGATCCACCACATCGGGTGAGTTATCCATCAGGCTTTGAGCACGTTGATTCTTGGGAAATGCTATCACATCTCGCAGACTTCTGGAACCAGTAAGCAACATCACGATACGATCCAGTCCAAATGCGATACCCCCGTGTGGAGGTGCACCAAATCGGAACGCATCAAGCAAAAAACCGAACTTCTCTTTGGCTTCATCTTCACCAATTCCAAGTAATTCAAACATGCGTTCCTGAAGGGCGCGGTTGTGAATACGAATGGATCCTCCCCCGATTTCATTTCCATTCATTACCATATCATACGCTCGTGCACGGGCCTTGCCGGGATCAGATTCCAGAAGATGCACATCTTCGGGCAACGGCGAAGTGAACGGATGGTGCATTGCGACCCATCTACTTGCTTCTGGATCAAATTCCAAAAGCGGGAATTGGGTAACCCATAACAACGCATTTCTGGATGTATCAATCAACTCGTACTCATGGGCAACAGCAAGGCGTAATTGGCCCAATTGATGATAAACGGTACTTTTGGATCCAGCTAAAACTAAAAGAAGATCTCCCTCACTGGCATTCGCCTTTTCAACCATGGCACGGGTGATGTCTTCGGATACAAACTTACCAACGCTGGAATACAATTCTTCCGCGTTATTTTTCACATAGATCAATCCATTGGCACCAAATTCGTCTTTGGCTCGGGCCGTCCAGCGATCCATAACACCTCTTCCCAAATGACCATGGCCCGGAAGGTTGAATCCGATCACAACACCCCCATCCTGGACCGTTTTTGAAAAAACTCTGAATTCCGAAGCAGCCACCGTCTCAGAAAAGTCTACAAATTCAAGACCAAATCGAAGATCCGGTTTGTCTGATCCGTAGGTTTCCATGGCATAGTCATAGGTCATGCGTGGAATCGGTGTTTCCAGATTATACCCGGTCGTCCCCTTTAAAATCGATTTCATCAGACCTTCTGCCATTTCATAAATGGATTCCTCGTCCACGAACGACATTTCAACATCTATCTGGGTAAACTCAGGCTGACGATCGGCACGCAAGTCTTCATCCCTGAAACACTTCACGATCTGGAAATAACGATCCATACCTGAAACCATCAGAATCTGCTTGTATGTTTGTGGACTCTGGGGAAGGGCATAAAAAGTTCCTGGATTAACCCGGCTTGGGACCAGATAGTCACGTGCACCTTCCGGGGTACTCCGCATTAAAACTGGGGTTTCGATTTCTGCAAAATCAAGAGTATCGAAATAATTTCGGGTAATTTGGGCTGTTTTAGAACGTAAAATCAGATTCCGTTGCATTTGAGGTCTGCGAAGATCCAGATATCGATACTTCATTCGCAAGTCCTCGGCGGTCTTGATATCGTCTGCAATTTCAAAAGGAGGGGTATCTGCTACATTATAGATTTCAAGTTTGTGCACACGAACTTCTATCGTACCGGTTGACATTTTCGGATTGATATTTGCTTCATCCCGATTCTTAACCACACCCTCGATTCCTATCACGTATTCAGTTCTCAGCTTGTCTGCCAGAGCATGTGCTTCAGCATTATCCTGCGGCGAAAATACGATTTGAGTAAGTCCGTATCGGTCTCGCAAATCGATGAAAATAACTCCTCCGAGATCACGACGGGTATCAACCCATCCATTGAGAAGTACTGTTTTTCCGGCTTCGGAAGCCTTGAGTTCCCCACAGGTGTGAGTGCGTTTTAACAACATGTCTATGATAATTAGTCTCGATTCTACGTTACTTCAGTTTATAGTTCAGAGATCACGACTTTCTTCGTGGATTCCAGCCACGAACAGCATTGTTGAACCTGATAACATCCCTGAAACCAAAGGATCTAAAATACGCAAAACCAAGACCAAACTCAGTAAATATTCCTGAATTTTCTTCGTCCCTTCACCCGCAAAATGATATATTTCAGATAATTTGCAAAAGATGAACATGAAGTCGGTAACACCTGTCATGAAAAAGCTTCAACACGAAGCACTTTACATCCAATTCTTTAGGAAGAATCCGGCAAAAAAATTATTGATCCACGCCAAAAGTGGATTCATTTTTGATGCCAACGATGCGGCCGTTGCCTACTACGGATACACCTACGAAAATTTCATAACCCTCCACATCCGTGTTTTGAATCCTTTTGAGACCGGAATCCATTCAACAAAAGCTCCTTTTTTTGATATCCCAGCGGGTCGACATCGAGTCAAGCACCGGCATGCAGACGGAAACTTCAGAGATGTTGAAGTGCATGTTTCACAAATAGATATAGAGGGTGAAGCATTTCTGTATTATGTGATTACCGATTTATCTGAGTTTGTGGCCAATGAGGACAAACTGAAATTCGGCGAACAGTTATTCTCTCAGTTTGTTATCAATACTCCCATCGCAGTAGCCATGTTTGATACCAATATGAAGTATCTTCTTGTCTCTGATCGTTGGGTTGCCGATTTCGATATCGAGAGAAACGATATCATCGGAAAAAGCCACTACGAGATCGTCCCTAATCAACCTCAACACTGGATCGCCTCTCATCAGCGAGCTCTAAAGGGAAATACCGACAAATTCGAGCAGGATATCTACATCCATCCCACTGGAAAACTGGACTGGGTGAAGTGGGAAATCATACCCTGGTATACAATGGATAACCTTGTGGGCGGTGTGATCATTTTTAATGAAATTATTACTCAGCGAAAAAAAGCTGAGGAGATCAGTAATCGCTTGATCGAGCAGCGTTCTCGTATGGCAGCCAAAGTTGAAACCATCGAAGAAGAACGCCGGAATATTGCCAGAGAGCTGCACGATGGCTTGGGTCAGCTACTCACGGCGGCTCATTTGAATCTTGTGCTCGTTGAACAAAATCTGGATTCCGGCTCATCTAGCGTGAAGGAGAATCTGTCCCGGGTCAAGGAACTGGTCACCACCACGATTCAGGAAGTTCGGAATATTTCTCAGAACCTTCGCCCGGCTGTTTTGGACGACTTCGGAATTGTGCCTGCCATTCGAAATCTATGTGATGAATATAGCAGACTGGGTACTTTTCATGTTCGATTTAGTGAATATGAGCTCGAAAAACATTATTCTCCCGGAATAGAGATTGCCATTTACCGTATCTGCCAGGAATCGTTGAACAATATCGTTAAACACTCGAACGCAACTCAGGCAAGTATTGAACTGTACAACAGACATTCCCATATTTTGATCGTAATACAGGACAATGGTAATGGATTTGACATCAAAGAAGTCGCTAAATCCAAAGCCGGAAGCGGATTGATGAATATCCAGGAACGTGCAGAACTGTTGGGTGGACGAGTTCAAATGGAATCACAACCAGAAAATGGTACCGAGATCATCATTGAAATTCCATTACACAAAACAAACGACTTCTTAACCATGCAGGATGACGATGAATAAAATCAGAGTAATGGTGGTAGATGACCACGATATCGTTCGTTATGGAATTTGTTCGGTGCTCAAGTCATCGCCCGACATTGAAGTGGTTGGTGAAGCTTCCAACGGTGTGCAGGCCGTCGATCAGTTTAATAACCTCAGACCAGACGTCGTTTTACTTGATATTTCGATGCCAGAAATGAATGGGATCGAAACAACACGAACCATTGTAAAGAACCACTCTAATGCAAGAGTCCTGATTTTGACCATGCACCTGAATGAAGAGTATCTCAATCAGGTTTTGAGCGCAGGAGCATCCGGTTATATCCTTAAAAACACGGAAATCGGGGAATTGCTTAACGCAATACGAACCGTAGCACAGGGGAAGCAGATTTTTAGTACTCCTATTTCCACCTTGATGACAGAAAAGTATGTACGATCTGCACAATTCAATCTCGATAGCAAAGATCACGACGCCCCTGGACTTACCAAACGTGAGACCGAGATTCTACAAAAAATCGCAGATGGCAAAACGAGTCAGGAAATCGCCGAGATCCTGTTCATCAGTCCGCGTACAGTCGATACGCACAGGGCCAATCTAATTCAGAAACTTGGTGTAAAGAACTCAGCAGGCTTGGTCCGATATGCGATCGAAAATCAACTTGTCCAATGAAGAACTATGGACAGTATGCATTCAAATATCCGTATAAATACGGATACGAAATACGAAATTCATCGGATTGTTGCCCCATGTCAAAAGCGGTAACATTGCACATGCAAATGGGGTAATAGCCGTCTGTAGATGATAAACAGGCGTTTCCTTTCTGAACAGGGGAAGCGCCTTTTTTATTCCTACCTACCGACCAATAGTCTACTACATCCATTGAAGTGACCTAACCTGCATTTGAGTTACAGGTTGTTATTCAACATAAGTAGCGAATGGCAATTCTAGACTTGAAGAGGTATCTGTCTAAATAGTTGGACTCAAGCAAAACGTGAAGGGGAGTAGATAAGTAACAACTATTTAACTAAGCTCATTTTACCAGTAAGCCTGATGTTATTGTATTGAATTGAATAGAAATAGATACCACTAGAAAGCTGATTTGCATTAAATGGTAAATGGTGTAACCCACTTTCTTGAATACCATCAAATAACGTATGCATCATTTTACCCAATAGGTCATAGATTTCAACTTTTACATGTCCAGTACCAGGTAGTGAATAGGAAATTATGGTCCGATTATTAAATGGATTTGGGTAATTAGCCAGCAAAGTAAACGATGTGGGATACAATTCACCTTCTATTGTAGAAGTAGAATTCAATGTAGAAACCCTGATATTGTCTAGTCTCAGTTTATCTCTACTTCCGCCATCACCTTCAAGCCTGGTTCCAGTGTAGTAATATTTCCACCTCAAGTGAATCAGAGGTAAATTGTTCAAAGAATCTGGTAATATAGTTGGACCAAAAACCTGTGTGTGCCCTGCTTGATCAGAACGGCGATATTCGACTGGATCTCCATTTTCATCCAGAACATCTGTCCATTCACTCGCTTCTGATGATTTGACCTGTAATCGAATATTATACGTTCTGAAATTGGGTATCAAGGTTGATGCTTCCCAATACACTACGATATCTGTTTGGTCCGTAGCATCCAGACTCAAAACAGCAGCACCTAAATCTCGCCCTCGCCCGGTGTTTATAAAAGCAATACCATCTTCTCCCAAACCCTCAATTCTGGTTCTGGATGTAGTCTTATAAGGGAATCCAATAACAGCCTGATCCGCGGCGGCATATTCCTGCTCTGGTATAAAATATAGGACATCAACCGAATCTTCAATCCCAGGATCATTTACCGTTGACTGAGTAAAGTACATAGAAGGGGGATACGTATACTCAGGATTATCTGGAGACCAACTATCAAATAGGTAATCTTCTTTACTAAGTACATGTGGCGCAATAACATTGGGCGCGGTATTATCCTCTAAAATTTCCTCTGAAAATACAGCGATGAGTTGAAAATTTTCATTTCCTGTTAACGTAAGTACCGGTTCATACTGATTGGTTTCATCAATTAATGTACCTTCCCACTTTAGGAACACATAACCTTCTTTAGGAACAGCCTGTATCTGGTAGTTCAGTTGCTTGGGATAAACACCCGTATAAATCTCACTCTTCATTGGGGTAACCGGGTTTTCATAATCAAGATCCAATCCATTGATTTCAATAAATCCCATACTGTAGTCTTCTGAAGTCAGCGTGATTGAAATCATTTCGTTTGATAAATCAAAATAATCCCTCAAATGAGAATTAAGTATACCATTTCTTTTCTGCGCAAATTCATCCATCTCATTAATTAGTGTTTTCCAGTCATTGACATCTCTGAATTTTTCGCTAAATAAGTCATACGCAGCCCATCTTTGATAATGCTTGTGAATGTGAGGTTCAATCATCCTTGATATCAAGCGCAATTTCTCGATCATTCTATCCGTATCGTATGTTGTGTTCAGATGATGATAAAATCGAACGATAAACTCGTTTTTAAACGTTTCATTCTCAAGAAGTTTACGGAAAATCAAGTTGGATCTTTCCCCAAATCGGTGCCCCCCTTCCTGCATCGCATACTTCAAAGAATTAAATTCATACTGGTTCGAAATGAATCCAAAGTCCTGGTCAGCGATGATCCAGTAAAACTTTCCATCGTGTCCAAATGGAGCATCTGGTACGTATCCATCGGTTTGTTTACTCCAAATATCTTGGTTTACATCCGGCCAATCTGAATTACCAACAAAGATTTGTGAAATGAAATGTTCCAAAAAGGAATTAAGATCAACTTTTGTCAGCGCTTGAGTATATAATTCATCAGAAGTAAAATCATTCTGCTTAAAAAATTCATACATAGAGTTATACCGGGTAGAATCCCCTTCTTCAGCTTCACCCAAAGCATTGATCATATCAATTTGATCGCGATCAATACCATATTTCAGCTCCAGGTAATGTTGATCGATGCGTTCTCTAAGATTGTACAACCCCCAGTATTCTCCGTTTAAATACACAATAACCGGTTGATAAGCTTGCGACTCAGCTTTAAAATGGCGTACTAAAGATGTCAGGTAGATATCCTTAAGTTTGGTACGATCCCACTCCTGGCCTGCGTTTCTTAAAATGAGTCGTTTAAATTCCACTTTATCTGAATCCTTAAAAAACGGGTAATCCAAGGTAGACTTACCGTAATCGTTTCTCGCATAGATTCGCAAGGATTTTTGTGGATACATTCTTGACCATCCACCGTGAATACGTATTCCTATACCTTGGTGAACGACTAGTTTCCCTTCTTCATCAAAGTACTCAAGATAAGTTGGTTTTTCCCATTCCTCTCCTCTCTGGATGTAATTTGCGGGAGTATCACCGTCTGGTTCAACATCCGGATTTAACGCTCTCCATTCTTCGTAAATTTTACCCGTAACATAGATTCCAGTTTCATGATCGAAATATAAATCCTCGTCAAAGGTCAATGATACTACCGGGATACCAGGTGTGTGAGATGATTCATCACGTATGAAATAGGTGAAACTTTTTTCCTGTACTATCTGTCCATCTTTGTTTTCCAGTACTGTTCTAATCACTGAGGCCATACCTACTTTAGCCCTTGGTTCGCGCCAGGGAGATCCTTCGTGAGATACCCCATCAATATAGGACAATTTAGCTTCTCTTGAATCTGGGTGTATTTCCAGTATCTCACCCTTGTATTCAATTCCCTGTTCCAAAGGTGAAGAAGAATCAATCGTGTACTTAAGAGTACAACTTCCGGATACTGAAAATGAAACTTGTACAATTGATTCGTAAAAACCGGGAGTAACAGATGGGACAATATCACATGTACTTGCCTTTGTGTAACCGACATGTACCAAAACCAGGTAAAGTATCGGCATTAAATACATTCGAATAGATTTGGATGCAGGAAAAGTCATAGATTAAGAAATGCTTAAGTGTGTGCTTAGAAAATGTTGACTGAATAAAATTTAAACGCTACGTATCTCTTGCTAATAGTGATCTCTCGATTCAACGAATTCGTACATGAGTAAAGGAACACCTTCATTAAACTGTATTTAAAAACTTGATCAAGATATTCACCCTGTCGTTGAAAAATAAAAACCTCAAAAAAAAAGCCAAGGCATTAGTTGTAAACACCTTAGCTTTTAAATTCTTGTAGCGTGGGGGGGACTTGAACCCCCGACCTCCGGGTTATGAATCCGACGCTCTAACCAGCTGAGCTACCACGCCATACCTAAAAAGGTCAAGATTCCAAATATAAGCAGATATTAAACCGAAATAAATGCTTTAAAGAAAAAAGATATACTCAGTTCGGCAGTTGCACTCAAATTGTCGTATTTTTGACCCATATACATAGATCCATGTAAGGGTAGGCCAACAACCCGACCTATTTTATCATCCGAACCAAGATTTTCGTATTCCAATGGCTAAACATATCACTTCCCAGCAAAAAGATTATTCACAATGGTATCTGGACGTCATCAAAGAAGCACGTCTGGCCGAACATTCTCCTGTGCGCGGATGTATGGTGATCCGACCGACCGGTTACGCCATCTGGGAAAACATGAAATCCGAGCTTGACCGGATGTTCAAAGAAACTGGACACGAAAATGCCTACTTCCCTCTTTTCATCCCTAAATCGTTTCTTTCCAAAGAGGCTCAGCATGTTGAGGGATTCGCTAAAGAATGTGCGGTAGTTACTCACAGCCGACTGATCAACACGGAAAATGGCGTCGATGTAGATCCATCCTCCAAACTCGAAGAAGAGCTGATTGTTCGTCCTACTTCCGAAACCATCATCTGGGACACCTACCGTGACTGGATACAATCTTACCGGGACCTCCCCATTTTAATCAACCAATGGGCGAATGTGGTTCGCTGGGAAATGCGTACCCGACTGTTCCTGCGAACGATGGAATTTTTGTGGCAGGAAGGTCATACCGCACACGCAACAGAATCCGAAGCTCGTGAAGAAACCGAAAAAATGCTCGAGGTGTATCGCTCATTTGCTGAAGATTTCATGGCAATGCCCGTAATCACTGGAATAAAATCTGAATCAGAACGATTTGCAGGAGCAGTGGACACGTATTGCATCGAAGCAATGATGCAGGATGGCAAGGCGCTTCAGGCAGGAACTTCACATTTCCTTGGACAAAACTTTGCCAAAGCCTTTAACGTGACATTTCAAGATTCGGATGGTCAGGTAAAACACGTGTGGGCTACGAGCTGGGGTGTTTCGACCAGACTCATAGGCGGACTCATCATGACCCACTCCGACGATGACGGACTCGTTCTCCCACCACGCCTGGCACCAACTCAAGTTGTGATTGTACCCATTTGGAAAAATGAGGAAGAAAAAGTTCAGGTAATGAGCTATATCGTCGGAATTTACGATGAACTCAAGCTTGCAGGTATTCGTGTTAAGCTTGATGCCAGAGAGAACTACAAACCAGGTTGGAAGTTCGCTCAGTATGAGGTCGAAGGTGTTCCTGTTCGCATTGCAGTAGGACCACGCGATGCGTCCAATGGAAAACTCGAAATCGCGCGTCGGGACACCAAAACAAAAGAAATTGTGGATGCATCCGGAATATCCGGACGCATCAAGGTCTTACTCGAAGAGATCCAGCAGAACCTGTTCGATACAGCAAAAATTCGTCGCGATTCGATGACCTCAGTTGCTAACTCTTATGATGAGTTCAAGCAACTACTCGACTCAACAGGTGGATTTGTTTATGCCCACTGGGACGGCTCAGCTGAAACTGAAGCACGTATCAAAGAAGAAACCAAGGCTACGATCCGATGTATCCCGTTGAACAATCCACATAAAGTACCCGGATCTTGTATTGTAACCGGAAAACCATCCAAGGAAATGGTTCTGTTTGCCCGTTCATATTAACTCGAAGATGCTCTAACATTTATTTATCAGGTAACTACGATGCCGGGACAACATATTCCAGTTGACCAATCTACCACCTGGGCTTTGGTGATATCAGGCTTATTCAGTCCCCTGATTTTACCCGTTATTGTTTTCGGATATGCATCGGCAAAACTTGAATCGACTACCGCTGGATTTTTGATGGTCAATCTAGTAGGTATCCTGTTTTTCGTTTTAATACCTTTTTTGATTCTTCATCGACTAACACGTTCCAGGATGGTGGATTCGATGGACGTCAGCAATCGGGAAGAACGCCACAGACCGTTTATGTACGGGTTATTGAGTATGGGAGCCGGTCTGGTTTGCTTTCAGTATTTACCCATTCAGCATGGTCTCATTTATATGATTTTATGCATGATATCCATCAACAATACCACCGTGGCTGCAATCATCAATCTGAAATGGAAAATTAGTGTGCACTCCATGGCCATGAGTACCGCTGCTACCGTGATATATTTCATGAGTGGCCCGGTTACATTAAGCTGGCCTGGTAGTTCCAGCACATCCATCACGCTACTCAGCGTTTTATTAGTGTTAATCATGGTCTTACAATGGTCCAGAGTAAAACTGAACATGCATACTCCCTCACAGGTAGTAGCAGGGACACTTCTGGCAATAATACTAACAACACTCCAGCTCACGTTCTTGGTACCAGTAACCGAAACGTTGTTAAAAGTTTAGTCCAGAAATGAATACATCTATTTTCAATCATCAAGTAGTTAGAGGCGCAATACCCGTATTTATCGTGATTTGGACGGCAATCATTCTCATGCTCACCTTACTACCGTCAGAGTCAATCCCAGAATATAAACTGTTCGATTTTGATAAACTTGGCCACCTGACCGTCTTTGGAGGTTGGACTTTCCTGACGGGGTTATTTATTCTTATCAATATGAAAAGAATCCGCGGTAGAATGTGGAAAGTCGCGTTACTAGGGTTCTTTTTTGGTACAGGAATAGAAATCGTGCAATACCTGGCTCCTATAAACCGCTCGGCAAGCATAGCCGATGCCGTTGCAAATACAATTGGATGTTTACTGGCATGGTGGATATTAAGATTTATTCAGCAGGATTTACAAAAGAATCAGGTTTTTCTCTGACTTTTAGGGTCGCACGTTGATGTGATTTGCTGGACTTCTTAGGATATTTTTCTTTTTTTACAATTAAATAAGGGGAAAATGAGGTATTCGCATTTGACGAATGGATTCGAATATGTTATTTTGCACCTCGAATTAAAACCAAACCAATAGGTCAATATGGGACTCGAAAGAAAAAAACCAGAAGCTGATTTGCGAAAAAACTATCAAGTCTATTTTCAGGTAGGAATGGTAGTAACCTTATTAACGATGATCGGTATGTTCCGTGCCCCACTCTCAGGTGGAGATAGAGCTGATTTTACGCTCCCCGAACAAGAGATCGTCGAAATCGAAGAGATTATCCAAACGGAACAGGTAGAAACCCCACCACCACCACCAAGACCACCGGTTCCTGTTGAGGTACCAAACGACGAAATTATTGAAGATGAGATACTTGATCTCGGTTTTGAATTAGATCTTGAGGGCCCCCTGGATCTTCCACCACCACCACCACCTGCTGAAGAAGAGGACGAACCTGAGATATTCGTGGTCGTTGAACGTATGCCTGAACCTCGCGGTGGTATGCAAGCGATCTATAACCGGGTAAAATACCCGGAAATTGCTCGTAAAGCAGGAATTGAAGGTCGTGTTGTTGTTCAGTTCGTGGTAGACGAGAAAGGAAATGTGGTTAATCCCACTGTTATCCGAGGCATCGGTGGAGGTTGCGACGAGGCTGCAATTGATGCGGTGAAGGGAGTTCGATTTACACCTGGAATGCAAGGTGGACGAGCAGTTAAAGTACAATTTCAGTTGCCTATCGTATTCCGTCTGCAGAATTGATCAAAACACGTATTGGTTTGTTGAATGAAGGCGGGGCTCTTGTGAGCTTCGCCTTTTTTTTTACGTCAACTTTGTTGGCTTAAAAAAGGAAGTAGTTAATGGGGAGTAGGAAGAGGGTTCTGTAAATGGGTAATCCTGCTGCCCACTACCTACTCCCTACTACCCTAAAGAAATCGCCTTGGAAAACCTACCAAGCACTGTCTTTAGATTCTGGAAACCGACCCGCTTCAACGCTTCATCAAGATCCATCCATTGTACTAGTTCGATGTCCTCTTCCACTTGTGGACTGAAGTCTACGGCACAAGTAATCATGGAATACCAAAAGGTTTCTTTGTGCACATGAATCCCTTCGAGTGTATAAGTATGGGTAGTCGAACCCAGTTCTGCTACGATCATCGGTAGTGGAATCCCCACTTCCTCACTAACTTCACGCACCGCACACTCCTCCAGCGACTCGTTAAGCTCGCGTTTGCCTTTGGGAAGGTCCCAAAATCCTCGACGAAACAGTACCAGTACCTGTATTCGATCAGAATGAATCCGATACACGACACCGCCACATGCTTGTATGTGTTCCATAGGTACCGGTCCAGATACATTCTATAGTGTTCGTTACGCTGTTTCAGATTCGTCAACGGGTGGAGCAGGATCACTTTTCTTTTCAGATACATGATTCGCTTCATCTACATAGTTGAGCCTTAACATACTTAACTTTTGTGTTAGGTATGAGCTCAGTTCCCTCTCAATATTCCCTTTAGTGTATTTTTCTAGCATGGCAAGGGTATCAATCGCATATTTTGCGGCATTAAGATCACGCTCAATGACATCTGTTGCAGGATTCTTGATCTTACCTAGTCCCATGAGTCCAATTTGCTCATGCTGTTGAACCAGCATCATAAACAAAAGTTGGTGCTGCTGATCGTCAGATAATTTTTGAAACTGATTGTCCATATTCTACAGGTAAATCTTGATATTTAATGGTCACTTTGAGCTTTTCTCAAGCTCAATCGCGGATATTTTATATAATCGCCAAAGTTACAACAACCTGTGGATTGGTAAAAGGTACAAAAGCACGTATTTTTAGGTTGAATTGACATCAAATCCCTTTAAAATCAGATTTTCTATGAAATTTTTTATTGATACGGCCGACCTTACCGAAATCCGAGAAGCCAATGCTATGGGAATCCTGGATGGTGTTACCACCAATCCATCGCTGTGTGCTAAAATTGGTGTCAGGGATTTTGAAGGACACATTGCCAAAATCTGTGAAGAAGTTGACGGGGATGTATCCGCTGAAGTAGTTTCTGTAAACTATGAAGATATGGTCACTGAAGGTCGTCGTTTAGCTAGCATCGCTCCAAATGTGGTTGTAAAAGTGCCCCTGATCAAAGATGGAATTAAGGCGATTCGTACTTTCAGCGATGAAGGCATCCGTACCAACTGTACCCTATGTTTCTCGCCAACACAGGCACTGGTCGCTGCAAAGGCTGGAGCCAGTTATATATCTCCTTTTGTGGGACGTTTAGACGACGTTTCAACCAATGGGATGGATCTGATCGAACAGATTGTGACTATTTACGCAAATTATGATTTCGAAACAGAGGTATTGGTTGCATCAATCCGTAATCCGATCCACGTGGTCGAGTCTGCCATGATGGGAGCAGATGTTGCCACAATGCCCTTGAGCGTGATCGAAGCCTTGATCAAGCATCCGCTTACCGATATTGGTCTGGACAAGTTCCTTAAAGACTGGGACAACCTACAGAAATCACTGAAATAAGCCGTTTTGGTGTTAATGTTATGAGGGGCCTAAAACCCCTCATCGTTTCGGCTTGATGTAGTGTATCAACCAAGGTCCTGGGTCACCAGGTTTTCGGCAATCACAGAAGACGACAGTACACCAGGAAGTCCTGCTCCTGGATGCGTACCGGCTCCCACAAAATAGAGATTATCGAAGTCTTCGGAACGGTTATGAGGACGGAACCAGGCCGATTGGGTAAGAATAGGTTCAACAGAGAATGCGCTACCCAAATAACTGTTCAAGGTGCCCTGAAAGTGTAACGGATCAATGTAATGCTCGGCTACAATGTGTTTCTGCAAGTCAGGGAGATAATGATCTTCCAGGAACTGCATGATTCGGTCTCGATATACTTTGGCCATTTTGGTCCAATCTGTGCCTGACCCCAGGTGGGGTACGGGTGAGAGTACGTAGAACGACTCGTGTCCTTCAGGCGCAATACCCGGATCTGTGATCGTGGGCATATGCAAATACAGGGAGAAGTCGTCGGCAACCGTTTTCTTGTGGAATATATCATCCAGTAACCCTTTGTAGCGTGGACCAAGAATGATATTATGGTGACGAAGATCCGTATCCAGATATCGCCGGTTCGTACCAAAATAGATCACAAACAACGACATACTGTACTTCATACGCTTGAGTTTAGCGTCTGAATACTTCTTGCGGGCTGCGGGATTGATCATGTTCATATATGTGAACGGAACATCTGCATTGGATACCACTGCGTCGGCTTTATGAAGTGCTCCGTTTTTCAGACGGATACCTTTTACCTTTCGGCCTTCGGTTAGAATTTCATCTACTTCTGAATTTAAATGGACTTTGCCACCGAGATCTTCAATCAGATTGACCAGGGCCTTGACTATCGCTCCGGTTCCACCCATGGCATAATGCACACCCCACTCCCGCTCGAGGTAATGGATCATCGCATAGATGGAGGTAGTATCGAAAGGATTACCACCAACCAGCAACGGGTGAAAAGAGAAACACTGGCGAAGAAAATCGTTTTTCACAAATCCGGAAACATACTGATAAACACTCTTGTAGGACTGAAGCTTAATCAGATCTGGTGCTACTTTTAACATATCGGTGAAATTCAGGAACGGCTTGTCGGCAAGTTCGATGAATCCCTTTTGAAAAATTGGCTTGGTAGTCTTGATAAAATCAAGATATCCCTGTTTATCGTCCGGATTCCAGTTGTCAATTTGCGATAGTGTAAACGATTCATCCCCGTTGTAATCGAACATACGGCGTTCGTGATTGAAAATCCGGTAGAAGGGGTCGCAAGGGACAAACTTGATATAGTCTTCACGTTTTTTGCCCGCCAAATTAAACAAGTCATCGAACATGAAAGGAGCAGTAATTACTGTTGGTCCTCCATCGAATTTGAATCCATTTTGCTCATAGACATAAGCCCGACCTCCCGGCTTATCTCTTTTCTCGAACAGTTCTACGTCAAATCCTTGGGCTGCCAACCGAACTCCGGCTCCCAAAGCACCGAATCCGGTGCCTATGATGATCACTTTTTTCTTCATGAGGGGGGTTTGTGTACGTGAATTAACTCCGGTAAACAACAATGGGAGCCATTGATTTAGTTCCGTCAATTCTGCACTTGCTTGACGAAGCCTTCGATGTTTTTCCGCGACAATGCACGTTGGTGCTCAACGGCATCATTTCGATCAGGGAATCGTCCCGAGAAAACACGGTAATAGGTCATTCCATTTACCCTTCCACTCTGAACATATGCACCATCAACCTTTCTGGCATACTCTTCGGCTTGATTCCGTTGCGTAAAAGAGGCCAATTGAACGGTAAACATCTCTGGCTCAATGCGACGCCCTAGGGGTACCTCACTACTCACAAGTTCCAGCCTAACCTGAGCAGTTCCCGGACCAATCATCTGAATTTCTGCAGCTGCGGCCCTGGATAAATCGATAATCCGGTTTCCTGAATAAGGTCCACGGTCGTTGATTCGCACAATGACAGATCTGCCATTGTCAAGATTAGTAACTTTGACTACTGTGTTAAACGGCAGGGTTTTATGAGCAGCGGTAAGTTCATTCTGATTGTAGATCTCTCCATTGGCGGTTGATTTACCGTGAAAGGTTGGTCCATACCAGCTTGCTACACCCACTTCCAATGTCATTCCTCGTGTTGCAGTTCCCCTGGAGGTAGCACAACTCGACATCAGAAAAAGGGTTAAGAACAATAATGAAGCAAGGCTGAATTTTGTAGCAGAGAATCCCATAGGCCAATTAATTTCAAAATGATAATGCCAGAAACTACGAATTGAAGTCGAGAAAATTGTGTATGCTGGCAGATTCTTTCAGATTTTATCTCAGAAAAAAGCAACGAGTCACAAAAAAAGCCTCAGTTCTTTGCAGAAAGAGGCTTTCATTTGAGCCGAAGATGGGACTCGAACCCACGACCTATGCTTTACGAGAGCATTGCTCTACCAGCTGAGCTACTTCGGCCGGCGGCTGTCAACCGGTTCAAATTTACATAGCATGACACTCAAAATAAATGAGATTTTTCGAATAAATTTCACGAAGCTACCATCAAAAAAGGAGGCCAAAGCCTCCTTTTTTGAAACACGATCCGATTCGGGGTTGACAGGATGTTACTCCCAAATGTTAGGTCTGATTTAATTGACTGAGTTAAACCTCATAAACATACAATCCGATCAGGAAAAAGATTATTTGATCAGCATCAATGTTCTTGACAGGATTCGCCCACCGCTTTGAATCCGATAGACGTAAGTCCCGCTAGAAAGAGCTGTTGCATCCAGTCGGACACTATGCCAACCAGCTGACAAATTCCCGTTTACAAGCGTGATGACGTGATTACCGAGGATGTCGTAGACATCCAGTTGAACGTCTCCACTAACATCAAGTCCAAATTTGATCGTAGTTACTGGATTAAATGGATTCGGGTAATTTTGAGCCAGTGTCAGTTCGTTAGGTAATTCGTTGGACTCGATGGACACAACTACACCTTTTTTGATCGTGGTGAATGATCGAACCTGGCTCCAGGCTCCATTTCCGTTGGCATTTCGTCCGCGTACTCTGAAGAAATACGTGGTTTCACCTTTAAGTTCACCATCATAAGGCCAGGCGAAGTCAGAAATTTGATTTTCATTGATCACGGTTGTTGAAAAATCATTAACCTCTGAAACTTGCAGATGATAACTGACCGCTCGTGCAGCTTCCTCCCAGGCAAACACTGGACTTAAATCAACGTTCTGATCCCCGTTGTTAGGATGGATGAGTTGGACCATTGCTGGCATTACCGATACCACTTCTTTTTTACGGGTTGTAAAGGAGCGAACCTGGCTCCAGGCTCCATTTCCGTTCTCATTTCTACCCCGAACTCGATAGTAGTATTTGGTCTCACCTTTGAGTTCACCAGTGTACGTCCATACGGTTTCTCGGATTAGCTTCTCGTCTACAACTGGTGCAGAAAACATAGAATCTTCGGAAACCTGTAAATGATAGTGATACGCGCGTTCAGCCGGCTCCCAGCTAAATACTGGACCTAGATTTACACCCTGTTCGTCATTATTTGGTCTTAACAGGTTAACCACGTCCGGAGTTGGGGGGTTAGATGTCACATAAATTGGTATCTGAACTCCATATAGTGTGGCATCTAGAATATTTACCGGATAGTCTTCGTCTTCAAAATTACCCCCGAGGTATGTGAAAAGGGTATAATAGGCTATTGAGCCATTTTCTGTAGCACCAAAAGCTTGCAGTGCTTGTTCAATAGTCAGACCGGTAGATCCTAAGAATCCAAGTGAAAACTCCTTTGAGCTCTCATACCCTGGCAGATCAGATGCATATACAGCCGTTGTCCCTGGAATTACGCCCCCAGTTGAACAATAAACCGTGTAATCATCACAAGGCTGCACCCAGCGGGAGCCCAATATCAGATTTTCGATACTAAGAACAGGCACAAAATCACCAATATCTGATGTCGGCTCAAAATATTCCAACGTATTCGATACATTTGGCAAATTGTAAAAAGCAGTTTGGACACTGAACCCTGTTAATCCTTCAGTATCCAACAAAATTACCCCTGGGTCAAGCGAGATAGGGTTCCCATACGATCCTGACGGTAACCTGTAATCGTTTATATTTGATGACAGTGTGCCGTGTTCAGACGAAAATGCGAATACAAAATTTAAAATTCCGTCCCAAAAATCAGATCTGTTACCGGGGTTAATACGAAGTTCACCAGTAGATACATTAAATCTTAAGTATCCATCACTAAGGTAAATTTCATCAGAGATTACGGGTCTTACCTCGTCGCCATTTTCATTGACTTGATCGGCAGAAAATTTTAGCCTATACACTTCACTTGCAGAACCTTTGAGAGTGAGAGCATTATCTCCGTAAAATGATGCCACTCCTTCTTCAAATAATAGTATAGTTTCGCCTATTAACTCTCCTCCGCTTCCTGAATAGATGCTTGCTTGAATAGCTCCAGGATAAGCTATTACCCTGTTATCTAGGGAATCTTTTACTTCCACAAAGAAACCAGTGGTAGCCCCAAGTGGATACCCACTTTGTCCGTAAGTTTCCTGTTCAATGAGGACTAACTTTGTTGCTGGTCCATGTTCAAATGTAAATAAGGGAGATAGTGCACCAGTCACACCCGCGCTACTGAATTGTAGCGAATATTGCTCATCAACTATCCCATAGAAAATTAGGCTGTAAAATTCAGCAACCCCATTCACCACATCCACATTCGTGATTCCCTCAATAAGCATACCATCACCACTGAATACGGACACCGTTACCTCTCCCAAGAAATCAACGATCCGGTTACCATCACCATCGACTACTTCAACTTCGATGGGGTGAATTTCATAACCACTGGGATATATACCGTTAAAGTTAGAGATAATGTTCAGTCTGTAGTCGGTTGCATCGATGGATTGCATGGCCACAAGGCTTGGTACAATACTGAGCAGAGCGATCCAAAGCATCGCAATAAATTTGTATGAGATTTGTTTGGTGTTTTTTTGCATTGTTTTTAATGAGATTTGTAATTCGTTTAGAAGTTATATTTTACCACTTATTTATTAGTGATGTAACCCATCCTACACTCACTGGTGGCTTTTTTGAATCCTCTTCTCAATTTAATTTCGCCGTGTATGATGGATTTTGAAATTTTATTGAGTTATCAGTCCAGAGTGCATAGTGAACACACGTTTAACTGACTCAAACTAAGAGTATTCAGTTTGCAAAATCAGAATTTAGTGTATCAAAAACGGAATTAGGGAGAAAAGTCACACCAAATACTTATTCGGATTTAATTCAGATATAATCTTTCACTGAAAATGTGAAATGTAGCCTGCAAGACGCAGATGCGTATCAGTCAGTTGGTATGAGACGTTTGTTTTAAATGATGAAATTGCTTTTGATATTGAGCCGGGGTTAGACCCGTCACTTTTTTAAACGCCCTGAGAAATGTGGCTTTCGACTTAAAACCACCTACATCCTGAATTTGTTTTAGGTTTGTCTTAATTGAGGGTGATTGATTTATCGCTTGTACACATCGCTTTACTTTAAATGAATTGATGAAATCGCTGTAGTTAAGACCAGAATACTTCCTGACACTTAAGGATAGATATTTGCTATTGGTTCCAATCCTGTAGGCTAATTCATCCAAAGTAAACTGTTGATTTTCAAATGATTCCAGTTGATTTAAATAAACAACCAAGGCTTTATAATACGCCTCTAATCCATCCTCGTTCACTGATTCACTGATCAGCTCCGTTGAATTTTCATCACGATCCTGAAACGGGTCACTAGACGGGGTTCTGAAATACTCTATAATCGATCGTATGATCCTGAACTCACTCAGAGTACTCCTGTCATTTTGTAAAGGTAATACAGGTAGACCACTTAGAAGTGTATGCTGAAATCTTGTATGATACAATTCGAACAGTAACCGGCGTTGGACAGTAGAATATATGGTATAGAGTAGGATGATAATCAATAAAGAAACGATCAGAATCCATAAAATCTGATTTCTCTTACGTGCCAATTCAAGCTCTGTCCTTTTTTGCTTAATCTCCGAATCCAAGACCTTCAGATTGAGTAGATTGCTGGTGCGTAACAGTTCGTTTTGCTTTTCCATGGAGTTGATGTTTGCATTCACCTCATCATAAAGTTCTTTATAGACTGCACTCATCCATGTATCTGAAGAAAAGTTTCCAAGCTCAACAAACTCGGCATAAAGGATTCTTTTTAATCCATTTTGAGAGGTTGATTTGAGTAGGGAATCGGCCTTGTTCAGATAGAATCGCGAATCTTCATAGTCCCCTTTTAGTCTGTAGGCTGAACCCATATTAATGAAATTAATACTTTCACCTATTTTGTTGTTCATCGTCTCAGAAAGCTCTACAGATGTTCTGTAGTGGGTTAGGGCTCGATCATAATCACCCATATCTTTGTATAGATTTCCCAGATTTGAATTGATTTGAGCAAGAAGCAGTGGATCATACAGAGCTTTTGATATATTTAATGCATTCAGATACATTTTCTCTGATTCTGTGAAATCACTCAACCGCCTGTAGGTAATCCCGGCATTCACATAAAACCGTGACTTCTCTATGCTGGTAATGTCCGGATGATGTTTCAGAAACCTCAAACCCAGTTCGGTGTATCTGAGGGCACTTTGATAGTCCTTGAGCTGTATATACACAGAGAGAATACTGATATAGGCATTGAATATATGACGTGGATTTTCCAGATTCATAGCAAGATTTAAAGCTTCTGTATACAATTCAATCGCTTCAGGATATCCCCCCTGAACTTCAAATAAATGGCCTCTTTCTTTGGTGAAACGAAACAAGTTGTCAGGTGTAAGTTCAGATTCTACAATCCCATTCATCATTTTTGATACAAGATCAAGGTGTCCTTTATTTCCAAGATTCCAAATGATGTGAATATAGATTTCCGTAAAATCTTTACCCTCAATTTCGTCGGATGCTTGATGAACGATGAAATTTATCTCTCGCGCTACGACTCCCGTAGTATCGCTGAGTAAAACACCATCGAGGTAATCGGATAGTCGTTGGTCGGATGCTGATTCCGTGATTAAATGATGGAATACTGATAGAGTTTTGCTCGAATCAGAAATAAGTTGATTCGAACTAACTGGTCTTACCAGTATCTGCTTAGTTTGAATTGAATCGACGCAACTCGATAGTTGCCCTAAAAAGAGCAAAAGCAAAATCATTTGGGATTTGAAGAATAGATTCGGTTTCACAAGGATACTAAGTGGCTATCGATTAAAAACGATACTCATAGTTAGTGGTAATGGGTCGGTATTGTTTTAAGAAAAGTGATTTAACCGAGATTTACAAGTAGTAACTCCCAACAAAAAAGGAGGCCGAAGCCTCCTTTTTCAATCCAATCTAAATTAGACTATCATCCGTTTTTTGCCCGGAATTCAGCCATGAAGTCGGTTAATGCTTTTACACCTTCATATGGCATGGCATTGTAGATACTGGCTCGGATTCCCCCCACACTGCGGTGGCCTTTGAGTCCATCGAGGTTCAGGGCTTCCGTCTCTTTGACAAAGCGTTTTTCCAGTTCATCGCTCGGCAGACGGAAGGTCACGTTCATCATAGATCGTGAATCGACTTCAGCTGTACCACGATAGAAATCATCACGATCGATTTCACCATAAAGCAAAGCCGCTTTGGCTTCGTTTTTCTTTTGGATACCTGCGAGTCCACCCTGTTCCTGAATCCAGCCCATAACCAAATTTACAATGTATACACTGTAGGTCGGAGGCGTATTGAACATGGTCCCTACGTGTGTTTTGTAGTTCAAAATCGTTGACATGCCTTCGGTGCGGGCACGCTCAAGAAAATCCTTGCGGATAATGACAATCGCTACTCCGGCCGGACCCGCATTCTTCTGGGCTCCGGCATAAATCATCCCGTATTTCGACACATCCAGCGGACGTGACATAAAATCACTGGAGGCATCGCAAACGAGTGGAACCCCATTTGTTTCTGGCTCTGTAGCGAACTGTGTTCCGAAAATAGTGTTGTTGGACGTAAAGTGTGTGTACACAGATGCATCCGCCACGGTAAATTCGCCGTTCTTGGGAACCCGATGGTAATTGCTAGCCTCTGAGGAGAATCCAACATGAACGTTTCCAAGTAGTTTAGCCTCTTTGATCGCTTTTCTACTCCATTCACCCGTGTTCAGATACGTCGCAATGCGACCCTCACCGACCAAAAAGTTGTAAGGTACCATCAGGAACTGCGTACTGGCTCCGCCTTGCAAAAACATTACTTCGAAGTCATCTCCGAGTCCTAATAGGGACTTGATGCGCTCGGTAGCCTGTGCATCGACTTCCATGTACTCAGGTCCACGATGGCTGAGTTCCATAATCGATGATCCGGTCCCTTTGTAATCGAGTAGCTCTGCCTGTGCCTGTTGCAATACGGCCGTTGGCAGCATGGATGGCCCTGCACTGAAATTGTGTGATCTGAACATAGATTCTTTTCCCTGATTTGAATAAAAGGTGAGATGATAATTTACCCTACGATAACAATGATTTAGTCTAATTCGTTGGCGTATTTGCCCCTAACAAATTTAAAAATACCGAGTTTTGACGGGAATTTAAACCGAAATCAAAACGTGTGTACCAAAAATCCGGAACGAAGTTTCGGCTCGAACCAGGTTGATTTCGGGGGCATGAGTTTGTCCTGGTCCGATACTTCGACCAGTTCATCCATTGAAGTTGGAAACATACTCAGTGCCACACGTACCCTGCCGGAATCAACCAGATACTGCAAGTACTTCGTTCCTCTGATACCCCCTACAAAAGCGATGTTTTTGTCTGTTCGGGGATCTCCGATACCGAAATATCGGCCCAATATCTGATCTTGAAGCAAGGAAACATCGAGGCATTGCACCGCATCTTTAGAGCTGACAGGTGGATTCAAACGCACTGTCTTCCATTGACCATCACAGTAAATACACACTTTATTCCTGGATTTAGGCTCGGTCTGTCCGGTGTCAACAACTTCGTTTTCATCCCAGAAACGCTTCAAATCCGTTTCTTCGATATGATACACGATACGGTTGTAGGGTAGAATCTGCATCTGATCGGTGCTAAAAAGTACGGCAGGAAAGTACCCTGCTTCACCGATATTTCGTTGCCCGTTCTTTCGAAGTGCTTCAGCGGCACGCGAAGCGGCCTTGCATCGATGGTGCCCATCGGCGATGTAGAACATCGGAATAGCTTTGAATGCCACGATCCATGTTTCCACCTCATACGATTTCCACAGAGTGTGTCGTATTCCATCTTCAGTAGTGATATCAAAAAAAGCCGTTGAATCCGTAGTTCGATGAATCAGGGACGCCACGTTCATGTCTGGCTGATGTGCCAGCATCACAGGCTCTGCATGTGCCCTTTGAGTTAGAATGTGACGCGTCCTGTCGTCTTCTTTATCCGGACGGGTCATTTCGTGCCGACGAATCAGTCCTTTGTCATACTCATCCACACTGACCCCAGTAAAAACTCCGGTCTGCGACTGCCCCATCCACTCAAGCCGATACACATACACAGCTGGGTCCTCGTCATACTCGAGTACTCCCGATTCAACCATCCGCTTAAGCTGCCTGGCTCCTTCCTCGTACACTTCATCAGCGTGGATATCGACCGTTGCAGAAAGTCCGATTTCTGGACGAATGACATGCAGAAACGTATCAGGTCGACCGTGAGCCAGTTTTCGGGCTTCTTCGGTATCAATCACGTCGTACGGTACACAGGTTACTTGATTAACGGCATCCTGTCGGGGACGCAGTGCTTTAAATGGATGAATCAGCATGGTATCGTGGTTAGAATCAGAAACAATTACGTAGTAGTTGAAGGTAGTAAATCCCTGTTGTAAAACCTTATTAAACCTAAGTAAATGCGTCAACGGGTGCAAGTTATGGAACGTCCAAGGACGTAAATTTGTAGTTACTTATCGAACCATCTCACTATACATTCATTAATCAGACTTTTGTGAAACATCTCAGCGTTCAGTATCGATTTTTGGCAGTACTTGCCGTAATAGCAACTACAACTTTTATGGCCTGTGGTGGCGCTTCTTCGGGAGGTCCAGGTGGACTGGGAGGATTTGGTGGACCAGGTGGATTCGCCCGAGCCACAACTGTTGAGGTTCGAGATGTTAGCCAGGCATCCATTTCGGACCAGATTCGATCTTATGGGTCAGTTCGTGCTCAAGATAACGTGCGTGTCACTCCTCAGGTCAGTGAACGCGTGTTAAGAATTAATGCTGACCTCGGAGATACCGTCCGGGCTGGACAAACCCTGGCCAAACTAAACGACCTGACCTTTCGTGAGCAGATGGAACGTGATCGTGCTCAGGTAGAACAGGCCCGTATCGCAGCGAGTCGGGATAGCCTGAATCTGTCCAGACAACTGGAACTGTTCCGCTCCGAGCTGATTAGCCAGGCGGAGCTCGATAATGCACGTAGTACGTATGCTGCAACACGAGCCCAATTACAGTCTGCCCAGGCCGCACTGGCATCCAGTGTGCAAAATTTGAACTATACCGAAGTAAAAAGCCCGGTTTACGGGGTGATAACACGTAGAAATGCATCTCCTGGTGACGTGGTTGGAAGTGGAACTGCTTTTTTTGAGATTTCAAATCTGGTTGGATATGAAATCAGACTAAATTTACCATTGAATGATTGGAGAAACACCCGAATCGGACAGTCCGTTGAACTGCGACCAACAGGTGGAACCGAATTCAATGTCCGTGGATCAGTATCCCGAATCAGTCCGGAAATCGATCCGGTTACCGGTCTTGGAGAAGTAGTGATCTCACTGACCAACAGGGGAACAGGTGTTTTCCCTGGTATGCTCATGGAATCAAGGATTAACGTTGAAACAAAATCCAACGTTGTGGTAATTCCTCGTTCTGCAATGGTAGAGAATGTACAAACACTTATTGAGCCCGAGTCTAATGTGATTAGACTTAGCCGCACCTATTCAGCTTTCATTTCCCAGGGCGACACCCTTGCCATACGACGTGACCTCGAACTGGGGATTCAGCAAGGTGACCGGATCGAAGTCCTTAGCGGACTCCAGCCCGGCGAAAAACTCATTATCACCGGACAATCCAGCCTTGAAGACCAGTCCCGGATCCGCATCAGCGGAGCACCACGTTTCGACCGTACAGGTGCCGCCCAGGGAATCCGACCATCCGACGCCGCACCCGGCTCCTCGCCCAACACCACAACACCTGCATCCAACCCCGCTCCAACCGACTCCAGCGCAGCTCAACGCCCGAACCCCACGACCCCGAGATAACCGGTACCCAACGTATACATGAAAAACCTATCCAAACTTGCGGTCGACCGTCCGGTAACATTCGTAATGATCACCCTAATCGTGATCGGTTTCGGTCTATTCGGGTTATCCAGGCTAAGTCTGAACCTGTATCCCGACGTCAGCTTTCCCACAATTACCATCTACACCACCTACGAAGGGGTTGCCCCGGAAGACATCGAAACCCTGATCACCCGTCCTATAGAAGAACAGGTAGGAAGCGTGAGCGGATTGCGTCGCATCCGCTCCCTGTCCAGCCAGGGAGCTTCAGTCATAAAACTGTACTTCAACTGGGGAACGGACCTGTTCATTGCCGAAGCCGACGTGCGCAAGCAGCTCGATTTTGCCCGTCGCGCTGTTCCCCAGGACGCCGATCAACCTATTGTTTTCAGCTACGATCCGAATCAGGAACCCATTCTGGTGCTCGCACTTAGCTCAAATGTCCGGAGCTCAAGTGAGCTCCGGACACTCTCCACCCAACAGTTAGAACAACGTTTCGAGCGCATTTCGGGTATCGCTGCGGCCGAAACCTCCGGTGGACTCGAGCGCCAGATCAACATCTGGATCCGAAACGATCGCATGCTGGCTTACAATCTGGATATTGCCACCGTCGCTAACCGACTGCGCCAGGAAAATATACAGGTTCCTGCCGGGGAACTCATCGAAGGCCGGATCGTCTACTCTCTGCGCACCATCGGTGAGTTTAAAAACCTAGACCAGATCAAAACCACGGTGGTTGGTATCCGAAACGAAATTCCGATACTTCTTCAAGATATCGCTGACATCGAAGACGGCGTCGCTCAACCGATCGGAAATGTTCACGTACGTGGTGAAGAAGGTCTGGTAATAAACCTGTACCGCCAAAGTGATGTGAATGTAGTTACCACCGCTGCAAACTTCATGACCGAAATCGATCGCATCAAGGCTATACTCCCCTCCGATGTGGAACTGGAAGTACTGACCAACAAAGCTGACTTTATCAAGTTATCCTTGAATAACTTATACACAACGGCCGTCCAGGCTATCGTTCTGGTCGTGATTATTCTGCTGGTCTTCCTCAGAAGCTTCCGCACCTCACTGATTATCGCGGTTTCGATTCCAATATCAATCATTGCCACCTTCAGCATCATGGACCTGGCTGATGTTACACTCAACGTGATCTCTTTGTCCGGACTGACCCTGGCAGTTGGACTCGTAGTCGATAACGCGGTTGTGGTGCTCGAAAATATCTTCCGTTTCCGGGAAGAGGGCAATTCCGGTAAAAAATCGGCGGTTATGGGCGCTCAGGAAGTGGCGATCCCCGTTGTGGTATCGACACTTACCACCCTGGTGGTGCTATTGCCAATTCTGTTTGTCCCAGGTATCGCTGGATTCCTGTTTCAGGATCTGGCATTGACCATCTCATTCGCCCTGGTGATGTCCACATTCGCAGCTTTGAGCATCATTCCCCTTATGAGCTCACAGTTTTTCAAGAAAAAAGACGATCAGGACGCCATCGAACACGTTGCTCCGGGTGCACTGGTGGAACAAATCGATTCCAGTTCCAGACTCGACACTAAAGATGTCCCCAAACAAGAAAATGCTCTAAAGCGCAAACTGGGTGAGCTGTTAGATCGCCTTGAATCCAACTATCAGGCACTACTCAAAAGAAACCTCACCAGAAGCTGGACCGTGATCATCATTTCCGTGTTGTTCTTTTTAGCCTCGCTCCCTCTTTATTTTACCCTCGGTGGTGAGTTTTTCCCACCAGTAGATGAAAATGCATTCGTATTGAACGTTCAGCGTGAGCCTGGAGTCAATCTCTTTGAACTGCAAAATACAATCTATCAGGTTGAGGATATCATTCAGCGTGAAGTCCCTGAAGCTCGCATCATTGTATCCGATTACGGAGACAAGCGAGGTGTTGAAGGCGCTGATAATCCAGGGGGATATCAAGGTACGGTGCGTGTTGAACTGGTTCCACGTAGCGAACGCAGGCGTGACCAGTTTGAGATATCCAATGAGCTATTGGTCAAACTTCAGGACGTACCCGGAGCCGACATTCGCGAAGTGCGTGAAAATCCACTAAACCCTGATGGGGACGATGGGCTCATCATCAACATCTATGGATTCGACCTGGAGCAGAAGAAATCCCTGGCGACCGGAATCATCGCTCAACTCATGACACTTGATGATGTCATTTCTGCAACTTCCTCGGCTGATGAAGGTAGACCTGAGTTGCGCATCACTATGGATCGCGAACGTATATCCAGACTCAACATGACGACATCCCAAGTGGCAAATGCGATTAGCGATGCCGTTCGTGGATCCATAGCAACCACGTTTGTGGAGCAGGGTGTGGAATATACGATTTTGGTTCAGCTTGCTGCCGAGGAGAAAAACAACTCGCAAGCACTTGAGGACATCCAGATTCGTACCCCAGACGGCACCTGGATCCCATTACGCACCCTGGCACGGGTTGAACGATATCAAGGACCTTCAAATATCCTTCGGATCAATCAGGAAAGAGTAACAGAGGTATTGGTCGATATTGGTAACGCCGATCTTAAATCGGTTACGGATGAAGCGGTTGCCCTACTGAATCGTTTCGATTTTCCCGATGGATATCGCTACGATATTGGAGGAACAGCCGAAGAACAGGCTGCCAGCTTTACCTATTTGTTAATTGCCTTTCTGATTGCAGCCATACTAGCCTATATGATCATGGCCTCACAATTCGAAAGTTTGGTCGAACCTTTTATCATCATAGTTACGATTCCCCTGGCAATGACCGGGGTTTTGATCATGTTGTTCCTCACGGGTACAGCCGTTAGCGTGACCGCTATGATAGGCTTGATCTTGCTGGCTGGAATTGTAGTAAACAACGGGATCATTATGATCGACTATATCAAAGTTCTCCAGGCACGCGGACTATCACGATTTGATGCAGTAATCAACGGTGCCAGTCGACGTTTGCGTCCCATCCTGATGACTTCCGCAACTACCATTTTGTCCATGATTCCCTTGGCGTTGGAATTAGGTTCGGGATCTGAAACGTGGAGTCCGATGGCACGTGCTGTAATCGGAGGACTCACCTTTTCTACGATATTGATGTTACTGGTAGTTCCGTGTCTGTATTATGTGATCAATACTTTTGTTGAAAAACTTGGATTTGATGCCGTACACAAGGTTGATCCACTAAGTGAAATGTCTGCTGAAGAAACCCAAGCTTAACGACTATGAAATACACTATTGTAGATAGAATTCTGCACAGACCGGTAACGGTAACCATGTTGTCCCTGCTGGTAATTGGATTTGGACTGTTTGCGTTATCCAAGCTCAAGGTTACACTATATCCATCTCTCGATATCCCGGTGGTCGCGATCTCAACCGGATACAGGAATGTGAACCCGGAAGACATAGCAAAACTCTTAGTGGAGCCCATTGAAGCTGCTGTTGCTGGAATTGATGGGGTTGAAGCTATTGAAAGTAGCGCACGAAAAGGAAGTGCATTTATCCGTATGAACCTGAAAGCCGGTACCAATGCCCGAAAAGTGGAACTGGATGCCCGTGAGGCACTCGATCGCATCAGAAACGAACTACCTATAGAAGCCACACCACCGGTAATTTTCCAGTTTGATCCCGAAAGCTTTCCTGTTATGCGGCTAAGCGTACAGGCTACAAATCGAGGACTTGACGAACTTCGTACCATAGCTATTGAGCAGATTGAACCATTACTGGAGAGAATAGCCGGAGTTGCATCCGCTGATACTCGCGGCGGACTCCAGCGTATGATCTATGTTGAGCTGAATCCAGCACAAATGGCACAACACGGAATCACTACTGCCATGGTGGAAAGCGCCATTCGAACCAATAACCAGCAAGTTCCGGTCGGGACACTGGTAGTTGATCGTCAAAACTACAGTATCAGGGCACAATCAGTTTATAGTAACACCGAAGAGATCTCACAAACCATCATCACCAACAACGATAGTCAGGTGGTGCGGGTGCGCGATGTCGGTGAAGTCAAGGACAGTTTCATGGATGTTACAACCCTTGAAGAAGTAAACGGACGTAATAGTGTGACCGTTGAAATCCAGAAACAATCCGATGCCAACACATTGGAAGTAACAAACGGTGTTATTGATGCACTTCCGGGCATAGCCGATGTTCTTCCACCAGGTATAAGCGTTGAGGTCCTGTCAAATGAGGGAACCTCTATCGAATCATCGATCAACAACCTGGCTCAATCTGCTCTTTTCGCTTTAGTTCTGGTCGTAGCCATATTACTTATATTTCTGGGCGGAATCAGAACATCCACTGTGGTGGCATTGAGTATTCCCATATCGATGACTGCTACATTCGCTTCGATGTATTTCATGGGTCTCACTCTTAACTTTGTTTCAATCACGGGTCTTGCTCTGGCTGTTGGACTTCTGGTCGACAGTTCTATTGTAGTACTCGAGAGTATCGTAGCAAAAATTGAAGACGGAGAGCCTATTTTCAAGTCCGCGGTTGAGGGGACGAAAGAAGTCATTGGATCACTTTGGGGCTCTACGTTAACCACACTGGTAGTTTTTCTCCCGTTTTTATTCACGACCGGTATTGCTAGTGTATTCATGCGGGATTTGGCGATTACCATTTCACTGGCAATTTCACTTTCCTTCCTTGCTTCGTTCATTCTGGTTCCTGTGTTTGCCAGTAGATTGTTATCCCATAAAGTTGTAAACAACACGAATGCGGTCAGCCGTATGTTTCGTCGCCTTGAAAGACCCTACGAACGATCTCTGAAATGGGCTCTGACTCATAAACTCATCGTGTCGGTTTTGATCCTTGCCACTTTTGTAGGAACCTGGTTTTTCAGCAGTAACATTGAGTCGATTACCCTTCCAAGCAGTGATGCCGGTCAAATCAACATCAACGTTGAACTTCCTGCTGGCACCAATCTGGTCCAGACTGCAGCTACAATTCGCGATATTTCAGAAAAAATCAGGAGCGAATCCTATGTACAGACCATTGTTTCCAGTATCGGACAAGGGGGATGGAGGGCGGATTCCAATTACGGAAGAATATCGTTAACCCTGACCCCAGCCGACGAAAGGGACCTAAGCTCAGATGAAATAGCCATGGAATTAAGAAGGCGATTTGACGTAGCAGGAGCCCGAATTAGTATCTTTGCAACTGGAGGTTCAGGATTCCGATTCGGTGGACGAGGTAACTTTGGTGGCGTGGGTAATACGGTTACAGTTACTTTAATAGGCCCTAACACCGATGTTCTGGTTGGAATCGGGAATCGGATAGAAGAAGTCATGCTCCGGGATACTTCCGTGATATCGGTCGACAATCCACGAACAAGTGGTGTTCCAGAGATGCATTACAAACTGGATCGCCAGCTTGTCAGTAGGGCTGGTAGTAATCTCAGTGAAGTCGCAAATTCCTTCAAGACTCAGGCACGTGGCACTCAGGTTGGATTCTTTCGGGTCGCCGGACGCGAAGTGCCCATAGAAGTTCGGGTTCAGGAAGAATACAGACAAAGCCTTCAGGATATGCGTGAGTTTCAGGTGGTACAGGTCAATGATCAGCGTATCCCATTAGCTGCACTGGGTACATTTGAAACGGTGGAAGGCGTGAATAGCATCACACGACGAGACCGTGAAACGATCATGGATATCTCCATTAGCGTAAGCGGAAGTGCAGAAGCGTACCGGCAACGCATTGTCGAGCTTTTCGAAAGCGACATTGTGATGCCGGAAGGATATCGATATTCATTCACTGGCGATAACGAAGATCAGCAAGAAGCAAGTTCAAATATATTCTGGGCTTTAATCGCTGGACTACTATTAACCTATATGGTCATGGCGGGGAAATTTGAAAACTTTAGAGATCCATTTGTAATCATGTTTACCATTCCACTGGCATTTTTTGGCTCTTATTTTATTCTGTGGGCGACTGGTAATCCCTGGAGTATACCTGCCGGACTTGGTATGATTATTTTAGTTGGAATTGTAATCAACAACGGTATCGTCATGGTCGACTATATTCACCAATACTGCGATAAACAACATGGTAAGGCTAATTATATCGAAAATCTTATCCATGCAGCACGTCGCCGTATGCGACCTATTCTGCTAACAGCCCTTACCACTATAGGATCTATGATTCCGCTTGCACTTGAATTGGGATCCGGATCTGAAACATGGAGTCCATTGGCACTTACCGTAATTGGTGGTCTCGTATTTTCATCTGTTTTCACCCTCTACGTCGTGCCTGTTGTGCTGGTCGGTATCTCCAAATCAAGAAGAAAAGCCGCTAAAGATTTCAAAATGAGTTTGGCACAAAAATAACAGACTACACATTGCCATTGTTAGGTGTTATTGTTTATTATTGGTAAAGAACCAGAAAGGAAGAATATGAGTAAGTTTTCAAATGGATTTGCAGTTGGAGTGATTACAGGCGCACTTGTCGGAGCTTCAGTGGCTTTGTTGTATGCTCCAGATAAAGGGAAGATTCTTCGAGATAAAATCTCATTCAAGCTCAAAAGCATGCTTGATGATCTAAATGAAACCTTAGAAAGGCTTCAAACTGAAGAGGCTATCATCGCTCAGTCAGAAAGTGAGAAGGTGGTAGCAGAAGCTCAGCAAAAGGCTGAAGATCTGATTCGTGAGGCTGAAGATCTGCTTAAGCATATCAATCTAGAGAAGTAACCCGGCATATTCATGAACATCTTTACATTTAGGGAAATTGGTTACTCATCTTTCCTTAAACAAAAAAGGCTCTGATCATTTGACCAGAGCCTTTTTTTATTTCATGCTTTCTGACCAACCTCTCACTCGAGGTCAGCCAGATCCGTAAAGGTATCGTCATTGGAATCTTGTCCAAGTGCTTCAAACACACGGCTTGCTGCTTCCACATCATCCATCTCTGATTTAGAACCAACGATGTAACTTTGATATTTACGCAGACCGGTACCGGCAGGTACTTTGTGTCCAACAACCACGTTCTCTTTAAGCCCGAGTAACAAATCAGCTTTCGCTTCAATGGAAGCCTGGGTGAGTACTTTGGTTGTTTCCTGGAAGGAAGCCGCCGACAACCAGCTGTCTGTTGACAGGGCAGCACGGGTTATTCCTAAAAGTATCGGTTTGGAGATGGCGGGTTCAGCTTCCCGAACAACCATTTCTTTTTGACCCTCTTTGGATAATCGCGAATTGATATCGCGAACATCACGACGCTCGATCACAGTCAGGAATTCAAGTCCACTATCCCCAGGATCATCCACAACAAATTTACCGATTAAGGTATCATTGACACGGTTGACTTCGAAACGATCGATCTTGTCACCCTCCAGGAACATCGTGTCTCCTGGATCTGTGATTTCAACTTTTTGCATCATGGTTCGCACGATGATTTCAATGTGCTTATCATTAATCTTCACACCCTGAAGACGATACACCTCCTGAATCTCATTCACCAGGTACGACTGCACCGCAAACGGACCCAAAATATTCAAGATATCCTGAGCCAGTATCTGTCCATCGGATAGTTGTTCACCCGCTTTGACATAATCATTTTCCTGAACCAGGATATGTTTAGACAAAGGAATGAGGTATGTTTTCTTCTCAGATCCGTCTTTGGAGGTAACCTCGATTTCCTGAGAACCACGCTTACGTGATCCCATTTTGACAGTTCCCTCGATTTCTGAAACTACAGCAGGGTCACTTGGTGGACGAGCTTCAAAAAGCTCAGTGATCCTTGGCAGACCCGCAGTGATATCTTTTGACTTGGATCCCGAAGTTCTAGGAATCTTCGCGAAGGTTTGTCCAGCCTGTACAATATCTCCAGCGTCGACAATGACGTGTGCACCTACTGGCAACGGAGTTTCACGACGACGTCCAGCTTCACCGCTTACAATGATAGTTGGTACCATTGCACGATCTTTGGAGTCAATAATCACTTTCTCTTTGTGTCCGGTCTGTGAGTCCGTTTCATCCGTGTAGGTAGCACCATCCACGATATCTTTGTACTCGATCGTACCATTCATTTCAGAGATGATCAGCGCATTGTAGGGATCCCACTTACACAGAGGAACTCCTTTTGGCACTAAATCGCCTTCTTCAACCAATAATTCGGATCCGTAGGGAATGTTGTAATTGATGAGAACTTTACCGGTTTCATCCTGGATCTTGATTTCACCCACACGGCTGAGAACCACTTTGTGCTCTTCTTCTCCGTCGTCATAATCTACATAACGAAGGTTTTCGAACACAATTTTACCAGCAAACTTGGACTTGTGCATCGACTCGGACTCGAGACGTGAAGCTGTTCCCCCAACGTGGAAGGTTCGAAGTGTAAGCTGTGTACCTGGTTCACCAATAGACTGCGCTGCGATGACACCTACAGCCTCACCTACCTGAACCATCTTGCCACGAGACAGATCCCGTCCGTAACATTTCGCACATACTCCACGAGGAGATTCACAAGTTAATGTAGAACGTATTTCTACTTCCTCGATGGATGTCTCAGAAATCTTTTTAGCCGTAACTTCAGAAATAAGCTCATTGGATGCAGCCAAAAGTTCATCAGTCAAGGGATCATACACATCATGCATGGAAACCCTACCGAGTATTCGATCTTCGAGACTTTCAACGATATCTTCGTTGTCTTTAAGTGCACGAATTTTAATACCACGAAGTGTACCGCAATCGTCCTCAGAGATAATCACATCCTGAGATACATCAACCAAACGACGGGTCAAATAACCTGCATCCGCTGTTTTCAGAGCGGTATCAGCAAGTCCTTTACGTGCACCGTGAGTGGAGATAAAGTACTCAAGTACCGTCAGGCCTTCTCGGAAACTGGAAAGAATAGGCGTTTCGATTACTTCACTGCCTGATGATTCCAAAGAGCTTTTTTGTGGTTTGGCCATCAGACCACGCATCCCACCAAGCTGTCTGATCTGTTCTTTAGAACCACGGGCACCAGAATCGGCCATCATGAATACCGGATTGAATCCGTCGCGATCCTTTGTCAGGGCCTGGAACAACGTTTCTGAAACACGGTTTGTCGTACTGGTCCATTTGTCAACAACCTGGTTATATCGCTCGTTATCTGTAATGAAACCGTTCTCGTACCGCTCCTGTATCAGTTTGACTTCTTCCTGAGCTTTGTTAATGAGTTCATGTTTTTCATTCGGGATCACGATGTCTTCCAAAGAGAACGACAATCCACCACCAGTTGCGGTATTGAATCCAAGTTGTTTCATATCATCCAGGAACTTCGCAGCTGCAACTGTTCCACATGTGTTGAACACCTCATTGATCAAAGAACGGAGCTCTTTTTTACCAAACGTCTGATTTTTGAATCCAATCTCAGCAGGAAGAATCTGGTTGAACATAACCCGCCCGGTCGTAGTCTTGATCAAATCCGTAACTGATTCACCTTGTACTACTCTACCGACACGTACATCGATCTTGTCGTGCATTTTGATTGCACCCTGATCGTAAGCAATAATCACTTCTTCTGCGCTGTAAAATTTCTTATCTCTGGACGGAGCAGAAGCTGCCATTTTCGTCAAATAGTAAATTCCCAAGACCATGTCCTGTGATGGAACCGTGATTGGACCACCGTTTGCAGGGTTCATGATGTTATGTGAACCTAACATCAACACAGAAGCTTCCAGGATTGCATCATTGCTCAATGGTAAGTGGACCGCCATCTGGTCACCGTCAAAGTCAGCGTTGAACGCGGTACAAGACAGGGGGTGCAAACGAATCGCTTTATCTTCAAGCAATACCGGCTGATACGCCTGAATACCAAGTCTGTGTAGGGTCGGAGCACGGTTCAGTAGTACTGGATGTCCGTCAATCACGTTTTCGAGTACATCCCAAACGACCTCATCGCGGCGATCAACAACTTTCTTGGCACTTTTTACCGTCTTGACATACCCACGTTCGATCAATCGACGTATAATAAACGGTTTGTAGAGCTCCACAGCCATTTCTTTAGGCAGACCACATTCGTGCATTTTGAGTTCTGGTCCAACCACGATTACCGAACGTCCCGAATAATCAACCCGCTTACCCAACAGGTTCTGACGGAAACGGCCGTTTTTACCTTTGAGCATGTCACTCAATGACTTGAGTGGACGATTGTTACTACGAACAGCGTTGGTTTTACGTGAGTTATCGAATAGCGAATCAACCGCTTCCTGAAGCATACGCTTCTCGTTACGCAGAATCACATCCGGAGCTTTAATGTCAAGGAGACGTTTCAGACGGTTATTGCGGATGATAACCCTTCGATATAAATCGTTAAGGTCAGAAGTCGCAAAACGACCACCTTCCAAGGGAACCAAAGGACGTAGCTCAGGTGGAATAACCGGGATCACACGTAATACCATCCATTCTGGTCGGTTCTCCATGGCTTTATTCGCAGCACGGAAGGATTCCAAAACTTGTAAACGCTTCAGATATTTCTTCTTGCGCATCATGGATGATTCGTTTCGAACAGCATCGCGGTACTTTTTGGCATCTTTGTTCAAGTCAATGCTCATGAGCAAAGATTCGATAGCATCGGCGCCCATTTTTACCACAAACTTGTCCGGATCGTCCTCATCAAGTTCTCGATGTTCATCAGGTAATTGATACATGATGTCGTGGTACTCTTCTTCAGTGAGCATATCACCCATTTTGTACCCAAGATCACGAGCTATACCCGGATTGATGATCACAAAGTTTTCGTAATAAACTATCTTTTCAAGATTTTTAGAAGAGAGACCTAACAGGTAGGCTATTTTGTTAGGAAGTGACTTGAAATACCAGATGTGAACTACTGGCACACACAGGGAAATATGTCCCATGCGCTCGCGTCGAACAGCTTTTCTGGTTACTTCAACACCACAACGGTCACAAATAATGCCTTTGTAACGTATTCTCTTATACTTTCCACAATGACATTCCCAGTCTTTGACTGGACCAAAGATTTTCTCGCAGAACAATCCATCTTTTTCTGGTTTGAACGTACGATAGTTGATCGTCTCTGGATTCAGGACTTCGCCACGTGAACGTGACAGGATAGTTTCCGCAGAAGCCAGTGAGATTCTGATATGATTAAAATCTTTGGATACGGTATCGCTTTTTGGAAACGGCAAGGATGTACCTCCGTAAAATTAGCTTTTGTTGGATATATGTTTCAATGCAGGCATATTGGCCATTATTCAATGTTAACTTCCAGGCCTAAACCTTGAAGCTCGCGTAACAATACATTGAACGATTCAGGTGTTCCACCTTCCGGTAGATTTTCACCTTTAACAATGGCTTCATATACCTTCGAGCGACCTTTTACATCGTCGCTCTTAACAGTGAGCATTTCCTTAAGAATGCTGGCTGCACCGTAGGCATAAAGGGCCCAAACCTCCATCTCCCCGAGTCGCTGTCCACCAAACTGAGCTTTTCCACCCAGTGGTTGCTGCGTAATCAGTGAGTATGGTCCGATAGAACGTGCATGCATTTTATCCTGAACAAGGTGATTCAGTTTTAACATGTAAATGTATCCTACGGTAGTCTTCTGAGCGAATCGCTCACCAGATCTTCCATCATACAAATAGGTTCTGCCATCTTTGGGAAGTCCGGCTTTTTCCAGCCAGTACTGAACATCGTTGTAACTCGCACCGTCAAAGATTGGTGTTGCAAAGTTAACTCCGAGTTTTTTACCAGCCCAACCCAAAATGGTCTCATAAATCTGACCAAGGTTCATACGAGATGGTACACCCAATGGATTAAGTACAATGTCGACTGGTGTTCCGTCTTCCAGGAATGGCATGTCCTCAACAGGTACAATCTTGGCTACGACACCTTTGTTACCGTGTCGACCGGCCATCTTGTCTCCCACCTGAAGTTTACGTTTCTTGGCGACGTACACTTTTGCTTTTTGAACGATTCCCGGTGGAAGCTCGTCTCCTACCTGCACCATGTATTTCTGGCGCTTGAGTTCTGTTTCGTGATCACGACGGACATTACGGTAGTTTTCAAACAACTTCACGATGAGCTTGTTGATGCTTTCATCCTGGCACCATTGCTGATTAACCCGGAGATCCATCGGATCAAGTTCTTCGAACGTTTGCTTGCGATATTTCTCACTCTTAGGGATCACTTCAAGTCCGGAACGATTGATGATACCCGGCGAAGTTTTATCCTTGAGCAGCTTGTACATTCTTTCAGCCCAGCTTGCATTCAGACGCATGATCAATCGATCAAAATCTTCCTGAATTTTCTCGACCATGTCTTTTTCTTCCTTGCGGGAGAACTGCTCGTCTCGCTTACGACTGAACAGACGTGTTTCAATAACCACACCCGAAACTCCAGGAGGAGTTTTCAATGAAGCATCTTTCACATCGCCAGCTTTGTCACCAAAGATTGCACGAAGAAGTTTTTCTTCCGGAGTTGGATCGGTTTCACCTTTTGGAGTGATCTTTCCTACGATGATATCGCCAGGCTTGATTTTAGCACCGACTCGGATAATACCGTTCTCATCAAGGTTACGGGTGGCTTCTTCACTTACGTTTGGAATCTCACGTGTCAGTTCTTCTTCACCACGTTTGGTATCACGAACTTGTTGTTCGAATTCCTGGATGTGGATAGATGTGTAAATGTCTTCAGAGACTACTCGCTCAGAAATCACAATTGCATCCTCAAAGTTGTATCCACGCCATGGCATGAATGCAACAAGCAAGTTTCGTCCCAAGGCAAGTTCGCCCATATTGGTAGCGCAACCGTCCGCAATTGGAGTACCGAGTGACACACGATCCCCAATTTTAACGATTGGAGTCTGATTGGAGGTAGTATCCTGATTTGTTCTCTCGAACTTGCGGAGGGTATAAGAAACAACTCCTTCGTCGAAGTATGCAAGCGCTTCGAGTTCATCACGGTCATAACGTACCCGGATCTCACTTGAACTTACATAAACAACCTCTCCATCGCCTTCGGCAACCACCAACGCACGGGAATCACGGGCAGCACGATACTCCATTCCAGTTCCAACTACTGGTCGTTCCGGACGAAGTAATGGTACACCCTGACGTTGCATGTTAGAGCCCATCAAGGCACGGTTGGCATCATCGTGCTCAATAAATGGAATCAATGCAGCCGCAACAGAGGTAATCTGGTTTGTGCTTACGTCCATAAATTCAATTTGCTCCGGACGTGCAAGACCTACGTTACTGTCACGGAAACGCGAGAAAATGAACTCGTTTTGGAATTTTGAGTTGTCTGTAAGTACAGCGTTTGCCTGAGCAATAATCGTTTCGTCCTCTTGCTCTGCCGCCAGATACTCGACTTTCTCAGTAACAACACCTTTTTCGACCTTGCGGTAAGGAGTTTCGATAAATCCGAAATCGTTAACTTTGGCGTGAACGCAAAGTGATGAAATCAATCCGATGTTCGGACCTTCCGGGGTCTCAATAGGACAAAGTCGTCCGTAGTGCGTGTAGTGAACGTCTCGTACCTCAAAACCGGCTCGCTCACGGGTCAGACCACCTGGACCTAACGCAGACATACGACGTTTGTGCGTCAATTCTGCCAATGGATTGGTTTGATCCATGAACTGTGAAAGCTGGTTGGTACCAAAGAATGTGTTAATGACACTTGAAATGGTACGGGCATTCACAAGATCCTGAGGAGTAAACTGCTCAGCATCTCTGGAGTTCATTCGCTCACGAATGGTACGAGCCATACGGGCAAGTCCCAGACCAAATTGCTGACCTAACTGCTCACCAACGGTACGGACACGACGATTACTCAGGTGATCAATATCATCTACCTGAGACTTCATGTTCTTCAGACGAATCAATTCCTTGAGTATCGCAACAATGTCACTGTGTGTAAGGACAGTCGTCTCGAGAGACTCTTCCAGGTGTAGTCGCTTGTTCAGACGGTAACGTCCTACTTCACCCAGATCATATCGTTTATCACTGAAGAACAAACGATCCAATACTGCTCGGGCAGTTTCAAGATCTGGCATCTCGCCGGTACGAATCTGACGATATACTTCAGCTAGAGCAGTCTCCTGATTATAGGTAGTATCCTTGCGAAGTGTATTCAGTATTACAGAACGATCTGCATCTTCTGATGAGATTTTCAGAATATGAATACTAGAAATTCCAGCATTCTTGAGTACATCGAAGTTATCTTCAGTTAACTCGTGATCACGCTCGAAAAGAGGGGTACGTTTAACAGCTTCTTTAACTTCACCGGTGTCTTCGTCTGTAATCTCTTCAACAACTTCAGTGACGATCGGAGTAGCTAAACGCTTACCTATGACATCAGCATAAGCTTTTTTTGTCTTGATAGACACTTCGTCAGACAAATCGAACATGGTAAGAATGTCGAAATCGGAAGCGAAGCCTAGTGCCCGGAGGAGTGTAGTTACCGGTAACTTTTTCTTACGGTCAATGTACGCCCAAAGTACATCACGGATGTCTGTTGTGAACTCGATCCATGATCCTTTAAACGGTATGATACGAGCGGAGTACAAGTGTGTACCGTTCGGGTGCAACGACTGTCCGAAAAACACTCCTGGTGAACGGTGTAACTGACTTACAATCACACGTTCTGCACCATTAATAATGAAAGTACCACTACCGGTCATCCATGGTAAATCGCCAAGAAATACTTCTTGTTCGATGGTTTCACTGGCTTCGTCAGTCTGATCAACAGCTGATAACCGAAGCTTGGCTTTAAGTGGTACAGAAAAAGTTAGTCCACGCTCCTGACATTCTTTGATGGTGTAGCGGGGTGTATCAACAGTGTAATAGAGAAATTCAAGTATATTTTGTTCTCTTGTATCCTGGATTGGGAAGTGCTCCAGAAAGATAGCCTGGAGACCTTCTTCTGCTCGTTCTTCGGGTTGTATGTTCCACTGAGTGAAGCGTCGAAATGATTCGAGCTGTACATCAAGGAAATCCGGATAATCAATTACATGTTTTGTTCGAGCAAACGATACACGATTTGTAAACGGAAGAGTCTGATATGTTTTAGACAAGGAAACCTCGCTATTAAGTTAGGAATTGCTCAAAACGAAGAGATGTATAGTTTTTTAGCTTGGCTATACTACAAGCAGAAATAGACGACAATAGCCAATCCCGTCTCCGGCATTGGCTAAGTCGTCTATGAAAGCCGTAAACTGATTTACTTCAGTTCTACTGTAGCACCAGCTTCAGTCAGCTTAGCCTTGATAGCTTCTGCTTCCGCTTTGTCAACACCTTCTTTGATGTTACTTGGTGCTCCGTCAACAAGATCTTTGGCTTCTTTGAGTCCAAGACCTGTAAGTCCGCGTACTTCCTTGATTACCGCGATTTTGTTAGAGCCAGAATCTTTAAGAACTACAGTGAACTCAGTTTGCTCTTCAGCAGCCTCACCGGCGTCAGCACCTGCAACAGGAGCAGCTACCGCCACAGCAGCTGCTGCAGGCTTAATTCCATACTCGTTTTCAAGAATGCTAGCCAGTTCGTTAGCTTCTTTGATGGTTAAATTAACCAGTGTTTCTGCAATTTGTTTTACGTCAGCCATTTTATTTTGTCTCCAATTTAGATGTTATAATCTCTTATTTAATGTTCTTTTTCAGCGATGGTTTTGATAGCACCGACTAAAGTAGATCCTTGTGCCTGCAAAGCGCCAACAACGTTTGCCATAGGCGACATCAACAGTCCGATGATATCACCAATAACCTCGTCCTTCGTCTTCATAGTCGACAGCAATTCAAGTTGTGTGCTGCCAAACAACGATTTCTCAATAATAGCAGCCTTGAACTGTGGTTTATCACCTTTTTTCAGGAAGTCTTTTAAGACTTTTGCCGGACGGGCAGAGTCGCCGGTCATGAAAGCAAAAGCGGTTTGTTCTTCAAGATGTGGGAATACCGCGTCATAACCCCCGATGGATTCCATCGCTTTTTGTACGAGTTTGTTTTTAAAAACCCGATAGGTCACGCCGCTTTTTCTGAATTCTTTTCGCAAGGCACTGATCTCAGCTACAGACATCCCTTTATAGTTTGTCAGGTAAACTGCTTCGTTGTTGTTGAGTATCTCAACCAACTCGTCAATGACTGCTTGTTTTTGTTCTTTAGTTGCCATTTCTATTGTGCTTTAATCCTTTTACCTGTTGTATTACTGTAATCCTACACGGGTTACAGGAATACTCGGTCCCATCGTTGAGCTTAGAAATACACTTTTAATGTACGTTCCTTTTGCGCTGGATGGTTTGAGCTTGATTACTGTTTGAATGAACGCTTCAGCGTTTTCTTTGATCTTATCGGCATCAAAACTTACTTTACCCACAGATGAATGAAGAATTCCATATTTGTCAACACGGAAATCTATCTTACCCGCTTTAACTTCATTAATTGCGTTGGCCACATCCATGGTTACTGTGCCACTTTTGGGATTTGGCATAAGTCCACGTGGACCCAAAACTCTACCAAGTTTTCCAAGTTTACCCATCACATCAGGTGTGGCAATAATCACGTCGACATCTGTCCAGCCGCCTTCAATTTTTTCCAGATAATCATCCAGACCAACATGATCTGCACCTGCATCACGCGCTTCCTGTTGTTTTGCTGGATTAACGAGTGCCAGTACGCGTACAGATTTACCTATTCCGTGAGGTAGTGATACTGTGCCACGAACCATCTGATCAGCATGACGTGGGTCAACTCCCAAACGAATGTCGACATCAACAGACGAATCGAATTTTGTTACTGATGTTTTCTTTACCAGTTCAGATGCATCTGCAAGTGTATACTCAACACCTGGTTCGATGAGTTTGACTACGTCGTTATATTTTTTACCGTGCTTAGCCATGGCTTTTTTTCAATTAGGGAAATACTTATTTACTTCTATCTACACGCAGACCCATGCTTCGTGCTGTTCCGGCAATCATTTCAGCCCCAGCCAATTCGTCATAAGCATTCAAATCTGGAAGTTTTTCTTTAGCAATCTCAAGGCATTGTGTCCAGGTAACGGAACCAACTTTGTTACGGTTAGGCTCGCCCGATCCCGACTTGATGTTCGCTACTTTTTTCAAAAGGATTGGCGCCGGAGGTGTTTTAGTGATAAACGTGAATGATTTATCCGTGTAAACCGTGATCTCAACCGGAGTAACCGTACCCGTTTTGTCCTGCGTTTTGGCGTTGAACGCCTTGCAGAACTCCATGATGTTCACTCCAGCTTGTCCAAGTGCAGGACCTACCGGGGGAGCTGGATTCGCCTGACCGGCAACAATCTGCAGCTTGATAATTTTTTGGACTTTCTTTGCCATTTTTTTCTTACTTGTATGTTATCTAAACGATGCTGGTACTGTTAATCCTCAGGTTCAACCTGATTCACATCAACCTCTACCGGGGTTTTACGACCGAAAATACTTACCAGAACACGAAGTTTTAATTTATCGGGATAAATCTCCTCTACAGTACCATCGAAATCCTTGAATGGTCCATCGACCACTTTGATAATGTCACCAGCTTTGAAGGGAATTTGTATAAGTCCACCACTGGCAGCCTGCTCCTTGTTGGTCTTGACATGTCCTAAAATTCTATCTACCTCATCCGGACGTAGTGGGGTAGGTTTTTTAACGTCCTTATCGCCTTTAAGAAATCCAATTACAGAAGGTGCGTTAGAAATTAAATCATTGACAGCGTCATCATAAATGGCGTTAACAAGCAAATAACCCGGAAAGAAATTCTTTTCTCGGGTTCTCTTTTTTCCACCGCGTATTTCAACGACGGTTTCAGTTGGGACAAGTAATTCGCTGATTTTATCGGTCAATCCAAGTTCCTGTATCTCTTGATTGAGATATTCGCGAACTTTCTTCTCATGACCAGAGAAGCAGCGTACTACATACCATTTATGTGTTTCAGTATTCATTCTTAGTTGAAGATGAATTCTAGAATTCTGCTGTACACATTATCGATTCCGAAAATGAACAGCGATACTATGATCGAAAATACCATTACAACAGTAGTGTTATCTACCAACTCTTTTTGGGTTGGCCAGGTAACTTTGTTCATCTCCTTGCGGACATTCTCGAAATATTCAGTAACCTTACTCATATGTTTCTTTTTTTTGCACGGGCGGAGGGACTCGAACCCCCAGCCAACGGTTTTGGAGACCGCTACTCTACCAATTGAGCTACGCCCGTACTAGTTACTGAATTACTTCAGAATTTTAGTTACGACACCGGCACCTACGGTACGTCCACCCTCACG
>CAYYPL010000010.1:0-82342 GCA_964473555.1 uncultured Chitinophagales bacterium
CAGAAAACAGTAATCAGAAAACAGAAAACGGCAGATCAGGGAATTGAAATTCGTGTTGCGAGACAAAGCGACTAGACAAGTAATAGTTGGCTGAGCCAAGAGAAAGTAAGTGGGTTCTGCTCGCCGCTAAACATTCATCCCATTCCCTACTTCCCATTCCCTACTTCCCAATTGTATGAATATCTACATCCCCATAGAAGTTAAAGTCCGAGAGCTAGAAGGTAGAACGTTACTTGCACTGGCTGCTGCAGAACGAGGACATCGGGTATTGCTGGGTAGCAAAAATGATACGCTCATTCCAGCCGTGCAAGGTAAACTCCCGCCCGGGGTGATGCACATGAAATCCCTGACTCCGTCAGACCAGATGCTCGACCAGCTCCAGGAACTCAAAAAGCAAGGATTCCTTATTACTTCACAGGACGAAGAGTCTGGGTTGCTGGATGAGTCGTACGAGAAATTTGCCAAAATCCGATATGGGAAAGACTCCCTCAGCTTTGCAGATGCTGTTTTTGGCTGGGGTGAGTTTGATGTGGAGTGTCTAAAAAAAACATATCCCGATCAATCTGACAAGATGATAGCGACGGGATCTCCGCGTGTCGATTTCTGGCGTACCGATTTTCACGATTACTTTACCACCGATGCGAAACTGGAGAAATGGAAGGATAAACCCTATGTACTCGTTGTTTCCAATTTTGGTTCTGTGATCAGATCCAACAAGATCTGGAATGTGATGGCACGATTGAGGGAAGCCGGATACTTCGATCGGGATCCCGAAATGGAGCTTTTTGAGTATGAATACTCTGGGTACATGCTTCAACTCATCGGACATTTCATCAAAATGATCCGTAAACTGGCCGTGACGTATCCTGACGTAAACATTCTGATCAGACCTCATCCCGTAGAGGACGATGAAGCATGGGACAAGATGATCGGACCATTTCCTAATGTGCATGTATTCCGTGAGGGTACAATCAGTGGCTGGATTCGTGGTGCAAAAGCGATCATTCACAATGGATGTACCAGCGCACTGGAAGCCGCGGTTTCAGGAGTCCCTCGTATTGCTTACCGACCGCTTCCATCTCATTTTGAGCGGGAAATTCCAAATCAACTCAGTCACGAAGCCTTTACTGTCGAGGCAATGATCGAAAAAGTGAGTCACGCGCTGGAAGGGAACTTTTCAAAAGCTGAAATCAAACACGATAGTGAAGCTCATCAAAAATTGATCCGGCGCCTGGTAAATGTAGAAGGAGACCTGGGGGCAGACCGAATGGTTACTGCCTGGGAATCGCTTGCGATAGACCACATCACCCATTCAACCTCTCAGTTAACCGTGGATACGATTTTAAACAAAGCCCAGATTCAGTCCAATGCGAATGTGCCTTCCGGATTATTTACCCGAATCAAAGCACTGAGCAAATCATGGTTGCAACCTGTCGGAGGACGTGTAGAATCCGGACCAGAGCCACTACTTGATAATTCCTTCAAGTTCAAATCGTTCACCGATGAAGAGATGCTAACCGTTAAAGAGAATCTGTCCCGAACAACCGGACGATTTTCTTCAGTAAACATTCAGCGAGTGAGTTCAAGGGCGTTTTTACTGACGGCAGGACACTAATGGAATCCAACTTGAGAAAAATTGCCTTTTTTGTAGTCGATAAGCGGCATTTCGATTATTACGGGAATGTTTTGGTTGAACTTGAACAGCAGCATATTCCCTTTGAGCTGGTCATCAACGACCTGTTGTCTAACGTCAAAGCAAGTGTTTCCGAATCGTATGATCAGGAAATGGTGGAGGTAGCCAGAAAAACCGGGTATCCATTTACGACTCTGAGTCGTGCCATTGAAGCTGGTACAAAATATGAAGTCGTCGTATCTACGTTCACGTTCAAGTTCAGATACCGAAAACAAAAGACTACCTTGGATGAATCGTTGGTTCGGGCTGGATACCGGGCGATGCAGAAAGTGCTTCGGATTACCCGATCAAGTTTGCTCAGCTCTTCGCTTGAGTCCTGGCTCAAAGACTACGAACATTCAAAACTCCATCTTCCCGAAACCATCATCGGTAAAAAAGTAGTTCAGTTTCCCAAAGGCATGGACATCCATCTGGGAAGATTTCCGGATAAAGAAACCAACCCGTTTATATGCCACTATCTGTGTCATGGTCGTTTTGATAGCACGATTATTGCCCGGGAAACCACTACACCTCATTCGATGATCGGATATCCCCGGTATGATGGGTTATCCAATCCAGAGTTGGCCAAAGCAAGAGCATTGAGGGCTGAGTTTGGTATCGACGCCCAAAAGAAGATCATAACCTGGCTTCCTACCTATGTTCACAGGCAGGGGAATCCGGATTTCAACATCGACCACTGGGCACCTTATGTGGCAAAATTGATGGATGAGTATGCCGTGATTGTTCGTCCTCACCCTAAAAGGGTCGAAAAAGATCGGGATTTATTGTACCACAAATTATCTGCGTTTGGATTCTATGTGGATCTGGTGGCAGAACGGGATATGAGCGAAATGTATGCAGGATCAGAAGTTACGATTTGTGACTATGGTGGAGTCGTTTTTAGTGCGGTTTATACCGACAAAAAGCTGCTTCTGATTAACCATCCCGTTCACGAAGAATCGAACGACTGGAAGGAAACGATCCAGGTATACAAGATTCGGGACACACTCGATGCCATCAACTTTGATCAGGCTGAAAAAGACCCTGAAATATTGCTCAAAGAAGTACACAACGAGGCACGATGGTCCGGACAAAAAGTGATCCGTCAACACATCAGAGATGAATATTTCGGTGGGGTAAAAAGTGGTGAAGGTTCCAAAGCGGCGGCATCGGTGCTCAAAGATATGTTAGGTTCATTTGCTTGATGTAAGAAAAATAGTATCCAGGCTTCAAGACTGGATGATGTTCAGGTTCAATCTTTTTTCGGAAGTGGTTGAGCCCAGCCGGTTTTTGTCCCAGCAAGTCATAGACATTCTGGAGCAAAACGGCATTCATATGGCACCCGCTGCAGCTACCAAGCGCGTTCGGTGTCTGTTGTTTAACAAACGCATCATTCGCCTGGATCGAAATGCAACAAAGCCCAAATTATTTATACCCGACTGGGAATTTGCCGGAGTTCGCAAGAAACAAGAACTGATGAACAAAGCCATCAGTGTCTGCTATTTATATCTGGATCTGGACGCATTTGAATGGGATATCGCTGTTTACAGGGACAAAGAATCGAAAAAAGTATCCTTTTTTAATTTTAAAGATCGAACCAAGACGGTGGTGTGGACCGACTCGGATCATTTGAAACGCGAAGTAGACGCGACAAGGCACTTTTCTGAGTATGGGGTGAATGTGCTGGGTCACGAATCGGTGAATACGCAGAACAATAGTCTCGTTCAGCGTTTAGTCGGGATTCCCGGAGAACATATGGTGGACTTCAATCCGGTTGACGACCAAATGCTCTCTTATGTGCTAAAAGCCTCGACGATGAAGTCCATCGGACGTGAAAAAGCAGATCATTTACCTATTGAAATCCGCGAGCTGGTAGATTATGCCGAACAACAAGTCAAAAAATCGTTTTGGGTCCATAATAATCAGGCGCCTCACGTGCTGGTTCACGGTGACCTGAATCCGTATAATCTGCTTCGTGAAGGCGACAAAACCTGGTTGATTGACTTTGATCGCACGTTCGAAGCCTCCGCATACTATGATTTCGTGTACGTTTGGCTGAATAAGTACGACAGAAGCACCGAAAAACTCAAAAAGAGAATCAGAACGATTAACGATACGTTCTATGGTGAAAACATCATGTCGGATTCGGTAGCGTTAAATCTGGCACTGGCCTTATTTGTGTACGATAACATCCGATTTATTGACCGGCACTGCGATACCATCAAAGATGCGCGATTTGTCATATTCCTGCTGAACCGCTTGAAGGATAAATGGCCACGTCAACAGATTCTTCAAGAATGATGTCACGACCTACAGACAGGAAACCACGGGTACTCGTGGTCGGAACAGAGTTCGATTTTAGCCGCGAACCCCGGATCATCCAGGAGATTCGTGCACTTGAAGCTGATGTAGAGCTCTTTGGTGCCGGAAAAGGTGGACATCCGTCCATGACGGCGTTTCTTGACCATACCAAAGACAAAACATTCGTGGACCACATCCTCGACAAGGTATTGGTTGTGCTAAAGTACTACATACCCTGGCTTATGCGGTATCGCCATAGAAAATTACTGGCATGGATCGACGAGTTAAAACCGGACGTCGTTTCTACACATCATCTTGAATCAGCCTATATTGTACTGGATAAGGCTGCTTACCTGACCTTCAATTCTCACGAGTATATTCCCAGAATGTACGACGGTAGCTTCTTGTGGAGGTGGACCAAAGGGTGGTTGATCAAAAAAACGATGCCTGGAATACTCAAAAAGTCACAGGTTATGTTTGTTGAAAGCGAGGCGGTAGCCCAAAACTATCTTCAGGCGTTTTCGAGGGTACCGGAAACGGTTATCGTGCCTAACGCCACACGTGAACGAGCCGACATCAAACCGGTCCTGCATGCACATCCACCCATCAGACTGGTTCACCATGGTATCGCTTCACCTGGACGCGGACTAGAAATGATGATCGATGCAGCGAGGCAGCTTGGCAGCACCGTCACATTATCTCTGTATCTGGTCGGATCAGCCCATACGATCAGTGCATTGAAGTCCTACGCCTCCGATGCCGGTAATGTATTCTTTAAAGAACCTGTTCCCTATGACACGATTGTAGATGAAATGAACCCGTATGATATAGGTGTGTGTATGTTCAGGTCTGCAAATTTCCATACCCTTTACACAACGGTTCCGAATAAATTTTGGGAATACCTCACGGCTAACGTCGTGCCTTTGGTTTGGGAGAAGAGCGCAATGGCGCGAGTATTGAATGTTTATGAAGTGGGTTTACAAGCTCAGGAGAATACCGTTGAGGGGATAGTCAAGCTCATCAAGTCCGTAAATATGGAACAGATCAATCTTCAAAAACAGAAAATTGACCAGATTTCAGCTCATTTTTCCGCAGAAACACTGATTGATCCGGTGATCAGGCGCTATGTTCCAGGACTAGCAAAATCGATAGCCTATGCGTTCAAGCGATCATAGAATCAGCGAATCGTTGACACACCATTCAGTTAAACACAAAGTAACGTATTGAAAGTACAGATCTTAAGTAGTTTCGAGTCCAGTGGAGGGGCAGCCAGAGCGGCTAACAGGCTACACAAGGCACTGGTTGAACAAGGTATCGACTCAACGATGCGGGTTCGCACAAAATCATCTGACGATTGGCGTGTAGTGGGACCCAGACGCCCCGTCGACAGACTCAAAGCCGATATAAACTCCATTCTTGAAACCCTACCGACCCTGCTGCAAAAGTCGGTGAATCCCATTTTACATTCGCCGGGTTGGATCAGTGGGGTGAAAGCATCTGAAATCAATGGGTACGGAGCAGACGTTGTGAATCTCCATTGGGTATGCGACGCCCTGATCTCTGTCGCCCACATTGGCCGTATTACCCGACCGGTAGTATGGACACTACACGACTCGTGGACTTTTTGCGGCATGGAACATCATCCACTAAACGATGAAGACCGCCGATTCAAACAGGGTTACTCAAAACATAACCGACCTGAGTATTTAAAAGGACTGGATTTAGACCGGTGGGCCTGGCAGCGCAAAAAGCGCCATTTTTCGCAATCCATGCATCTGGTCGCTCCCAGCAACTGGTTAGCTGATAAAGCACGTCAAAGTGCCATAACCGGTAACTGGCCCGTTACCGTAATTCCTAATCCGTTGGATACCAACACCTTTAAACCCATCGAAAAATCCCTGGCACGTACCATCCTGAATGTGCCTATGGACAAAAAAATCGTACTTGTGGGGGCATTTGGGTCGGTGATGAACAAAAACAAAGGATTTGATCTGCTTGCCGGAGCCTTGCACAAACTGTCATTAACTGAAACGGGGCTTAAATCCGGTATCCACCTGGTCGTATTTGGACAAAACCAACCCGTTGAGCCCGTCGAATTACCCTTTACGGTTACATTCATGGGACACCTGAGCGACGATTATTCGCTTTCTTTACTCTACAATGCGTCTGATGTAGTGGTGGTACCATCCCGTATGGAAAATCTGCCACAAACAGCAACTGAAGCTCAGGCTTGCGGCATCCCAGTGGCAGCCTTCAATGTTTGTGGCATTCCGGATGCCGTAGATCACGAGCGCACTGGTTTTTTGGCCAAAGGATACAACACGGACGAACTTGCCAAAGGTATTGCGTGGATCCTTGAAGATCAGGATCGCTATCATCAACTTTCAGCCCTCGCCCGCGCCAAAGCGCTGTCAGAATGGGCACCCCAACTCGTTGTCGACCGGTATCTGGATGTGTATCGCCAGGCAATCTACCATCACCAATCACAAGGCTTACAGTGAATTCCGAAGCATCAGCCGATCCTTCAGTCCGCTCCTCAACGAAATCCGTCTTCCGGCGTTTTTGGTCTGGTGAAAAAGATATCGACGTTGCCATAGAAGCATTTGCAGGTCTTGCAACTACCTCGGTTCCAACCCGATTCTTTCAAATCGGTTTTATGTTCATTTTGTTCGAATCCCTTTTTGAAACAGCCTATCACTCCCTGGCCTTTACTCCATTTTCAACGCGTACATTCATCGGTATCCATTTGTGGCCCTCGCAGATCTGGTTCATCTTCGTTGGGACACTTATTGCAGCCGCGAATTTGACAAAAAACAGCTATCGGCTTAACAAGCGTATATTTTTCAATGCACTTCCCATGTTTATTGTGCTGGCAGTCTATACGATATGGACATTCATTGGTATAACCAATGGGAATGCCGCTGCGATAGATCTATTCAGGGAGATGGTATTTGCAGGACTGAGTTTGCCTGCTGTAATCTATCTGGCGCAGTTTGTTAAGGTTGAGGATCTATTTGATTCGTTTCTGAAAACCAGTTTGGTTGTATATCCCTTAGCCGGGGTTAACGCATTCTTGTATCAATTTATCCCGCTTGGACCCACTGTACAGCTTGGATTTCTCATTTTAGGAAGCTTTGCCTACTCGTACTATCTGTTCAGGGCAATCAAAAATACCGGATATTTGATCCCCGCATTTTTGATGATCATTCCAGCCTTGCTGATGTTTTCCAAACCGATGCTGGCATTGATGTTCGCACTTCCACCGGCAATTGCAGTAGTCAGTACCCTCATTACCCGCAAACAACTCAAATACAGCATCAGTAAACGCGGACTCAAGCTGATCTCTATCACGTTTGTGCTGTTGATCGTAGCAATAGCAGGAGCCTGGTACCTGAACATATTACTGGATGGCCGCATTGAGTATCTGATACGGGTCAATTTTCTCAAAGAGCGTCTGGATGAATCCGGAGGTGTGTATTCCGGCGATTTGTCTGGCGGGCGTATGATCATCTGGGGTAACGCTCTGAAACTATGGGCTGAGAGTCCCATTATTGGAAATGGACTGGGAACCCCAGTGCCTATCCGTAAAGAATTTATTGCTCAGATCCATAATTATTACCTGCAGGCACTGATGGATACCGGATTGGCGGGCACCATTACCCTGGTTGTTTGCTGGTGGTTGTGGTACAAACGGGTTTTCAAAACGCTGGCGACCTATGCCTGGGACAAAGAAAAAACGATATATGCCAGTCTTTTGGCGTATATCATCGCATTTTTCATCTATGCGATCTACGGACTTCCGATGATATACCTGGCGGCATCTCATTTCTTTTGGATAGGAATCGGATTATTGACGGTATTCAAACCGAAAGCATCCGAAACGGATACTGACAAATAGACCCTTCTACTTTTACCCTTTTTCTTTTACATGCCTAACCTCCCTATAACCATTTGTGTGGTTCTTACCTGTTATAACAGAAAAGAAAAAACGATGGAATGCCTGCGACGACTCAAAGCGCAGGAGATCACCTATGATGCGGACATCAAATACATTGTGGTTGATGATGCAAGCACGGATGGAACCAGTCTGGCTATCCACGAACGTTATCCGGATGTTGAAGTATTGCACGGTGATGGCAAACTGTACTGGAACGGGGGAATGAGAATGGCCATTGATCATGCAGCTTCCTACACACCGAATTTCTTTCTTTGGGTAAACGATGATACCATTCTGAACCACAATGCGTTGCAGAATTTGCTGAGCACCTTTTATGAGCTCAGACCCGACCTGGACCGTATGCCAATCGTTACCGGGAGTGTGCGCGATCCGGAGACCCTGAATCTTACCTACGGAGGATCGGTTCATGTGAATCCACGCATCATGCCACTTCGCTTCCGATTAGTACATCCCAAAGATCGTCCTGTACAGGTTGATATTTTCAACGGAAACTGCGTGCTGGTTCCCTTCGAAACTTATGCGCTCATTGGTAACCTGCATCCAAACCTGATCCACGATGCCGGGGATTATGAATACGGACTCAGAGCCAGGAAAGCAGGTATCACCAGCTGGATATGCACTGGATATGTGGGTACCTGCAGTACGAATCCGGTAGAAGGAACCTGGCTGGATCCTGATTTATCACTGAAACGACGCTACAAATTGTTGTTCGGTGTTAAGGGGAATCCACCCGGACCTCGTTTCCATTATTACAAAAACTTTGGTGGTCCGCTGTGGTTTTTGGTCTATCCCTTGATCTATCTGCGGCCATTGATTGTTTCCTTAAAAAAAATGAGGAACACATACCGAAACCAGGAGCGTTGAACCATGATCAGTGTTATTGATTATGGAGCGGGAAACATCGGATCGATTTTGAATATGGTCCGCAAACTGAGTGGTGAGGCGAAGCTGGTTTCAACACCAGAAGAAATTTCCAAGGCTGAAAAACTCATATTACCTGGTGTTGGTCACTTCGATTTCGGGATGAAGACACTTCATGAAAGTGGAATGATCGAAGCCTTGCATGATTCAGTGAACAAAAAGGGAATACCTATTTTAGGTATTTGTCTGGGAGCTCAACTTATGACCCAATCATCGGCTGAAGGTAGCCTTCCCGGACTTGGCTGGTTTGATGCAACGGTAAATTCGTTTCGTGACGACTGGCAAAAACTCGGATTACAAGGTGTTAGTGAGGATGGGGTTAGACTACGAACTCCGCATATGGGATGGAATACTGTTACCCCGCAAAAATCTTCCAAGCTGACGTTGAATATGCCTCCTGATCCCCGATTTTACTTCGTTCATTCTTACTATATCAAGTGCAACTCCAAAGCCGACATCCTGTTCGAAACCGTTTACGGTTTACCCTTCGCATCTGGGTTGTACCACGAAAATAAGTATGCCGTGCAGTTCCATCCCGAAAAAAGTCACAAATATGGGCTCAAACTCTTTGAAAACTATCTGAAACTGTGAGTTTGGTCCGTGTTTTACCCGTTTTATTGCTTCAGGATGGCGGATTGGTCAAAACAAGAGCCTTTAAGGATCCGGTATATCTGGGTGATCCCATTAACGCTGTTCGAATCTTCAATGAAAAAGAAGTGGATGAGCTGGTTCTACTGGATATCAGTGCTACTCGGGAACAGCGTGAGCCCGATTATGATGCAATCAGAGATATCGTTAGTGAAAGTTTTATGCCGATTGGATATGGAGGCGGGATCAAATCTTTAGACCACATTCAAAAACTGTATCAAACCGGAGTAGAAAAGATGATCATCAACAGTGCATCTTTCGACTTTAATCTGATTTCGAACGCAGCCGCTAAGTACGGGAATCAGGCTGTGACGGTAAGCATTGACGTAAGAAAAGGATTCTTTGGAGGGTACGCCGTGTACACCCATAATGGCACTCAGAAACACAAGGTCGCTCCTGACGCATTTGCAAAGCAGCTGGTAGAAGCTGGAGCGGGTGAACTGATCATACAATCGATTGATCGGGAGGGGAGTATGGAAGGGTACGACCTGGACCTGGTTCGACTCGTTGCAGATGCTGTGGATGTTCCCGTGGTAGCCAGTGGGGGCGCAGGGTCGCCAGAGCATTTAAGGCAGGCCTTGAGCGAAGGGCACGCTTCTGCTGTGGCAGCTGGCAGTATGTTCGTGTTCAAAGGGAAGCACCGCGCGGTATTGATATCCTACACGAGCCTTCCATGATCTCGATCGTAGTACCCTTTTTCAACAGTGTACGGTTTCTGCAAGAAACCCTCGATTCCCTTCGAGAACAAACCTTTGGGGACTGGGAGTGTCTGCTTGTGGACGATGGATCGACCGATGGCAGTGAGCGTATCGCCCAATCGGCTCAGGAACTGGACCCGAGATTTCGGTATCATGTGAATCCGAACAAGGAACGCGGAGTATCCGCTTCCCGAAATCTGGGGATCAGTCTCGCAACAGGCCACTACCTGATGTTTCTCGACTCTGACGATCTCCTTGAACCCAATGCCCTAGAATCCAGATTGAGTGTGATGCAAAACAACCCGGAGCTCGACATGGCCTTCTTTCAGGTTCAGGCATTTGGACTTGAATCGTTTCGGTTTACACCCGAATTGGATGACTACCTGGAATCCTTTTTGCGCTTCGAATTCCCTTTTCAAACCTCGTCCTCATTCTGGAAGACGTCATTTGTACGCTCACTAAAGGGATTCAGAACCGACATGACCCATCTTGAAGATCCCGAGTTTCATATGCAAGCCCTGGCCGTAAATCCGAGGTACATCGTATTGCCTCACTCCGATCCTGATGTTCGCTACCGAGTCTGGAAAACCAAGTCTACCGTTCTTTCCGACTCACTGGTCTCTGAAATCAGATCCTATGTGGTCTATCTGAAATCTGCGCTCGACATCAGCGACCGAACCGGCCATCCCAGGAACGGACTCACTAGAGGTCTATATCTCATGCTTATGCGCATACGATGGGCATACAATGATGAGATCTCCGAATCTATCAGGCAGGCCATAGCGTTACTAACCCTTCATCAGGTACTCTCAACGTCGACTTCCGGAAGACTCCTGTCGTTGTTAAACCGAGTTGACCCAAAGCGCCCAAGATGGCAACTGGAACTCATGGCTACGCGCTTGAGTCCAAAAGAACATATCAAAGCATACACCAGTGCACTATCAGACCGATTAAAATGACAAAAAACTCAACTACGCACTCGTATCAAATCTGCACCCGATGTATCATGGACACCACAGACCCAGACATCATGTTTGATGAGCAGGGAGTTTGTCAGCACTGTCACAGATACGATGTAGAGTTACCCAAACGCGTTTTTCACGGTGAAGAAGGCAAAAATCGACTTAAAAAGCTGGTTGATACCATTACATCAACGGGAAGAAACAAAGAGTATGACTGTATCATTGGAGTGAGTGGTGGTGTAGATTCAACCTACGTTGCCTACCTGACCAAACAGCTTGGACTTCGACCTTTGGCTGTTCACTTCGACAATGGATGGAACTCTGAGTTAGCCGTAAGCAACATCGAAAAAACGCTCGACAAACTGGGCATTGACCTGTACACCTACGTCATGGACTGGCCGTCGTTCAAGAACCTGCAGATGTCTTTTTTGAAAGCCTCAACTCCTGACGGTGAGATTCCAACTGATCATGCCATCAATGCGTTATTATTTCAGGAGGCGTCTAAACGAGGTATCAAGTACATCATCAGTGGCATGAATTTCGCGACTGAATCGATGTCGGTACCCGCCTGGTCCTATGGACATTCAGACTGGAAGTACATCCGGTCAGTTCATAAGCAGTTCGGAACATCTGATCTGAAGAAATACCCACACTTTACATTCCTGGACCTGTTTCGATGGAATGTGCTGCAACGCATTCAGGTAGTTTCTGTGCTCAATTATGTTGATTACAACAAGGAGCAAGCGATGCGTACGCTGCAGGAAGAACTTGGATGGATTTACTACGGTGGGAAGCATTACGAGTCGGTGTACACGCGATTCTATCAGGGATACGTATTACCAAAAAAATTTAACATCGACAAGCGCAAGGGGCACTTGTCTGATTTGATCCGATCCGGGCAGATATCCCGTGATGAAGCGCTCCAAAAAATGGATGAACCGGGTTATGATGACACACTGCTTCGACAAGACAAAAATTTCGTAATCAAGAAATTTGGTGTTACAGAGGCAGAATTTGAGGCACTTCTGACTGCCCCACCAAATACTTTCCGGGATTATCCGAATCAATATACAACGGTGCAGAATTTGAAGAAAGTCGTGAATATGCTAAGGACCAAAGGATGGTATTCGAAGTAAACCCTGCACCGAATAGAGACGAGAGACGAGAGACGAGGGATGAGGGACGAGGGAACCATAACGCGCAAAGCGCTACATAACCCATAACCCATCTTGCTCTTTAACTCAATTCATATTGCAATTTTTAAGCGCAAAAGATGTAATTCGCCATGAAATCACAGAGTTTTGAGCTATATTCCTTTGACAGTAGGTTGGTGATTGACCACCGGACCCACAATCTGCACGGCTGATTCAGCCATAAACTATTCATAGATGATTACACTCCAATGTTGCAGGCTTTTTTGGACAAATATCAGCAAAAACCAGTTCAGGAGCATGCTAACTCTGTCCTTAGTTCGATTCCAGCTCCTAAAGTCAGTGTCTGGTTAGTTACATACAACCAGATCAGGTACATCACCCAGGCCATTGACTCGGTATTGATGCAGCAAACCAACTTTGATTTTGAAATCATTCTTGGCGACGATGATTCCAATGACGGGACCCGCGAGCTTTGCATTTCATATGCCAACAGGTATCCTGAAAAGATCAGATTGTTCCTTCACCATCGTGCCAATGCCACACCCATTGCAGGAGATATTCCCAATCCGAATTTTCAGGGAGTATACAACTGGTATCAGTGTAGAGGAGAATATATTGCAACGCTGGAAGGTGATGATTTCTGGACTGATCCATTCAAACTTCAAAAACAGGTTGATTTTTTGGATACGCATGCTGGGTACACCGGAGTATGCACCAATTTCGCCGTATGCAACCAAAATGGTGTAATCACCAAACCAGTCAAGTACGAACGAATCCTATATCCTGATTTTGCATTACCATACAAACTTAAATTTCACACCATATCCAGAACGCTGGTATGCATGTACCGAAATCTTGAGGTCGTCAAACTGGAACTCCCGCATCTGGCCCACGCTCCGTTTTTGGACAAGATCATATTGGTTTTGATGTCTCAAAGAGGTCCAATACGTTGTTTGGAGGATAATACGGCTACATTTCGTGCTGGTGTTGGATATTTTTCACCACAACGATCCAAAATAGGTCTGGTGCAGCGCCAGGCTCAATGGCAGATATTGGCAGACCATTTTCAGGGTTCTCCCTGGATAAATTTAGCCCTGGCCGAACTTCATGCCATACGGGTGAATAAGGTGCTCAAAGGGAGATGGATCACAGCGGTTCGGGTCTGGATCAAAAATTTGATTCCAATCACCCGAGACAAACATTTCAGCTGGAAATGGTACCTGAGACTTAGGATCCTGGGCGAACTTCGCGTACCCATGAGCTGGTATGCGTGCAATCCGCAGAAGCTGAGCACACTGTCCGGATCCATAATCGCATATAAAAAAGATCTCCCGGAAATGGTTCAACAAGCCAGAAAACGACTCGAATCGGGTAGAGAAGAGGTTATTGAAGTCACGGTTGCAAAGCATTCGTTGAATCTGCTTTCGGCGTGGAAATGGCTTCCTGTAGCTTATTTTGATCTGGGACTTCGATACATCGGATTCAAGAAATCCGGGAAGAATACGACCACATTAGTATTTGTCCGCGAAGGATCAACAGCAGAAAAAGGGTTATGGACCAGCGCATCAGGGTGAGCCGCAACCCATAACGCACGCAGTGCTACATAACCCATCACGTTACAAAGCAACACATCACAACGCAAAGCGCCACATAACATCCATTACTAAATCATGCTCCAAAACATAATCCGTATTGCCCGTGAAGCCGGTGAAATCATCCTGCAGCATTACCATTCCGGCACCGAAGTCGACCATAAATCGGATACTTCTCCGCTCACGATCGCCGATCTGGAGTCGAATACCTACATTCGCGAGCGCCTTGAGGCGCTAACTCCCGAAATTCCGATCATCAGTGAGGAAACCGTTCCAGAATCGTTTGAACTTCGAAACTCATGGGATACCTTCTGGCTGGTCGATCCACTCGATGGGACCAAGGAGTTTGTCAAAAAAACAGGCGAATTTACCGTCAATATCGGACTCATATCAGGTGGAGTTCCGGTTCTTGGAGTCATTCATGTACCCGTTTTGGGACAAACGTACTTTGCAGCTGACGGACAAGCGGGATGGGAATCACATAGTGAACATCCACAGCATCAGGTTCTTCACGTTCGTGAACTCAACACGGCCACAATCGATATCGTTGCCAGTCGGGATCATGCCGGACCACAAGTGAAAGCACTGGCTGACCAACTGCCCCAGGCTGGATTCAAATCCATGGGAAGTTCCCTGAAGTTTTGTCTGGTCGCATCCGGTGAAGCGGATGTATACCTTCGTGATGTTCCGACCATGGAATGGGATACGGCCGCGGCACATGCGATCCTCAGAGCAGCCGGAGGTGAAATATACACCCTCGATGGAAACGTTTTGACCTACAACAAAGAGTCACTGCGGAACCCATCGATCATCAGTGTAGGTGCGGATCATGGGTTTTTCCTGTCGAAACTTACTGAGCTGGTAACTTGAATTGTGGACTTGATGGGGTTTTCTGAAAAACCACAGTACCATATGATTAAACGAATTGTAAGTCATATCAGAGGACTCAAGTTTCGTATCGTCCGACTGTGGAAACTCACATTCTATCCCCGGAATCCAAAGATTTTCATTGTTGGATTTGGAAGGACTGGTACCACTTCACTCAAGCACACCTTTGAAGATATGGGTTACCTGGTTGGGGACCAGCATCGGGCAGAGCGGCTCATCAAAGAATATCAGAGTTCGAATTTCGACCCAATTATTGACTATTGTACATCTGCGCGGGTATTTCAGGATACCCCATTCAGTCTCCCGAACACATGGAAATACCTGGAAAATGCCTATCCCGATGCAAAATTCATTCTTACAATTCGTGATAGTGCTGAGCATTGGTTTGGATCATTGGTGGCGTATAAGGAACTGAAATTTGGTGGACAACTCCCCAATGTGCATCAACTCAAAAACTCGGTGTACAACTGGAAAGGCTGGTATTGGGATGTTCACGTTGCCCAGCATGGTCCTGACGAGTCTGACATTTGGAACCCAGGAATGTGGATGTCCCTGTATGAACAACATAATCAGGATGTCATCAACCATTTCAAGAATCAACCTGGCCGATTATTGGTGCTGAATTTAAGGGATGCGGATGCTTTTGAGCAGTTTACACGGTTTTTAGGTGTTAAAACATCCGCTACCGGATTTCCACATTTGAACAGGTCTTGAGTTATGGGTTATGTAGCGCTTCGTGTTATGTGTTGTGAATCAGATGGTTCATAGCTTTAGCAGAGCCCCACTTCCTACTCCCCACTTCCTACTCCCCACTTCCTACTCCCCACTTCCTCAAAAAAATGCCCATTGAAGCAATCTTAACCATCATCACCATTCTGACCGTACTGGTAGCCCTGTTCAAAGAGGTTACCCGTCCGGATGTGATCTTTATTGCCGGACTGCTGTTCCTGATGGTCACCGGAGTACTGACTCCGAATCAGGCGTTCAGCGGATTCGCTAATCCAGCGGTGTTTACGGTCGGGGCACTTTTTGTGGTTGCCGCGGGAATACAACGTACCCGGGCACTTGGATTTCTCGATAAGCTCGTATTTAACGAGGCGTTTTCGGTGCGGACTGTTCTGATCCGTATGATGGGTTCAACCGCAGCCATGAGTGCCTTTCTGAACAATACACCGATTGTGGCCATGCTGATTCCACAGGTCCAGCAATGGTCCGAACGAACAGGAATATCAGCCTCCAAACTACTGATTCCACTATCCTATGCAGCGATCGTGGGTGGGGTGATTACCCTGATCGGGACCTCTACCAATATCATCGTTTCGGGGATGCTGGAACAACGGGGTATAGAGCCACTTGGACTCTTCGAATTGACCTGGATTGGTCTTCCGGCAGCAGTAGCTCTTGTGATATGGTTTGCCGCAGTTGGACACAGTATGTTGCCCAATCGTTCTATTGCTGCAGAAACCGTTTCCGCTTCCGGTGATACGCAAGCAAACGGCTCCACCTATCAGATGGATCTTAAAGTGGGAGAAAGCTCCGAGCTGATTGGTAAAACCGTTGACACAGCAGGACTTCGTGGTCTCAGCAATGCCTTTTTGATCCACGTCCACCGCCACGGACGCACTATTGGTCCCATCGGACCCCATTTTATCCTGGAAACAGGTGATATACTCACTTTTATCGGGGATGTGAAAGCGATTGATGAACTCAGTGTTCGTAAGGGTCTGAGCCGCGGGACTCCCATACTCGACGCAACCGAACCAGATTTGCCTCTTTTTGAGGCGGTAGTTGCACCTACATCCATCATGATTGGCAAAACACTCAAACAAATTCAATTCAGAGAGCGGTATCATGCCGTGGTAATCGGAATACAGCGTCAGAGCAAACAGATCCGTGGGGCACTTGGAAATGTACCCATCGAGGCGGGTGATTTGCTCCTCATCGAATCTAAATCCGGATTCGATGAAACGGCGAACAATGATAAGGACAATTTTTACCTGGTCACTCGCAAGGGATCCAGACAGCTTCCTGTCGACAGCAAAGCTACTTTGTCTCTGATAATTACCCTGTTGATGATCTTTGTTGCCACTTTGGAACTCATTCCAATAGTAACGGCAGCCATGATCGCGGCGGGAGTCATGATTTACACGGGGTGTGTGAAAAAAGGTCAGATCATGGCCTCGCTAAACCTACCCATTCTTCTGGTTATTGCCTCAGCAATCGGTCTGGGACAAGCCATCGAAACCACAGGTCTGGCCCTGGTTGCAGCCGATGGAATCAACTCGGTTACTGCTCTATATGGTCCGATCGCTGTCATCGCCGGAATCTATATCCTCACCAATATTCTTACGGAACTGATTACCAACAACGCAGCAGCCGTACTGATGCTTCCCATAGCACTCGCTTTAGGGATAGAAACCGGAATCACGCCACATGCCATGGCTATTACGGTAGCCATAGCAGCTTCGGCCAGTTTTCTCACCCCAATCGGATACCAGACCAATCTCATGGTGATGGGAGCCGGACGGTACCGATTCAAAGATTACATCAAAGCAGGCTTTCCCGTTACCCTTTTGTTGATGATAATCACTATCTTTATGGTTCATTTTATCTGGAACAGTTGATTCCAAAATCAGTCGAAACATGTCCAATACACACTTACAGATTCTCGAAAACGAAGCTATTCACGTGATGCGAGAGGTAGCGGCGCAGTTTGAACGGCCCGCATTGCTCTTTTCCGGAGGGAAAGACTCCATCGTGATGGTCCATCTGGCTAGAAAAGCATTTTATCCGGCGCGCATTCCATTTCCGCTGATTCACATCGATACCGGACACAACTTCCCCGAAACCATCGAGTTTCGTGACTGGCTGGTGAAGGAAACCGGTGCCAAACTCATTGTTGGACACGTCCAGGACAGCATTAACGAAGGTAAGGCAGTCGAAGAAACCGGACCGGAAGCCAGCCGAAATGGACTCCAGACCGTAACCTTACTCGACACGCTGAAGAGTAACCAGATCGATGCCGCTCTGGGTGGCGGTCGGCGTGACGAAGAAAAAGCCCGAGCTAAAGAACGATTCTTCTCTCATCGGGATATTTTCGGACAATGGGATCCAAAGAACCAGCGTCCGGAGTTGTGGAATCTGTACAACGGCAAGAAGAATCAGGGCGAGCAGTTCCGTGTGTTCCCGATATCCAATTGGACCGAAATGGATGTCTGGCAGTACATCGCATTGGAACACATCGCCATACCAAGTATCTATTTTGCACACAAACGCAAAGTATTCAATCGACGCGGAACCTGGCTCGACGACAACGATTTCATCCAGCGCTATCCGGATGAGCAGCCCGAGGAGATGACCGTTCGATTCCGGACCATCGGAGATGCAACGTGTACAGGAGCCGTTTTATCCAGAGCTTCGAGTCTGGACGAAATCATTCAGGAAGTTGCCGCTGCGCGGCAGACCGAACGCGGGAACCGTCACGACGACAAGCGCTCCGAAACCGCCATGGAAGACCGCAAACGAGCTGGATATTTTTAGCCCTCAGGCGAACAAAGTTCGCCCGAGGGGGATAAGAGATAACAGAAAAGAGATAACGGAAAACAGTGTACGGAGTACAGTAAACAGAAAAGAGATAACAGATAAGAGAAAAGAGATAAGAGAAAAGGGAGAAAAGATGTACGAAATTCTCTTTTCTGTTTTCTCTTATCTGTTTTCTAGAATTACGAAGTAATTTTTATGTCATACCTAGAAATGGATTTATTGCGGTTCAGCACGGCTGGATCGGTTGATGATGGAAAAAGCACCCTGATCGGACGCTTGCTGTACGATTCCAAATCGATTTTTGAGGATCAGCTTGAAGCGATCGAGAAAACCTCAAAAAGCACGGGCGAGGAGGGAGTGAACCTGGCATTGCTGACCGACGGACTACGAGCCGAACGTGAGCAAAAGATCACCATCGACGTGGCTTATCGCTATTTCGCGACTCCGAAACGTAAATTTATCATTGCCGATACACCTGGACACATCCAGTACACCCGAAATATGGTGACCGGCGCATCCACAGCTGACCTTGCGATTATTCTGGTCGATGCCCGAAAAGGGGTCCTCACACAGTCGAAACGTCACTCATTTATTGCATCATTGCTCCAGATTCCGCATGTAGTGGTGGCTGTGAACAAAATGGACCTGGTGGAGTATTCGCAGGACCGTTTCAACGAAATTGTAGAAGATTTCAAGAATTTCGCGCAAAAACTGGAGATCGACGACATTACATTTATTCCGATATCGGCGCTGGTGGGCGATAATATCGTGAACAAAGGCGATAATATGCCCTGGTACAATGGATCCACCTTGCTACACACTCTTGAGAATGTGAGTGTCGGTTCCCGTCAGAATCGCATCGATTTCCGTTACCCAGTCCAATATGTGGTGCGTCCAAATCAGGACTTCCGTGGATTCGCGGGAACCGTGGCATCAGGTTCCATCCGCGTTGGAGAAGAAATCACGGCACTGCCTAACCGCTTCAAAAGTAAGGTCAAAGAAATCTGGAAATACGACCAAAAGGTCGAGGAAGCCCTCGCTGGGGAGGCGGTTGTTATCACAATTGAGGACGAAATCGATATCAGTCGTGGCGATATGCTGGTCAGAACCGCTAATCAGCCTGCCTCGCAACAGGATTTCGAAGCGTTTGTTTGCTGGATGAACGAGAGTCCAATGGAACCTGGCAAATCGTATCATATCCAGCACACCACCCGACTTGCGATGGCGATTCCGGTCCAGGTTCGATACAAAATCGATGTCGATACGCTGCACCGGGAAGAAACAAATGTACTGCAACTCAATGAAATAGGTAGAGTACAGATCAAAACTTCAAAACCGTTGTTCACGGATCCCTACAAGATCAATAATGCAACGGGTAGCTTCATTCTGATTGATCCCGCTACAAATGTAACCGTGGGCGCCGGTATGATCCGGGCAATTCAAACCGGAGAATCTGTTGAAACCAAGGATGATCAAAAAGCATTACAACCACTTCGTCCCCATAAAGACGTCGTTTGGGAACCCTGGAATATCCCACGAGCTGAACGGGAGCATAGAAACGGACATCCAGGCAAAGTTCTTTGGCTTACCGGAGTGTCCGGAGCCGGAAAATCGACCATAGCTCGGGAACTGGAGCGCCGTTTGTTCGCCAAAGGCAAGCAAACCATGTTATTGGATGGGGACCAGGTCCGCCACGGACTCAACGCCGATTTGGGATTTAGTCCTGCTGACCGTACCGAGAACATCCGACGGGTTGGAGAAGTCGCTCGATTGTTCTTTGAACACGGTAACGTAGTACTGTGCACCTTTGTGTCGCCTTACAAAGCTGATCGTGATGCGGTTAAATCGCTGTTTCCTGATGGAGCCTTCGTTGAAATCCACGTTACCGCCGACCGCGATGTATTGATCAAACGTGATCCAAAAGGGCTCTACCGAAAAGCACAGGCTGGAGAAATCACTGATTTGACTGGATTTAATGCAGATTATGAGGTTTCAGAAGATGCAATTCGGATTGATACGACGCATATAACGGTGAATGAGGCAGTAAGTATGATAGAGAAGGTTTTAAGTTAGTTCACCACAGTTCACAGATAACGGATGAGAGACGAGGGACTAGGGACACTCAAGGCTCTCATCCCTCATCCCTCATCCCTCATCACATAAAAAGGATATGCACATTGACTTAATTGCCGGGGCGCGGCCGAATTTTATGAAGATAGCCCCGATTACACATGCCATCAGAGAGGCCCAAAAACAGGGCAAAAACATTCACTTCAGGCTCATTCACACCGGACAACATTACGACAAGAATATGAGCGATACCTTCTTTGAGGAGCTCCATATTCCCCATCCGGACGTGAATCTCGGTGCAGGAGGCGGAACCCAGGCCGAGCAAACGGCTGCCATCATGGTTGGCTACGAAAAACTGCTTCTGGAGCAAGTAAAACCAGATTATTGCCTGGTTGTAGGCGACGTAACGTCGACAATGGCTTGCAGCATAACCGCTCAGAAGCTACATGTGAAGGTGATCCACGTCGAAGGGGGCATCCGTAGCGGCGACTGGACCATGCCCGAGGAGATCAATCGACTGGTTACCGATGCCATCACCAATATTTTCTTCACAACTTCTGAAGTTGCCAATGAAAACCTCCGAAAAGCAGGAGTATCCGAGGATAAAATCGTCTTTGTGGGCAACACCATGATCGATACGTTGCTGGCGAATCAGGATAGATTGAATCCGCCTGCGATATGGTCAGAAGCCGGACTCCAATCCAAACAGTATCTGGTCACCACGCTCCATCGACCAGCCAATGTGGACACGGGAGAGCAACTCCGATCTCTGTTAGAAACCATTATCGATAACACAGGCGATGCCAAGTTGGTGTTCCCCGTTCATCCACGAACGCGAAAGAAACTTGATGAAATCGGATATACCCATCCACGGTTGATCATGGTCGAGCCACTCGGTTACCTCCAGTTCAATTATCTGGTGAAGCATGCGTTGGGCGTCATTACCGATAGCGGGGGAATCACCGAAGAAACTACTGTGATGGGAGTACCTTGCATTACGTTGCGCGACACCACCGAGCGTCCGGAGACCGTCACCATCGGAACCAACGAGCTCATAGGAACCAATCCTGAGGCCATTCGTCCGGCTCTTGCCAAACTGATGAGTGACACCTGGAAAAAAGGTAGTATCCCGCCACTTTGGGATGGGAAGTCAGCGAGCCGCATTATCGATTATTTGTTGAAGTAGTACACACTACACAGTAAACGGATGAGAGACGAGGGACTACGGATGAGAGATGAGCAAATCCCTCATCCCTCGTCTCTCGTCCCTCGTCCCTTTTCATTTATTCGAACGAAGTGAGCATATACTTTCGAGCCTTATCTCTAATCTGGAACGCAGATCCCAAGAACGCTGCTGCCCAGATCTTGGCGCAAGCACTGATGGCGGTACTACCGGTGGCTATTCTTGCGTCGTTGAAGGCGTTGTTTGATTCCATCGCGACTGAATCGCCTGTTTTGGACGGGGCGTTGCAGGCCTTGTTCATTTTGGCAGCGCTGACTGTATTCCAATCTGGAGTGACACAGTGGTTACAGTATCTAACAACTACGCACCAGCAAAAACTCACAGATTACGTCGCGGGACACATTCTCGACAAGTCGATCCACATTCCTTACACGTACTTCGAGGACCATCAGTATCACGACTCCCTTCACCTTGCCCAGCGTCAATCGATATTCCGATTGCCACAGGTATTCCAGCAGTTTCAGTTCCTGGCGACCAATATCTTGTCGTTAGTGCTACTTGTGGCCTACTTTTTCTCGCTCATCACCGCCTACGCCTGGGTGATTCTGTTCATTGCGCTTCCCGTTGCGGGCATTAAATGGTACAGTGGATTCGCTCTGCAACGTCTTGAGAAGAAGTTGGTCCTGGCCGAGCGTGAAGCGACCTACTATCACATGGTCATGACGGGCGAAGAGTACGCCAAAGAGATCCGAACGCTCAACTTCGGACAGTCGTTTCTGACGCGATTCCGAGAGCTCCGCGACATGATTTATCGTCGCAAACGCGGACTCCAACGCCGATTGTTGCTAATCACCACCTTCGCGGAGCTCATCGAAGTCGTCGTGTTTTTCGGAATTATGTATGGCGTCATTCAGCAGGCCTTTTTGGGGATAGTCACCATCGGACTCTTCGTCGTGTACATCCAGGGACTCCAGAAAATACAGGGTAATCTGAAGTCCTTTTTGAACGCTGTCGTGCAGCTTGTTACCCAAAAACTGTTTCTCAGGGATATATTCATGTTCCTGGACATTGAAATGGATCGTCCGAATCAGGGGAAACTGGAGTTTCCGACCCAAAACGTTGACATTGAAGTCAAAAATCTGTCCTATACGTATCCAGGAAGCAACAAATATGCCATTCAGGATGTCAACATGACACTCAAACAGGGTCAGATGATTGGACTTGTCGGGGCCAACGGTTCCGGGAAGTCGACCCTGGTCAAATTGCTTGCTGGCCTCTACACACCGTCCGAAGGCACCATCCGCATCGGCAAATACCAGATAGCAGATCTCGATTCCGACAGTTATCGGGATGCGGCCATGTTTCTGTTTCAGGACTTTGAGAAGTATTTTTTGACGGTAGAGGATATAGTAAAACTGGGAGCAACTGAGCCGAACGAAGTTCGGCGAAAACAGAAAACAGAAAACGGAGAACGGCAGAATGGGTTAGCGGGCCACGGGGCTAGTGGGCTAGCAGGAGTGCAGGGGACAGAGGGCAGGGGTCAGAGAGAAGAAAATCGGAGGACAAAGCTAGACGGGCTGTTAACTGGTTACCGTTTACCGTTTTCGCAGACCGAATCTTTGAGGTCTGCTCTTGAAAAGGCTGATGCCTGGAGCTTCGTTGAGGCCTTACCCGAAGGCGTCAAGACCAAGATGGGGCGTATTTTTAAGGATGGAGCCCAGTTAAGTGGGGGACAATGGCAGAAACTGGCGATTGCCAGGGCGTTTTATCGGAGTCCGCGGGTGATTGTGTTAGATGAGCCGACTAGTGCTCTGGATGCGATTGCCGAAAATTCGATCTTTTCTCATTTCAAATCGATGCGTGCCGACCGAATAACGTTGGTGATTTCGCATCGCCTGTACAACCTCAAGGATTGCGACTACATCTACGTCATCGACGAGGGCCGCATGGTACAGGAAGGGACATTTGCTCATCTCACCCAAGTCCCGGGGTTATTTCAGGAATTGTATAAGCAACAGAATTAGGCAAGTAGGCAAATAGGCAAGCAGGAAAGCGAGCGAGCAGACACTCTCCGCGATGAAATTGTGCTCTCCGTGGTGAAACCACACTCTTCACGAGCGAAGTCGAACACAAGTACGGTTCACGACACAACTACTGAGGAAATTGTTTCCGGAAATGTCGAATGGTCAATATCTCGATCTGATTGGTGACCTCATAGATCACACTGTAGTTTCCATGGACCACGAGTTCTCTGATGTCAGAGTTCTCCATTTCTGGAACAGCTCTCCCGACAAATGGATTTTTAGATAGAGTGGATACTTTCAGCTCAACATGTTCAATTAATTCAACGGCGGCATATGGATCGTCTTTTGAAATATAGTCGAGAATTTCAACGAGTCTGCGTTTTGCAGTAGGAGACCAAACGATTTTCATTTAGAATGATATCTGGATTTCAACTCGGATATAAAACTTTCATGATCAGTTCCTAGTCCACTTCCTAACTCTAATTTGGCTGATTCAATGTCTTTTTTAAAAGCCAAATCAATCCTTTGAAGCATATCAACCAAGTTATAGGAATCAACCGACTCTCCAACTTCGTCTGAATCGACGATCTGAATTTCAGGATTCTCCACTAACAATTGGTAGAGCTTTTTCAAGGATTCACCTTCAGCTCGAATAGTTATGGTTTTCATGGTATTTTTGGTTTGAGAGTGGACTTATTTGCTGGGTTTAACTAATGTAATTGATAGTCGTTTCTGAGGCAACCACTTCTTATGTGGAAGATGTGAACTAGGTTATTAGGCCATTGGGTCAATAGGCAAGTAGGCTTTTTTGGTGCACAAGGGTCAGAAAGGGCAGAAAGTGCAGCTTTAGTTCATACAATACAGTACACAGTACACACTCTCTGTGGTGAAACCATACTCTCCACAACGCAAGTTGTGCTCTCCGTGGTGAAACCGCACGCTCCACGAGCGAAGCGAGTACTCTCCGAGAGCCGCAGGCGAACACTCTCCCGCGACGAAGTCGCACTAAGGTTCCGCTTCCAACTCTTTTCATTTATCCCTTATCTCTTTTGAATTATCAATAGTCAACTCGCATTGCGAGTAAAATATATCTACATTTGAGCATGAACGAGTGTTTAACGTCATCCATTTCCCGGTTTTTAGAGCAGCAGCATGATCTGATGTTCTTCTATGTGTTTGGGTCGGTTTTGAGTTCGCAACATTTCAGGGATGTGGATGTGGCTGTGTTTTTTCGGGATGGTGATTATGACTTGCTGCGTGTTGGAGAATTGGTATCAGAGCTTGAATTGATCACCCAGACCAAGACCGATTTGATCGTTTTGAACGATTTGTTTGCGAAAAATCCTGCTTTTGCCCACGAAATAGTGTCCACTGGATCGTTGGGATACTTTTCGGGCACACCTAGCTCTATTGACAAAGATACCTGGGTTGATTTCAAGGTCAATTGTATCAAGTACTTCGAAGACACTCGGTATTTACGGGAAATGTCTCGTGAAGCGCTACTGAATCGTGTAAAATCCGGAAACCTCGGGAAGAGAGACTATGCAACTTGAACGATTACAACATCTGGACACCAATATTGCTGAGCTTGAAAAGCTGGTTTCTGGACTTACACTTGAAGAAGTCAGAAGTAAAACTTTCAATCAATGGGCGCTTCGATATGGATTGTTTGAATCGGTACAGATTGTAATTGACCTTTCGTGTCATGTTGTTTCCAGGAATAATTTTGGAAGCACGAACACGTATCGAGATTGCATCGATGCGTTGGTCAGATTTGATGTTATTGACCCGAAGCTTGGGGAGAGCCTGAAAAAAATGGTAGGCCTGCGAAATATTCTGGTCCATGATTACGTAGAGATCGAAATTGCTCAGTTATACAATTTTGTATCGGATTTGACTGATTTCCGAAAGTTTTCGGTAGCTCTTAGAAGGTATTTATGATTTAGCGGGGAGCAGGCTTTTTTGGCGCAGGAAGGTCAGGAAGGTCAGAATGGAAGGATGTACACAAGCACCTTTAGGTGCGCATTCTACTGACGTACATGAGGCGCAGCTTATCTCTTATCCCTTTTCTGCTCGCAAGCGCGAAGCGCGAAGCGAGTGCTATCCGTGAGCCGCAGGCGAAAACTCTCCATGGCGTTAGTTGTACTTTCCGTGATGAAATCGTACTCTCCGTGGCTAACGGTATACTTTTCACTAATAGTTTGAATTCATTAGAACTTTGTACTACTATGTACTACATTGTAATACATTAAAATTTTGCATTATGGATACCACACTAACTATCAGAATCGATAAAGAACTGGAGAATCAACTCGAGGAATTGGCCAGAAAATCGGGTCGCTCGAAAAGTGATCTGGTCCGTGTTGCTTTAAAAAGACAGCTGGCGATTGATTCTTTTCAAATGCTACGCGAACAACTTGTTCCTTATGGAGAAGCCGCGGGATGGTTGACCGATGAGGATGTTTTCAAGGATGTTTCCTGATTTAATTGAGTAGGATTACATCGATCCATATCATTTCTAACTACTATTTAGCTTTGAGAGTTTTTCTAGATACCAACGTATTGATTAGCGCATTCACTGCTCGTGGATTATGTGCGGATTTATTGGAAATCGTCTTGAAGAATCATCATTTACAAACAGGTGAGTTCGTATTGAGCGAGTTTGACCGGGTGTTGACGACAAAATTGAAAGTCCCGAGAAGCTTTACTGATCAGACCATCGAATTTCTTCGAAGATTTCATGTAGAACCGCTACCTGAGAACATTTCTGAAATATTTGTTAGGGACGAGGATGACAGGTGGGTACTTGAAACTGCGATTAGAGCCCGAGCCGATTTATTAGTCACGGGTGACCGGGATTTGCTGGATCTCTCGGATCAAGTTCTAGTACCGAAAATTATTACCCCTCGTCAGTTTATAGAGAAATAACGTTAATAAGCGGGTTAGCAGGAAGCAGAGGTTCGAAGTGCAGGGTCAGAGGGCAGAGTGTAGAGGCTCTCCACGATGAAACCACACTCTCCACGAGCGAACGCCATACTCTCCGGCCGCGAAGCGAACACTCTCCGCGATGAAATCGCACTCAGGTTCCGCTCCCCACTTTTATTCATATAATTGTGTACAAAACCATAATAAAGTGTATATTTACCATTTAATAAGGGTATAGAGCACAATTAGTATGATAACGGTTGAATCTATTTACAAAAGTATAGCTCAAAGGGTTCGGGCTCGAAGACTTGAGAAGAATCTTACGCAAAAGGCATTTGCAAAGCGTGCTGGAGTTGGGTACGATGCGTATCGATCTTTTGAGTCGACTGGCGATACATCGCTTCGAAACCTGATACTAATCGCTTTTGTTTTAGGGGACGAAGATGTTTTTGAATCCATGTTTACCAAGAAATCCTACCAAAGCATAGACGAAGTAATCCGCCAAAAAGAAACTAAAACTCGCAAACGTGCATCTTCAACATGAATAGGATTAACGAAATTCAGGTAGTGATGAATGATGTGGAGGTGGGCAAGTTAGCTATTACCACAGATTATCTGTGTGCGTTTGAATACAGTCCGAATTGGCTGGAATGTGGATTTTCAATATCTCCGTTCTTTTTGCCACTAGAAAAAGAGGTTTATGTAGCAAGAAGGGATCCTTTCAATGGTGGTTTTGGTGTTTTTGACGATTGTCTTCCAGACGGTTGGGGAAATTTAATCCTGGATCGATTTCTCAAACGTCAGGGAATAGATAGTCAACGGCTGACCTTGCTTCAACGTTTGGCTTTGGTTGGTTCTTCGGGGCGCGGAGCTCTTGAGTTTCGTCCTGACCTTAGTGATCAAAGTCCAAATGATGTCGCCGATTTCGATACCTTAGCTGAAGAAGCGGAAAAAATATTGACTACAGAATACTCAGGCGGGGGAATTGATACGTTGTATAATTTTGGTGGGTCGCCAGGGGGAGCCAGACCTAAGGTTTTTGTCAATATGGACGATAGCGAATGGATGGTAAAATTTAAATCTACCAATGATCCTCAAAATATCGGTGAAGTTGAGTATGAATATGCACTATTGGCAAAAAAATGTGGGATTGACATGCCCGATGTTCGTTTGTTTGAAGGCAAATACTTTGGAGTCAAACGTTTTGACAGATCCCACACAGGTAAAGTCCACACCATTAGTGCAGCAGGACTTCTACATGCAAATTACAGAGAACCATCTTTGGATTATGAGTCACTTTTGAATGCCTGTCTACAACTGACCCGAAATATGGAAGAAGTTGAAAAACTATTTCGGATCATGGTGTTCAATGTAGCAATCAGAAACATGGATGATCACGCTAAAAACTTTTCGTTTCAGTATGTTGGTGGGGAGTGGAAGTTGTCGCCCGCTTATGATTTGTTACCTAGTGCCGGATTCAACGGTGAACATACCACTTCAGTGAATGGTAATGGGAATCCTGGCAGACAAGACCAACTCGCAGTAGCAAGAAAAGTCGGTATGAAACTCGATAAAGCTAATGGAATTATTGATTGGGTGTATCAGGTGAGCAGGGAGCAGTGAGCAGAATGCAGGGGGCAGAGGGCAGAGGCTCTCTGGCTCTCAGACCAGTCCGAAGCAGTCTGGATTCTTCAATGAGCTCGTCGGGATGGATGTCTTCGAGGGCAAAAACGCCGTATCCGTGCAGCTCTGACTTCTGTACTCGGATTTTAGCAGAAGGCCCTGCAAAGAAGTCCGGTACTTGTGCTGGCTGAAGTTTACAATGTGGAGTCACTTGAAATTTGTTCTGTTGAATGGCACGATCAAACCGACAAATATAGGGAAATTAATGCCTCGTTTCACGTTTGCGTTGTGGCGTTCCATTCTCAATACTTTTCCCTTATCTTCAACGCATTTAAAAAGTGCAGTCGGATGTTTCTCGTATTACCATGTGTCCATTTAAATGACCAATAACTTAAGCTGGGAAGGGATCTTCTAAAACTAAATGTTGTTCAATACGGTTGCATTCGCGGTTTTTTTTGTGATTGTTTTAGGGTTGTATTGGCTGGTGGGTCGTAATCGGATTCAGGCGCAAAATGTGTTTCTTATTATCGCCAGTTACTTTTTTTATGCGCAATGGGACTGGCGATTTCTGTCGCTCATTGCCCTCAGTACCTTGCTGGACTATTTTGTTGGACTGGGATTCCTGAAATTCTCTTCGCCCGGTGCTCAAAAACGCATGCTATGGACAAGTCTGATCGGAAACCTCGGAATTCTGTTCTATTTCAAGTATTTCAACTTCTTTGTGGATAGTTTTATCGCATTGTTCGATCAGTTTGGCGTGACAATCCACTATTCAACCGCGTCAATCATACTACCTGTTGGTATCAGTTTTTATACCTTTCAGACAATGAGCTACAGCATTGATGTGTACCGACGGCGGCTCAAACCAACGACCGATTTTATCTCTTTTGCCGCCTTTGTCGCATTTTTTCCCCAACTGGTTGCCGGACCTATCGAACGGGCGCGGAATCTGTTGCCACAGTTTCAACGGGTCAGAAGTATCACTCCGGAAAAGCTTGTCGAGGGATTCGAATTGATTCTGTGGGGGCTTTTCAAAAAGCTGGTGATTGCTGACAACAGTGCGCCACTGGTGAATCACATTTTTGACACATCAGACGCTGCCAACGGAAGTACTCTATTGATCGGGGCTTTATTGTTTATGATTCAGCTATATATGGATTTCTCTGCCTACTCGGACATTGCCATTGGAGTCAGTCGATTCTTTGGATTTCGGCTGATGCGAAACTTCGCTTATCCCTATTTCTCCAGAGATGTGGCTGAGGTCTGGAGTCGCTGGCATATATCCCTCAGCACATGGTTTCGCGATTATATTTATGTCCCCCTTAGTGTTCGAAGATCTGAACACGTGCGGTGGAAGTTGTTTGTGGTTATCCTGGTGTTTGGACTCTCGGGTCTTTGGCATGGGGCATCGTGGAATTTTGTGACCTGGGGACTACTCTTTGCGGTTATGTATGCCAAACACGTACTTTTTCCCCGCCGAACACCCAGAACGACCATCGTTGCTGAAGGAAAAATGTTACCATCACTCACGGAGCTCCGCCAGATGGTGTTTACTTTTGCCTCGATTACTGTTCCCTGTATCTTTTTTCGAGCTGAGAGCATGGAACAGGGCATGGATTTCTTCCGGGGAATTGTATCTATCTCGCTGTTTGAACTTCCGAGTGTGTATCCCGAGGTTTCTCTGATTGTTTTGATGGTGATGTTTGGTGCAATCGAGTGGATCGGACGTCACCATTGGTCACCGCTCACCTTTTTTCACAATTATCCCTTCTGGGTCCAGTGGAGTGTGTATCAGATCGTGATTGCACTAACCTGGTACTACCGAGCCCTGGAAAAGTCGGATTTTATCTATTTTCAGTTTTAGTGATCGCTATGCGAGAGAGGAGAGAGGAGAGAGGAGAGACGAGAGAGGAGAGAGGAGAGAGGAGAGACGAGAGAGGAGAGAGGAGAGAGGAGAGAACGGGTAAATTTGGTAAGATAAAAATCTATTTATTGTTTGAATTAGTACTATTTTTCGGTGCTTTTTAGGGACTTCTTGTGAGTGTCAAAGTAAGATATAAGGTGAGTAACATCATGAAACTAAGTGTTCTAGTAGTCTGCTATAACCAAGAAAAATTCATTGCACAGGCTTTAGAAAGTATTCTGATGCAGCAGACGAATTTTCCGTTTGAGGTGGTCATAGCCGATGATTACTCAACAGATGGGACCGTTGCTGTCGCTCATTCCCTGCTAAAATCCAGCACGATTGACTATCGCGTGTTGCCATCGGACCAGAACCTAGGGCTGTCCTTGAATTACCAGCGTGGATTTACTGCGTGTAGGGGAGAATATATAGCCGTTCTGGAAGGTGATGATTATTGGATATCAACGAATCATCTACAAATGCACGCCGACCAGCTGGATAAAGATTCAGACTATGTACTGTCCATTAACAGAAAAGTCATTAAAGATGAAATTACAGGCTATGCAACTGAAGGAAAATGGCCTTTCGATACAGATGTGATGGATATCAACACGGAAATGCTGATTATGTATAATCACATCGGCAATTTTTCATGTTGTATGTTCAGGAAATCAGCCCTCGACCGTATCGATCCATCTATGTACGCGCAAGGTTGTGCAGACTGGATGCATGGGATTGTACTCAGTGAAATGGGTAAGATCAGCAAAATGAAATACGTTTCTTCAGCGTATCGGATTCACCAAAAAGGAGAGTGGAGTGGTAAAAGTAGTGTTGAGAAAATAAACAATCTCATCAATCACGCTATCCCTAAAATTGATGCATTCCTGAATTACAGACATACACACGTTTTCCGGGAAAGAATAATCACTTTGCAGGCGGATTTAAAAGAAGTAACCAGTTTTTCTTACTATTTACGCCAGAAAGTGCCTTATCCGATTCGATTTCACATAAAGAAATTCCTCAATTCTATCAACATCAACGTGTAAGCCGGTAAGTGAGTCCAGCAATAGGCCTACACTGCAATATGAACCATTGGACTATACAACCAGGTAGCAATGAATAATTCTATGGTTCCAGTTAAACCGGGTCGATACAGTTTTACAACATATCCTCCCACTAAACTAATCCCTGTTCACTGATCGTCTGAATAATCCCCATCTGTGAAATCAATCGTTGTTAAGCTCATCATCATTTTGTTACCGCTGATTCTCTTCAGTGCATTGGTAGAGGTGGGGACGTTGATGAAGCAGGATATGTATCAAAAAAAGGCAGAGCTTTTGGATCTCCACAAGGATGAGGTGGAGGTCTTGTTTATGGGTAGTTCCATGATGCTGACTGCCGTGATGCCCCACCTTAGCGCCGTGCCTGCATTGAATCTCGGACTTCCGGTGGAAAACGTGTATACATCGCTGCGGTTAGCCTCCCATCTGCAACCGGATCTTCCTAGGTTACACACACTGGTTATCAGTGTGTATGACGACAGTTTTCTGCTCCAAGATGTCCAGAAAACCCACGCGGAACGGGACTACTGGATCCGTTTTGGATTGGAACCGGAGCATCCGGTAGAGGAGCTGTTTGCTGTTTTTTCCAATTCGACCCGGCGAACTCTTGAGATGATTCCTTTTATTCCCTGGAATTTTGAAAATCATCCGGCTACCGAAGGTATCACCACGCATCCTACCGAGCGCGGTCATATCTACTACCTGAATCAGGAACCCATTGATTTCCCAAAATTGGCGGAACTGATGTGTGCATCTCAAGATTTTCCGATTCAACCCGAAATTCTTGAAAAGAATGTAAACTGGATCAAAAAGTGGCTTGAAATCAACCTGTCACCGGACACCCGGGTCGTTTTTGTGGCACTTCCCTCAGAGAAGCATTGTGTGGACAGCAGGCCCGAATCGTGGCGAAATGTGCTCCGGTTAAAGATGAACGAACTCACCGAATCCTGTTCCAGGTGTACCTTTCTGGACTATTCCCAATCACCGGAATGGCATCAGTCGGAGTTTTTTGCTGATTCCGTTCACATGAATCTGCAGGGTGCTACTACGTTTACTCAAGCCCTGCTGAACGACCTGGGCCTACCTCTGTTTCCTGATGAGCAACTGAACAAGTATCCCTGATCCGGGTTAAGCGGATGTCGAATTCCGTTCGAGTCCTGTACCATACGTTTAAACCCCTGTATCAGTACTTCAGGTCAATCCAACGAGCTGTTCAGGGGTTCATATGTTCCCAAAACAGATCTGTTAACGCTTTGGGTGCGCGGCTGAAACCGGGGAGAATCAGGTGAGCGTCCTGTGGATCAAAACTGGCGAGTATGAATCCATCCGCGCTATAGGACTCCCCGATGGAATGTTCAGCCAGTATCACCGCGCCGAGTTTCTGGAGTTTTTCCAGACAATCCTGGTGTGTTGTTGCGGATCCGGATATCATTTTATGATGCGTAGAAATCGCGATAAATCGGATTTTTGATTGTTTCTCGTTCAGGGAAAAAGACTCCAGGAAGGATGTTTCGGCACCCTGGATGTCGAGATGGAGCATTTCGATAGGTTTATAGTCCAATTCCCGGCTGAGAGCAGGCATGTGTAACTGCGGAATGAATGGCTCGGTTTCGGTATTGCTGGCGGGACGCTGTTTCTCTTCCAGACCGATGAAAGCCTGTATGAACCGGGCCTGGTGATGGTTCAATGCGGTATTGAATCGACCCAGTTCCAGTGCGGCAAGGTCTGGTTCCACACATACGGCTGTGGATCCTGGCACCTGTTTCAGGTACCAGTTGGTATAGTAACACCAGTTCGAGCCCAGCTCCACCATCAGACTGTCCCTTCTTACATGGTTCAGGATGTGGTGAAAAAGAAATTCCTCTTGGGGTTCGTGATGTCCCTGAAGCCGGGCTATGATCGCCATCATCCACCCGCCTTCATAGCCCCCGGCCTTGACCCTAATCCCGTTGTGCATGGTCTGCAGGTAGGTATTCCCTGTACAGGTGATATTCCCTGCACCCTCGACTTTGGGAATGGAATCACAGTCATTACAGGATAGCGTCATGGCAATGCGGATGTTGGCCAGGGTAGAGTACAGTCTGGTATCCAGTACGGGCAGGTGTGACGCCATGTGCGATTTTCGGCGCTGTATCAGGCCTATTCGGACCAGCACTCGTTTCAGTTGCTTTCGAAGGAACAATGTAGGGATCATGCTTTATAGAGGTGATTAGATGCTTCCGAGTAGTACCAGGAAAAATGCTGCTCAATATCAGCCAGTAACGAAGAGGCTTCGTACAGATAGGTGTGGATTTTCCGATCCGGTTTTGGGTTCACATTGAGTCGATGAAGCCCTGCTTTAGATGCTGGAAGATCCAGTTCTACAGAGAGTTTAGTCAGGGCGTTCTCTAAATTTTCGAAGGGCAACAAATAGGTCTGATTCCATAAGGGTCCGTCAATGTTAAAAAATGAGTGATACGTCTCCACTTTTTTTTCGAGGATCGCAACCTCCAGAAAGCGACAAAATGATTCTTCACGGGCTGTCAGGATCACTTTAGGAAGTACTGGCACTCCAAATGAGGTAAAAGGAACATGTTTCCAGAATGTGTACAAAGATACCAGCATATCAAATGGATCCCGCAGGACCCCAATGATTCGGAGTTCGTTGAGTGCTATAGGGGGATTGCTATCCGAGTTGTTTTTGCTAAAAATGTTTTTTTGTCTACTACGGATCAACTTAATCGCTCCTTTAACATTCAAATGGCTGACCTTTTTGTGTAACCGCTCGGTTTCCAAAAATTCGGCATCTTCAAAGGTGCTCTTAAACCAATCGGTGATCGAGGTTCCGCCACATTTAGGATAATGGGCGAAAGCGATGTTATGGGAGGGAGAGTAGATCATGATACAGATAATGGAGTGTCTGTTTAGTGGTGTGGGTCCATTCAGTTGGGACAAACCTTTCTTTGATCAAGGCTTCCTTTTCTTTCAGCCAGGCAGGATCGTTCATGCAGCGCTGCACCTTGGCCACCAGCTCATAGACATTAAAGGGATCGATAAATTCGGGCAGGTCACTGATCTCTGGAATACTGGTCGCATGGGATGCAATACACACTTTGCCATAGGCCAGACTTTCGGCCACGGGGAGTCCCCAGCCTTCATAAAAAGAGGGATAAATGGTCGCCTTGCAGTGCTGGTAATACCATTTCAGGTCATGATCGGATACATCGCTGAGTAGGTGTACGTGTCCCTGTACCTCCACATCTCTGCTGATCTCATCAATAAGATTGGCCACAATAGGGTGGGGCAGACCGATAAAAACCAGATCCGGGCACTGTTCACGATCCTTTTCCAGCATGATTCTCCAGGCATCGTAAGCGAGGCGCTGATTTTTGCGCACGTGAAAGGTGCACACAAAGATGAAAAAAGGTCGTTTCGGGATGAAAGAGGGGGTATCATCCGGGCTTACTGATCTGCTACCGCCTCCCGATTTTGATACATCCAACACGTCACCCAGTCGGACTACGCGTACCTCGGGAGGAGTAATCTTACGCAGCGCACAGTATCGGTGGATCTCCTGTTTGGTATACTCGGAGATGGCAAGAAGCAAACTGGCATGCTGGAAGACTTCGTTGACCCATACGTCAAATTGAATGGACTCATTTTGAGTCACATAGTGTGGTTTCAGCGAAGGAATCATATCGTAGATCATCCTGACGATAAAATATCCTTGTTTATTGAGCGAATACAGGGCTTCGTTGTGCCGCTTGATGCCCCAGGAGGCACTCAGCGAGATCAATATCGTTTGCGTTCCCTGTTCTTTAGAAAAAGCAGGGGCAGGAAAACCGCACGGGGATGTTTGCAGCCTGTCTTTATCCGCTCGACGAGGTAATGTTGATTTCAGTATGTTGATCGTGTTTCTGCTCAGCGTTTTACCCGAACGAATGAAGTCCAGCAAGCTTTCATAAGCTGCTTTAGACAGAGGATGTTTTGCAGCACGACTTCGGATGCGATCCACTCTTCTCATTGAAGTATCTTTTCCCTGAGTGGCATCCTGAAGTGCAGCTTCCTCCTGGGTGCGTATCAGATATCGTCGGACCTGGATAGGAAGTTCAGCCAGTTCCACTTTCTCAAAGCGGAATGATCTGGAATTAAACCACACCAGTTCAGGTTCAATGCCCAGTTCGTGGAAACCGTTGAGCACAAAGGCGATGGTGCGCTGGATTCCGGTGAGGTACGGGTATCTCCATCCCATCAGATCCGTTACGTCGTACCAGATCGTGGAGTCGTTCAAGTTTTTTGCGCCAGTCATGTTCATGAATCAGGTAGTAAACGTTTTTTTATCAGTTGAAACAGGCGCTTTCTCAGTCGGACCTGCTCTTTTCCATTCATTCCGTGGGTGGGATGTAATTTGAAGTTGTCGAGCACACAGGCTGGATAGGATAAGCGATCCTTCAACTCGGGACTTTCCTGGCGGTAGTAGAAGCGATTGAGTCCGTCAAATAATCCGAACAGGTAGCCACTGCCGAGTAGCAGGTCTTCGAATTCATCCCATACGGGAACCGCGTAATGGCCGTAATGCAGCTCGAGGACTGGTGCAACGGATTCGATCAGAATCACCTTTGGACGAAAGGTTTGGAAATCTGCTCCCTGCAGTACCTCTTTTTCTGCGCCTTCCACGTCGATTTTCAAAAATTCAATGGTCTCAAATCCATACGTCTGTACAACCTGATTCAACGTGGTCATAGGTTTTACCGATGGGGTTCCCGAGAATCCCAGACTATGCAAGGTATCCGATGGCGGGGGAGTTTTCATCGTGGATAATCCGGTCCGTTCGATTTCGAAAAAAGGCACCTCGCCCTGGGTAGCGCCGACCAGCACGTTCAGATTGACGTCCCGGGGACGATCCTGAACCAGTTTGTTCCAGTAAGAGGTCATGGGCTCGATATTGATTCCCGACCAACCCTTCTCGTAAAAATATTTGGTAACGGAACCATTTACTGGATGTTCCGCTCCAACGTCAATGTACCTGCCTGTTGGTAGGTCATGAAATAAACGGTTCAGGACTACATCTTCGAAGTTTTGGGAGTAGGAGATCATTTTTCCATTTTAGGAGTGGGAAGTGAGAAGTGGGGAGTGGGGAGTGGGGAGTGGGGAGAGATAGGCTTCGATGAGCAGGGGGACGATCTGGGGCATGGTCAAGGTTGCTTTCCATCCCAGCTCACGATGTGCTTTCGAGGCATCACCGATGTTTCCGTGGATTTCATTCGGACGAAAAAGAGACCGATCAATGACTACATGATCTTCCCAGTTCAGTTTCAGATGCTCAAAGGTGTACCGCACAAAGTCCTGAAGGCTGTACTGGGTACCGGTGGCAATGACATAGTCCCGAGCCTGGGGCTGCTGCACCATCAGCCACATAGCCTGGACATACTCCGGGGCCCATCCCCAGTCCCGCTTTACCGATAGATCCCCAAGTACCAGTTTCTCGCTGGACCCTTTAGATATACGGCAGGCTGCTGCGATGATTTTCTTGGTTACGAACCGCTCCGGACGTAGGGGCGACTCGTGATTGAAAAGAATCCCGGTGCAGGCATACAGTCCATAGGATTCCCGGTAATTTTTGGTCAACCAATAAGCCGCGAGTTTCGCGATGGCGTACGGCGATGTGGGTGCGAACGGATGGGACTCGTCGGCTGGACGGTCGGTTACATTCCCGAAACACTCGCCGGATCCGGCGTTGTAAATCCGGCTCTGGTGTCCGGTGAAGCGTACCGCCTCCAACACATTAGTGATACCGTCTATGTGACTGTGCAAGGTTTCCAGGGGCTGGGAAAACGAGAGCCCAACGGAACTTTGTCCTGCCAGGTGATAGATCTCGTCGGGACGCACCCCGGCAACGGTCTTGATCACGCTGGCCAGGTCGTGCGTCGACATACTTGTGAGCTCCACCTCGCCCGAGATTCCCAACGTGGCCAGATGTGGATAGGAGGCAAGCTGATGGTCACGAGAGGTTCCTACAACCCGGTACCCTTTATCCAGTAATAAGTTAGACAAATACGCGGCGTCTTGTCCCGTTATCCCTACAATAAGTGCCGTTTTTTTCATGGCATGAAGTTAGAGACAAATAATGTAAGTATGCAAGTGTTCAAATTGGACCAGACTTCACGATCAAGCACCACGCAATTGGTGTCAAATGGATCGTATTTCAGCGGATTCGGGTAAAAGAGTCAGGTTAACCCGCACATTTCTTAAGGTTGTTGTCTTACCATTATACCGTTTTTGTGTATATTGGCGCCGTTAATGTCATTTTCAATCCAAAGTGTTATCTGCTGATGCATACTCTTTACGATGGACTCTCGCCGGAGCTTAAGCTTTTGGTGCTGGCGATGCGCCACGTTACACGAAACGGGGGTAGACTGGATTTCCGATCGATGGATTCCAAATCCGATCCAGTTTCCAACACATCCGAAACACGTCTGGATCCAAATCTCGGGCAGGATCTGGCACAGATTCCACAAGTAGACCCCAAGGTCCTGTTCACAATGGCTGCAAAACATCGCATGCGTCCCGTTTTACTCGAATTTAACCGCCATGCAGGATTCCTGTCCTCATCCGATCGCACTCGATTCGAAGCCCTGCAGATGGTTCAGGCACGCCAGAGCCTTGCCCAAGTACATGCGCTGCAGCAGGTTATTGATGAACTTTCGAAGCACGGGATAGACCTCATTCCCATGAAGGGTAATCTGCTCGTACAGGAGATTTACGGGAACCACCAGCTCCGTGAAATGGGCGACATCGATGTGTTGCTTCGTCGCGAACAGGTCATCGATGCGGTTCAGGTACTCAAACGATTGGGTTATGCGCTACGTCCGGATGCGTTTCCACAAGCGGACCGCTACCAGGATGAGCTGGTGCACCAGCTGGTTAACAGTCCGTACCAATCCGAGTTGCCCTTGTCAAATGGTGGATTCAGCCTCGATGTGCACTGGGGTATTGCCCAGCCTCACTTTGGATTACCTCTCGACACCATGGGACTCTTCGCCCGGGCCGAAAAACGCACATTTTTTGGAGCTGCGGCACTGATCCCGAGCCTGACCGACACCTGGTGGATGACTATGATTCATCACGGAGGTAAGGAATTCTGGAAAAATCTGCGCCATCTACTCGAACTGGAGCTCTTTGAACAGCATGTGGCCGCCGGAAATCTGGATTCTGAGCAAGTACGACATCGGCTTGCCCGTGAATCGCATCTGGCCGACACCCTGGCTATGGGAAAGGCACTAGTCACGGAACTCATCGACGGACGCCAGGCACTTTCAGCGAAACACCGAAAGCGGGTACAGCGTCACTTGATTCCACTTTGGCACTCAGATATCGTACGCAACGCCCGGGATTACTGGTTTCACGAGATTCCAATGCGCTGGTACAGTCGTCCGTCGATTAGGAAACAAGTCAAGATGGTGCCTGATGTAATCAGAATGAAGATCGATACAGGTCGACATTTGCGGTATCCGGAACCGTTCGGGACGACTTTTATTCTTAATAAAACCATTCAATTAGTCGGCAGGCTCATACGCTCGGAATAAGATGCTCCTTCACAAATAATTGCACGATGAAACAGTGGATGACTGGCAGGTTTATGAAAAACGAAATCAAGTTTTATTACACATTACTTAAATCTCTTCTGCTCAGCTTGATACGACCTGGCTTATGGAAAGGAAGAAAACTGGATTTCATGATTATCGGAGCTCAAAAATCCGGAACCACTGCCTTGGATTCCTATCTTCGGTTTCATCCGGATGTTGGATTGCCATTCAAGAAAGAGCTGCATCATTTCAACAATGAGCGTATTTGCAGACTTCCTGAGTCAATAAGAAACACGTTTTACCATCAATTTTTCCCTGATTTTGCCAATCCGGATAAACGTTTAGGTGAGTCCACGCCTAATTATATGATGTATCCCCACTATATGGACCGCATCCACGCCTATCATCCGGCGCTCAAGCTGATTGTCATTCTCCGGGATCCGGTATCGCGGGCCTATAGCCACTGGAATATGCAGCGGGACAATGGGATAGAGCATCGCTCGTTCGAAGGCGCTGTTATGATGAATTTGATCGATATCAAAAATGAAATCCCGACAGATTATCGCTTCACTTATCTACAACGCGGCGAATATGCCCGGCAACTCAAATACATCAACAATCTATTCCCTCGCGAACAGGTTTTAGTGCTCTTTCAGCAGGATTTGCGTGCTCATCCACTCGACACGATGAATCGGATCACCCAATTTTTAGTTGTGAGTCCATTTAAACGGATCGCGTCTAGGCATGTGAATCAAAGGAAGTATCCGAAGCCGATGTCAGAATCTATAAAACAAAAACTCAAAGATCATTTTTTACCCCACATAGAGGAACTCGAGGAATTTTTGGGCAAAGATCTGTCCCATTGGAAGTAAGGTAACCACTCACAGAACACTTTGGAGAACGTGTGGTCAGGACATCAGCCAGGTGAAGATGTGCCACCTGCGCACAACGAATCAAACAGTTCGATATCTTTTTTAGAGTAGGATTCAATGAATTTAATGTCACACTATTCCTTCAAAAAATACAGCTTGATTGCCCTATTTTGAAACTGAACATGTTTAAACTAGGATATAATCTAATGTATGCTCTAAGTATCCATTGATCCGGCATTTGAAAGTTGAACGAGTATATGTAGATCTAAGATTCTAGTCCTCTGATTATTCATTACCGGAAAAAGATGAACATTAATAAACCATCATGAAAAGCCTTTTAAAATTTTATTATCACTTAATTAAATCACTCTTAATGCGAGTAATACATCCAGAGTTGGCAAGTGGAAGAAAACTGGATTTTATCATCATTGGAGCGCAGAAGTCTGGAACCAGTGCGTTGGATGCATACCTGCGGTTTCATCCGGAAATCGGATTGCCGGTAGTCAAAGAACTGCATCATTTCAACAATGAGCGTATTTGTAGACTTCCTGAGTCAATGAGAAACACGTATTACCATCAATTTTTCCCTGATTTTGCCAATCCGGATAAACTACTGGGCGAAAACACGCCCAAATACATGGTGAAGCCCTTGTTCATGGACCGCATCCGTGCCTATAATCCGGCGCTCAAGCTTATTGTGATACTCCGGGATCCGGTATCGCGGGCATACAGCCACTGGAATGTGCATCGGGATCGAGGTCTGGAGCGTCGCTCGTTCGAGCAGGTCGTACAGAAGAATCTTCTTGAAATTCAGCAAAAATTGGTCCCAGATCAGCGGTTAAATTACCTGCAACGCGGCGAATATGCCCGACAACTGAAATACATCAACTCTCTATTCCCTCGCGAACAGGTTTTGGTGCTGTTTCAGCAGGATTTACTTAGCAGTCCTTTGGACACAATGAATCAGGTTACCCAATTTCTGGGTATGAGTCCATTTAAACGGTTAACACCAGTGGCAGTGTATCGTCGGGAGTATCCCGAGCCGATGTCAGAATCCATCAAACAAAAACTCAAAGATCATTTTTTACCCCACATAGAGGAACTCGAGGAATTTTTGGGAAAAGATTTGTCCCACTGGAAGTGAAACGCGTACTACTTCGCGATTCAGACAGTTAGATTTAACAGTTTGACTTGACAGTTTGACTTGAAGGTCAGCTTTTTGTGGAGGTGTCGCCTGAACACATCGACACAAACAGTTCGATGTCTTCTTTATAGTAGGATTCAATGCACTGCCGAACCTTTGGACTTAAATAGTTAGTGTATGCATTGGATGAGGGTACTTTGGTTACATTTTTGTATAACTCACGTAGCTGGTATGGAAAAACCGGACTCAACAGCCTCCGAATCGGTTTGGTGGCACTATCTATCCACTTCAACATCCCATTTCTGTACAATTCGGACCGGTTTTCGATCTGATTATCACCGGATTCACTTGGAATCGGTCTCTCGATACCGGTTTTTTCTTTGATGGTGTTGAAAAATTGATCCAGATGATGCAGACAAAACACGTGTTTCACGATACGTTCGTCGTTCAGAAAGATATAATCGACCTGTCGCTGGAAATGGATGTAGTTATGGGGAAGCTGATGAGGGGAGTTGGGCAAAGTAGATAGATAGGCAACCACATTCTCTATTTCAGAGGTAATTTCAGAATCGGAGAAAAGACGTGTAGCCTGATTATTTCTCAATAAATCCATTCTCATCTTTTGCTGTACCGAAGAAAAAAAACGATCGAATGGGTTACGGACTAAAGCAAACGACTCGAAACTACAGACTTGCCCAAAGCTTTCTGGATATAACTCTCTAAGCGTTAACAGAGGTATGTGGTTATGGTCAATAATGCCGTGGGTAGGAGTTTTTCTGATAATTCTGGAATCTATTTGTATCCATTGATTGTATGCTTCGAGTACGGTTCTGACCGAAGATCCGGCACATTTAGGAATATGGACGAATACAAAGCGGTGAGCTTCGTTGATTATCATATTTCATTGTATTTTAATTTACTGTCACACTATTCCTTCAAAATATACAGCTTGATTGCCCTATTTTGAAACTGAACATGTTTAAACTAGGGTATAATCTAATGTATGATCTAAGTACACATTGATCCGGCATTTGAAAGTTGAACGAGTATATGTAGATCTAAGATTCTAGTCCTCTGATTATTCATTACCGGAAAAAGATGAACATTAATAAACCATCATGAAAAGCCTTTTAAAATTTTATTATCACTTAATTAAATCACTCTTAATGCGAGTAATGCATCCAGAGTTGTCAAGTGGAAGAAAACTGGATTTTATGATCATTGGAATGCAGAAGTCAGGAACTACCGCATTGGATTCTTATCTGCGGTTTCATCCGGCAATTGGGCTCCCCCCACACAAGATGATCGATTTTTTCAATAACAAACGACTGTTCCGACTCCCTGCCCGACTCAGGGAAATCTACTACCATAACCATTTCCCTGATTACAAAAATCCGGACAAACTATTGGGTGAAACACCTTATTACATCACAGAACCCTTGTTTTTGGATCGTATGCATACCTACAATTCACGACTCAAACTCATTGTGATTCTCCGGGATCCAGTTTCGAGGGCATACAGCCACTGGAATATGCAGCGGGAACGAGGTCTGGAGCATCGCTCGTTCGAGCAAGCTGTCCTTGAGTCCATGGATCAACTAAAAAGCGGTTTAAAACCTGAACCCCGATTCAATTACGTGCAACTGGGTCAATATGCCACGACTTTGAAATATCTAACTACCTTATTCCCACGCGAACAGGTTTTGGTGCTGTTTCAGCAGGATTTGCGCACCAATCCACTCGACACGATGAATCGGATCACCCAATTTTTGGGTGTGAGTCCATTCAAGCGGCTCACGGCGAAGGAGGTGCATCGTCGGGAGTATCCCGAGCCGATGTCCGATTCCATCAAAAAGGAGCTCAAAGCCCATTATTTACCACATATCGAAGAGCTTGAGGAGTTTTTGGGAATAGATCTGTCCAAATGGAAGTGAAACGCGTACTACCTGGCGATTCAGGCAGTTCGATTTGACAGTTAGACTTGAAAGTCAGCTTTTTGAAGATTTGCCACTTGCGCACAACGACTCAAACAGTTCGATGTCTTCTTTGTAATAGGAAGCAATGAAATCCATCACAAATGGATTACGGGCTTCTGAAGTGATGATTGAGGATTTGATAAAAAACAGTTTCCCATGAATATTTTTTAAAATGGAGGGAGACGACTTTTTTAGGCTAAGGATGAAGGGATGTCTGGATTCTGTGATCATCTTGACCCAACTAAAACGGAAACGTTTTGAGACGTTGGTTTTTTGAAAAGAACGTCTGCCCGCCTCATCAAATAGCTGTAATCCGGTCTGATGTTGTAATGAGTCAAACAAACTATCCAAATTTCCCAGACAATAGACGTGTTTTATGACTTTAACCCCATCCAAGAACAGGTAATCTTTCTGTCGCTGAAAGTGGGTATGTGTGTAGGGTAGTACATTGCCAGAAGCAAAATTCGAATCTTTCATCAGGAATTCGATGACTTCTTTGATTTCTCGTTTAATTTCTTCCGGGGTGAAGATTTTTTTGGATACACCAATTCTCATATTATCCTGTTTGAGTTTTTCCTGTATTGAGGAAAAAAAACGATCATAGGGATTCCGCACTACTGCATAGGATTCATACTTAAGTACCAATTCCAGATCTTCCGGAAAAAGTACCCGCAAAGCGGATAAAGGTAAATGAGCAAAATTTACAATTCCCAGTTTCTCCGTTTCGGCTGTCCAAGGATTACCGAAATACGACCACTCGTTCACTTTATCCAATACATTCCTGACACTAGATCCCCCGCACTTGGGAATATGTATACATGCAAAGCGATTTGTATGATTGATAATCATGGTGGATCTTATTTTTTAGAAGCTTCTGCCGGCTTTAATATGATAGTTTAGAGTTAGATCAACTGAATCGGTTTTGGTTGGTGATTAAACACACGATGTACCAATCCCACTCGCGTAAATGATATGGGATGAATGATTCCATGCAATTGCGGAAATTTTGAGGATGACAAACTACTATTCACCCCGAATTCCGGGTGATAAAACTAAAAGATTCATCAATGACATTCAATCTGATATAAGATTTTTATGAAAGTCCCTCTTTACATATTTTAGCCGGATATTTTACGAAATGAAGTGTGAACTAATTGGACCGAATTCAAATCTGACGCACTTGCACTGTCTTTCTTAAACCGCATCGTATCTTTACATGGCATTGTACATCGCTACCCATAAAGCACCAGATCCCCGTTTTGCAAAGAGATTTACCTATATTTTGTCTTCGCAGTTTCAACCAGATGTTGTATCAACGGGTTTGTATCTTACAGATAACGAATCCCTGATCAATATTTCCAATAAGAACGATAGTTATTCTGAACTGACCTGTATGTTCGCGCTGTATCAGCTGCTTAAAGAAGGTAGACTTAGCGATTCCTTTATAGGGATGTATCACTATCGCAGGTACCTGACCGAGTACGAGAACTATTCAACTTTCGTAAATCGAATTAATCGAAGACTTAGACATCGATTCAAAGCACAGCCCTATTTCATCTTAGATGACAATCGTGCGAGCAAGTTGTTGAGCACCAATGATCATATTATTGTCCCAAAGCCTAATCACTTTAAATCTACGGTGTATGAACATTATAGGTTGTGTCATTACATTCAGGATTTGGATATTGCATTAAAGATTGTTCAGGATACTGACCCATCCTATGAAACAGCCATCACTCAATTATGTGATCAGACCTATTTGTATAGCTACAACCTATTTGTGATGTCCAGGAATCTGTTTTGTGAGTATGCCGAATGGCTATTTGGACTTTTAGAACGCATTGAGTCAAAGATTCATACCGATGGGAGGGACGCCTATCAGAAACGAGTACCGGCTTTCCTGGCCGAACGGTTGTTCAATCTCTGGCTGATTCGACAGGCCGATAGCATCAATCTCATTGAGAAAGATCTGTTATTATTCGAAGGGGCATCCTAGCACAAAAAGGTAAACTGAAATAGGGTCTGGGTTGTGCGAAATTTCCGTTTTTTTAAAAATCTTTTTGTACCTTAGTTTGCTAATTATTGAATCCAATATCCACTCAAATTGATTGCACCAATGCCCAATCCAGGTATCCGATTTCGGTTTTTCGTTGCATTTTTCACTGTTATGGTACTGAACCTAGCAACGGAGGACCTCTTCGCACAGGGATCTGTTTCTGTTAATGATCTCAATTCGGTGAATCTGTCCAATGTTCGCGCTGCCGACATCTCCGACGATCAACTCAAAAACTTCGTGGAACGTGTCAACCGCCAGGGGATTTCCATCGATCAGGCCCTGGAGCTGGCCGTTACCCGTGGACTCTCCGCTTCGGAGGCCCAGGAGCTACGTACTAGAATAACCGGATTGCAAGACGAAGTAGCCGTGACCGACGCTGAAGATGCTGGAGGTCTCAGGCAGCAGGTCATTGAGGATGTTCAAAGCGAACGAACCGTTATTGACGAAACCTCAAGGAGTAATATCTTTGGAGCCAATCTGTTCCGAAATCAGGGTTTCAACCTCACCCCATCCTTAAATATCCCCACCCCCGAAAACTACCAGTTAGGGACCGGTGACCAGCTGATCGTGACCATCTGGGGCGACCGGACAGACCGATTGATTCTGACTGTTGATCCAGAAGGTGCCATCAATCTGCAAAACCGAGGACCCATCTATGTAAACGGGCTCACGATTGAGGCCGCTAAAAAGCGGTTAATGGATCAATTGGTTCAGTTATATAGCGGACTAAAACCATCTTCTGGTCAACCGACTACATTTGCGGAAGTCTCACTGGGCAGGGTTAGAACAGTCAGTGTAGTGGTAACCGGCGAGGTTCAAAATCCTGGGACATATAATATATCCTCATTGGCGACTGTGTTTAATGCGTTGTATGTAGCCGGTGGACCAAATGGGGTAGGTAGTTTCAGAAATATCCGTGTCCTGCGCAACAACGAGGTCGAAGTTGAGCTGGACTTATATGATTTTTTGCTCTATGCAAATCAAACGAACAACATCAGACTCCGTGATCAGGATGTAGTACAGGTGCTACCATTTGAGCAACGAGTGAGTATTGAGGGGAATGTGTTGAGACCTGCTGTTTATGAACTCAAGGGTCGGACCACCTACACTGATCTACTGGAAATGGCTGGTGGATTTAGCATTAATGCATACACCCATCAAATACAGATTCGTAGATTTACAGATACCCAAAAACGTATCGTAACAGTACCCAAGGAACTCTATGCTGATTTCACACTAATGAATGGTGACATCATTAATGTGCCTGAAGTCCTGGATCGATTTGAAAATCGGGTAAGTATCGAAGGAGCCGTCTGGAGACCCGGGGAGTTTGAACTCAAAGAAGGCATGACCCTGAGTGAACTCATTGCTGCGGCCGATGGCGTGCGTCCGGATGCGTTCATGAGTCGTGGACTGATCAACAGGGTGAATGATAATCTGACCTTCCAGCAGATTTCCTTCAATCTGGAGGACGTCCTGCGTGATCCGGCTCGATTTGACGTGGTGTTACAGCGTGAAGACGAAGTGGTGATCCGTGGCGTCCGGGACCTGCGTGACGAGGCCGTGGTGGAAGTTGGCGGAGCGGTACGTGAATCGGGCGTGTTCGTATGGCTGGAGAATATGACCCTGCAAGATCTGATTCTGAAAGCCAACGGATTCCGGGAATCTGCGGCCCTCGACCGTATCGAGATTTATCGCCGCTCCAGTGACTTTGCCTCTACTGGTAAGCTGGTCGAGACCATTTCTTTGGAACTTTCTGCAGACCTGGCAGTAACTGAACAAGATCTTGAGCTCTTCCGACTTCAGCCCTATGATGTGGTGTATGCGTTTACCCAACCCGATTTCAGGGTGCAGCAGTTTGTGACCATCGAAGGGGAAGTTCGCTATCCGGGTCGTTATGCCATCCAAAGCCAGAACGAAAAAATTTCTGATCTGATCACCCGGGCTGGTGGACTTACCGCAGAAGCGTATTTACCAGGAGCCCGAATCAACCGACCGCGCAGCTCTATTGACAGAGCCTCAGTGAATTACAACTTTTTGGGACAGGATGAGCTACTTGAAGTACCAACTTCGGAACAACCCACCAGGATCGGTGTCCAGTTGGATGTAGCCTTGCGTAATCCGTCGTCACCTGAGAACCTCGCACTTCGAGAGGGGGATGTGATCCGCGTACCTAAGAGGGTCCAGACTGTAAGAGTGATTGGTGCCGTGATGCAAGAAGTCGAGGTGCGTTATGTGGAAGGTGCCGGACTCAGCTACTACATCAACCGGGCGGGAGGCTACCAGGGGGGGGCTCTTAAAAAACGATCCTACGTGGTCTATGCCAATGGAGATATTGACCGAAACCGCCGATTCCTGGGTATGAACGTGGTCAAACCAGATATCCAGCCGGGCGCTGAGATCATAGTTCCGTTTCGTCCCGAGCGTGACCGTATGACCGCCCAGGAAACCGTTGCATTGTCCTCGATGATCATTTCAACTACCACATCGTTACTCTTTTTAATCGATCGTTTAAGCCGTTAAGTGTATGAATGAAACTAATCCTATAGAAAATAAGAGTGAAGTCGAAATACGGTATGTCCACATTCCGGTTATTCAGGAAACAAAACCGTTAGAATCCACGGAAGAACAGCTCGTTGACTTATCTGAGATGTTACGGATGCTGTGGGATGGCAGGGTAAAAATTATTCAAGTATCCGCCTTGTTTATGGTGTTGGGTATCCTGTTCACGCTCAGTTCTCCTACCGAATATACCGTTAGTGTGAAGGTACTTCCTGAAATTCAGCTACCCACCGCGAATCTTGGCAGATTAGGAGGACTGGCAGCACAGTTCGGATTAGGTGGATCTATGGGCTCTGGATCGGTAGATTTTCTACCCACACAAATGTATCCTGAAATTTTCAAAAGCACTGATTTTTTAGGAGAAATCATATCTAGGCAAGTTTACATCGATTCCGTCCAGGATTCAATCACCTATCAGGAATACTTTAGTGATCATCAGGAATCCAATTCATTGGTCAAATATACGCTAGGATTACCCGGTGTGATCATTAAGGCGATTAGACCTGAAACGGACTCCCTTAGCACAGATGATAAGCAGCAAAATAACTTTCAGCTGGTAAGTCGCCCACAAATGGCTGCAATGAACAGTCTTGAGGGGAGTATTGAATTGATTCGTGTGGAGGATACGGGAGTATTTGATATCCGGGTGACTACTCAGGATCCTGAAGTAAGTTTTCAGTTATCCCGGGTGATTTATGCTGAACTATCCCGTTATTTAACGCAATACAAGACTGAAAAAGCTCGGAAAAATCTTGAATTCATACAGGAAAGGCTGGTTGATGCACGCATTGAATTCGAACGCACACAGGCCAGAATGGCTCAGCTAATCGATCAAAATAAGGGTGCTCTAACAGAATCCGCCCGTATGATGCAACAGACCCTGCAAAGTGAATATAATGTTAAATTTAATGTATATAATAGTTTAACGGATCAGTCGGAGCATGCGAAGATCAAAGTTCAGGAAGAGACACCTGTATTGACCATCATTCAACCACCACTTTATCCTTTAAAAAAGAGTGCTCCCAATCACATTCTCATTGTATTTGTGAGTACTTTTTTGGGGTTATTTGGTAGCATAGCCTATCAGATTATGGCACCGATATTTTCCCGTATCAGGCAGGATATCACGCAACAATAAAAAATAACGATTCATCCGTTTATTTGAGCCGGTATATGACACACACATTGATGGCATGATTACCAAAACATTTAAGATGATCTATCACATCCTGTCGCCTTCTGAACGTAAGAAGGCGATTGTGATTAGTGTGATGGTATTATTTATGGCGTTGTTTGATATGATCGGAGTAGCAGCTATCATGCCTTTCATTACCATAGCCGGAAATCCGGAAGTGATTCACAACAATACGTACCTATCTACAGCGTATCACTATCTTGGTTTCAAAAATGATTATGACTTCATTTTTTTTACCGGCATAGTTGTATTCATCCTTTTGATTGTCTCGTTACTCATAAAAACAATCACAACCTATTATCAACTTCGATTTACGCTCACCAGGGAATTCACCATTGGGTTGCGACTCATCCAAGGTTATCTCAAACAACCCTATGAATGGTTTCTCAACAGGAACAGTGCTGATTTGGGAAAGAATATCCTGGGCGAGGTAAGCTATGTAATTAATGAGTCGCTCACTCCGCTCGTTATGTTATTTTCTCAAAGTATTGTAGCACTTACCTTATTGGCGCTATTAATTACAGTTAATCCCTTTCTGGCATTATCGCTTTTTATGGTTTTGGGTACTTCTTACGCACTCATTTATATCTATTTACGCAAGCGCATTGAATCTGTTGGAATTTCTCGAGGAGTGGCTAATAGAAAAAGATTTACCAGTGTGACTGAAGCTTTTTGGGCAGTAAAGGATATAAAAATCGGAGGTTACGAAGAAACCTATGTACAAAGATTTGCCACTCCCGCCCGTTTGTATGCTCATTATCAATCTACTGCCAGAGTGGTTGAGCAATCACCCAAATTTTTATTGGAGGGTGTCATTTTTGGTGGGTTGATTGGCGTTTTACTCTATTTTCTCAGGTCAACAGGCAATTTAGACCAAGTATTACCTACGGTAACGGTCTATGCGTTTGCTACCTACAAACTGATGCCGGCCTTGCAACAGGCATACGCATCTTTTACTAAACTGAGATACTCAAAAAATGGTCTCGAAATGCTTTTTAAAGAGATTATGGAACTCAAAAAGACTCCCAAAGTGATTCAGGGTAATCCGGTTTTCGCGTTAAATAGTCAGATACGATTAAACAACCTTACCTATAGCTACCCAAAATCCGATAAGTGTGCATTGAATGGGTTAAATCTTGAAATTCCTGCAAAAAAAACGATTGGGCTGGTAGGAGCCTCCGGAAGTGGCAAAACAACGACGGTTGATGTGATTCTGGGTCTCCTTGAACCTCAGATTGGGGAATTTTACGTGGATGATCTACGCATTGATGCCACCAACCGGTCAAGCTGGCAAAAAATGATTGGATACGTTCCCCAGCAAATCTACTTGTCAGACAGTTCAATCAGGAACAATATCGCTTTTGGACTCGATGATCATCAAATTGACACTGATGCCGTTGAGAGAGCAGCCCGTATTGCTCATTTACACGATTTTATCGTGAATGAACTCCCTGACGGGTATCAAACGGAAGTGGGAGAACGTGGTGTGAGGCTCTCTGGTGGACAACGACAGCGTATCGGTATTGCTCGTGCACTGTATCATTCACCTCAAATTCTGATTATGGATGAAGCCACAAGTGCATTGGATAACCTTACTGAGCAGGCGGTGATGGAAGCGATCAATGAGCTTTCCAACAAGATTACTATCATACTCATTGCTCACCGATTGACCACGGTAAAACAATGCCACTGTATCTATCTGCTGGAAAAAGGTCAAGTCATTGCCACCGGCAGCTACGGCGAACTCATTCGTGAAAGTGACCACTTTAAAAAGATGGCTTTGGTATAATTTTCAGCTAATCGCAATTTAACCTAATTAAATGGGAGCAATTACATTCAGTGTGGTTTCGCTTGTGAAAACGTTCATGTTGTATATACTGAACTTCAGGAGATATCGCAGTAAGAGAATCGATTTTATGATAATTGGAGCCCAAAAGTCAGGCACATCAGCATTAAATATGTACCTAAGGATGCATCCAGACATTGGACTACCCAGGAATAAAGAATTACATTTTTTCAACAACGATTCCTTTTTTCATTTCCCGAGATGGATTATTTATGCGCATTTCCACCGATTTTTTCCTGACATCTACAATCAGCAGAAACTATTTGGTGAAGCTACTCCAGACTACATGTTTGACAAAAAGATTATAGATCGACTTCATTCCTATAATCCAGCACTAAAATTGATTGTCATTTTAAGGGATCCCGTTTCACGGGCTCACAGTCAATGGAATATGCAACGTGATAGAGGATTAGAGTCTCGGTCGTTCGAAGAAACTGTTCATGAAATGCTGGATCAAACAGGTTCTGATCACTATTTTGCTTACTTTACCCGGGGTGAATATGCCAGACACCTAACGGAAGTTTTCTCTAAATTTCCACGCAGACAGGTTCTCATTCTTTTTCAGGAAGAATTGTTAACCGACCCATCAAAAACGCTGCGTCAGGTAACCGACTTCCTGCATATTCCTGAGATCAACCACGCTCCACCCATGGACGTACACAGTCGTAAATACGATGAACCTATCAGCGATTCGGTCAAACACAGACTAAAATCACATTATTTACCTCATATTGAAGCTTTAGAGGAGTTGATTGACGTAAATCTATCCCATTGGAAATGATTAACATAAGTGGATATACATATTTTAAAAGAAGAGTATCGAACAAATTAAAACGAAGCTATCAGGAACTTATCCTGTTTTTACGATGGCATTTGTATCCGATTTCATATCGTTTACGGCCAACGACTTATGACGGATACGGATTAGATACGTGTGATATCGTGTACATTAATCTGGATCATCGCACCGATCGCCTGATTGAAATACAGCAGGAGTTAAGGAATCTGGGTGTTACACACGCAACACGTTTCACAGCGATCAAAGCCGATCCAGGTGCATTGGGTTGCTCGCTATCTCACCACTCCGTATTGTACAATCTAAATCCAACAAAGGGCAGATTGTACATGATTGTTGAAGACGATGCCCATTTTATCTGTGACCGAAACGAGTTAGATGCGCTGATTACTGAGTTTGCTTTACATCCCAAAATGGATGTACTGTGTTTGGGTAACCGTACCCGAAACCAGATTCGTGTGAGCAACAAACTGGCCATTACTTCACATACCCAAACCACATCCTGTTACATTTTCAAACCTTACATGTGTTCGGTTTTATTGAACGTATTCAGTGAGAGCATAACCCGTCTTGGAAATGGGGAACCTCAATCAACCGCGGCACTTGATCAGGTCTGGAAGAACATACAACCTTACTTTACATTTGTAGTCCCGTTAACGAAAGTAGTTTTACAAAGGGAATCGTTTTCAGACATAGAACAGGAAGTAGTGAATTACCAAACCTAAGTGTCCGTAAGAAGGGTTACACCATTTTTACAATCTCAAGGACTCAAACTGCTCCGTTCTACTGTCAGGCTAGTCTTCAGTAAACTCGTACTCAAACAGATCCAGGTCTTTTTTGTAAATGTAAGCGACCTTTTCCTTGATTTTTTTCGTGTATAATTCTGGAGCTGGCATTCCTGAGCTCTTATTCCTCTGAGGAAGTACAATTTCATCGGGAAATCCAGCCCTTTCTTTAATCGTTTCAAATGCTTCCGTGAGGGATTCAAACTTTCCAAAATAATCTACAATCAATTCTCCATCAGGTCGTGTAAGAAAGGTGTATTGTGGCCTGAAATGTGGATTCATTTTTGAATGAGGAGTCATTGAGATTTTATTCACAAATTCTTCGAATGAGAGGTCTCCCCAGGCTTCTCTTGAAGCAAATCCTCTATTTCGGACGATTTTATCATTATAGCATGAAACAATTCTATCGAATGGGTTTCGAACTACTGCAAACTTAAAATATGGATCCCCAGCACCCAACTTGTTTCGTTCGATGGATGGGTAATCAAATTCATGGGTGCCTTCTAACAGGGTTTCACCCAGTAACTGAAGACAAACGGTTTTTAAACTGGTGGATGCAATTTTAGGAATGTTAAAATAGACCGAATTGTATTTCTCCAGGAAAATATTACCTCTTTCAGGATGTCGGTACAACAAACCTTTAAATTCTTTTCGAGGGCGTAATAGGTCAAAGATACTTCGAAACATGGTCCATGTGAAATGAGTGAATGAAAAAGCTCATATATAGCAGTTTGTGACGATCTTGGTAATCTGGTTACCGTAATTAAGCAATAAGCCGTATTTTAGGCTGTTTCAAGTTGCATGGAGCACTCAAATTTGAAGTGACCTAAATCGATCAACTGCTTATGGTAAAATCATTGCGAAGTATAGCTTTAATTTATCTTTTAAACCAGGACTTTGTGTTCACTCTTGCTCAACGTACTGAAGCCACAGCTGATATCCCAAGGCTTACAAGATAGAATGCAACCCTGTGTTTTAATCATTACGGCTGAGTGTGGGGAGTCCCAGTTTGCTACACTTTGCAAAAGTCTTCGACATCAGGTTGGTGTGACGATCCATCACGAAATCATATCAAATCAAACGACCATCCATGCAGAGCGCAAGATTTATGAGGCGGCATTGCAAGCGAAAAAGCAGCAAACAGTCGATTGGATAATTAGAATTGATGCGGATATGGTGCCCATTTCTGACACTTCCATCCGTGATGTACTTCAACTGGCAGAGAACAACAACTCAGGAAATAGAATCACAACTCCCGTACTCGACTACTACACAGGTTGTCCAATCTACGGATTACACGCCTTCAAGCCGGATTCGGTACCTGAGTCTGTTCTACTGGAAGCAACATACCTGGATAAGTGGATTGACCTGATACCCGGCAAGCAATTATCCAAAGAGAAATCCAATTGTTATTTCACCCACGGCTTGAGTCCATCTATCCAGCAAGCCGTTCGTTTTGGTTTGACCCGTGGAACAAAAGCGAAGCTTAGAGGGCCACGTGACGTGCATTGGATTACCCTTGATGCCTTACGCAGGAACGTAATCAGGAATCCGGACGACACGATGCTATGGATGATTTATCTGGCTGGAATCGTTGGGACTGGAATTTTCAATGATTTTCCGGTGAGGTGGGGAAATGTTGATTTTTCGGATCCGATGAATGCCCAAATCGTTTCATTCGTCGTTTCCAACAAGCATAATCTGCAGCTAAAAGGTGCCTGTCTCAATCTAAAAGACCTGCTTATGCTGCATTACAAAGTACATCGGTCCCTGTTTGAATCCATAAGGACTGGAATTAAGTTAATATACAGACGATAAACCTGGCATATTTTTATCGAACAGTGGTAGTCATTATTTCATATTATAACGCTCGACCTCATGAGAAACTGCTGCAGTTACTGGAATCCATGCAGGATCATCCTGCTGGAATTCCATACCGAGCTCATATTGTGGTCAATGCAGAAGTTGACGCGCCGTTGGTGTTACCAACACGCTATGCCCACATCCCCATCTCTTACAGAGAGAATGAGGGATATAACATTGGTGCCTGGGATCATGGGTGGAGATTATATCCTGATACCGGGTACTTCCTCTTTTTACAAGATGATTGCATCGTTAAACGTACTAATTGGCTGAAAGTATTCAGGGATTCCCTCCAGTTAAATAGAATCGGAATGTTAGGTGAAAGTTTATCTTTAGATTGGAACCGTACCTGGGAAGAGCTTTCTCATGAAGGTAAATTACGTATGCAATTTCCTGGTCACGACCTGGAAGGTAACCAGGCATCCCGGGGTGAGGTGTATTTCAGGATGTTTAAATTGTGGGGGATTGATCCAGGTAACAAAGGGGATCATCTGCGGTCCTTGATCTGGGCCTGCAGGCGTGATGTACTCGAACTGATCAATGGTTTTCCTTTGGGTATCGACTACGGACAGGCGATCGCTGCCGAGATTGCGACTTCAAAAAAAATCCAACAAGCCGGTTTTCACATCAAACAGATTCGATGGCGTCCATTCACGTATATTGAACATCCTGAATGGATACATACCCGGGATATGTCCTACCTGATCAAAGCCTATGCAAAGCAGCTATTATTTATGTCATAATATTCATAAATCCTTGAATATTTTGTGTATACAATGAACAAAACGAAATCAACCATTACTTTTCTAAGGGGCAAAAGTCTTCAGGCTCGACTACTATCCAGATTGCATGTTTTTATCGTAAAATTGTGTCTAAGATTCTTTCCTTCAACAAAACCACCTGTAATCATAGTAAGTCAGGCCAGAAGCGGTTCTACACTGCTGATGGACATATTGAATAAAAACAATGATTTTTTAATGATCTTTGAACCTTTTCATCATAAACATAATGTTGAAAGCAATGGCCTCATTGTTGGGCGTTATATGCCTCCGAACATGGATTACCCTGAATTTTCTGAACTCTTTGAAAAATATCTTCGGGGAGACTATCTGAACCGGTGGAAAAACAAGAATAACAAACGTCTATTTCATGGTAGGCGCATTCTCATCAAGGACATATTTATTCTTCTTCTGACTCCCTGGATGATAACCCGATACCCTGGTATAAAAGTAGTCGTTTTGATGCGCAACCCTATTGACACCATCAACTCTGCTATAAAAGCGAACTTTGTCAACCATGAACAAGTAAAAGAGTCTTTTTTCCGGCTCAATCCGAATCCAGATTTTATTCCGGCCCATTGTTTGGAATCTTATCGAAACGAAGAGAATCCAAAGTTGATCGCTCTTTACTCCTGGTGTATCGAGTATTATGTGATTCTGAATACGGATTATCCCCAAGTTAAACCGTATTTCCTGATCACATATGAAGATCTGGCAGCAATTAACCCCGACGAGATCAGCGCTTTATTCCGCTATATAGACATGGATGTAAACAAAGGGCTCACGATAGAGCAAGTACTGAAAAGAGAATCTATCACCGCTTATTTAAGTAAAAACGATATACAGGTTCCCTGGACAGATGCTGAACTTTGCAGGGCACAGGAAATTTTAGAGATGTTCGGTTTGCATAAATACTATACTCTTAGGTGATCTCAATGGTTAAAGCCTACTGATCAACTGATACATACAGAACTAGTACATCACCTATGAATCAACGGTCACAGCACGCTGTCATACACCTGACCATCAGGAACCACTTCGGGTCAGTAGAGCATTACTATCATTTTTTACTCGGATTCCTGGTTCCTCTGGTCAATTGGTACAACACCCATGATGGGTCCGCATACCCGGCGATACTGGTTCGAAGTTGTGCGGTGCTTGACCCATTAATCCACGAGCTGGGTTTACCTAACCTGATGGTGCTGGATAAGGAAGTTCACCGCAGCCTGGTTGATCAACCAAACTGGGATGGTCGTCCATTGCAACACCTTCACCTGGAAGGGTACGACAACGAGTTACTCTTTGCGTCCGAAATCTTTGTCAATGCGGCTCAGTATATCAAGAAGCGATTGGGAATACCTGATTCTCTGCCCCAAACCGCTGCTCGACATGATTCACCGGCCATCGTGGTAATCGGTCGCAAACCACCTGATCCATTTTATTTAACTGCCAAATCTGAAAAACATAACGCTGGATCCATGAGGAGGTCGATACCCAATCTGTCAGAAATCGCATCCGAACTGGGGCAATTAGGCCAGGTACACCTGATTTATCTGGAAGAGTATCCCTTTAAAGAGCAAATTCAGTGGTTTATGCGTGCGGACGTGATTGTAGCCCAACACGGAGCAGCACTCGCCTCACTAATTTTTTGCAGGGCAGGCACAGCCATTGTTGAAATACTTCCACCTGATAAAGTGAACCGCATTCGCATCCTAAAAAATATCGTCCGAGCGCTTTTAGGCAAGAATACTCACAAAGGGTGGAAGGTCTATAAAACATTATTCTACTCATTGGCTCGTACCTTAAATCTCCGATACTATTACATCCTCCAAAAAGATGATCATAGTCCTGTATCTGCAAAAAAAGTGTTCAAAATAGTCAAGAAAGCCGTATTTTTAAGTTGACTTTACTAAATGAGATTTCGGATCTGTCTTCTACATACTCTTTCTGATTTTCCCCTCTATTCAATGATCAATCTTTACACTTTACCGAATCATGCCGTCCGATTCAGAAAATAGAGTCCCATTCGGCAATGATACTCCAAATCCTCTTGTTGTCAGTATCATAGTCACTTACGCTGACCGATCGGATTTTGTATTACAGGTGATTCGTGGTTGCCGCAATGAAGGCGTTGATCGAATTTTTCTGGTCGATAATGCATCTTGTTCCCAGAGTGCATCCAGGTATGATGTCTGCGCATCCGAATCTACAGATATAACCTTGATTCGTCATTCCGAGAATTCCGGATCCGCAGGTGGGTATGCCGCTGGAATCAGGGCACTCGACGGCTTACCAGCAGACACATTTGTATGGTTATTGGATGATGATACCGTACCTCAGGAGAATTCGCTAAAGTACCTGATGTCTGGCTGGGGACTTGTAGATCAAGGAAAAGGCGTCGTTTTGTACGCAAATCGCACCCAACGTACTCCACAGCATTTTCACTTTGGTGCAGGAAGGATCAGTCGTTACCAACCAAATAATTTTATGGGATTTAACTTCACATCCTGGCTCAAGCTAAAAGTCCAATCAAAGAATAGTGCCATAAATTATCCACTGGTTCGAACTGAATATGGTCCTTATGGTGGATTATTCACTACTTTTAAGATGCTATCCCTGGCTGGTGAACCTGATGAATCCCTGTTCACCTATGCAGATGATCATGACTATACATTGAGGTTCAACTCGCTACACATCGATCAATACCGGGTATTTGCTGCACATCTGGTCGATGTAGATGCCTCATTTGAATCCGGTGTATTATTTAATCCAAAACAGGATAATTCCCTCAAATACAGATACATCATCCGAAATCATACCTGGCTGAGTCAGCGATTTATCAAGAACAACTGGGTCTATCAGTTCAATAAGATGATGTATCTGATCAAACAACTGGCCATCTATTTCAGAAATAAACCAGAAAATACTATTTCCCTATTTGCACTGACTTCCCAGTTTTTTCAGGCGGTCAGAGATGGTGAATCCGGACGTCTGGGAAGTATATCTGAATCATCACACGTTAAAAAAACGGATGACTCGTGAAAACCGCGAAGGTGTCCGTCATATTACCCTGTTTCAATCACGCTCGCTTCCTGGAAGAGCGTATTCGATCAGTGTTAAGTCAGACTTCTCCGATAGATCAAATTATATTCCTGGATGATGCTTCAACGGATGGGTCTGTAGAAATTGCCAGACGATTACTTCGTCAATCTTCTATAGATACTCATTTCATTGTAAATGAAGTGAATTCAGGTAGCCCTTTCAACCAATGGAATCTGGGCGTTGAACAGGCCTTGCATGATATTATCTGGATTGCCGAAACCGATGATTCCTGTGATCCTCAGTTTCTTGAAGTGGTCCTGGGTCGTTTGATGGAACCTGACACTGTGCTTAGCTACTCTCAAAGTAAAATTATCAACGAGAAAGGAGTCGGGTTTCAAGTTCCGAATTTGAATGGAGTTTTTCCCGGGCAATTTGATCGGAATTTTACGATGGCCGGATCTGAGTTCAGAAACCGTTTTCTGAGCATCAGAAATGTGATCCCAAATGCGAGCGGGGTAGTTTTTAAAAAAGAAGCTTTTGTACAGGCAGGAATGGCAAATCCTACGATGAGAAATTGTGGCGACTGGGATATGTGGGTACGTATGGCAGAGTTTGGTGCGTTTAGCTATACCTCTTTGGCACTTAATCATTTTAGAAGTCACGATGCCACAACCCGGTTACCAGGTTTTAAACCGTATGCCAGAGCTGAATCCATCGCCATTTTATACTACACAACCAATCAAGTAATTGATGCAACAAAAGATCGCATTACGCTACCGGTACTTATTAAAGCTTTTTTGACCCAAAAATTTCTAAATTGGGAGAGGCTGTGCAAGGAGGGTAATTGTAATAAAACAGGTGTCATCAGGAAACACTATCTTCACTTAAGACGAGTGCCAAAAATCAGTATTGGAGTCTGGATGGTAATGGCAGCGTGTAATTTACTGTATCGAATAACCAAAGCTTTGTATCACTTCATTCGATGATTTAAGAGCTTTTAGACACTTTTTAGACACTGGAAGAAGCATCCTGAGTGATCTTAATCCACCAAAGAGACAGCTAAATTGGTTTTAGTAACCCGCTATTTCATTTTTGATTTGATATCTGATGGCCAACATAAGACAGATTTATTGAAGCCCTTAATATATATTTAATGTATATTTTTATTAAAACTTAGCCAATGTTCCCTGTTTTCCAACTTGATGACTTCTTATCTCACACAACCTATCGATCAGTGTCCCATTTGTGGAAGTACACAATATAACTTCGATTCCTTTTCTCTGCCTAATCTGTATTCGGAAAAGCTGGCGGAGCTTCTTGGTGTCAAGGAGTCGGAATTGCTGGAGAAGTATCCCAACCACCGATGTAAGGTATGTGATCTGGTGTACAAACGATCTTGGTTCTCAAAGGATCAATTGAGCAGGTTGTTTAGCGAGGTTGTACCTGACCATCCCAAGGGCTGGGATGCGGTTTCAGGACGATACACCGTCTCGAATTTTTACAAAGAATTGGGAGTTTACGAGCAGGCTATCCACGACTCTGATACCCCAATCATCAACCGCTACCGGCGGGCTCTGAATTCTATGATCGAGTGTATCCCGGATCATCACCACGATTCACGCTTGCTTTCTTTAAAAACGGCACTGGATACCGGCAAGACCGAAGTCTTTCACTTACAGGATGTTAAAAATGTGTTATCAGACAAAATGCGATCTGCAATTCCCTTCAAGCGCTTCGAGGGATTCGGTAGTCCGATTTTGTGGGACTATTTGATCCAAAAAGTGGGTCCTATCACACAATATGCCGAAATCGGTTGTCCGTTATGGGGACTTCTGCGTCATGCAAAGCATCAACACGTTCCGGTCTCGTTTTTCACCCGGAATGAACCCAATTACTGGGGAGAAGCCTGCCAGAGAAACGGGGAACACTGTGTCGATTTTCTGCACCGCGAGCACCAGATTCCACTGGACACCTGGGAACAGGTTCAGTCCCCCGAAAAGCACCAGTTGATTGGATTTTTTCAATATCTCGATCATCTAGATAATCCCAGGGTATTCCTGGATGAGGTCTTTTCCAGGTTTCATCACGCGGCTGTGATTCTGGATCACGTGGATGAACCGGTGTATATCCAGCATCTGACCGGATTCAGTACCAAAACGATGCAGTACCTGGCATCATCGTATGGAAAACAACTTCATACCGATTTTCAGGCTATCCGTCCATCTGCTAATATCTTATATCTGTTTACCGATGAAGCCACCTGATTACCCTGCGGGAACTTCGATTTTTTCCTTTCTGGAGGAAATCTGGCCGTATTTCCGGAGCATCACGGGAAATGGAGTTCGAAATACGCTAAAAGCCGTTAAAACCCATCTTCCGGATCTCGAAATCCTCGAATATGCCTCAGGTACGCCCGCTCTGGACTGGATCATTCCGGATGAATGGAACCTCACAAGCGCCAGCGTCAGCACATTATCAGGTGAGGTACTCATCGATGTTGCAGCGCATAATCTGCATATCGTGGGATACTCCGTGCCATTCAATGGAATTGTGTCCCGCTCCGAACTTCTGGAGCACCTGCATACGCTGGAGGATCAGCCGGATGTGATTCCTTATGTCACTTCTTATTACAAAAAACGCTGGGGATTCTGCGTCCCGCACCGTGATCTGACCCGGTTTACCGAGGAGCAGTATCACGTGCAGATCGACTCCCGACTGGAACCCGGTAGTCTGACTATCGGAGAATGGGTGCTTCCAGGAAAATCATCACAGGAAATTCTGTTTTCGACTTATTGCTGTCACCCCTCTATGGCCAACGACCAACTCAGCGGGATAGGCCTTGCCGTATATCTGGCCTCCTGGTTGCGCGATCAGTCCGAACGGCGATATACCTATCGATTTCTGTTTTTGCCCGAAATGATCGGATCGGCTACGTATCTGGAGCATCACCGCGATTGGCTCAAAACAAAAGTGATTGCGGCTTTCAATCTAACCTGCGTCGGTGATGAGCACATGTGGTCCTATTTACCCAGCCGGATGGGAGGAACGCTGCCGGACAAAGCCGTACAGCATCTGCTGGATTTCTATACATTAGAAAGTCAGCGCTACAGTTGGAATGACAGAGGGAGTGACGAAAGTATGTTTTGTGCCCCGGGTATTGATATTCCTATGGTTTCGTTGATGCGCAGTAAATATGGGACCTTTGACGCTTACCATACTTCAGCCGACCGTCTGGGTGAAACGGTGACAGCCAAAGGCTTGCAGGAAACTGTTGATATGTACCTACGCTTACTCACCGCACTGGAACAAAACGGATATCCCCTGACCAAAGTCCTGGGTGAGCCTCAGCTGGGCAAACGGGGACTGTATCCGGATTTAAGTAAAAAAGGAAGCACTAAGGAAGTGAAAAACCTGCTCAATGTACTCTCCTGTTGCGATGGACAATACGATCTGTTCGATATCGGGAACAAAGCGAGGGTTGGTATCGATGAAGTACTTGCTCTCATCGAGCTCTTTCTGAAACACGATCTGGTTGAAATGAACGATGAACCTTCAACATAGTACAATCAACGCAGGAATACTGGTTTTTTCCAGGATGTCATCGAGCCGGCTTCCGGGCAAGGCGATGTTGGACCTTGGAGGTATGCCGCTGGTCCAGAGGGTGATGCACAGAGCTCAACATACCGGATTGCCCGTAGCCCTGGCGACCTCTGATCAGCCCGAAGATGATGTCCTGGCCGATTATGTGGCATCGGCAGGGTACCAGGTGATACGTGGATCGCTGGATGATGTACTTGGAAGAGCGTTGTACGCTGCGCAGTTGTTAGGATGGAAATCCTTTTTCAGAGTGTGTGGCGACAGGCCGTTTTTTGATCTCGAGGAGATCGATCGGTTTACCCGGCGACATCTGGTGTCAAAAAAGGACCCTGATTTTGATCTGGTTACCAACTACGAAGCATCGGTTCTCAAAGGGCTAACAACCGAACTTATTGCCACGCAGGCGATTGAGCGGATCGCCCAACAAAAAGATCTGACCGACAGCCACAAAGAGCATTTGAGCTCTTATTTTTACGACAATTCTCCTATATTCAGCATCGTGAGGTATGCATCACCACACCGTGGATCCGGGGATATTTGCCTGGCCGTAGATACTGCCAACGATTACCAGGTACTTTCAGCGGTATGTTGGAAGCATCCCGATCCGTTCCTATCGACCACAACTGCCATTGCACAGATAAAACAATCCAGCGATCGAAAATGACACGAAACTATACCAGTTATCCAGCTCAGACCCATCTGGAACTGCTCATCCAACTGGGGGAGTCCGGAATGTACACGTCAGATCACCTGGAGCTGTGCAACAAAGCCTATTATCTGGCGCTGCCGTGTGTGGCAACGCTCATGCGAGGAAGTGGAAAACCATTCATTGCGCATCTGGTGGGCACGGCAAGCATCATGGCAGGGTTGAATCAGGACGCGGAAGTCGTGGCAGCTTCACTGCTCCACGCCGTGTATCAGCATCGCGTGCCGTTTCCGGGAGCAGAGACACTCGAAGCACGCAGAAAGCTGGTAGAGGCCATGTTTGGAGAACGCGTAGAAAAACTGGTCTATTGGTATACCGAATCTGAGGAGGTTACGGGTCCCGAGTATGCCACATCGCAATCCGATCATCCCTATTTCAGGGAGGTGTTGACAATGAGACTGGCTGATGAGCTCGAAGATCTGAGTTATTTCGGACTATTTACGCACGGGAATCCCGATGACACCCCTCAAGACCGTGGTAGTTATGTCTGGAGGAGGGAGCAAAAAAGAACGCACATCCAGGCCATGTTAAAGCATCTATCCGGCAAGGAACGGGAGCTGTGCAACGCTGCGTTTGAAAAGTGGATTGATGCCGAACCGGGACCACTTTGGAGCGCTGCACTCAAATCCGGCCAGTACAGCAGCTACAGCCTCTGAGCATCACCATCCTATGCGCTTACAAGAACCTGAATATCCAGTATTGATAGCCGAGATTGGTGGAAACCACGAAGGGGACTTCGACTACGCACAACGACTGGTACGCCTGGCCTGTGAGACTCCCGCAGATATGATCAAGCTTCAGGTCTACACCGGCGATACGCTGGTGTCGGAGCTGGAGGATCCGAACCGAAACCGACATTTCAAACGATTTGAACTCAGTCGTGATCAGCACGAAACGCTGATTTCCCTGATCCGTAATGCAGGTAAGCAGTACCTGTGCTCTGTCTGGGACCCATCGGCTTTGGTGTGGATCGATCCCCACGTAACCATGTACAAAGTGGGCAGTGGGGACCTCACGGCCTATCCCATGCTCCGCAGACTGGCAGCCACCTCGAAACCTATCCTGCTGTCGACCGGACTATCCACTTTACAGGAAATTCAGGATACGGTTCAATACCTAAGAAACCTGAATCCATTCTATGAGCAATCCGAGGCCATAACGCTGTTACAATGCACCAGTATGTATCCGATTGCCGACACCGATGCCCATTTGCATGTAATGGATCTATTTAAAACCACGATTCCGGGGGTGCGGATTGGTTATTCGGACCATACCATCGGACACCGGGCGCTACAGATTGCCGCTCTCCGTGGTGCTCAGGTTCTGGAATTTCATTTTACAGATCGTAGGGAGGGACAAACCTTCCGCGATCATGCCGTATCCCTGCTTCCCGAAGAGGTCTTTCAGTTGCACGCAGCCATCCGCAGTGACGCTGCATTCCTGGGAGTAGCGCAGAAACAGCCCCTATCCATCGAAATCGAACACGATCACGTTACGTCATTTCGCCGGGCGGTGTATCCGAGCCGGGACATTCGGTCCGGAGAGCTCCTTGGCGATCATAATCTGACCGTCCTGCGTCCAAATCGAGGTATAGACGCGCGCGATTATGACCGGTTGATCGGCAAAACCGCCAAAACAGACTTAATCCGTCACCAGGCACTTCATTGGGACATGATTGTATGAGTACATCCCCGTTAGTAACCGTGTACATCACGAATTATAACTATGCCCGGTTTATCCGCCAGGCCATTGAGAGTGTGCGCAGGCAGACGTACCGCCATATCGAGCTGATCATCATCGACGATGGATCCACGGATAACAGCCGGGAAATCCTGGCCGACTATGAAGGTGTTCCAGGCATACAGGTCATCTACCAGCAAAATAAAGGCCTGAACGCGACCAACAACGTCGCATTGGCAGCAGCGACAGGGACCTATTTCATCCGATTGGATGCAGATGATTATTTTGAGCCTTATGCCATCGCCTTGATGGTATCGATGATGGAAGGCAGGCCTGAAATCGGATTGGTTTTTCCAGATTACTATTATGTAGATGAAATTGGGAATATCATAGGCGTGGAAAGCAGGCATGATTTCGACAGGGAAGTCAGTTTGTACGACATTCCGGCCCACGGAGCCTGCACGATGGTCAGAACAGAAGAGTTAAGAAAACTCGGCGGCTACAACGAACGCTTTTGTTGTCAGGATGGCTACGAGCTGTGGCTCAAATACATTCTGCACTCCCGCGTCTCCAACCTCAATAAACCATTGTTTTATTACCGCAAACACAAGAGTAATCTAACCAGCAATGAGAGTCGGATTTTGGAAACCAGGAAACAGATCAAGAGACACTTTGTGTCATTGATGAAACCCAACACACCCTCCGCAGTGGCCATTGTGCCTGTCCGGCCCAACACCGTGGGTGGCAGACTCTGGGCATTGCATCGACGCAATGGGATCACCGAACTGGCCAGGTCCCTGAAAAAGCTCATCGATGCAGCCTGTTTTCAGTCCATCATCGTTACTTCATCCGACCGTCAGGTTCTGGATGAAGCAGAGCGTGTAGCATCGCAGTTAGCCAACGATTCGCAGAGTCCCAGGATACATACCTATCAAAGGGACCATATCTATGAGCTCGCCAATCATTCGCTCGAACCCACCTTCAAGGAGCTGGTCCATGAATTTCAGCTCGATCAGCACTACGAACTCCTGGGATTACTCGGAATCGAGACCCCGCTCATCAAGGCCAGTACTCTGACTGAGGCCGTAGATAGCCTGATGTTATTCAATTCCGATTCGGTGATCAGTGTGAGACCAGACGCGGCCACCTACTTTACCCACAATGGCGACGGAATGAAGGTGGCATTTGAACGTACCCGCTACACCAATTACGAGAGAAAAGTATTGTACAAGCGCATCAGTGGATTCACGATCACCCGAATGGAAGCCTATTTACGCCATCAGTCCCTGGTCACACCCCGCCTCGGACACGTAGTAGTAGGACCAGAAGAAGCCCTAACCATACAATCTGACATAGATCTGGTCCTGTACGAAGCCCTGGGAACTGGGACAGAAGAAGCAAAAAACTTGGCTGAATCGATCCGTTTATGAATATCCGTGAAATATTTTTACTCACATGTACAACTGAGATCACACCTTAATTGATATACTATGAATCTGGATTGGGAAAAAGATATCTACAGTAATGGGCGACAGTATAATAAATGGCCCTACACCGAAGTGGTGTCAGAAGTTAAACGGTTGTATCCGGGAGATGCATTAAGTGGGTTATCCATAGCTGAAATTGGTTGTGGAACCGGAAATAATCTTTTGTTTTTTGCTTCAGAAGGATGCCGTGTTTCAGGTTTAGACTACTCAGCGACAGCACTGACAATTGCCGGAGATATGCTGGCACAACACGGACTGGAAGCGTCTTTGACTACCGGTGATGCGTCACAGCCACTTCCCTGGAAGAACGAGAGTTTTGATATCTTACTGGATCGGGGATGTTTAACACAAATCTCGCATAAAGATTTAAATTCCGTGATGGCTGAAATCCATAGGGTCCTGAAACCGAATGGACGCTTTTTCTCATTTACTCTATTTGGTAGCAACAGTTCGGATTTAAGCCACGGTGTGGAAATATTTCAACACACATACAGCCATTTTAAATCAGGATATTTCAGTAAAGTTGGAATGACCAGCGTATTTGATACGCAGAGTATCAAGAAACTTTGGGAACCCTTCACGATCATAAAATGGAATGAACAAGTACTTACTGACCAATTCAACGGGACAAAACGTACTACCTATTCTGTGATTGCGGAAAAAGAATGACCCATCTGATTAATTAGTACGCATAGATTATGATATTAACGTCATGCAACTTCATCAACAGACAGTTCCGGAATGAGTAAATACACATTTACAAAAATCGATGATTTCGACGTACTCATGAAATTTTGGTCTGCATCCCCCGATGCGACCATCTTTACCCATCCGGATGTGTTGCCCAAGCTGGTAGATCAGGTCGAATGGTGGATGGCCTACAAAGGCGAAGAACCCGTTTGTTTATGGCCAATCTGTAAAACAGGCTTCCGTAACGGAGGATACTCCCGATTTGCTTATTATGTCGGACCTATGTGGAGTAAGGATCATAAAATGCTAAGTGCTCATAGATGGTTACAGAGTTCAGGGCAGGTATATTCTGGATTTATAGATCGATTCAAGGTAGATCGCCATCCAACGGAGGTATCTTTGGCCCCGACCTTAACAGATGTAAGGCATTTTTTGTGGACGAATAGCATACCATCAGAACTCCCGGAAATACAGGTTATTCCACGTTACACCGCCATACTGGATTTGAGTGATTTAAAACCTCAAAACATACTAAAATGCGTCAGTACTAACAGAAATCGGGAAATTCTTAGAATTGAAAAAAGTGAGGCATTTTCAATAACTAAAAAAATCGACACAGAACAGCTTTTAAAGCTGTATGAATCCTTTTTTGCAGAGAAAAATATAACGATGCATCAAAAGGAAATGGATAAATTGATTCGTTTGTGCGAATTGGTCGAATCGGGATATGGTCGATACACTGGGTATATCGATACCACATCAGGAGAATTGGTTTCAATCGTCATTTTGTTATATGATCATGCTACTGCCAATTTAGTGTTGAATCTTACGCATCAAGCCTACAAATCCTCGGGCATTGGCACAGCTACTATGTTTAACGCTATTTTGACCGCCAAACACCTTGGACTCAAATCGTTTGATTTTAATGGGGTCAATCACCCTCAAAGAGCCTTCTACAAGCACAGTTTTGGAGCGGAGCCAAAATTGTACTTCGACCTGAAATTAAATTGGACTTAGACAAGTCAGTTTATTCCTAAAACAGAACATCCCTATGTCAAAAAAAGTACTGATTTTCGAAACCCGACACGTTAGTCCGGTAATTGAAACTAGTTTCAGTATCGCTGAGTATCACCTGGAAAAAGGGGATGAGGTTATCCTTGTGAACATCACGGAACGTATGCCCCACAGTTTTAGTCATGGTTACGGAATCATTCCCAGACTTATCGCAAAAAATAAACTTAATAATGTGATCCGAAATAAACCTGAGCAACTATTTTATTCCAGGGATCCATTGATCAGGTGCCCAAAAATACAGTTGCCCAGATTTGACACCATTAAAGAATTAGCTCAATTTGAAGTCGATGGGATTGACTTTGGTATGGCGTTGGCTTCAACGTTGGTTGGCAAAACCCGTCGGTTGGAACCAGATGTCAAAAGTCACAGGAACGAGTTAAATCTGATGTATCAGACTTCGGTGTTTGCTTTGGAGTCATTCAAAATGTGGCTCAATCATTTCAAACCTGATTTGGTTCACATAAGATTTGCGAGAATGGCAGATAACAGGCCAATATTAAGGTATTGCAAACTGAATCATATCCAAATCAAGGTGAATGATATTGCTCGTGATCCAAATCATTATGGATTGGCACCGACTTTATTTGCAGACCGTACTTGTTGGATAAACTATGTTCATGAGACCTGGGAGCATTCTTTACACTCCGATGAGGAAAAAAGGCAGTTGGCACATGCCTTCTTTCAAAGAAAACGTGATGGGAGGGAAGCGGATTTCAACTACACGCAACATCAGCAAAAAGGAGCGTTGCCTCAAAACTGGGATTATACAAAAAGAAACATCGTCTACTTTACAAAGTCGATAACGGAGAGCTCATATATCGATGAACAGAACGATCCACATACTTTATTTGGAAGTCAGATAGAGGCCATTGATACGATCGCATCCATTTTGGCTAAGTATCCGGATGTTCATTTTTATGTCAGGGAGCACCCCAATACGCATTCAAAGTTTCGGTTTGAATCCCAATCATTTGATCGATTCAGAAATGACGGCAGAATACGGTTTATTGATGGTAATTCGCCTTATTGTACGTATGCACTCATGGATCATGCTTCTGTAGTTTTGACGTATATGTCAACGGTAGGAATAGAAGCGGTTTACTGGGGGAAACCCAGTATCGTGGTAGGGAACAGTTATTACCATCAGCTAGGATCTGTTTATTATCCCCAAACTGTGGATGAGCTTCAGAAACTCTTGGCCGATGCAACGCTTAAAGCCTTACCTAATGTTGCGGCCATCAAATATGGATATCATTGTGAAGTTTTTGGGAATCGAATCAGAAATTATCAGGCAACCGGGCGCCATTCGGGACGATATAAAGGCATTGATCTCGATCAGACCACCATCTCATTTCGAATTACCCTTCGTGTCCTACGTCTTGTCAATCGCGTGATCAACGCAGGTATTAAACCCCTTCGTTTAATCACTGTCCACCTAGTGTGCTTATTGAACTGGAATATTCACATACTTATCAGCTCTGGACAAGTTTCTTTTATTTATCACTGATTTTTAATAGGTTACTCATAAAGTGTACTGTAGATGAGTGGAATTTGGGACAGGGGAGCAATCCCACTCTATTGGGATATAGGAGATACCGGACAACACCAAACTTAAGAATGGACATATATGAATACAAGAGCCACAAATTCAGAAGATCAGATCACACCCAGTACAACTAATCCAACCGACCTGGAAATGAGTCCACCTAAAAAAGACTGGATGAGTCCGAAGTTACGGGAAATGAGCGTCATCAATACGGTTACGGGTAACGGGCCGGATGGAGGCTCATTCGCGACTTCTTGAGGGTAGAATTTAAGTACACAGAGCACAGCACACAGAACACAGTACGCAGTTCACAGTCTCGAAAGCGCACAAAGTGCACAAAACTCAGGTAGGGCAGGGTAGCAGGGCTGAATTTCGCGCAGGTGAGATTCCCACTCCCTACTCCTCACTCCCTACTGCCTACTCCCCACTCCCCAAACTCAACATCACAAAATAGTGTCAACTAGAGACAATTCGATGATCAAGAGAAAGGGGATATCATAGTCAGAATCTGTCGCGGGAATATGAAAAAAAATCTCTTTATTTCATTTCATAATTCCATATCCACGCTATCGGTCTTATATTTGCACACTATTTATCAAGTCAACCTACGTCACCCGAGACAGTGCGCATGCCCCCCTTTGCACCTTGGGACTGACGTCAGCGAAGCTGTGATAAGCCAATATCAAGCTGGACCTATTAAGACTGAGTGATTATGGTTACGAATCTACAACTCCAAGTATTCAATTGCCTGATTACACTCGTATTCCACAATTGGATTATATTGGTGTATGAAAACTATCATTTTAGCTGAATAGTCTTAAGTCTTTGATTTATTCAACTTATACCATTTATTTCAGTTATGTTATCAAACAAATATGTAACCAATAAACCAGGTCTCGAATTTGTCTTTACCTAAAAACAATCGAATATGAAAGGAATCATTCTGGCTGGAGGAAGTGGAACCAGGCTGTATCCGGTAACTAGGGCTATCTCCAAACAGCTTATGCCGGTATATGACAAACCGATGATTTATTATCCGTTGTCAGTACTTATGCTGGCTGGAATCAGGGACATACTAATTATAACCACTCCAGAAGATCAGGCAGCTTTTATCCGGTTATTGGGTGATGGATCCGATTGGGGAATAAGACTTGAGTATGCCGTGCAGCCCAGTCCTGATGGATTGGCACAGGCCTTTATCATTGGCGAAGCGTTTATTGGGAACGATAACGTATGCCTAATCCTCGGTGATAACATTTTCTATGGACAAGGCTTTGGTAGGATTTTAAAGAATACCGTTGAGAACCTGCAAGGCTCTACCGTATTTGGATATCGGGTCAGTGATCCAGAGCGATTTGGAGTGGTCGAAATTGATTCGAACCATAAAGCTCAATCTATAGAAGAGAAACCTGTACATCCCAAAAGTAATATAGCGGTAACGGGACTCTATTTTTACGACAATCAGGTAGTTGACATTGCTAAAAACGTCAAATCCAGTACCAGAGGCGAGTTGGAAATCACAAGTGTTAATCAGGCTTATTTAGAGCGTAATCAACTAAACGTTGAAGTCCTGGGTAGAGGCTTTGCCTGGTTGGATACAGGAACTCACGAAGCCATGCTAGAAGCCGCACAATTCGTTGAGATCATCGAACGACGTCAGGGTTATAAGATTGCTTGTCTAGAAGAGATTGCGTGGAGAAATGGATGGATCGATGAGGGTCATTTACTTTCAATTGCTAAGCAGCTTAACAAAAATGGCTACGGTGAATATTTGAAGAAACTAGTTAATACATAATGTCACTTAAGCAACAAGCCGCTAAGAGCGTGGTCTGGGTAGCTGTTGAACGATTTGGTCAACAGCTCATCCAGGTTGTGTTCTTTATTATTCTGGCCAGATTATTAACTCCGGAGGATTTCGGGTTAGTGGCTATGATTATGATTTTCTTTGCGATTTCGCAAAGCTTTGTGGATAGTGGGATGGGTCAGGCTTTGGTCCGTCTCAAAGAAATTACCGACGCAGATCGCTCAACTGTGTTCTGGTTCAATTTGGGGATTTCTCTACTCTTTTGTATCGGACTCTACTTCGCTGCACCAAGTATAGCCACATTTTTTGATGAATCCAGGCTCACTAACTTGGTTCGTTTTATGGGTATGGCAATTTTGTTCAACGGGATAGCGATTGTACAACGCTCAGAACTCACCCAGTTAATGGATTTCAAGACTCAAGCGTTGGTGCAGATACCAACGACTGTTGTAGGTGGTGTAATATCAGTAGCCATGGCGTTCATGGGTTTTGGAGTTTGGGCACTTGCTACACAATTTGTGATAACAGCGTTAGTGTCCAGTGCGATGCTTTGGATGATAAAACCCTCCAAGATTTTGTTCAATTGGAATCCAGAGTCATTTAAGCAGTTATTTGGATTCGGATACAAACTATTAATGTCCGGACTACTTGACACCACCTACCAACATATTTACAAACTTGTAATCGGGAAATTCTTTGCAGCATCAACGCTTGGCTACTATACTCAAGCAAACAACATCCAACAGATGGCTGGACAAAATCTCGTCGGGATCATACAGAAAGTAACCTATCCCTTATTGAGCAAAACTGTCGAAAACCCGGCTCGCATGAAAACAGGTTACCGCCAGGTCATACAGACATCATCCTTTGTTATTTTTCCGGGTATGTTTTTATTGATTGTATTTGCTAAACCAATGATAACTATAATATTAGGAGAAAAGTGGGAGCCTGCCGTATCGTTTCTTCAAATAATATGTCTAGGTGAAATGATGTATCACTTACATGCGATTAATTTGAATGTGTTAAAAGTACTGGGTCGGAGTGATTTATTTTTGAAGTTGGAAGTTATGAAGAAATTTTGTGTCACTTTGGCCATCATCATTGGGATTCAATTTGGCATTTTTGGTCTGCTCGTGGGTCAAGTTATAAATTCCTACATTGCACTAATTATCAATACCCATTACACTGCTAAATTCATACAATACCCAATCTCAGAACAATTGTTTGATGTGCTCAAAGTGATAGCTCTTAGTATACCTATGGTTGTAGTTTCATTAATAATAATAAATTTAACAACGATAACATCCGTCGTTGGTTTGGTGATAGCCCTTATGCTGGCTGTAATGACTTACCTGATCAGTAATTTGATTTATCGCTCCGAAACCGTTGTTGCCCTATTAGATATCTTAAAACATCATCTGCCTCTTAAACTCAGTCACAAACTCGGACTATGATTCCAGTAACCAGATCTTTCCTTCCTCCTATTGAAGAGTACATATTCCATCTGAAAAGAGCCTATCACAACGAGTGGTTAACAAATAGAGGTGAATTGGTATGCGATCTTGAAGTAAAACTAGAAAAGTACTTGAATCTGGATAAATCCAGGATTGTTTGTATGAACAATGGCACAGTACCGCTTCAAATAGCTGTCAAATTACTTGGACAAGGTGGTGAAATAATTACAACACCATTCAGCTATGTTGCCACAACTGCTGCAATCGTATGGGAAAATTGCACACCGGTATTTGTAGATATTGATCCTGATCATTTAACGATTGATGAATCAAAAATAGAAGCAGCAATTACCGAAAAAACAACCTGTATTTTAGCGACCCACGTATTTGGAAATCCCTGTAATATCGAAGAGATTCAACGTATAGCTCAAAAACATCAATTAAAAGTAATTTATGATGCGGCACATTGTTTTGGGGTGAATTACAAAGATAAAAGTATATTTGAATATGGTGATGTAAGTACGTGCAGTTTTCATGCAACTAAAATATTTCACACAGGAGAAGGTGGTGCCACTTTTTGTAGTGACTCTGAATTGTTCAATAAGTTTTACTACAGCCATAATTTTGGACACAATGGACCACTTGATTTTTTTGGACTGGGTATCAATGGGAAAATTAGTGAATTACAAGCTGCTATGGGTTTGAGTGTACTTCCCTATATGGAAGAAATAAAGATTAACCGAGAGAAAATAGTCAACCAATATCGTTATAACTTAAACCAATCCTATTTCACGTTTTTTAAATTGAGAAGCCATACAAAATGGAACTACAGTTACTTTCCGGTACTTTTTCGTGATGAGTCTGATCTGATACAGTGTCAAATCAGACTAAACAAGGAGAACATTTTTCCAAGAAGATATTTTTATCCCTCTCTGAATCAAATTCAATACACTTCTGGAGAGAGTTGTCCAATATCTGAAGATATAGCTCAAAGAATATTATGTTTACCGTTATATGTTGACCTAGAGCCTGACAGTGTGGATAAGATATGCAACATCTTAAACAGGATTACAAAGCAATAACAATCACATGATTAACTAATCTAAGTATATTAATTGAAGGTGCCGGTGGACATGCTTTCGATTTATTTTGTGTTATTTTCTGGCAATTCCACAAGGGTAGATATCAAATTTTCAGAAGCTTAGAAGTCATTTAATTAACTGTAAGCCATTTGCAGTCTCAAGTACTTCACAAAGCGATTGGGAACTCATTTATACTCAATTCTTTCAACTAGCCACATTTTTAATGATGATTGTCAATTTAAGGTACAGAGTACTAGTCTTGAAGCAAATCTCTACTTTGTTTCAACGGATGAAAACACGTTATAACGTTAAAAAAATGGCAAATGCAAGGTATAACTATGCATGCTGAAAAAATTATAGTATTTGGTTCTTCAGGACATGCAAGAAGTATCGCTGTAATCTTAGAAAAACTTAACTATGAAATAGTTGGTTTTATAGACTCATATCAGCCCAAAGGGCAGAAAGTATTAAACTATTATACTATTGGAAATGAAGAGTCTTTAATTGACTGTGAAAAAGTTTATGGTACGAATAACATAGTAATTGGGATTGGTGATACGAAGGCAAGGAGTAAAGTAGTTGAAAAAATTAGAAAGGTTAATTCTAAAATAAATTTTCCAGCAATCATAGCACCTGGAGCAACAGTATCAGAATATACTGCAATTGGAGAAGGTACTGTGGTTTTTACGAATGCTTTTGTTAATGTAGAATGTGTAATTGGAAAATTTTGCGTCTTAAATTCAGCATGTATTGTTGAGCACAATACGCAAATCTCTGATTTTTGCACAATCTCTCCGGCTGTTAATATTGGCGGCGATGTAAAAGTAGGAGAGTACTCCTTCATAGGTTCTTCTGCAACAATAATTCAAAAAAGAACGATTGGAAAGCATGTTGTCATTGGTGCAGGAGCAGTTGTAACAAAGAACATTCCAGATAATGTTTTAGCTGTTGGAATACCGGCAGTAGTAAAAAGAGTCAATTATTCAAACAACCAATTATTCAAATAATGAATAACGTTGATATTTCAATCATTATCCCAGTTTATTTCAATGAAGGGAGTATCATTCATACTTACAAAATCCTTAAAAATGAAATACTTTCAAAGTTTCCAAATCTAACCTTTGAAATCATTTTCATCGATGATGGTTCTAAAGATAGCTCATTAAGTGAAATGAGAGAAATCAAAGCTGAAGATTCTTGCGTTAACATCATACAGTTTACCAGAAACTTTGGACAGGTCTCCGCATTTTACGCAGGATATGAAAATGCAAAAGGGAAAGCATGTTTAAACATCGCAGCAGATCTTCAGGAACCACCTGAATTAATCGTCTCTATGATCAAGAGTTATATCAATGGAGAAGCTCAAATAGTAGCAGGCAACAGGATTGAAAGAGAGGAAAGTTATTACAGAAAAAAGACTTCTCAATTGTTCTATTACTTTATGCAAAAATTAAGTTTTCCAAACATGCCAAAAGGAGGTTTTGATGTTGTTTTGATTGATGAAGTTGTAAAAGAATATTTGCTCAATTCGAACGAAAGCAATCCATTTTGGCAAGGGCAACTGCTTTGGACCGGGTATAGCGTGAAATTCATTCCATACAACAGACAAAAACGGGAAATTGGCATATCTAAATGGTCTTTTGCTAAGAAACTAAAATATTTGTTGGATGGAATACTCAATTATTCATACGCTCCTCTGCGATTTTTCTCAGTTTTAGGCATTTTAACCTGTCTATTAGCAATTCTATACTCAATAATTATCACGATTGTATACCTTTTCGGCAACACTCCGTTTCAAGGTTGGGCTCCTTTGATGATTGTAACTCTTTTATTTTCAGGATTGCAGTTGGTCATGCTGGGAATTATTGGTGAATACTTATGGAGGATATTTGAACAAGTAAGAAATAGGCCCAAATTTATCATAAAAAAATGAAATACATGATTTTATGGAATAATGTATTAAAGCCAAGTGAATCTATGACTTCAAGAGAAAAAATGTTATTTCTCATGGTCTTTGTATACCCACTATTATTCATTTTCCAGGGTGGTGACTTAACGGATTCAGGTTTTTTTGCCATGAGTTATCAGAATTTCTTTCCTAACTTACAGTTAGGAGAAACGAACAGCATCTCCATACTGAGTGATTTCATTGGTGCAACATGGTTTACTTTATTCCCAAATTCGGGAATACTTGGTCTGAAAATTCTCAACCTGTTATTCTTGTATTCAGTGATTGGAATGACTTATTTAACACTGAAAGACATCACAAATAAAAGAGTACTATTAATTGTAGGTATTTTTTGTGGTGTTGTTTTTGCCACTAGGTGGAGTCCACTAGTATTGGGAAGAGACTCTGTGTCCTGGTTTTTCCTGGTATTAACTAGTTTTTTTTTAATAAAGGGTTTGAACCCAAAAAAGTATAAATTCCTTATAATTTCAGGTTTGATTTATGTTTTTGCTACACTTAGTCGGTTTCCAAACATTATTTTTATACTCCTGTTACCATTTTTATTAGTATACACCCACATTAACAGCTTTAAGGAATTATCCTTTAAACTTTTCTGGCAACCTATAAAACAGTATCTCTTATTTGTAGTTGGTGCGATTATATCACTTTCTACTGTTCTGTTGATTTTTAATTACTTAAACATCTATGATATATTCATTAAAAATTTCGATGTTGTCGGAATCTCTGCAGAAAGCACTGATTCTTCGAGTTATTCAATGCTTAACCTATTAGAAAATTATCTTCTTGATGGTATCCAGTTTTTACCCCATTTATTAGCAGTCGTATCTTTAGCGTTGACTACATCATTGCTGTATGAATATTCGTTCAAAATAAAGAAAAATATACCTTTTATCATCTTTGTTCTGTTGCTGATCGGTACAGCATTGTTTGTCTATAAAGGGTACTCATATGGAAGTAAAATTAAATATTTTGTTCCTGCATTTTGTATAGTTCCCTTATTTATTTCTTTGATTAACAAAGATAAGTTTAGCGCATTAGTAGCATTATTCAGTGTTTTAACTCTGACACAAGTTGCAGGTACCAATACTGGATTATTTTTAAAACTCACTTATGGCTTTATTGTGTTATTCCCACTGGCAATTTTAATTCTTACAGAAAAGAAACTACATCAATTCGAAAATATAAAGTTGCACACAAAGCCAATATTGATCATTGGTATATCTTTTGTGTTATTTTTTAGTCTTGTGTCTCGAATTGCAGGTATTTATCATGTCGATTCGGGTATAACTTCTCGACTCAGGTTCATACATCCCATAGAACATCCTAAAATGAAAGGAATTTTCACAACAAAGGAGAATTCCACCTACATTACGCAATTATCAAACTTAATTGATAAACATCTTGATCAGGATAAAAACCTATTTATTTACGGACATCAACCGATGTTCTACTACTTGACAGAAACGATACCGCCAGTAAAAAAGTTTTGGTTAACAAACAATTATGTTCAAGTCGATGAACTGTTTGCTTCACTAGATTCAAGTATAAAATCTACTGGAAAGTATCCGATGATCGTCGATACAAAACAAAACATAATGGGCGAAGCAGGCCAGATACGATTAGAGCTTTTTTTAATCGGACACGGATACAAGAGTACAGTGAAAACAGAAAACTTTGATATATGGACAAAATAATTCTTTGACGGTTTCTCTGAAATTCATGCTATTCATGGTTCATCAAAGTAGTTATTTTGAAATTAAATTTAGTAGATACTTTCAGGGAAGCTTTCATGGTTGTTAATGATACTCCATTAGTATCAATTTGTTGCTTAACCTTTAATCACGCAAACTACATCTGTGATGCCATAGAAAGTTTTATTAAACAGGAAACTACTTTTCCTATAGAGATCGTGATTTATGACGATGCCTCAACAGATGGAACTACTAGATTAATTCGTCAATATGAGACAATTCATCCCAAAATCATTAAACCGTTATATCAGAGGGAAAATCAATTTTCGAAAGGAATTGTTCATAATTTAAGTCTATTGTTTTCAGAATCTAAAGGTAAGTATATAGCCTTCTGCGAAGGCGACGATTACTGGACGGATCCTTACAAGTTACAGATGCAAGTTGAGCATATGGAGTCTAATCCGGAAACGAGTCTTTGTGTCCATGCCTCAAAAGTTGTAAAATCATCAACCGGGAAAGTGGTCAAAACAATCAGGCCCTGTGATGTTAGTCGCTACTTTGATACCGATGAAATTATCGAAGGGGGAGGTGGATTATTTGCCACCAATTCGATGCTTTTCAAACGCTCATCTTACCTGCAACGACCCTCCTACTTTTCAAAAAGCAACGTTGGTGACTACCCCTTGATGATACATCTCTCAACCCTTGGAAAAGTATATTACATGGACAGGTTTCTATCAGTTTATCGAACTGCGATACGAGGATCCTGGACCAGCACGACTCATTCTGGTACGATCCAAAAGATGCTCGACCAGAAAGAAAACAGTGTCCAATTGCTCCACGAAATCGACCAGTTTTATGAACGAAGGTATGCACATGCCATACAACGCAAAATCCGTGAAATCGAATTCGCAATATTACAGATGAGTGGAGCAGTTAGTAAGGTACGAAACCACGAATATGCAGATCTATATGCTTCATTGAGTCTTCAAAAGAAAATCATATTATTCATAACACGCACCTACTATCCGAAGATATCTTCGGTTCTAAAACGTACAGTCAATTTTTATAATCAAGTAATTGAATCAATCTTCATTAAATTAAGAGCTCATAAATGAACCCCAGACGAATAATCTTACCATTACTCTTGACCAAATTATTCAAGTTTCCCTTTAGGTAGCCGCGAAATTTAATTTCAAAATAACTTCTTTGTAGAACCAGAAAACCTTTATTAAAAGCCCCAAAAAGTTAACGGTAGAGGTCAATAGGAAAACGTATTAATTAAACTAAAAAATGGCCAAATACAAGTTATCGATTATATCAGCTTGCTATAATGTAGAAAATGAAGTTCAAAATCACCTGATTTCGATCAAGAAAAGTGTACGTGGTCATAACGATGTTCAAGTAGTCGTAGTGGATGATTTTTCAACTGATGGGACGGGTTCAATTATATCTTCATTTAAATGTGATAACTACAAGTACCTGCATTTAAATCGTAATGGAGGTTTAGCAAATGCCCGAAAAATAGGATATCAGTTATCTGATGCTGAATATGTGTGGTTTGTAGATGGTGATGACACAATAGAAGAGAATGCGGTGGAAATCATACTCAAGGAATTAGAGCATTCCGATACTGATGTTTACGTTTTTGATTACTCACGGCATGAAAAAGGTAAAGTGAGCATTGTATCAGGAATGAACAATGGCGTTCACGTAGTTAATAGCGTCATTTGTAAGGTATTCAAATCGAAAATTATTCAGGATAATATGTTTAGCAATTACGACGTAGGTGAAGATCTGTTTTTTTCATTAATGTTCAATGAAAAGAGTTCATCATTAAAGTACGTAGATAATGTGATTTACAATTACCTTATCAGAAGTTCTTCACTGACGCAGAAACCAAGTACCAAATGGGTTGAAAGAGAATTACTATTATCTGATTTATTGAACAATGGTATCGAAATAAGTAAAATCAGACCGCATGCCAATAATATGGCCATTAGGATGCTGAAATTGATTCCTCGCGCAGAAAATGGGTTAAGAGCAGAACTTAAGCAAGCGATAACCAGAATGGTATTAAAGTTCAACTTACCATTTTGGGGAAGCACATATTACAATAAATGGTACCATTCTCTGCTTTTTGTTTTTTTATTTCCGGGTGTTGTGAATGTATTTGAATTCTTCAAAAGACGTTTGTCAAATACATATTAACGTAAAACCGTATTGTGTAGGAATTCGGACCTGGAAATTAGTTGCATTTGTGTATTTCTTAAATCGAACAATTCAAATTCAAAAGCTTTCAGTTGTGTGGTGAATATTCTATATTCAAATGCTGTACAACATTAATACTTTCAAATTAAAAATTGTGTCAAGATTAGCTCATTTTATATTTTCAAAATATCTGATTTCACTTTTACAGAAATGAATGTGTCAAATTAAAGTATAATCTTCTCACCAATCAATGAATCACCGAATTTTACTGGTATCCAAAAAGGTGCCACGATTGTATTCCGGTGCTGGGAAAGCGGCATGGCGAATCGCCCATCATTTACACGCCAAAGGCCAATTGGTGGCTTTACTGACTTCAACACACACTTCCGACCTGGCCGACCACCCGTTTGAGGTAAAGTCTGTGATTCCAGTAAAATTTTTGGATTATTCCCTGTTTCGTCCTATCCGCGAATTGATTGCCTGTGTGAACATTTGGGTCTACATCTGGAACAGATGCAATGACTTCGATGTACTCCATTGTGTTGCGCCCTCGTGGGACGCTCTGTACTCTGTTCTAATCAGTAAGTTAGTTGGGAAAAAAGTAGTACTGGAACTAACGCGCCTGGGTGAAGGGGCCGATAATCCGGGTTCTGTTGCATCTTATGATTGGTTCAGAATATTTTATCAACGTCGAAACATTCAGTATCAACTTTCAGACCGCATTGTGTGTTTGTCGGAAGCTCTGCGAATCGATTGTGAACAACACGGTCTCGGATCCAAAGCGGTAGTAATCCCTCGGTCTGTGAATACCGTTCGATTTCATCCTGTGACCGAATCTCAAAAAGATCAACTTCGGGCGGAACTTGGATTACCAAATCAAAACATCATTTTGTTTGTGGGTTCATTGATCACTAGGAAAGGCGCCCTCCGATTGGTTCCTATTCTTGAATGGATCCGTACCCATGTTCCTGCTCATCTGGTTATAGTTGGCAATGGATCAGTTAGTGAAGATGAAATCAAGAGTACTAAAATTGTCCACGATCAAATCAAGTCTGGGAATGTAGCACATGTGGTACATCTCATCGGGTTCTCCGACCAGGTTGAACGTTACACTCAAGTAGCAGACGTGTTCTTTTTTCCCTCAGAATCCGAGGGAATGCCCAATGCCGTGCTGGAAGCGATGAGCTCGGGGAATCCCGTTGTCTGCGGACTCATTCCCGGGATTACCGATACCATGATGGTCGATGGACAATCCGGATATGTGTGTGACCAATTTTCTGATGAAGACTATGCCTCGCTTATCGTTAACTTGCTACAAAATGCTGAGCTCAGGCAGCAGATCGGACAGCAAGCCCGACAAAAGATCATGCAGGAATACACAGAATCCAGTATATTTGCCCGCTATCAACATTTATACGATTCCCTGTGAAAGTAAAACGATATCTCGTCGGATTTTTTTTCCTGTTCTGGTTACTCTATCTGGAGCCGATTGAGATTGGTCCACTGACTGTCGCACAACTCTGGAAAATCCCCTTTTTAGGATACCTCATTGTGTTTGTCTTGATGAACAAAGTACATCATCCGACCTATATAACAGTTGGTTATCTGAGAGGATTCAAGACCGTATTGAATGGGGGAATGCTCCGTAATCCGGTAACAGAAATCATCGAATTCACCCGATATATGATGATTCCACTGTTATTTGACTGGATCAATCTCAAGGTAAAGAGCACAGAACAGTTGGATCGTATCCTTATTCGACTAGCCTGTTTTGCGATACTAGCTGGGATACCATTTCTACTTGGAATACTTGAACCTTTGGGAAGACAGGCAGATTACAGTGGTGATCTAATAACTTTTATTAGTATTTTTCAAAACCCTCATGGAGCCGCCACAACTCTTGCCATATCATTATTAGTCATATTGTTTGGATTGAAAAATAATAATTATGGGCGAAAAATTAGCTATGTATTGTACTGCATCGTTTTACTTGGATTACTTCAACTCTATCTCACATACATCCGCACAGGTTATCTACTTTTATTCCTCGGATTACTCATCCTCTATCTGCCTCAAAAAATAAACTTCAAAGAACTCAAACCCGCTCTGTTTGTATTGGGTTCTGTGATAGTAGCTTTTGTTATTCTTCTCCAAACCAACGAAGCCTTTTATAATCGCATTTTTGATATTAGAGGGAGACAAGAAGTAAATCCTGGTTCCGGAAGACTAATTTTTTGGGCTGCCAGCGTTGATATGTGGATGCAGAGTACCTGGGTCGAGAAACTGTTTGGTATAGGAATGGGTGGGCTTAAAGAAGGAATGAAAGGGTATATTGGAAAACCACTGGTTGCCCATAGTGAGTTATTCAATCTTCTCACAGGTAATGGGATTATAGGACTTTTAATTTTTGGATTCTATTTAATAGCACTATTTAATTTTATTTGGAGTAAAAGAACTTGTAAAACCTTTCGCCTGGCCATTGCAGCATTCGCATTATATGTATCATTAATGTTAGTACAAGGTGGAGTATGGTTTCCAGTTGAAGTATTTCTCGCCTTAGTATTTGTGAAACTATACCGTGAAAACGCATAAAATACATATCAATACAACACCACCGGAAAATTTAGGTGGGGTAGCTAATCACTATCAAGGGTTAAAAACGTATTGGACTGAAGATGTGATGTATAACTACATTGGACATCGAAATAGGATTCCAGGAAGTGTTATTCTCATTTATGATTTCTTCAAATTTGTACTTAAGCTTATTTATCACAAGCCAGATGTAGTGGTCTTGAACCCATCGTTAGGCCTTGCAGCGTTATGCAGAGATGGATTATATTTGATACTAACCCTAATATTCAGAATAAAAAGTGTTGTATTCATTCATGGGTGGGACAAAAAGATGGAGCAAAAAATTGATAGTTACCCATCTTTATTCACCAATCTATTCAACAGAACACAAAAAATACTGGTTCTATCAGAAGAATTTAGACAAAAATTATTGCAGTGGGGGATCACTACTCAAATTAAGCTTACAACCACTAAAGTAGATGATAAGTTGATTGGTGATTGGAGTCCTGAGATTAAGACATCAAATCACACATTACTATATCTTGCACGCATAGAAAGAGAAAAAGGAATATTTACCACGCTGGATATTTTTGATCAGGTTAGAAAGGAGTTACCAAAAGCTGAATTAGTTGTTGCCGGAAATGGTAGTGATTTAATGGATGCTAAACGGTACGTGAAAGAAAAAAAAATACCTAACGTAAATTTTGTGGGATATTTGAGGGGAACACAAATTCAGGAAGTATTCAGAAAAGCAACAGTTTATATATTTCCAACTAGTTATGGAGAAGGTATGCCAACCTCAGTACTTGAAGCAATGGCATTTGGTTTACCAGTACTTACTAGTCCTGTTGGTGGATTAAATGATTTTTTTGAAGATGGTAAGATGGGTTTTTTAATCAATCCATCTGACACAAAAACTTATGTTGAAAAAGCAATATGGCTACTGAATCAGATGGATGAGGTCGATAAAATCAGTCATTTTAACCATTCATATGCTAGCAATTATTTCTATGCTTCTAAAGTGTGCAAAAGTTTAGAAAGTGAATTCAATTTACTTTAACAATTATTAAAACTAAGGAAAACTAAAATTGTTTTTAATTGTGGTAGGTTTACCCAGAAGGTAATGTCCTTATCCTTGTGTAAAAATAGAAAAGGTGCTGTCTAAAGGTTAGA
>CAYYPL010000011.1:0-15286 GCA_964473555.1 uncultured Chitinophagales bacterium
CATCTCATCACCAGGAATCAGCTTAGTTCTTCCGGATTTAACATCCGCCAGACGTTTTTGAATCTCCATTTCCCAGGCCTTCTCAATCTCCTCCTGAACGGAATAATCTATTTCACCAACAGCAACTTCCTCGTAAACGACATCCCGCTACTCGTCCTCATGGTGTAGAGGTAAATCCCCGATGACAGTTCTGATCCATCAAAAGATATCTGATGGTTACCTGCCGAATACGTTACATTGTTAAGTAACTCCGCAACCAGTCTACCATTTACATCATACACCTGAATGGTGACCTGCTGGGACTCAGGTAACGCAAACCGAATCTGGGTGGTCGGGTTGAATGGGTTGGGATAGTTTTGTTGGAGCTCGAGCTCAACGGTGTTCCAAAAAAATTCTATAGACGTGCTATTTGGACAAGTTCCCCAAACTGGTTTGTTTTCTGGTGTCAAGGGAGAGTTGGTGGAAAAACTTGCAGGTTCCGATTCAAATTTTGACACACACCAGGTATTTATAGGTTGGTTGAATTTGGAAAGATTGAACATGTAGACCATATCAATTACACTACTCACATCCCAGTTCCCAATGGGTTGGTTGAAACTTGTGTAATAGTCTGTTCTATTGTCATTATCTAAATCGTCATATACGTAGTATCCCGAAAACATATAACTCATATTTGTTACGTTACTTACATCCCAGTTCGAAATGTTTTGGTTAAAAGTAGTATTTCCCCAAAACATACTGCCCATATCCGTCACATTACTTACATCCCAGTTTCCAATGGGTTGGTTGAAATTTGACCTGCGAAACATGAAACTCATATCTGTAACTGAACTCACATCCCAATCACCTATTGATTGGTTAAAAAAGGAACCTGCAAACATACCACTCATATCTGTAACCTTGCTTACATCCCAATTATCTATGGGTTGGTTATATCCTGTGCAAGCGAACATACCAGACATGTTGGTTACATTACTTACATCCCAATTGTTGAAATTTTGATCAAATTCACGACTGTTGTAATTAGAGTTAACACATCCAAACATGCTACTCATATCCTCCACATTGCTCACACATACTTTAGTCAAATCCGCGTTTTCATCTCTGCGTTGAATGAGTAATGCACGGTCTACGGCTTCGTAGGTGACCCCGTTGACGGTACCTTTGTCTCCGGGATTGACGTTGGTACATTTGACGATGCCTTTATCGTCTATGGTAAATTCTTGTGAATAAGCAGTCACACTTATAAGGACTAAGACGAGGGTTAATAGAGTTCTGCGCATGACGGTAGGGACTGATTACAAACGGTATATTTACATTCTCTCCTTGCCTAATTTCGCCAAATTCAGAGGAAACAAAAATTTTTTTGTTGGCTGTATTGATTGATGGTCTTTGATGTCATACTATACGCAGATACCTTCCTGTTTGTATTGGCTTTACCAAATCGTCATCAATCTTAATTACACTATGTTAGCTCAATTATCACATCGCTTTTCCAGTCTCGTGTTCGCTATGCTTGCCTGCTTACTCCTCCTGTCTTTCCCGGGTGTTACCGAGGTTCAAGCCCAGGGCTTGAAAAGACTTCGTAACGCCATTGGCAAGGTGGAGGATAAGGTCCAGGAGAAAACCACTGGCGCCATCGACAACTTTATCGATTCCCGAATTTCTGAAGAAACCGAAAAGACACTGAACAAATGGTTCGGTGTGAGTATAAACCCATCCCCATCTTCCCAGGGTGGCATGTCAGGGGCTCAAAGTGGCAACGGATTCGCTTCCTTCGGGATGGATCCCAACGCAAAAACAGAGTCGGTGTACACCTTCGACTTTAAAATCTCCCACTATATGGAAACCGTGGAAAAAGGAAAGACTTCCCGGTTTCGTATGATTACCTATATCAATTCCGAACTGCCTTACTACGCAATCCAGATGTCTGAAATAGACGGTAACGATGGTTCTGCCCAGGCTTATATGATTATGGACGCTAAAAATAGCGTGATGGTGATGCTGGTTAACGAAAACGGCCAGCAATCGTCTATGGTGATTTCACAACCCGGTCTCGGCATGGACGCACTCCCTGAAGATGGATCAGCCACGGGACAGGAGTACGAAACTGCAATGAACAGTTCCGATTTCACCGCGGGATTCAGTGCCATGGCAGGCTATGAATCGCTGGGTTCTCGAACCATATCCGGATTCGATGCAAAGGGATTCCGTACCCAGGACGGTCGATCCAACATCGAGATCTGGCTCACCGATGAACCCATCAAGGGATACAAACAAATCATGTCAGCCTCGGCTTCAGTGCCTATGATGGCGATGTTTGCTCCCTATGCATCATCCGGTGGTATGTTGGTTGAAATCAATGCCACCGATGCCGCTTCCAACTCAAAAACGACGATGCGCATCGAAGACGGTGCAGGTCCACACAAACACAGCATCGTGATGAGTCAGTGGCCACGGATGGGATTCTAGTGCACTTACACGGCACGTATCGATGGTGAACCAAACGAAAGGTTATTCTAAAGCGCAATCAGGGAGAAGAGACTATACCCTTCCCCTGGTCGTGTCAGATTCCGTGTCAGATTCCGTCTGGTCTACCTACCCGGATCTACACTACACCATGGTACCATTTTTGGCACCTGCACAAAACAAAAAACCCGTAGCACGTTGATATACAAGATGCTACGGGTTTATTTACGTGGGCTGTGAGGGACTCGAACCCCCGACCCCCTGCTTGTAAGGCAGGTGCTCTGAACCGACTGAGCTAACAGCCCCTGTTTAAGGTAGGAAACAAATATACGGACTCTCTGCGCCCGAAAGCAAATCAAATTTTATACCGATTTGCCACATGTCTACGCATCATTGCGATGCTGAACGTGTACTCTGATTCATCCCCACCTCAAAAAAAAAGCCCCTACCGGTTCCCAGATAGAGGCTTTAATGTGTTGGTTTAATACTGTGAGTCGGGTGGGGCTCGAACCCACGACCTACGGCTTAAAAGGCCGCTGCTCTACCGACTGAGCTACCGACTCATCGCTTTTGGCAAAGCCAAATCGTTGACAGATTCCAAATATACGAACGAATCGTGCGTTTACGCAAGAATAAAATTCTTCCATAACGATAAAATGAATACCCAAAGTGATTCGATTTTTCTATTTTGGTGCTGAAAACTTTCTCAACACGTGATCCAGTTTCAACCTATGGCAACGATATTTACCCGTATCATCCAGGGTCAAATTCCCTGCTACAAAATCGCTGAGGACGAGCATTTTATCGCTTTCCTGGATATTAATCCGGTGGCTGCCGGACACACGCTCGTTGTGCCCAAACTGGAAATCGATTATCTCTTCGATCAACCCGATCAGATCCTCGCAAAAATGCTTCCCTTCTCCAAAAAAGTTGCACTCGCCATCGATCAGGCTACCAGCTGCATCCGAACCGGAATCATCGTTGAAGGACTAGAAGTGCCGCACGCCCATTTGCATCTCATTCCCATGTATCCGGATCGTCGTGGATTCTCACTCGGGCGCCCCATTACTCTGTCTAAAGAACAGATGGAAGCCATGGCCGCATCCATTCGTGAAAAGGTGGTTTTATGAAAATCCAGGTCATCAACGGTCCCAATCTGAATATGCTTGGTGAGCGTGAGTCTCAGTTTTATGGATCACTTACACTCGCCGAGTTGGAGTCCCGTGTACGGGATGCTTTTCCACAGGTGGACTTCGACTTCTATCAAAGCAATCACGAAGGTGAACTCATCGATCGCATCCACTCGCTGGTCCGTGATGCATCCGTTCAGGGCCTTATCATCAATGCCGGAGCCTTTACCCATACTTCCGTGGCCCTGCGTGATGCGTTAGCGATCTGGAATGTGCCAAAAATTGAGGTTCATCTGTCGAATATCCACGCCCGGGAGTCTTTTCGTCATACCTCACTTACCGGAGGTGTATGCCAGGGCATGATAGCCGGACTCGGACTGAACAGCTATCTGCTTGGGGTTCGGGCTGTAATAGATCTTATCGACGCAGCCAGATAACGTATGTCCAGAATCAAAGAACTTGCCTCCGATACCGCTGTGTATGGCCTCAGCAGTGTGGTGGCCAGGTTTTTGAATTACCTGCTCGTACCTTTCTACACCGAGTTCTTCGCTCCCGGCGAATATGGAGTGATTTCACTGATCTATGCGGGTATCGTATTCCTGAATGTGTTGTTTACTTTCGGGATGGAGTCATCCTACATTCGGTATGCCTCCGAGCGAGAAGGTTCCAGGAATGTATTTCGGACCATACAAACGCTGCTCCTCGGGGTGGGGACCACCCTGGCCGTTCTGATGTACGTGGCAGCAGACTGGATGATGCCCGTTATGAGTCTGACTCCAGCCGATAAAACCATCTTTTCCGTGCTGATCGGGATTCTTTGGTTCGATTCCCTAAGTATCGTGCCTTATGCTGAACTACGTCTGGTGCGTAAGTCGTGGACCTACGCCGGATACCGGCTGGCGAACGTGGGGATCAATCTGGTGCTGAATATCTATCTGGTCGCCGGACTCGGATGGGGCATAGAAGCTGTGCTTTGGAGTAATCTGGCCGCTTCATCGATCACGGCCCTGGGACTCTGGTTTCGTACGTGGGGACAGCTTGGAGGTACCTTCGATGCCGCCATCGTGCGCCAGGTCCTGCTATTCGGACTCCCGTATGTTCCCAATGGACTCGGTTTTGCGATAAACGAAGTCATCGACCGTTTTTTTATCAATTCGATGTCGTATGAAACCATCGCCAGACTTTACGGTTCCGAATATACTGCAGACGACATCACAGGTATCTACAATGCCTGCTACAAACTGGCGATATTCATGCTCCTCACTGTACAGATGTTTCGAATGGCCTGGCAGCCATTTTTTATGAAATACGCCAAATCGGATGACAACACCTCCACATTTGCTGCCGTATTTGACTGGTTCAACATCTTCGCAGCGACCATCTTCCTACTCATCTCACTGTTTGTGGTGGAAATAGCCGGTTTGAAGGTACCCTTTTTAGGTGATGGGACCCTGATAAACAGCCGTTACTGGGCCGGCTTGTCCATCGTTCCTATGCTGCTGCTTGCTTATTGGTTTCAGGGATGGTTTGTTATTTTTTCTGCGGGAATCTTCATCAAAGAAAAAACCAAGCTGTTACCCGGTATCACCGCTGTGGGAGCTGTGGTAACACTTGTACTTAACATCATGTTGGTGCCTGTCTTGGGCATGGAAGGTGCCGCGCTGGCTACACTGGCATGCTATGCAATCACTTCCGGACTCATTCTGTATTATTCTCACCGTGAAATGAAGGTTCCCTATCGAATGGTAAGGGCGTTCATCACCATACTGGTGACAGCCACCATAGTGGGGTTCGTAACCTATTCAGCCATCGAATCGGTGCAAACGATAACGGCTCGATTAGTGCTATCGCTAATTGGTATTCTTTTTGTATTTTATACACTTAAACCTGGAAAAGCGACGAGTAATTAGTGGTTGTTTTGCCAGGGCGTCTGATTACAGTAAGTATTAGTTCAAATGAGTATAACACGTAAAGTTAGTGTGTTCGTTGACGCCAATAATGTGACCCTGAATGGCGGGTTTGGGTTACGCTACGACATACTCAGAAAATTTGCGATGCGGGGGGGATGTAGTGCTTGTCGTTTAAATGTCTATCTGGCCATTGACAGAGACCGTTTGCGTGATGACGCGGGATATAAACAAAAAACACAACGCTTTACTGAGGTCTTGCGGGATTTTGAATACAAAGTAATTGAGAAACCCCTGCTCAAGTACACCGATCCGGAGACGGAAACCCAGGTGACCAAGAACACCATCGATATCGAAATGACGGTCGATCTGCTTACGCAAACCGAAGGGTGCGACCGGGTGATGTTGCTCAGTTCCGACGGTGGGCTCGTTCCTGTTGTACAAACGCTTCAGTCTAAAGGTAAACGCGTAGAGTTGATTGGATTCGATAATGTGGCTCAGGCGCTAAAAAAAGAAGTTGATTTGTACATTTCGGGCTACACGATTCCAGGTTTGCTGCCTATCAAGTCTCCTTACGAATGGGGCACAGTCGGATCGCGAGTCCGTGGTATGTGCTACGACTTTTCGCACAGCGATGGATATGGATTCATGCGTTACCTCAATAAAATCGAAGACCGGCTGTGGGTTACAGATTCCAGAGCTGAAGAGTCTCCATTTCGTACCGTTTTTGCACACATTTCCCAGTTTGAATCCAACTTCGACCATACCTTCCTTCCGAGCCGTGATCTGATTTTTGAATTCACGCTGATTCAAAACGATAAGGGGCTGGTTGCCGAAGATATCGTACTGGTCTCAGTACCGTAGAAGTCCGTCAAAATTACAGGCATAAAAAAAGTCCGGCTTTCTTTCGAAGACCGGACTTTTTTTATTAAATCCTGGATGTAGCTGAACGCCTATTCCTGAGTGGGTTGCTCATTGGGTTGTTCAACAGGCTGTGAAGTCTGTGGAATCGCTGATGGAGATGAGTCCGGAGTACTGAGTGTGTTATCGACCGGGAACGACACGCCACTTTGCTGAACAGCCGAGCGGGTAGTGGTACTGCGGTCGATAAAGAAGTTCGCTACCAGACATAATACCAAAAAGGCACCTCCAAGTACGGAAGTAGATTTTGAAAGGAAGTCGGCGGTACGACGTGAGCCCATTGCACCAGCGGCGCCTCCGGCATTACCAGCAATTCCACCGCTGAGTCCGGAACCTTGTCCACTTTGAAGCAGAACAGTGATCGTGATCAAAATGGCGATCAACGTGATGAGGGCGACAATAATTGAATATATCATAGGTCAAAAAATCTGTTGTGTTTAGCTGGGCAAGATAGCGACAAATCCATCCCGATTCAATAAAAACCTTTTGTCTGAACAGAGTTTTTATTTTCTTGGTATAAACCCGTTGCAATGTTTACATATTCATCAGAATAAACTAAGTTCAGACCAGTTATAAACGTCTATAAAAAGGATTTATGCAAGGTTTTTACGACATCCTGGAGCGTCTGACAGCACTCGATCCGAGGGTTATGCGCAGTCTTGTCGCAACCATTCTGATTTTGACATTCGGATGGCTGGCAAATACCATAGCACGTATGATTATCCGCAAGAACGTTCAGGATGACCGCCAGCAGTTTCTGCTGTCGAAAAACGTCCGGTATTTTTTTGGATTCATTGTTTTCTTTCTGATCGGAAGGCTATGGCTGGAGGGATTTCAGTCGATAGCAACGTATTTGGGATTACTTTCAGCGGGTCTGGCAATTGCCTTGAAAGATATTGTTGCAGACTTTGCGGCCTGGTTGTTTTTGTTGTGGAGACGTCCGTTCAACATTGGCGACCGCATTGAAATCGGTCCACACAAAGGAGATGTGATCGACAAACGGGTTTTCAAATTTACCATCGTTGAAATCGGAAATTGGGTGGATGCGGAACAGAGTACAGGTAGGGTGATCCATATCCCGAACCATCGGGTATTTTTGGATCCGATCGCGAATTACACCACTGGATTCGAGTTTATCTGGAACGAACTCACTGTGAATCTGACCTTCGACAGTAACTGGAAGAAAGCCAAGCAACTGCTTCAGGAAATTGCCAATCGGCACGCCAACGAGGTCACTCCCGAGGCTGAGCGTCAGATTCGAGAGACGAAGCAGGAATACATGATTACGTACAAATATCTCACCCCTACGGTGTACACGTCCGTTGGTCCGAACGGGATCAAACTCACCGTGAGATATCTTACCCATCCACGTCGGCGCAGGGGATCGGCGCAGATGATCTGGGAAGATATTCTGACCGAATTCGCTAAATACGACGAGATTCAATTTGCCTACCAGACAGTACGTGTCGTCGATCAGGGTTCCACCCATCACCCAGCCAACGGACCAGAATGAGTCAGCATACCGAATTATACATTACCAAGGCGTCGGGAGAGCGGTCGTTGTATGACCGTCAGAAGCTGATCCGTTCGATGGTTCGTTCGGGAGCTTCGGTACTGACCGCAGAAGATGTGGCATCGGATATTGAGCGCGACATCGAGCAGGGAATGTCGACCCGTAAAATTTACAGTCGGGCGTTCAAGTTGCTTCGTCAAAGCTCGGTTAAAGTGGCAACACAGTACAATCTCAAGCATGCCATCATGTTACTCGGGCCTTCCGGATATCCGTTCGAGATGTTTGTAGGGGAGTTGTTTCGGGCCGAGGGCTACGAGGTCAAGGTGGGACAGATGATCAGGGGGAAATGTGTGCAGCATGAGGTGGACGTAGTTGCCTTTCGGGAGAATGCTTTAGTCTTGTGCGAATGCAAGTTCCGGAATCAGCCTGGATCAAAGACCGATGTCAAAGTAGCGTTGTATGTGCATTCCCGGTTTAATGATCTGCGCAGTGAAATTGAGCCAGATGGGCAAAATTTCCTGAAAACCATGGGTTTTGGTCCGTTTGGAAGCAAGGGTCATGCTTCTGGATACCATCCGGACCGGCCGATTTCAATGCAGGGCTGCATCGTGACCAATGCCAAGTTCACCGAAGATGCGGTTCAGTATGGAACCTGTTCGGATATGTGTATGATTGGATGGGACCATGAGGGTCCGGAAAGTCTGCTGGGCCTGATCCGTCGCACCAAGCGTGTACCGGTCACCGTGCTGAAATCCATCTCGCACAACGAAATATCGCGGATTATTGCCCGGGGCATCGTAATTTGCAGGGATCTACATCAAAAAATAGATGTGGTAGATTCGTTGGGTATAGAAGAGGCAAAAAAACGCCGCTTGGTCACAGAACTTGAATACATTTTGGAGAATGGGTCATGAGCCGGGAACAGTCAATGCACAGCACCTACTGGAAACGTCATTTACGCATCATTGCCACGCTTTTGGCGGTGTGGTTTGTGGTCTCGTTTGGATTAGGAATCATGTTGGCCGATTGGCTGGATCAGTTCAGAGTTGCGGGCTTTGGGCTTGGATTCTGGTTTGCTCAGCAGGGGTCGATGTATGCCTTTGTGGTCATTATTTTTGTGTACGTGTGGCTGACCAACCGTCTGGACCGTGAGTTTGACGTGGACGAGAAATAGATAGAAATACACACAACCGGAGTTGTTCATGGATATCACTACCTGGACGTTTATTATCGTTGGACTGACCTTTGCGCTATACATCGGCATAGCGATATGGTCCAGGGCCTCAAGCACTTCACAGTTTTATGTAGCAGGTGGAGGAGTTCATCCGCTTGTGAATGGAATGGCCACTGCGGCTGACTGGATGTCGGCTGCCTCGTTTATTTCTATGGCTGGGATCATTGCATTTATGGGCCGCGATGGATCGGTGTATCTGATGGGATGGACTGGGGGGTATGTGTTGCTGGCCTTGCTTCTGGCTCCTTATCTGCGCAAGTTCGGTAAATTCACCGTGCCCGATTTTGTGGGAGACAGATATTATTCACAGACTGCGCGCATGGTCGCTGTTTTGTGTGCGCTGTTTGTGTCATTTACCTACGTCGCCGGACAAATGCGCGGGGTTGGGATCGTGTTTTCGCGGTTTTTGAATGTAGATATTGAGCTTGGAGTGATTTTCGGCATGATCATTGTGCTATTCTATGCCGTGTTGGGAGGGATGAAGGGCATCACCTACACGCAGGTGGCGCAATACTGCGTACTTATCTTTGCCTATCTGGTTCCGGTCATATACATCTCTATCATGATGACCGATAGCGTTATTCCGCAACTGGGATTTGGGGGGACACTCAGCGCTGAGCCTGGGGTTTATCTGCTTGATAAACTCAATCAGTTGCATACCGACCTGGGATTCGCCGAGTATACCTCGGGGATACGGTCTACGCACGATGTGTTTTTCATTACCATGGCGCTGATGGTCGGAACGGCCGGGTTGCCACACGTCATTGTGCGCTTTTTCACGGTCCCCAGAGTCAAGGATGCGCGGATTTCGGCGGGATATGCTCTATTGTTTATCGTAGCGTTGTATGCCACTGCTCCGGCTGTTGCAGCATTTGCGAAGACCAATCTGATTCAGACGGTCAATGGTGTTCCCTACGAGTCGGTTCCCGACTGGGTTACTAACTGGGAAAAGACCGGATTGATCGTTTTTGAGGATAAGAATCAGGATGGAATTATTAATTTCAATGCGGATCCCCAGACCAACGAGCTTCGGGTCGACCGCGACATCATTGTGCTAGCGAATCCGGAAATCGCCGGGCTTCCGAACTGGGTTGTTGGATTGGTTGCAGCAGGAGGGTTGGCTGCGGCACTGTCCACCGCCGCAGGACTCTTGCTTGTGATCTCCACATCGGTGTCGCGGGATTTCGTCAAACGCACGATGTATCCGATGATTTCTGATAAAAACGAACTTCGTATTGCCCGTATCGCGGCAGCTGGTGCGGTTATTTTGGCCGGATACTTCGGTGTGAATCCACCCGGATTCGTGGCACAGGTGGTGGCATTTGCCTTTGGACTAGCTGCTGCCTCCTTCTTTCCTGCCATCTTGCTCGGGATATTCTATAAACGCATGAATGCTGAGGGTGCCATAACCGGGATGGTGGTCGGGTTGCTCTTCACCATCATATACATTGTATATTTTGCCCTCTTAAATCCGGAACTCAATAACAAAGACCACTGGTGGTTCGGGATTTCACCCGAAGGCATCGGTACCATTGGTATGCTGTTGAATACAGCGGTGGCACTAACGGTAAGCCGATTTACTCCGCCACCTCCACCCGAAATACAGAAACTTGTTGAACGAATCCGGATTCCGCGTGAGCTCGATCCAAGTCAGGCTCCGATTGAGCGTATGGATATGCATTGATGCCGGTTAGCTCCTGACTCAAGAAATCAGGATAAAACTAGGGTCGCAACGGCGGATTATACCCCAGGTATTTCACAAATTGTGAATTATCTATGAGTTTTCCGGTTGAATGGTCATCTGCTTTGAATCTGGGAACAGTCAGACCAAGATTCCGTGCTGCTTCGGAGTAAAATTCAATTCGGGTTGGATGCTCGCCCGAGCAGACATTCATCACCCGGAAGTCGGGTGGATCTGTGATTACTTTGAGTCCGGTTTCGATGAGATCATCGAGGTGGATCAGATTCACTGGTGCGTGCGGAGACGAAAGATCTGCGCGTCCGGAGAGGAATCTCGCCGGATGACGATTCCCGCCATAAAGTCCGGCCAGTCGAAGGATCAGGTGGTTGGGATGCCGCGCAACCATTCCCTCAGCATGGATCAGTACGCGCCTTGGAGTACCGTGCCGGGCCACATCCAGATCCGGATCATTAGGAATGACACCAGGCTCGACATCCGACTCGACACACCAGTGATCTGGAGTGTCGCGATACACCGAAGTGGAGCTGCAAAAGATCATGCGTGACGTTTTTGGAAGCCGGTTGATCAGACGTTCCAGCGCGGGCACGTAATCAGGAATCCCTGAAGGTGGGACATTTACGAAGTATACATCCGCCGGGGGAAGATGGGTATCAGCTCCCAACGTGTATAAGACAGGATGTATGCCTGATTGTCCGAGAGTTTTCAGTTTATCGGGGGAAGTGGTGGTCCCTGAAACCTTGAGCTGTTCGGAAACCAATCGTTTGGCCAGGGGATAACCCAGCCATCCGCATCCGATAATACAACTACTTGGTTTTGAATGGGTAACAGACACTATGCGGGTATTTTTTAAAGAAATTTAATTATGAAAAAAGCTTCAATAGTTAATGTCAGGCTGATTTTGGTGTGAATAAATCATTAATTCGGCACGATGTTTGATTGCGTTGATTGAATTTAATGAAACTCTCCGTAATTTTGGGGCTGTCCGGGAACATTACACCTGGAAATTTGAGGATAAACCTACTGCATTGCCACTACAAATCATAGCACAATCATGAAGAAAATCTTACAATCTGCCTTTCTAATGGTCTGTGCGCTACTCGTAACCGGAATAACAGCCGGGAATCTGTACGCACAGGGTGTCACGACCTCCACACTTGTTGGAACTGTCGTAGTCGAAGAAACAGGTGAACCGTTAACAGGTGCCAACATTGTTGCCATTCACGTTCCATCTGGAACCACTTACGGAGCATCTGCTGATGTTGATGGAAACTTTCGTATTCCAAACATGCGTGTCGGTGGTCCATACACTGTTCGTATCTCCTTCACTGGATTCAACAGTGTTGAATACACGGAATTATTCCTTCGTTTGGGTGAAACTGAGCGACTGAATGCTTCTTTATCAGAGCGTTCACTTGAGCTCGATGAGATCACCGTTTCTGCACGTGCAGGATCTGCCGGGATGTCATCAGGAACATCAACCCAAATCTCCTCAACAACCATTTCAACACTTCCTACCCTCAACCGGAATATCAATGATTTCCTTCGTACTGCACCACAATCGAGTGGCTATGGAGGAGACGGTATTACTTTTGCGGGGATGAACAACCGTTTCAATGCGATTTACATTGACGGTGCGGTAAACAACGACGTATTTGGACTTGCATCCAGTGGAACCAACGGTGGTCAGACCGGGATTTCTCCGTTTTCCCTCGACATCATTGATCAGCTCCAGGTAGTTGTATCGCCTTATGATGTAACCCTTGGTGGATTTGCGGGTGGTGGTATCAACGCCGTAACCAAATCAGGAACCAACACCTACACTGCATCAGCGTATCGTTTTGTCCAGAATGAAGGATTAGTTGGTAAGACCAACAAAACGGCTGCCGATCGTATCAATGCCGAGCGTGAGCGAGTAGCGGACTTCGTACAGAGCTCTTATGGTCTGTCTTTGGGTGGTCCGGTTATCAAAGATAAATTATTCTTCTTCCTCAACGCTGAAATCCAGGATGACGAGACTCCTCGTCCATTCAACGTGAGTGAGTATACCTCAGTTGCAGGTCGTGCATCAGCTGCGGACCTTGAGAATCTGAGAAATTTTGTCAAGAACAACTACGGTTATGACCCAGGATCTTATGGTGACGTTCAGGGTGCACTTGAAGGAACCAAATTGTTCGCCAAGTTAGACTATAACATCAATCGTGATCACCGTTTGACCTTACGTCATCAGTACACGAATGCCGAGCAATACAACCGTTTTGCGAGCAACAGCAGAACCATCAACTTCGCGGACAACGGAATTTTCTTCCCATCCAAAACCAATTCGTCTGCGTTGGAGTTGAACTCTATGTTCGGTAATCAGTACTCCAATAACCTGACCCTGAGCTATGTGACCGTTCGTGACAACCGCAGATGGTTGGGTGATCCGTTCCCGTATGTCATCATCAACGATGTGTCCGGTGGCCAGATCAGAATGGGTACCGAGCCATTCTCCACAGCAAACCAGCTGGATCAGAATATCTTCTCGATCACCAACAATTTCCAGATGTTCCGTGGCAACCATACAATTACCATTGGTACGCACAATGAGTTCTACTATATGTACAACTTGTTCATTCCACAGAACTTTGGTCAGTACACGTACAGAAGCATTAGTGACTTCCTGAACAACGCACGCCCATCAGCCTACAACCGTGGGTATTCACTGGTTGATAACATCACTGGACCTGGTTCCAAGGCAGCGGCTGAGTTCAATGCGATGCAGCTTGGATTCTATGTACAGGATGAGTGGAATGTTAACAGTAACCTCGTGCTTACTTATGGATTGAGAGTGGATGTGCCCATCATCACAGATGATCCAGCAGATGACGGCCTGATCAATACAGCCCTTCAGACCATGGGTCAGTTCTATGATGTAGCCAAAAATGCTCGCGGGGGATCTGCTCCAGACGGACAAATCATGTGGTCTCCACGTGTCGGATTTACCTATAGCACTGCTAATGACATGGAAATGGTCGTTCGTGGTGGTCTGGGAGTATTTACCAGCCGTATCCCATTCGTATGGCCGGGTGCGATGTTCAACGAAAACGGTGTAACGCGTGGAACAGTAAACTTGAGCAACCTTCCTGGAGATCTTTACCAGGGATTCCGTGCTGATTACCAGAACCAGTACATCAATCCGAATATCTCCTTGCCACAAGGTGATATCAGTTTGTTCACCAAGGATTTCAAATATCCACAGGTATTCCGTTCCAACCTTGCTACCGACTTTGTGTTGCCATTTGACATCCGTACCACGGTTGAAGCGATCTATACCAAGACCCTCAACAACCTGTACTACACTCAGGTCAACTCAAATCCGACTGTACGTACCCGTTGGACTGGCACTCCAGACAATCGTCCGTTATATGCCAACTCGAACATCGTCAATCAGTACTCTGCTGTCTATCTCGCGGCTAATACCTCTGAGGGTTACAGCTACAACCTGGCAGTAAGCTTTGCGAAAACATTCGACTTCGGATTGGATGCTACTCTCGCATACTCGTACAACGATTCCTATTCTCTGGCTGACAACACGTCATCACAGAACTCTTCTCAGTGGAGAGGTCAGGTTCACCAGTTCAGTCGTAATGATCCAACTTATGGTCGCTCCGACTTCGCAGCCGGTCACCGCGTGATCACTGCCCTGAACTACCGTTTCAACTGGACTGGCGACCGCAACAATGCGACGACCATCTCCTTGTTCATGAACGCTCAGTCGGGTGTACCATATTCTTATGTAATGGGTGGAGCTAATAACGTAATGACCGAGCGTGGAAGTACCAGTCAAAACCGTACTTTGGCCTACATTCCAGCCAGCCGTAACGAAATCAACCTTGTACCCGTTGGAAACCTCACTGCTGATCAGCAATGGACCAACCTGAACAACTATATCGAAAACAGCAACTATCTGAGCAGCCGTCGTGGTAAATATGCTGAGAAAAACGGTGCATGGGCTCCGTTCACAGCAATTTTCGACATCGGTGTGCGTCAGGATGTGGGTATCAACGTAGGTGGTCAGCGTCACAGACTGCAGTTATCTGCCGATATCGTGAACGTAGCCAACATGCTCAATCCTGAGTGGGGTGTTCAGTACACCGTTCCAGGTTCTTTCAACAACTATGAGTTATACAACTTCGCGGGATACGAAGCTGATGGCACTACGCCTAAGTTCACCTACACCGGGACAAAAACAAACCAGGACTCATTTAACATCGCAAGCTTGACTTCACGATGGAGAATGCAGTTTGGTGTCAGATATATGTTCAACTAAGCGATTTGAACAAACAAAAAAAGGCTCCTTAGGGGGCCTTTTTTGTTTTTTCGGAATTGAGATAAGAGATAAGAGATAAGAGATAAGAGATAAGAGATAAG
>CAYYPL010000011.1:15386-61443 GCA_964473555.1 uncultured Chitinophagales bacterium
TTTTTCGGAATTGAGATAAGAGATAAGAGATAAGAGATAAGAGATAAGAGATAAGGGATAAAAGAAAAGAGTGCGGTAAAGCGGTGCATCAGTTGAGCGGTAGAGCGTTATCTTTTTACGCGGCAACGCCGCTGTTCTGATGGCGCAGCCATTCTGATTAGTTTCCCACCGACCAAATACTTACCAATTCCAAAAACTCTCTTATCACTTTTCTGTTATCACTTTTCTGTTCGCGAAGCGAACAATTATTTACCGATACAGAACCGTGAAAAGATCGAGTCCAGCAGATCTTCGGTGGTGATGGACCCCGTGATGGTGCCCAACTCCTGCAACCCCGCACGTAGATCGATGCTCACGAAGTCACCCGTTGTTCCAGAATCCAGCGCTCTCAGGGCATCACTCAGATGCTGATGCGTCTTCTCGAGCGCGTCCCGATGCCGAGTCGAGGTAACGAGAAGTCCCGAGGTATCGATGTCCTTGTTCTGCATTACAGCCGATTTCATAAGCTGCTTTAGCTCTTCCATTCCCTGACCAGTCTTTGCTGAAATCACCAGATCGAACTTCGATTCCAGCTCCGGATTCACACTCGAGTCCACCTTGTTTCCCACCGCAATGATCGATTTGGACCTGTACCGGTCACGCAGCTCCCCGACCAAATCCAACTCACTGGATGAAATCCGTTCCGATAAATCCTTCAGGTACACAATCAGATCCGCCGCATCCATGGCCTTGTGTGACCGCTTAACTCCCTCAGCTTCAATCACGTCATCGGTTTCCCGAAGTCCTGCTGTATCGGTCAGCGTAAACAGCACCCCGTCCAGACTCCAGTCAGACTCAATCACATCTCTGGTAGTTCCCGCAATAGCGGAAACAATCGCACGGTCTTTACCCATCAATGCATTCAGCAACGTTGATTTCCCTGCATTCGGCTTACCCACAAAGACGGTCCGAATACCGTGCTTGACCAGCCGACCCGTTTCGTAGGTCGCTAATAAGCTCACGATTTCATCCAGCAACTCGCGAATCAGCTTTCGAAGCTGGTCCCGACTGGCAAACTCCACGTCTTCTTCAATGAAATCCAGTTCCAGCTCAACCAGCGCTGTGGCATCGATGATCTGCTGACGAAACCGGGCAACGTGCTTACCCAGCGCTCCATCGAGCTGCTGCTGAGCGGCTTCGACCGCCTTTCGACTCTTGGCATGGATCAGGTCCGCAACGGCTTCCGCCTGACTCAGTTCCATTTTTCCGTTCAAAAACGCCCGCTGTGTGAACTCGCCCGGTTCGGCAGCGCGAACGCCTGTTGCAAGTACCGTTTCCAGTACTTGCTGGGTTACCAAGACGCCACCGTGGCACGAAATCTCGACGGTGTCCTCACCGGTGTAGGATTTCGGTGCGCGAAATATCGTTGCCACAACTTCGTCGATCTTTTTACCAGATGCAGTCAGATGTCCAAAATGGACAGTATGCGATGGAACCGTAGTTAAATCTTTGCCACGAAATATCGTTGCAATTTTCTCGATCGCATGTTGTCCGGAAACACGGATAACCGCGATTCCCCCTTCACCAACCGGGGTGGCAATGGCCGCAATCGGATCGCGTTGTAAGATGGTCTGTGCTTGCATCGTACTAAGATAGGAACTTCTTCCGAATTAATGGTTCGATCGTAATTTGACCGTGTGCCAAGAATAACTCAAAGCAGATGTAAAAAAATCCGATTTATCTGCTATTTTGCACCGTCGAAGAGGTGGAGCCTGGGTCAATCTGGCTCCCCGTTGAACTTACATCAAAATCAAAGTCATTCATTATGATATTCTTGTATGTGGTCATAGGCTATCTTGCCTTACTTATGTTTATCTCGGTCTGGAAAAGCCGGGCTATCAAAAACCAGGAAGACTTTATGGTCGCCGGACGATCGGTACCGACTTACAAACTGGTTGGAACGTTACTGTGTACCTGGATTGGATCCGGATCGTTACTTGCCGGCGCCGGACTCGCGGCCCGAGTCGGATTCTCCGAACTCTGGATGGCTGCCGGAGCCTGGATAGGAATCATCATTGTGTTCTTCCTGGCCGCTCGTGTACGCCGAATCGCCCAATTTACGGTACCTGACATCCTCGAACTCCGATACAATAAATGGGCCCGGATTCTTGGAACCATCGTGATCGTAATCGCTTATACAACCATCGTGGGCTATCAGTTTCGTGGGGGAGGATTCGTTCTGAACCTGGTTGCCGATATCCCTGAATGGCAAGGGGTATTGATGACCGCCGCGTTTATCATTGCCTTTACAGCTTTCGCGGGCATGCTTTCCATCGTTTCTGTGGACATCATTAACGGTGCAGTAATCACACTTGCAGTGGTCATTGCGGTACCACTGGTTTATTTCAACCTAGGCGGAGCGGATCACTTCTCGGCCACACTGGATCCTTCCTATTTCACCGTTTTCGGTGATTACAACTGGATTTGGGCTATGGGTGTGTTCTTCCCAACGTTCCTGCTTTTACTTGGTGAGTCGAACATGTACCAGAAATTTTTCTCTGCCAAGAATGAGAAATCAGCCAAAACAGCAGTTTTGTGGTGGGTCATCGGTACCATTTTGGTTGAAACAGCCATCGCGTCCCTGGCGATCTTCGCATTTAGTCATTACAACTCCCTGGATCCATCCCATGCGCTGTATCTTGACGCCGGTCAAAGTGAGCGCATCATTCTGCACACCGCTCGCTACGGAGTCGAAGTTGGAATCCCGGTTATCGGCGGACTTCTACTGATTATGGCGGCCGTTGCTATCATTACATCTACAGGAAATAGCTTTCTGCTGGCTCCATCCACCAACATCACACGGGATATCTACCAGCGTTTTCTCCGTCCGGATGCATCCGATAAACAAATCATTGTTTTTCAACGGATTATGGTGCTGGTCCTGGGGATTTTTGCATACCTGCTCCTCACTCAGTTCCGGACCATCCTGGATATGGCATTTACGGCGTATACCATGGTCGGTGCTGGATTAACCCCGGCGTTGCTGGCGGCATTTTTGTGGAAACGGGTCACTACGGCTGGTGGTGTGGCATCTATTGCCACCGGAATGGGTATGACCTTGTTGATCACGTTTCTGAATGCGGTCATGGATGAGCCAGTTATCGCGACAGATTACATTGTATTGCCTGCTGCCGGAGCATCTGTTCTGGCGTTGATTGTGGTTTCGCTTGCAACTCCTCCGGATCCAAAGGAGAAGTGGGAGAGGTTCTATGCGAAACCTGTGAGTCTTGAAGAAGCTATCAAGGAACAGCAGGAGGGATAAAAGTTCACCATGTATGCTGAGGTTGCTTTAGTTCAGGCCGTAAGGCAGGTGTTTACATACAGCCTGAATGCGGAGCTCAGTGATGTGGTGAAACCCGGAATGCGGGTGTGGGTTCCGTTCGGGAATCGAAAAACTATTGGTATGGTTGTCAGGGTGCACGCAGACAAACCTTCGTTTGCGTGTAAACCCGTGAACCAGGTGCTGGACACCGAACAGATTTTCGACACGGAACTTCTTGAACTCACCCAGTGGGTATCTCAGTATTACTATTCCGGTTGGGGTGAGGTCATACAGGCTGCACTACCCGTTGGGCTCAACTATGCCGCCGACAGGCATCTGTCGGTCATCCACCGGGATGCCATGACCCCAAAAGAGACCGAAATCTGCGATGAGATTCAGGGTCTGGGTGAAATCAAGCTTGAGGAAGCGGAAAAACGCTGGAGCCAGGGAGCTATCTACCGGCTGTTGAGAAAAGGGAACCTGGAATTGACGGAGTTCCCCAAAGTAAAAGTGACTCAGGCCACGCTTAAAGGCTACTCGTGGACCGATGAACAGCAAGACAGAGCTGACACCTTGTTCCGCTCTTGGACCGGACGACCATTCGCGTGGATCTCGGCCATTCCAGTGCTTTTTGCGCTGCATCCGCCCTTGACCCAAAAGGAATTGGTTCAAGACCATGGAATGACGCCACATATTCTGAGCAGGCTCGAAAAAGAGGGACTACTTGTTTCTGAGGAAATTCCGACCGAATCGTATGCCCTGGCACACCTTGAACATGTTCCATCGCGGCTAAGAGTGCTTAATGAAGAACAAAAACGGGTATTCAGTCCGATTCAAAAGGCGTTGAAGGACGGTACCTATCAGAGTTTTCTGCTTTATGGTATCACCGGATCTGGTAAGACAGAGGTCTACATCCACGCACTGAAACAGGCATTGGAGTCTGGCAAAGGTGGATTGATTCTTGTTCCTGAAATTGCGCTCACTCCTCAGACGGTCCGCCGTTTTTATGAAATTTTTGGAGATCAGATCGCGGTATTACACTCCAGATTGAACGACCGCGAGCGTTATGAAGCCTGGAAAGCGTTGCGATCGGGTGACAAGCGTATTGCGATCGGAGCCCGGTCTGCCGTGTTTGCTCCGGTGCAGAATCTGGGCGTGATCATCATCGATGAGGAGCACGACCAGTCCTACAAACAGGAAGACCCCGCTCCCCGTTATCATGCCCGTGAAGTGGCCATCGTACGGGCGTCAAAGCTGCAGATTCCCATTGTTTTTGGCTCTGCTACCCCAAGTATGATCACCCTGAATGCGGTTACGCGTGGTAAACACACGATGCTTAAGCTCACAGGCCGACACCTTGATGCGGTATTGCCTCCGGTGAAGGTGCTCGATCTGCGCCAGTATCGGAATGCAATGCGTGGTCCGGTCGCCGTGCCCCTGGCTCTGGCTATGGAGGAGGCGATTGGTCGTGGTGAGCAGGTTATTTTACTGCACAATCGTCGTGGATTCGCGTCCTACCAGCAGTGCGACGATTGCGGGCATATTGCAGCGTGTCCGAATTGCTCAGTCAGTCTTACGCTACACCGGACCCAGCATAGCCTTCGGTGCCACTACTGTGGGTACAGTCGCCGGGCTCAGGTCAACTGTGACCACTGTGACTCGGTGAACATCGATCATAAAGGTACGGGCACCCAGCGTGTTGAGGAGGAGCTTCAGGAAGCATTTCCGAAATTTAGAATACTGCGCATGGATCGTGATACCACCTCAGGTAAAGATGCCCATAACAAGATCTTGAGCTCTTTTGGGAAAGGCGAAGCCGATATCCTGGTTGGGACGCAACTTGTTGCCAAAGGCCTGGACTTCCCGAATGTAACCGTTGTTGGCGTCACGAATGCCGATACCGAGTTGGCGTTTCCATCGTATCGGTCTTCAGAACGAATGTTCCAGCTCCTGACTCAGGTTGCCGGCCGCGCAGGACGCGCGGAGAAAAAAGGGCAGGTGTTTTTACAGACGCGCATGCCGGAGCATCCTTCGATCGTACACGCCTCAAAACACGATTTTGAATCTTTTGCCAGGTATGAACTATCCGAACGCGATGGACTCAAATACCCGCCCTTTTCACGGCTTATCCAGTTTCAGTTCAAGTCGCCCGATGGAACCAAAGTGGCTATTGTAGCCGAAATCCTGACCCAAATCATACAGAAAGTCTTTGCCGGACAACCGGTTCTGGGGCCTGCACCTGCAGTGATCCAGAGAATTTACAACGATTTCAGGTGGGAGAGCTTCCTGAAACTGGATCCGGCTACCGGTACCAGGAAAATGGAGTTCCTGCTCGACAGAGTCTTCCAGTTGTATGACCAGCATAAGCCCCAGGGAGCATCCGCAGTTCGGATCAATGTGAATGTGGATGTCTGATCAGGCCGGTTTGGTGATGAATGTTAGCGCATCGTCTTTGACTTCAAGCAGTACGCGGCCGCCTTTTTGAAGTGATCCAAACAGGATTTCATCGACCAAAGGATTCTTCACATGCTCCTGAATCACTCGGGTCATAGGTCGGGCACCATACGCCGGACTGTAGCCCCTGGAAGCAAGCCATTGACGCGCCTTGTCAGACAATTCCAGTTCTACTTTTTTGTCGGCAAGCTGAGTATTGAGCTCCTGCATGAATTTGTCAACAATCTGAAGGATAACCGCCTCATCCAGATGTTTGAAGATGACGATTTCATCCAGGCGATTCCTGAATTCCGGTGTAAAATGCTGTCGAATGGCACCCATTGGATCTCCACCATGAATACTCGAATCGTCTCCGGCGAAACCGATTCCGGTACGGCTGATTTCCCTTGATCCAACGTTGGAGGTCATAATCAGAATTACATTTCGAAAGTCGGCTTTGCGTCCGGTATTGTCGGTAAGTGTGGCGTAGTCCATGATCTGAAGGAGCACGTTGTACACATCCTGATGCGCTTTTTCGATTTCGTCCAACAACAGAACCGCGTTTGGATTCCGTCGAATCGCGTCGGTGAGCAGTCCACCTTGCTCAAAGCCCACATATCCGGCGGGAGCACCGATCAATCTGGAAACCGTGTGTTTCTCCATGTACTCACTCATATCGAAACGGATCAATTCTATACCCATTCGTTGAGCCAGTACACGGCATAATTCCGTCTTTCCTACACCTGTTGGACCTGAAAACAGGAAGGATCCCACCGGTTTTTGAGCATGTCCGAGTCCGGCGCGATGACGTTTGACAGCGGTAACCACTGCCCTGATCGCCTTATCCTGGCCATATACTGCCTCGGATAGGTGCTGGTCAAGTGATTTAAGACTTTCCTTGTCCCCAGAAGTCATCGACTGAATCGGAATCCGGGCAATCTGTGCCACCAGTTCTTCGACATCCTTTAGCGTTACTTGTTTTCGAGGTGTTGTTTTCAGTGAGACACGCGCCCCTGCTTCATCCATAATGTCGATCGCTTTGTCCGGAAGTTGACGATCATTGAGATATCGCGCCGATAAATGCACGGCGCCTTCGACTGCAGATGGCTGATACTTGAGTCCGTGATAGGATTCGAACTCAGGTTGTAGTCCGGTTAGAATCTTAACGGCATCATCGGGACTGGGCTCGTGAATGTCGATTTTCTGGAACCGACGGGACAAAGCCCGGTCTTTTTCGAAATGATTTTTGTATTCTTCGAAGGTGGTAGCACCCACACAACGAAGCTTACCAGACTGGAGGGCAGGTTTGAGCAGATTTGAAGCATCCATGGTGCTGTTTCCAGCTGCACCGGCGCCGATCAGATTATGGATTTCATCGATGAACAAAATCACTTTCTCTTCTTCTGCCAGTTCACGAAGCACCTTTTTCAGACGCTCCTCGAAGTCACCCCGGAATCGGGTCCCCGCCAGTAAAGTTCCTAAATCCAGCGACAGTACCCTGAATGCCTGAAGACGCACAGGAACCTGATCTGCTGCGATACGGGATGCGAGTCCTTGAGCAATCGCTGTTTTACCCACACCCGGATCCCCGACAAAAATCGGATTGTTTTTTAATCGTCGACTCAACACTTCAATGGTGCGCTGAACTTCGGTATCACGTCCGATAAGTTTGTCAAAAGCTCCTTCACGGGCTAGCTGAGTCCAATCATCGGTAAAAAGTGCTAAAGCCGATCGTTTTTTCTTTTTTTTGGAACCCGAAAACGATTCGTGTTCCGTTTCTGAATCCTGAAAATCATCCAGATCACTGATGAAGGAATCATCACTAAAATCATCCTCCTCATCGCCAAGACCCTCCAGCAGAGATTCTGCATAGTCTTCATCCATATCGGCTATGGATTTACGGATACCGTGTGCTACAAAATTCATGATGTCGAGACGCTCAACACCTTGTTTACGCAAAAAAAACACAGCGTGGGAGTCCTCTTCCGTAAACATAGAGATCAATGCATCGCCAATGCCAACCTCTTTCTGTTCGGCTGCATGGGCATGCATCAGACAATGATGAATGACACGTTTAAAAGCCAGGGTGTGGATCGGCTCTTCCGTGTCCTGAATGCGCTCAACCTGCTCATAAAATTGCTGAATATCGTCCTGAAGGAGTTCAATATCCACGCCGGCCGCTAAGAGAATCCGGGTTCCGCTTTCGTCCAATGCAATGGCATGGAGTAAGTGTTCGATACTCACAAACGCGTGTTTGTCGGCTTTTGCCAACAGCCAGGTGTCACGTAATACTTTGTCTAATTCCTTGCTATACATCAGATTAAATCTTTTCCATTACACATTTCAGTGGATGACCTTCGCTTTTGCTCAGTTGTTCAACCAGTTCCACTTTGGTTTCAGCAATTTCTTTCGGGAACACCCCGCAAATTCCCCGTCCTTGTCGATGGACATCATTGGTAATCTGTATGGATTCGGGGATCGTTTTGTTGAAAATGCCAACCAACACCTTTACAACGAAATCAAATGTGGTATAATTATCATTCAGAAGGATCACAGCAAATTTTGGAGGTTCTGCCACCGAACTTCTCACTTTCTCTGCCACTCCTGTTTTTCCTGATGTATGCGGTGAACCCATGGGTAGTGAACTGCGGTTAATTATCTTTTATATCGTTGAATATATTGCAGTTAATGTTCTTATAGTTGAGATTGTAACTGCATTTGAAAAATGCTCATCCAAAAATAACGGAATTATTCATTTAATTCAGTTTTTTACGGGATTCTTCGTTTCATGTGAGTACTAGTTTTTGCTATATTCCACCGTCGGAACTAGCTTATTTTAATTATTTTATAATATACGTTACCTAATTTGCGTGCGTTCTTATAGTTGTATGCGACTGAAAGATACCCCATAGCATGAACAGCGAAACTACCCCGAAAAAGAAAGATATTTTCCATCTCAGCCTGGAGCTGGATCATAAAATTCTCAATAGCATCTATAAAACCATCCAGCCAACCCTTGAAAAGATTATCGGACTTCCCGGAGTCACCGATATCTACGCTGGTGCGCTCGACAAAAACAATTCAGATGATTTCTGTGAAGCCATTCTGGATTACATGAACGTGACCTGCAAAATTTCGGATCAGGATTTGGCCCGAATTCCAAAAAACGGAAAGATTGTGGTTGTTTCAAACCATCCGTTCGGAGGAATTGAAGGGATTATGATGGGGGCTATTCTACGTCGGGTTCGTCCGGACGTGAAGATTATGGCTAACTATTTCCTTTCCGTGATTCCTGAAATGAGGGATTTATTCCTGTTCGTGGATCCATTTGGCGGACCCAAAGCGGCTCGGGCTAATCTGGCAACGATGAAGCAGTCGATCGAATGGATCAAAGACGGGCACCTGTTCGGAGTCTTCCCATCTGGAGAAGTCTCACATGCCACCTGGAAAAATCGGAAAATCACGGATCCAGCCTGGAGTGATACGATTTCCAAGATTATCAGAAAAACCGAGAGTCCGGTGATTCCGATGTTCTTTGCTGGACACAACAGACTCTTCTTCCAGCTTGCAGGACTACTTCACCCCCGATTCAGGACTGCGCTACTTCCCCGTGAACTCATCAACAAAAAAGGGCAGCATATCGAGGTACGCGTTGGAAATGTAATCCCCTGGGCGCGTTTAAAAAAAATCGAGACAGACCATGAACTTACCGAATACTTGCGTCACCGTACGTACATGCTCGAGAATCGACCTTCAGGTAGAACATTGGCCGAAAGTATCGTCGAAAAGGGTATCCATTGCGGAGTAGAGCCAGTCATCGATGCTGTTGATCCGGAACTGCTGCTTGCCGATGTCGAGTCGCTGCCTGCATCCCAGCTTCTGCTCGAATCCAACGACATGCAAGTGTGGCACGCTGCTTACAAACAGATTCCGCATGTGATGCGTGAAATCGGCCGGTTACGGGAAATTACATTTCGTGCAACCGACGAGGGTACAGGAAAGTCGATCGATGTGGATGAATTCGATGAATATTATCAGCACTTATTTGTCTGGAACAAGGAAAAATCCGAAATCGTAGGTGCTTACAGGCTCGGAAGAACCGACAATATCATCAAGCGCTTTGGTAAAAAAGGATTATACACCACAACCTTGTTCAATATCAAGAGTTCATTTTTTGACGAGATCAACCCGGCCCTGGAGATGGGCCGCTCGTTCGTGCGTATCGAATATCAGCGTTCATTTTCTCCGCTCCTGATGTTATGGAGAGGGATTGGTCATTATGTTGCCAAGTATCCAAAATACAAGATTCTGTTCGGTCCGGTATCCATCAACAAGGAATATCAGTCCACTTCACGCCAGCTGATGGTTACTTTTTTGAAGATCCACAATTATCTGCCTGATCTGGCTTCAAAAGTCAAAGCTCGTACTCCATTCAGATCCAAAAAGATCAAGGGCTGGCACAAAGAACACAGCAAACGCATTATCAGTAGTATCGATGAGGTATCTGATGTGGTCAGCGACCTGGAATGGGATGACAAAGGCGTCCCGATTCTGCTTAAACAATACCTCAAAATGGGTGGGAAACTACTTGGATTCAATGTCGATCCGAACTTCAGTGATGTACTCGACGGACTGATTCTCGTAGATGTGACCAAAACGGATCCCAAGATTATGGAACGCTATATGCCACGCGAGAAACTAAAAGAGTTTCACAAACTGCACCATACCTTCGAAAAGGCCTACGGTCCCGAGGAAAAATCTGAAGCTCCCGCCAAAGAGTTGGCCGAAGCCTGATAAATGTACTCGTACACGCGATAACTATAGCGTTTCGATTTTCACTTTCAGTTGACGGACTGCCTTCACCAATCGGTCTATTTCCTGATCAACCAAGGGCGTTCCGGGATATTCTGTAATGGCAAAACGAACCCCGGGAAGCATCCATGACGCATATCCACTGAATGGGTCACTGGCTGCGTACAACGACTGGAACCAACGCCCAAATGGCATTCCATCTTCACTGATAAATGCTTTTTCCAACAGTATCAGATCACTGTTCAACGATCTGAGTTCCTCGTTGGTCAAAGATCCGCGAGCTACCAGATTTCCCAACCGGGTCTCAGCAAGCGCCGCAGCGATCTGTAGTTCCTCAACAGCTACATAAAACTCAGCGAAATCAGGTACGAATCCATGCTCGGCAGCCATTTTGGCGATGTTTTCCGCGTGAGACTTCAGATCGGAAGCATAGCGCATCAGATCGTAGGGAAGTACATCAGCGTCTGCAAATCGGGTCGCAACAACCCCGTACACACTGGCCAACGTTGGACCATACACAAATCTGGGATCCAAAAACCGTTCATAATAGGTAAATGTGTCATAGTTCGAATGGTACACCGGTACACCTGAGCTTATTGACAGGCCAGCAGAGGGAACGCCAGCATGCATGTAGAATGGAACGTGATCGGATCCACCACCCAGACTCCCAATATTCGGCTCTGTTCGGGTCGTGTCGCGAAGCCACTGATCATACACACTACCCTGTATGTCGGGATGTGGGACTACTTTCGTGGCATCAATGATGGGAAGTTTAAGCGAAGGCGCCGCACTGGAACCAAAGTTTGCTCCGGTCACAGACATATCAGCATTCAGATACATTACCGCACTGGCCGCAAGATTATCACGAAGCTGTTCAACCCACTCCGATGATCCAATGATCAAGAACTCCTCCGCATCCCAGTGTGCGATCTTGATGCTTCTTTTTGGGCGATATCCTTGCTTAACAAGCTCACCCAGACTTTCTGCCAGGGTCAGTAACATAGCAGTTCCACTGTTCGGATCGGTTGCACCATGTCCCCACGCATCAAAGTGACTTCCCGTAATAATCCACTCGTCCGGATACACACTGCCTTTGAAGGTGCCGATCACATTCGTGATTTCTTTGAGCGATGCCGGCTGATCCACAGTTACATTTACCGTCAAATCAGTTCCACCGGTTAACGCATAGGGAACATCCAGTCCGCCCTTCCAGTCTTCGGGAGCAACCGGACCCTTCATTCGTGACAGGATTTCGATGGCAGCACCAAATCCAAGCGGAGCCACAGGAATCGTGTGAAATCCGACTTCGTCGAGACCAAGACGCTCGGGAGTGTCGGGATGATTCATCGGCAAGGCAGGATGAAAAGGCGTCAATGGATCTCCAAAATAATCCATCGTAAGCAAAGAACCGCGCTGGATCGTGTGTTCATTCAAACCCTTACCCTGCGGATAAGGAAGTTCTGCTGACATTCCCGGATCTGAATAGATAACCAGTCCTGCTGCACCGGCCTCCTCGGCATACTTGGCTTTATAACCCCGGAAATTACCCCCAAAACGTGCAATGACGACCTTTCCGGTCACATCTACACCCAGTTCCTTGAGTTGCTGGAAGTCTTCACGCCGACCATAGTTCGCATATACAACCTCAGCGGTGACCGATCCGGTGCCACTGTACGCATGATACCCGTGTACTAACTTAGGATCCTGGGTCGAGGGATCTTCTTCCAGCATCACTTCCTGATTTGGAAGTCTGATTTCCACCGGTGATGTAACGCTCACGCTGACCGATCCAGGCTCTGGCAGCCACACCTCGTAGTCGTAATGGTCTACCTGCATGGCAGCGTCCCGCATCACACGTGTCATGTAATCGATTACATTTCGATTCCCCTGAGTTCCGGCTACATTTGGTTCTCGGGTCAGTTCAAAAAGGTGCCGTCGATATGTCTCCGGTTTATGGAGGTCAACGAGCATTTGCTCGAGTGCAAGTTGATTGACCGTCCCATTGGACGTGAATCCTTTAAGACGCTCTTGACTCTGCCCCGACTGTGCAGTGAGTGAAGAAACAGGAAGGAGTCCTGTTGAGAATATAATCCCGATCAGGAATACGTGATTTAATCGAAGCATAATGGCACCTTTTGTTGACGAATTGACTAAAAAATTCGCTATTTACGAAGATTATCGGACTATCGATGGGTTTGAGGCAGATCCAGAAATCCCGATGCGTATCACACCATCATCACGTGGAATCCGTACTCCAAAGAGAAATTCGAAGTTATCGAAGAGAGTTTTCATTTCTACACTCAAATCTGTTACCGAAATCTGTCCATCCAGCGGAGCAACACTCCACGGTTCGCCTGCACGCGGTTCTACAGACCCCGATACGTTCACGTTGAAAAAATTATGTTCCAGTTGTAACGTATCAACCCTGACCACACCCGCATCGGTGTCAAAATCGACGTCCAGCAAAAACTGTGCAGTTTCGTCGTTTGGTATAAATAATCCGACTGCTGGGTACCATGTCGACAATAAACGGAAATTCAGATCAGTGATTCTGCTGCGTATTTGAAGTGGACGAGGAGGCATACTCTGCTCGGCAAAAACCGGAACCAATAGCAAAGGACTTCCAGTCATTGTGATGGTTATCTGCTCAGCAACAGGATCTGCAAAGCTGTCAGTCACTTTGGATACATGCATATCTGAAGTCTGAAGATGGGTCAATACATATCCAGCCGACAGGAGAGCCATCTGAATACTTGCTTTGGTACCAATCGTAAAACTAACGGATTCTGCCCGGTATCGAAGTTCAGAAATCGAATCGTAGTAGGTCAGGTTTTCCATCAAAACATACCCATCCAACGCGTGTATCTGGATACTGCCGACCGTGATGCCAGCCGAAGTGTCAGACGGAGCCAATTCTGTCCGCACCCACTCTCGCAGGCGCGTTTCCGAGCGATTAATTTTCCAAAGAGTGTAGATTGAGAAAAAAACCGCGAGCAGAACAAACCAAAGAATTACTTTACGAATTGAAATACCCATACATGTCGTTGGATGTGATTAGCAGGTTATTTTACAGGTTTTTGTTCAAAAAATGGATCAATTCGTCCCAATGGTATGGGGTTTCGATACTTTGGTCCATATCTCGAAGTATGAATTGTCCGGATGCGAGCTCCGATTCGCCCACGATAATCGAAAAACGCGCCGATTCACGGTTCGCTTCCTTCATTTGAGCTTTGATCGAGCGCCCGGAATAGTCCATAGAAGCTGATAAACCCAATTTCCTGAGTTCCGGTAGCCTGGACAACGCAAAAGCTATGGCTTCATCGCCGCGTGTGACCAAATAAACATCCAGACGCGATTCAGAACCTAGAGGTATGCCCAACGCTTGGCATGCAATCAGAAGTCGCTCCATTCCGGATGCGAATCCAACGGCAGGAGTTGCGGGACCACCAATCTCTTCGATCAGTAAATCATATCTTCCGCCACCACCCAGAGCATCCTGCGACCCAAGATCCGGACTGACCAGTTCAAACGCGGTTTTGGAATAATAATCGAGTCCACGAACCAGTCTCGGGGATTCAATATAGCTGATTCCAAGTGCATCGAGGTGTTTTTTAACCTCATTATAGTGATTCAAGCTCTCTTCATTCAGAAAATCGGTAATTACCGGTGCCTTTTCAATGAATGGCTGGTCTTCCAGCTCTTTGGAATCCAGAATTCGCATGGGATTCGATTCCAGTCGAGTTTTGGAAATATCACTCAACTGGTCACGAAACGGAGTAAAATAAGCAACCAACGCCTCTTTGTAGGCTTTTCTAGACTCTGGATCTCCTACAGAGTTAATTTTGAGCGTGGTATTTGTGATTCCGATTTCACGATACACTTCTACCATGAACGCGATGATCTCGGCATCGGCAACCGGAGCCGCACTTCCGATCAACTCAGCGCCAAACTGGTGAAACTGGCGTTGACGACCTTTCTGCGGACGTTCGGCGCGGAACATGGGACCGATGTAAAATAACTTTTGTACCCCACCACGCTGATCCAGATGATGCTCAACGAACGCACGAGCGACGGGAGCGGTGCCTTCCGGACGCAACACATACTGATCCTCACCACGGTTAAATGCGAACATCTCCTTGGATACAATGTCGGTCAGCTCGCCAATCCCACGTGCAATCAAACCCGTCTGCTCCATAATCGGAGTACGGATCTCCTGAAAATGAAATTTCCGGGCTGTATTACGGATCAACTGTTCTAAAAACTGCCATCTGGCCGACTCCTCAGGCAGGATATCGACCATCCCGCTGTGCGTAGTAAACTTATCGGATGCCATTACTTGGATTTGATTAAAAATAATGTGCTAAGATACCAATTTAAGAGAATAGTAAACAGAAAACAGAATCGAAGACAAAACACAAGTGGCGGAGCCACGCAGTCTTTGGTCGTGCATCATGAGGCGCAGCCTGGTGAAAACAGAACAGTAAACGGAAAACAGAGTACGGAAAACTGAGAACAGAGAGAATCTTTATTGAAAGTTGGGAGAGCCAAGAGAAAGTTGCTTTGCAAGAGAAAATGAGAGTGATGGTGATTGATCTCAGGTTAGGAAGCTCACTGTTATCTGTTTTCCGTATTCCGTTTTCGGTCATTCGGGGCTAAAAAGCCCCGAATGACCTCAATTCTGAACCTGATAAGCATCCACGCCGCAGAAAACTGTCCGGATGCGATATACCCGACGGCATAGACCAGTGTACCCAGCACCTTAACCCCCTGTACCACGCTCCACCTCACCACCTCAACCCCCGTGCGACACACTCTCCGGTCACCCGCCCCCATCCCCCGGGCCTGACCCAGCACATACTCCCTGCTCAGTCGCTCCGATCCAATCCGGTGACGAAGTCCCGCCCCCGGATGATACCACACCTCGCCACCCCGCTCGCGCAAGCGAGCGAACAAGTCCTTCTCCTCACCACCGCCCAACACCGATCCCTTGCGCCCGAGCTCCGGATCGAACCCGCCCAGCTCCAGCACCTTTTCGCGGTCGACCAGCATATTGCCCCCATGCGGGTAATCACTCCCGCGATATCTAACCTCTGCAGCGTACGGAGCATGATACCCCAACATCTGCCGCAACACCATCGGAAACCAGCCAGGGCGTCCTGCATCAAAGTGCACCTGGATCGGACCGCCCCCGCCCGCGATGTGCTCGTGGCGTCGGATAAATCCCAACCAAGACTCAAGAAAATCCTCCGCCACGAACACATCGTCGTCGATGTACAATACCCAGGGCGCTTTAGACACCTTGAGCGCCCGATTCCGCGCATGCGACAATCCCTGCATCTGCTCGGACACCCAGCGCCATCCATAGCGCCCCTGCCACACCCAGTCCCGCAGCAGGGACTCGGTGGCGTCGGACGAATTGTTATTCACCACCAACACCTCAACTCCCGCCACCTCGCCCCGCTGCGCCTCCAGACACCGCAGCGTGTCAGCCAAGTACGCACTCCGGTTGTAGGTGCATATCGCGACCGTGAGCAGGAAAGGGGTGTGATTTGAGTTCGACATGGTGATTAAATTGTAATCCGAATTGAGTATTTTGAGGCTGTGATCCGACTGGATTGTTAGTCCCGAAACCTACTCAGCACGTGCCTAAAATAACCGTATATATCGTCACAAAAAACCGCCTGAATCAACTAAAACAGGCGATTAAATCGGTGGAGTCCCAGACATTTACCGACTGGGAGCTGATTGTTGTCGACGACGGCTCTAACGACGAAACGGCCTCATTTCTTCAGAATCGAGGACAATCACCGACATTTCGGTGGTTTAGAAACGACATATCGGTTGGAGCGGCAGCCGCGAGGAATGTAGCCATCGCGAATGCGACTGGAGAGTTCATTACCGGACTCGACGACGACGACCGGTTTCGTCCCGAGCGGCTGCAGCGGTTCATGGAGACCTGGAAGCCAGATCACCCGGTACTGACTTCGTGGGATACGCTGGAGAGAGTGGACGGGAGGGGAGTAACCTGGCGCAAGCCTGAAATCATTACCTGGCAGGATCTGTTGTTCAAGAATCTGATCGGGAATCAGGTGTTTACCCGGACCGAGTTTTTGCGTGAGATTGGTGGATTTGATCCGACATTACCGTCCGCTCAGGACTATGACACGTGGCTTCGGCTGGTCAAACTTCATGGTCCGGTGCGGGTGATTCAGGAGTCGTTGCAGGTGATCATGATGCGTCCGAGCGCCGGCCGGATATCGGCTGGGTCCCGCGCCTGGATGGGATACTTCGCCTGCTATTTCAAGCACAAATCGGAGATGAACCGTGCCCAACGCAAGTATCACCTGCACTCCATTCGACTCGCGCAGGGCAAACAGCGGTTTTGGGATGTGTTTTTCTGGACACCGAGCCGGTTTTGGGTAAAGGAGATGGCGAAGATAGTTTTAAGAACGTAGTTTAGTACACAGATTGGCGCACAAAGTGCACGAGGTGCAGGAAGATCAGAAAGAGTGGGCAAGCAGGCAAGCGGGCTAGCAGATGTAACTTGTGAATAGAAATAATAGGCAAGCGGGCAAGAAGGCTAGCAGTCAGTAGTTGTGATTGGGGATCAGGTGAAGTATTTTTGTACCCACTACCCACTACCCACTACCCACAACGGCACAAAGTGCCACATAACGGTGCGAAGCACCACATAACCCAATAAATGACCAAATCAAAATTCTACAAACAAAATATCGAACCGCTGCTGAGTAAAATGAGCTGGTTTGAGTATGTGTTGCTCCGAAAAAAGAGTGCGTTGAAGCGTTGGGGATGGTTTCGGTCACGTCGGGAGGGAGAGTCGATAGATGCAAGCGGAGAGGCGATTCCGTGGTATACATACACATTTCTGGATGCGTTTTCGGATCGGATTCCGGGCGATATTCGTGTTTTTGAGTATGGATCAGGGAACAGCACGAACTGGTGGGCGAGTCGGACCAAAGAAGTGGTGGCTGTGGAGCATCACCTGGGATGGTATGAGCGGGTGAAGGGGCAGATGTTGACTAATGTCACGTTGCTTCATCGCGAACTGGAGAATGGAAGCTACGCCAAGGCGATTCAGGAGGATCCGGGACTGTTTGATCTGGTGATTGTTGACGGACGCAATCGTGTGGAATGCGCGATGGCGTGCCTGGAGCGATTGTCGGAGCGGGGCGTGATCATCTGGGACAATTCCGAGCGGGAACGCTATGCCGAGGGGATCAAGACCCTGAAGTCACGCGGATTCCGGCAATTGCGCTTCACCGGGTTCATTCCGATTGATTTCATGGAGAGCGAGACGTCGGTTTTGTATCGTGATAGCAATTGTTTAGGGATTTAGTCCCAAGGGAGCGACGCCGGGATCAATCGTTTTTTGAAGAACGGCGCTGGTATCCGATGAAGGTGAACCCGAGTACGATGACCAACACAGCCACATTTGCCGCAGTTGAAATGAACTGAACCGTTCCGACCCACTCCGGCGCATACACAAACTCGATCGTATGTTCACCAGCTGGAACCTCTACTCCTCGGAGGAGATAGTTGGTTCGATAGATTTCAAGTTCTTGTCCGTCGAGTGTCGCTGTCCATCCATCGTTGTAGTAGATTTCGCCCAAAACCAGGAATCCAGCGGTGGATCTGTTAGCCTCAAGCGTGATCTGATGTGCATTGTACTCCGTCACCCGAACGGTTGCAGCAGAGTCAGCGGATGCAGATGGAGTGACATCCCCCAGAACTATAGCCTGCGCAGCAGGATTGAAATCCATGCCTTTGATGAACTCCATCGCTTCACGTGGGTCATTGGTGATGCTCACAGCGTCAACAAAGTAGGCTTTTGGAAGTACATTCGTGAGCTCAAGGGCTACAGATCCTCCTGCCTGATGGGCAACTTCGAATCCGGGGACTTGTCCGTTGTAGGTGATATATTTTGTATTGAGCATGGCCAAAATACCGGTATTGATACCAGTCGGACCACCAAAAAGTGCCTCATCAATCACGTCTTGATAGATGCCGAGCTTGGCACCAGAGTACCCTCCCAGACTTTGATAAAAGTACGATGGGATAGCGTTGTTGAATGGATTCGCGTCTAATGGAAGTACTCGGTATTCCCAGGGTTCATCCGTTTGGACAGCAGTTTGTAGCCAGGTATCAATCGGGCGCTTGCGTGATTTAATGAGCTGTTCGGCATCGAATCCGGATTGCTGGTAGGAGCCCTCGCCGACATATCCTTTTCCGACTCCAACCATGTCAATCATTACGAGTGTTGCCAGTCCGAGAAGTATGAATGAAGGGGCAATTTTGCTAGCGACCAGTAGATAAAGCAATCCGAGTGCGAGTCCCAAAAGTATCATATAGCGCAACGAATCTGTCTTGGCCATTATGATGCGTGGTGGAATGATTTCGGTGCGCATGATACGATCAACGGCCTGACGAACACGCGGATCATCAACTGAAACCTGATTGGCAGATGCCAGTTGACGCGCGACTTCGGTGCGCTCGTTCTCGCGTTCGAAGCTGAGTACTGAATCTGGAGAAGTAAAGAAAACAACACCTGGGGCAAGTACCAAAACCGCAACAATGCCCCATTTTTTGATGTCGATTTCGTTTTTGGTAGACTTTCTGAGTAATGCATTTAGTCCGTCAAGTGCTGGAATCGTGAAGCAGAAAACCGAGAGCAACAACCACATTTCTGGTGTTCTGAATTTGTTGAACAACGGAAAGTAGTTGAACATGAAATCATTCAATAGCGAGAAGTGGTACCCTAATGAAAAGAGTATGGATACGATTCCGGTGACCCAGAATGCGTTATGTCGGATTCCCGGACGAAATACAATTCCCATGACCAAAAGCGCGAAAGCAATCGCACCAAAATAATGCGGTCCACCGGTAAATGGTTTCGGCCCCCAGTAGGTTTCGCTTCCACCAAATAGACCCGGAATGATGAGTGTGAGGAGTTCTCCCCAGCCTTGTGACCAAACAAAAGCGTAGTCCTGATCAAGACCTGGTTGTCCTGCAATATCGGATCCCCCACGAATACTGGCATCGCTATATTGTAATAGGGCATAGTACTGATCCACGACAGTGAGAGCCGCAAGAATCCCCAATCCAGCTAGTACTCCGGAAAAAGTGACCCAGGAAGCAGTTTTATTGGCTTTGAAAGCCTGAATTCCATCTGAAATCCACCAAAATGCCATTAAAAACAGGAAATAATAGGTCACCTGGGGGTGTCCGGCGCGGACATGCAGCATAAAAGCGACCAAAAATAGTGCGGTTCCAAGCCAGGGGAAACCACTGGATTTTTGACTCAGGAATCGATCCGACATCAATTTGTACCCTGCAAATACCCAGGGGATGTAGGTGTAAGCGAAAAACTTGGTGTTGTGTCCTGCTCCGACTATAATCGGAATGTAGGCCGTGAGTCCGATGACCAGAGCACCGATCACGCTCACTAGCGGTCGGTATCCCATTGTGAGCAGGAAGAAATACGCTCCGCCAAGCAGAATCCAATACTCCATCAAAGGAAACATAAACTTGAATAGCGGTAGAATGAGGGTATCAAAGGATGGGAATCGTTCCAGGTTGCTGATGACGTACGCGGGCATACCACCGAACATGTTGGTGGACCATTGTGCCTGTTCACCGGTCTGGTCCCGGTATTCCATCAAAGACTCGGCACCCGCACGCCATTGTACGATGTCGCTCGTGGTCAGGACTTGTCCACCAACGATTGAGGGAGAGTGCAAAAGAACCGGAGCCAGGAACAGCAACATCAGACAGAGAGCGTGTAACTGCCATGATTTCAGAGACTGAAGAGGGTCGAGGTGCTGGGCTTCAGAGGTGACTTTGGATTTCCGATTCTTAGACATAATGGTGTTCGAAAGGTTATTCGATTACGCGTGGTACCCGGAAGTAGTCGGAGTCGGCATCCGGAGCATTTTTCAGGGCTTCATCGTGATCTAAAGGAGGAAAAGCCTCATCTTTTCGGTAGTTCGGAGGTAGCTCGATGACGTGGTCGAGTGGCGCAACATCGGAAGTGTCCACTTGATTCAAAAGCTCCATATAGTCCAGAATCTTGTTCATGTCAGACTGAAACTGTTCAATTTCTTCTTCGGTCACGCGCAGGCGTGCCAGATTGGCCATGTAGGCTACATCCTCTTTGGTTACAGACATAAAAAGGGATAAATTCGTGGTTAAAAATCGTTTGACGCAAAAATACGAATCCAATCCCATCTTTACGAATCCATGATCAAAAAGAAAGTGACTGTTGTGAACGCATCCGGTCTGCATACACGTCCATCTGCGCTGCTGGTCCAGGCCGCATCGGAGTATAAATCCGAGTTTCACATTCACATGTACGGGTACACCATCAACGGGAAGAGTATTTTAGGGGTCATGACCCTGGCAGCTGATGAAGGCTCAGAGATGGAATTGGAGTTTGATGGTCCGGACGAAAACGAAGCTTTGGAGCGGATTGTGAAGCTCTTCGAAAGTGGATTCAACGAGTAATCGAGTCGGGGTTATTTTGAATCAGCTTATCTTCAATAGAAACAAAAACAACACTTGGCCTAAACTTTTATCTCTGGAAACGTTTCCAGAATGAAATAACATGGCATATATATGGTTATAAAATTAAATAAATAAGTTATTACGAAAATATTAAATTAAAAACAACAGTCAGTCTCTTGGTTTGACGTAAAATAGTTAATTCGTATATTTGAGTTGGATTACTTACTCACAAACTCACATCATCATGATTACAAAACAATTCACTCCAAAGAAAACGGTCTGCAAGGCAACCTTTACGGTTCCTGCCGACAAAGCGGCCAAATCTGTCGCCATACTGGGTGACTTCAACAACTGGAATCCCAAAGCGGATCTTCTCAACAAGAAAAACGATACCTGGGAAACCACGTTGCGTTTGGATTCAAATGCGGAATACAAATTCCGTTACCTCATCGATGACACCACATGGGAGAACGATGAAGCGGCTGACGCGTATGTTGCTAACGATTTTGGTACAGAAGACTCCGTAGTTAACACGACTATCTAAGTTATTGCAAACTCTGTGCTACTCAAGGGTTATCAGGAAACTGGTAACCCTTTTTTTGTTTTGGAACATTCATTGCATGATGCTAAATTGGTCCAACATTATTTATTCAAGTATTCCGAGAGGTATTATGGCTGGTTATTTTCAAAAAACAACATCAGCATCTAGTGCTGTATCAAGAATTAAGCATTCATCCGATTATTCAACACTTCAAACTGCGTTTGATGATTTGAGTTCAGGCGATATCTTGTATATAAATAAAGATTATACACTTACTTCAACAGTTGATATTGTTAATTCTACAAATAATCTTAAAGGTGATGTTAAAATAATTGGTTATGGCTCGGTAATTAGTCCCTCCTCTAACAACAGTCCAAGTGAATTAATTAGACTTCAAAACTCGTCAGTCAATAGTTCAGTATCTAACATAGTAATATCAGGTTTACGATTTAAGAACAATTTCTCTGGTGCAGGTTCAGGTACAGGTTTAGTTATCATTGATAACGTTCAAAATGAATTTGTTTATCATATCAAACTAGAGGATTTGAAGTTTGAAAACTTTAGAAAAGGTTTGGAGATTCGAAATGCATTTGACATTGTAATAGACAATATCTATAGCACAAATTGTGAGAATGGAATAAGGTTAAGATCAAATGTCTCTGGTAAACTTTGCGGTCAAATAAAGTTGTTTGGAGGATGGTTGGTAAACAATACTATTCATATTCAAATTGAAGCTAACACTGGCCTTTCTTTTGATCATATCGAATTGTTTGGAACTACTTTCGGTCACAGAAGGCCTACAGATACAGAAGATTCAATTGGAGTTAACATCGAAACTAATTCCGCTGGAGTTTTTGCATTTGGTTGTCACTTTGAAGAATTGAAAAATATTGTAAACTTGCAATCAGGGGTATTTTTAGCGGCAACAAGTGTTCAAGGTTGTAAGATGCTAAACATTAGTGATTGTTGTTTTAATTACAGTCAAGGTTCCTCAAATGTTATATCGATTAACGGAAACCTTGTGAGTCCATCAAATAAACCAATATTGAAATCGTCTTACAATGATCAAGGGTTAGCAGTATTAGCTAATTCAGCCACTTCTAATAATGCCATTCCTGATATGGGTGTTGTAGAAAGTGCATTGCTGACCGGTGGTAAATCTTCAATTAGGATTTCAACATACACCAGTACTAATAGACCATCGGCCAGTAACGTACTATCTGGAACTTTAATTTTGAATTCAACCACTGGTAAGTTAAACGTTTCGAATGGATCAGGTTGGTTTAATGCTGATGGCTCAAACGCATAAAAATTTAAATTTCAATGCTCAAAAAACTTTACTTCGCGGTTATTTTTCGTTTTACGAAATGGACCTTCAACATTTGGCAATCAATTGGGCTTCATGTTGTCCCAAATCACTTCTATCAACCTATTCCTGATACACGTTTTTTACCAGAAAGACTTTGGAATACCCCATCAAGGATGGTTGGTGTTGAATTGAATGTGGATAAACAGTTGAAATTGATAAAGAAATTTTCAGACAAATATTCAACTGAGTACGAGAAATTTCCTGCAACTCAAAGCGATTTGATTTCAGGTTCGGATGAGCATTTTTATTCACACAATCCATTTATTGCACCAGCAGATTCTGAATTTCTATACAGTCTCGTGCGTGATAACAAACCGAATCGTATCGTAGAAATCGGTTCTGGATTTTCAACTTATCTTTCTGCAATAGCTATACACGCAAATCTGCAAGAGGATGGGTCGAATACAGATCTAATTGCAATTGAGCCCTATCCAAACGAGACACTTCGTAAAGGATTCAAAGGGTTAACAGAGCTTAAAACTACCAAACTTCAGGACGTTCCACTGGATTTATTCGAGAATTTGGGTGAAGGCGATATTCTATTTATTGACTCTACTCACGTTTTGAATATTGGTAGCGATGTTTCTTACGAATTCCTAGAGTTGATACCTAGGCTGACGTCAGGTGTATACGTTCACATTCATGATATTTATCTGCCTTATGAGTATCCTAAAAGCATGATTTACGAGGATATGAAATTCTATACTGAGCAGTATATCTTACATGCTTTATTGGTTAACAACCCCCGGTTGGAGGTTATTTACTCAGGATATTATCTTCATCTAAACCATTCGAATGAGCTAAAAAAGGCTTTTCCAAGGTACAATCCGACAAGTAAAGCTGAACCTGTCAGTTTTTGGTTGAAAGTTAAATGATATTGAGTAAATGCAACTTCATTTTTTAGTTGTTTCAATGCTGGATTGGTGACATATTATTCATCTTTGTATGTGTCACCAAACCTGAAACAATCCGCTTCACGATATGTCTTTAGTCAAAACTTCGATTATTACGGGATTTGCCCTTTTATTTTTAACTCAAATTCCACTCATTGCCCAGCCACTTTCACCAGAAACTGAGTCCCGCATCGAGTCGGTGCGTGATAAAGTTGTCACGTGGCGGCGCGACATCCATCAGCATCCCGAGCTTGGTAACCGTGAGTTCCGAACTTCGCAAATGGTGGCAGAGCACCTTCAGAGCCTCGGAATCGAAGTCCAGACCGGTGTAGCGCACACGGGCGTTGTTGGTGTGCTTCGCGGTGGGAAACCGGGTCCGGTGGTGGCGCTTCGCGCCGATATGGACGCCCTGCCAGTGACCGAACGGGTCGACATTCCCTATGCTTCCAAACAAGTGGCTCAGTTTAACGGACAGGAAGTGGGTGTGATGCACGCCTGCGGACACGATACCCACGTGGCGATGCTCATGGGAACCGCAGAAGTGCTGGCCGGAATGCGTGCTGAGCTCGCGGGAACCGTTAAATTTATCTTTCAACCTGCTGAGGAAGGTCCACCTGAGGGAGAAGAGGGTGGAGCAAAGCTCATGGTTGAGCAAGGCGTGATGAAGAATCCGGATGTGGATGTAGTATTCGGATTTCATATCAATTCTTCCCTTGAAGTGAATCATATTTCGTATGTCGTGGGTGGAGCTATGGCCAGCGCAGATGATTTTCGAATCATTATTAAAGGCGCCCAAACGCACGGAGCGTACCCATGGAACGGCTCGGATCCGATCGTGGCAGCAGCCCAAATGGTCACAGCACTTCAAACTATTGTCAGTCGTCGCGTAAAACTGACCGAAAATCCAGCCGTGGTGACCATTGGGATGATCCGCGGTGGGGTGCGTTCAAATATTATTCCAGAGCAACTCGAAATGATGGGAACCATGCGCGCCCTGCACCCACAAGATCGCCTGGACATCATCGAGCACATGCACAGCATCGTAACCAACACTGCCGCTGCGATGGGTGTGGAAGCTACGCTGACTCTCCCGGTAACGACATCGTATCCAGTGACTTACAATAACCTTGAGCTGACCGAAACCATGCTGCCTGTCATAAAGGCAGTCGCTGGTGAAGACAAAGTTATGCAGTACAAGCCGGTGATGGGTGCTGAGGATTTTTCATACTATGCCCAGGAAGTTCCTGGATTGTTTTTGTCGCTCGGCGGACGTCCATCGAATGTTGCCCCCGAGGACGCAGCTCCACACCACACTCCAGACTTTTTTGTCACCGACGAGGGGCTTCAACTCGGAGTTAGGACGTTTATCGCCCTCACCCTCGATTACATGGCTCGCAATCCCGAGTACTAGTATCACTTTTAGGGGCACTGACATCTCTTGATTCAGTGCCCCACAACCCTCCAGTCCATTTTAAGGTGGCTCCTTGAAATCACCTTTCGACATTCAACGCTTTTCTGACCAACTATCGACACACTGGCTGGGAAGACACATCCAGGTGTTTGATGCCCTTCCATCCACAAACACGTACCTGAAAGAAAAGGCGGGAAAGTGCCAGGATCCTCAAGGGCGTCCAGTGGACGGTGGTATCGTGCTGGCCGACTACCAACACGCCGGTCGCGGACAACATAATCGGAGCTGGCAATCTGTTCCCGGGCAAAATCTTACTTTCAGCTTTTGCTACCATCCTCATCAGGTCAAACGCCTTCCGTCCATTACATTGATAACCGCACTGGCTTGTGCCAAAGCTATCGATGAGCTCACTGAAGTATTCGTCAAGTTGAAATGGCCCAACGATTTGTTTGCAAATGGAAAGAAACTCGGTGGAATTTTGATCGAATCCTCGTTGATTGGAGACAAAGTGGATAATTTGATCGTCGGAATTGGGATTAACGTACATCAAACCGAATTTCAAGATGTGACATTGAATGCGACCTCGATTGATCACGAACTTCAACAAACGGCCGAAAACGGGCTTGAATACACCAGGGAAGACGTTTTAGCCGCAATGTGTAACTCCTTGGAGCACTATTTCGACCAGTGGGACAGTGGGAGTCCGTTGCCCCGCCAGGAAGCCAATCAGCGGCTTATTGGGTACGGAATGTACGGTTATCTGGAGGTCAATGGGTCCCAAAAAGATGATTTGGTCAAGTTCATGGGTATCGATGAAGACGGATTCCCGGTCTTTGTGACTTGGGATGGGGATATTATGAGATATCGTCATGAACCCGTGCGTTTTCATCCCGAATCCCTGCCAGAGCTTTAGCAATTTTCTTATCTTGGCAGGCAACCAAGTCTAAACTACTCCATGTCACCCAAACCAAGCTCACAGTATCTGTCTGACTGGACTCTCGAAACCATTCGCGAGGTGTTTCCGGTCGACGAAGCAACCCATTTTGTGATTGGGTTGAGTGGAGGGATGGACTCGGTCGTTTTGACTCACCTTATGCACACATTCGGCTATAGTCTTACAGCCGTCCATATAAATTACAAGCAACGTGGTGAGGATTCTGAAGCAGACGAGAAGTTTGTACAACATTTCTGCGAAAGTCTGGGAATCGGACTTCGTCACTTCAGTTTTCCGGATCCTGCAGCAAAAGCTGGTAATTTCCAGGAAAGGGCAAGACTATTTCGTCGCCAATGTTTTGAAGAAGTGTTGGATCAACTCGGGGCTTCGGCCATAGTTTTGGCCCACCATTTCGACGACCAGACCGAAACCATTGTCCAAAAGCTGTTTCGCGGTGCCGGAACCTCTGCAGTAAGTGGTATGGAAGTGTATGACCCGCCATATTTACGTCCATTTTTGGATATTTCTCAGACCGAGATCCATCGTTATGCCAGTCATCATCACCTGACCTGGCGAGAGGATTCCTCAAACTCGAAATCATCATACAACCGAAACTGGATCCGAAACGAGCTTCGCCCATTGCTGGACAAGCAGTTTCCGGGTTGGGACGCACATTTGCACGCGCATGTGCGCAGGCTCAATGCTACTCAGGAACTGGCCGAACGCTGGCTGGATTTGAATGGTATCCAGGGGATGTCGTTTCCACTTGGGATACTAACCCACATATCGGAAGATCTTGGCTATCTGATTACACACCATTGGCTAACGTCACATCGTGTTTTCCCGACATCCGGACAAATACCACAGGTTTTATTGTTAATGGATTCTCAGCCGGGCGCGTATGTCAGACTGGATGATCATACCCGTGTTGTTCGGGAACGTACTTCGCTGGATCTGGTGCAGGAGGATTCCTGTCAGGACGGAATCGATCCCACTTTTGAAATCACCAACCTCAAAGACCTTGAACAGTTCGCATTAAGCCACACACTGGCAGGTGGAACTGAGATTTCAATGCATAAATTCGAGCATGACTTCAGCGTAAATACCGACTTTATGTATCATCCGGAGCAACTTTACATGGATGCAGGCAACCTCCAGTTTCCATTTCTGGTACGCCCTTGGCAGGAAGGAGACAGGATTCAACCCTTGGGATTATCTGGAACAAAGTTGGTCTCCGACGTCCTGACCGATCAAAAGATCTCATCTGCCCGAAAGAAACAGGCATACGTAATAGCGCGTTTTGACGGAAAAGTCTGCGCCATTATATTTCCGCATCCAAATCCACGTGGACTCTCGGGCAGTATTTGCCACGAAAATCGTATCACGGAACAAACTACATCCATACTGAATATACAGATCCGATACCCATCATGAGTTATTACATGCCTGAAACCGTCGATTGCCAGGGAGAACGATTCAAACTACTCATCAGCAAAGAGCAAATCGATTTACGTCTGAAGGAGCTAGGCGAGCAAATCGACAGAGAATATGAGGGCAAGAAGCCCATTTTGATCGGTATTTTGAACGGATCCTTCATTTTCCTGGCCGATCTCATGCGTTACATTTCGATCCCCTGTGAGATGGATTTCTTCAAATTGAGCAGTTACGGTGATGAGAAAGTGTCTTCGGGGAACGTCAAAATGCTCAAAGAACTCGATGCTCAGATAGAAGGTCGACACGTTATTATCGTAGAAGATATCGTCGACACCGGACTCTCGATGAGCTATATCCTGCATCAGGTCAAGAATTTGAATCCCGCTTCAGTGAAAATCGCAACACTACTGTACAAACCAAACGCCCTGAAATACGACGTCAAACTCGACTACATCGGATTCGAAATCCCTACCCTGTTTGTGCTGGGATACGGCCTCGACTATGCCCAGGAAGGCCGGAATCTGGCCCAGATTTATGTTTTGGATAAGGGGGAGTAGGTAGTGGGTAGTGGGGAGTAGGAAGTAGGTAGTAGGGAGTAGGAAGTGGGGAGTAGGGAGTAGGTAGTAGGGAGTAGGTAGTAGGGAGTAGGTAGTAGGGAGTAGGAAGCAGGTTGTTATGGGTTATGTGTATGATTTCGACTTGAAGTATCTTACCCATAACCCATAACCCATAACCCCAAACGCAGCTTGAAGCCACACAACGCACCAAAGGTGCACAAAACTGATACTAGGGGTGGCGTAGCCGCCGACATAGCGCACGCATTGACACGTAACCCAACGTGCTAGTGCACACCAACGTGTACGAAGTACACACCTCCGTGTGTAAAGCACTATGTATTCTTGCAAAAGCGCAGTAGTTTTTCGTATATTTGACATCCTGCTTGGAGAGGTGGCTGAGCGGCTGAAAGCGGCATCCTGCTAAGATGTTGAACCCCCAACAGGGTTCCGAGGGTTCGAATCCCTCCCTCTCCGCACTTTTCTATTCGGATTCAGCGGTTAATTTCGGATATTTGCATACAACCGAATCTTAAAATGGATCTTTGAATCATGCCGCACGAACATCAGCATAAACTCGAAATGGGCACTCGCAAGAACATCGCCCTGATTGCTCACGATAACCGCAAAAAGGAGTTGCTTGAGTGGGTCGAGTTTAACAAAGGGACACTCTCGAAGCACAATCTGTTCGGAACAGGAACTACAGGTGGACTCATTACCTCTAAGATCGGTCTCGATGTGCACCGATATCGAAGTGGACCATTGGGTGGTGACCAGCAAATCGGCGCTGGAATCAGCGAAGGAACTATAGATTTCATGATCTTCTTCTGGGATCCACTGCAGTCTCAGCCTCACGACGTAGATGTCAAAGCGTTGCTGCGTCTTTCGGTCTTGTACAACATTCCCGTAGCCTGCAATCGCGCCACTGCCGACTTCCTTGTGTCATCCCCGCTCCTGAACGGCAACTACGAGCGTATAGTGTACGACTTCCAGCTCCCGGATCCGAATTTATCGCATTAACAATATTAATCATCAATGAGAGTATTCAGAAATTATCATATTACCTAGTAACTTCGTTTTGTAAACTAAATATCGTATATTATGCAATGTTCAGTTCACAAAAAGATATTATTTGGTTGATTTACAACAATCCGAGCACAGTATTCACATTGAGTTCTGTTGCCATTTTGTCTGGTGAGACTGAATTTCAGTCCCTGAATCAGAAGTTGAATTACTACGTCAGGACAGGTAAACTGCTTAATCCAAGAAAAGGAATTTATGCGAAACCTAACTATGACCCCCTTGAGCTAACATGCGTATTGTACACTCCATCGTACATTTCACTCGAATATGTTTTGCAAAAAGCAGGAATTCTATTTCAGTATGATACCCGGATAACTGCGGTTAGTTATCTAAGTCGTAGTCTGGAAATTGGAGACAATGCTCTAACCTATCGTAAAATCAAGGATGAAATTCTGATTGATTTGACCGGAATCAAACGGGCTGGTAACATCAACATTGCTACTCCTGAAAGAGCGTATCTTGACATGCTTTATCTGAACAGCTCGTATTTTTTTGATAATGTTCAGTCGTTGGATGTAGCCCTAATCCATCGTTTATTGCCAGTTTATGACTCAAAAGTATTAACCAAAAGGGCACTCAAATTCATCGAAAAATGATCGACATCAATCGACACAAATTCTATCTTTTCCAGATTCTGAAAGATATCTATGCTGACGTTGAAGTGTCATCGTTACTTGGATTCAAGGGTGGTACGGCATTGATGTTTTTCTACGATTTGCCAAGATTCTCTGTAGATCTGGATTTCAATCTACTGGATAAAAGCAAAGAGCAGTTTGTGTATGACAAACTTCGACAAATTGTCCTGAAACATGGTAAAATCGATGATGAAGCGATCAAGTTTTACGGATTGATCATGGTTTTGGACTATGGATTCGGTGAGCGTAAACTGAAAATTGAAATTTCAAATCGTCAGGGTCATGAAAACTATGCTATTAAAAACCTGCTTGGGATTCATGTAAAGACAATGGCCGTTTCAGATATGTTCGCACACAAATTGTGTGCCTTGCTTGATCGTACAGAGGTTGCGAATCGAGACATTTTTGATGCTTATTTTCTCATGCAAAGACAAACTCCAATCAACAAATCGATACTCGAATCTCGTATGGAAATGCCGATGTCTGACTATCTTCAGCAATGTATTAATGTATTAGAATCAATGAGTGATAAAGGAATGTTGAATGGACTAGGGGAACTGGTTGATAACGACATGAAGAACTTTGTCCGAACCAAACTTCGAACAGAAACCATACAGCTTCTCAAGTTCTATAAACAGTATCCAATTGTTGGATGAAGTAAAAATTGAGATAAACTACTCATTTATGACTATCACATTTTGAACACACTTATCATCGGTGCTGGCGCTGCGGGACTCACAGCCGCGATTTTTGCGGCTGAATCAGGCGCAGAAGTGACGCTTCTCGAGCGCACGAATAAGGCGGGAAAGAAGATCCTGATGTCGGGTGGAACCCGATGTAATGTGCTTCCGGTGCGCATGGAGCTGACGGATTATTACACCGATTCATCGGTCAATCTGCTCAAACGGATTTTTAAATCCTGGTCACTGGATGCGTGCAAAGACTGGTTTGAACGTGACCTCGGACTCCGGATGTCCTGCGAAGTCGAATCGAACAAGTGGTTCCCGACCTCGAACTCGGCCGAAGAAGTGCGCGATGTTCTGCTCAACAAAGCACAAAGCTTGGGTGTGTCCGTTCGCTACAACGTGGCTGTAAACCGCATTGTGGAAACAGAGCAAGGATGGAGCGTGATGGCCGAGGGCGGGGGTGTTTATTCGGCAGACAAACTCATTGTTGCCACGGGCGGACTTTCCGTCCCTACAATCGGCACCGACGGAATGGGACATCGATTTCTGGAGGCAATTGGCGTAACCGGAAAACCAACGTATCCAGCGCTGACTCCACTCACAGGATTGCATCCGGGTGAAGTGAATCTTGCCGGAATCAGTCTGAACGTCCAGGTTTCCGTCCGAAATGCTACAACCGGAGCGCCTATGGGACAGGCGAATCGCGAGGGATTTCTGTTCACGCATAAGGGATTTAGTGGTCCGGCCATACTCGATGTAAGCCATTTTGCCACCAAATACCTGATTGGATTGGGTCCAAAGCCCGATTATCGGGTCAACTGGACAGCAGAATCCACCGAAGTCTGGAAATCCAGAATGGATGCATCCAGGTCAACGGTCAGGAATTTCATCAAAGATTATCTCCCCAATCGACTGGCCGAAGCCTTGGCAAGTGAGCATCCTTTGCCGGACAAAAAGCTGGCCGAATGCAGCAAATCCGAACGAAAAGCGTTACTGGATCTCCTCATTGACTATCCTTTGAAATGGTCAAGCAACGAAGGCTACCGTAAAGCAGAAGTTACCGGAGGGGGAATTCCGCTTGACCTCATCAACACCGCGACCATGGAAGTCAAAGACCGTCCCGGTCTCTATCTTTGTGGCGAAATCCTCGACGTCTTCGGCCGCATCGGCGGCTTCAACTTCTACTGGGCTTGGGTAACAGGGAGGTTGAGTGGGAGAGCGGTAAATAGGCCAATGGGCAAATAGACCAGCGGAACCTTACCACGAAGCACTTAAAACTAGATTCAGCATATCATAGCTGTAAAGTTATGTCCTTTCAAATCTACATTTCCACACTATCAGGGTTTTGTAGATTGTCGATGATGGTTATGATTTCAATATCACCTTCTTTAATTCTGTAATAAAACGATGTTTGGTGAGTAACAACGCATTTATACAGATTGGGGCGAGAGAGGGATTCAGGGTGTGCCCGCGGAAATCTCTTAACCGTATCTATGGATATTTTGAATTTTAACAGGAAGTCAGATTTGGCAGACGTTGACCATTTGACTTCAAGATATGATAACAGTGATTCAAGTTTGGATGCCGCTACTGGTGATAGAAAAACTTTCAAGGTCTGGTAGTTGTCTTGCGTTCAATTTCTTCAAAAGATATTCGCTGACCTTTTTCAAGCTGATCGATTCCGAGTTCAATTTCCTTTTGCTCGGATTCAGATAAAGTGTCCCAAAAGTCTGTTTTGTAAGCCATAACAGTCTCTTTGAGGACGTTCAGTAACGTTTCATCCTCAAGTTTATCGATTATCGATATAAGTTCTGCTTTGGTCATATTTGCTAAATGAACTGCTCTTCGAGTAGAATCTAATAAAATTTAAACGCTATCGGAACAAAAACTTATGTGGATTTTGTGTAGAAAAGGCGAACAGGCCAATTGGCTAGAAGGCCAGCGGAGGAAATGAACCTCTCTTAGAATCGATGTCCGATTGCGGTAGCAAACACTCTCCGTGAGCATCTGCAAGCACGCTTATCCTTTTTCAATTATCTCTTATCTGGTTTTAGAAGTTTGAGTTTGTGAAAAAAACTCAAACTTCTAAAACCACTGCCGGCTCAAGGGGCTTAACTACCACGCGGTCGCCGGCACCGAAGCTCATGCGGTTGTCGGTGTGGACAAGGCATTCACCGCTTCTGAGCTGAATGCGATACGTGATGTCGTGACCTTTGAATTCCTTGGCCAAAATGGTGCCACAGAGTCCGTTGCAGTTTCTCTCGGTGACACGTTCCAAGGTCAAATGCTCCGGACGAATGCTCAATTTGATGTCGCCTTTCGACGGACGATCGATCATCAACTCTCCCATGTCAGTCAAGGCTTCCATCCCGTGCGCCTTGGCACGCAGCACGTTGGTTCTACCCAAAAACAACGCCACAAACTCGGTCCGCGGACTATAATACACTTCCTCGGGAGTTCCCACCTGCTCGATTCGACCATTGTTCATGACGGCAATCCGATCGGCAAAGGACAATGCTTCTTCCTGGTCGTGAGTGACCAAGACCGCACTCGTTCCTGCTTTTTTCAGGATAGCACGGATTTCATTCCGGGTGGACTGTCGCATCACGGCATCCAGATTCGAAAAGGGTTCATCCAAAAAGATGATATCCGGCATCGGAGCCAACGCCCGGGCCAGGGCCACACGCTGTTGTTGTCCGCCAGACAACTCATGAGGCTTGCGCGACCGATAGTCCATCAATCCAGTTAATCGCAACATTTCATCAATACGCTCGCGTTTTTGGCTTCGACCGAGTCCTGAGAGCCCAAATCCTACGTTTTCTTCCACATTCAGGTGCGGAAACAGGGCATATTCCTGAAAAACGAACCCAATTCCTCGTTTTTCTGGGGCAATGTGGAAGTGCTGGCATTCAATGACCCGGCTTCGAAGCTCTACGGAACCTTTGTCCGCCTGCTCGAATCCCGCCATTATGCGCAAAGTCGTGGTTTTTCCACACCCACTTGGACCCAAAATCGCGAAGATTTCATTGGGCTCAACGGTAAAAGCGACGTCGCACACCACATCCGGTGAGGTCGCTTCGAATCGTTTAGTAAGTCCGTTAACGCGTAATAAACTGCTCATGATTTAGTCCATTCCCGACTGAATAAAATACCAACAAAAACTGATGAAAATAATAGTATCGATAACGCAAATGGTGCCGCGTTTGCGAACATGGCCTCGTTCGAGTAGCTCCATACGTTCAGCGCCAGAGTTTCGAATCCGATAGGAGAAAGCAAAATCGCGATGGGAAGTTCCTTCATGCACGATAAAAATACCAGTGATGCTCCGGCTACGATTCCGTTTCGAAGCAGAGGAAACGTGGATTTCATGAAGGCATTGAACGGGGATAGTCCCAGAGAACGGGCAGCTTCCTCGAGGCGGGGTGGAGCCTGATATAGAGCGCTGCGCACCGGACCCATGGCCTCGGCCAGGAAGTGAAGTGAATACGCCACAACGAGTAAGGTCACGGTCTGATACAACCAAGGCACTGTATTGAGGCTGAAAAAGATAAATGCGAGCGCCAGTGCGAGGGGAGGAGTTGCGTATCCAAAATACGCGATGCGTTCCAGTCCACGCGAGGTTCGGGACGGGAAACGAATACTGATGTAAGCCATAGGAATAGCCATCATGGCGGTCAGTACCGCAGCCGGAGCACTCGCCGAAATCGACATCCATAGGGTGCTGAACAGTTCGCCCCAATCAATTCCAGTTGTGGTGCGGGTTCCCCAGTAAAATATGGTGGCAACGGGAATCACAATGGCGAAAATAATCAGCAGTGCGAGTCCGCCGTACGCAGGATACTTCAGCTTTCCAAGCTTAGTCAACCGAACTTTACGGGCAGTTCCGGTTCCGACCCGATGAAACAACAAATTACGCAGTAATCGATACTCAACGACCAGAATTGTGGCCGTGAGTCCAAGCAACATCAGTGCCAGCCAGGCGGCATAAATCCGGTCGTAAGATGCCGCGTACTGCAGATAAAGGGCGTAACTGAACGTCTCGAAACGCATCAAAGACACTGCACCGAAGTCGCCAAGGACGTAGAGTCCGATGATCAGGAACCCAGCCAGGAATGCCGGACGAAGTTGGGGTAGAACAATACGTGAATACACGCTGAAGGAGGAATTACCTAGTGATCGGGCGGCTTCCTCGACGGCAGGATCCAGACCAAGCAGTCCGGACCGCAAGTTCAGATACATGTATGGATACGTATACAAGCTGATCGATATCAAGGATCCCCAGTATCCGGTCAGACGCGGAATCTCCAAGCCGAACCAATAGTAAAACGTGCCGTTTGCACCTCCCATTCCGAGCAACGCATACGCCAGGATGTAGCCCGGAATCGCCAGCGGCATCACCGATACCAGCGTGAGCCATTTTTTATACGGAGCGTCGGTCCGAACCGTGAGCCAGGCCAGGGGGCCTGCAATAAGCGTAGTCGTCGTCAGAACACCCAGCGTTAGTTTGACCGTGTTCCAGAACAACATCAGATTCCGTTCGCGGAAAATCAGCGCCGAGGAGGTTTCCCAATCGGCCTCTGAAGCTCTGAGTACCAGATACACCAAGGGTAAAAGCACGCCGGCAGCGATGATAGCTGCCGGAATGACGAAATACAACGGTGCACGTTTCTTGCGAACGGACATAATTTGGGGTAGAAAAGGTTAAGTCCGGTTCAGATTAAAGCAGTCCGACTTCACGAAGTAATTCGAGGGTCTGATCCAGATTGTCGAGTGCCTCTAAATCGAGTGTTGGAGCGGTTTCCAGAATCGCGTTGGTCTCCAGATTCTCAGCGCTAACATCGATAACTGGATACTCGAACACGTTCTGGGTAAACCATACCTGAGTTTCATCAGAAAGCAGGAACTCGATAAACATTTCGGCAGCTGGATTGTCTGAAGAAGCTAGTTTACCAACTCCAGCAACATTGATCATGTTTCCGAGATCGCCTGAGGCAAAAACAGTCTGTTCGACTGGAAACGCAGGATTTTCAGCCTTGGTTCGAAGCAAATAATAGTGATTGGTAATACCCAAATCAGCTTCTCCGGCTGCAATGCCCTGAAGTATCGCGTTGTTATTGGCAAAATTTACGGCTCCGTTGTCGCGCATAGCTATCAACCACTCGCGGGTGGCATCCACGCCATTTTCAACAATCAAAGCAGTCACAAACGACTGAAACGAAGCGTTTGTTGGAGCCCAGGCCACGCGGTTACGATACATTTCGTTGGTCAGGTCGGTCACTGAAGCAGGCATTGCGTCGGCAGCCAGGCGCTCAGGAGAGTAGACCAGAACACGTGCACGTCCGGTCGTTGCCACCCAACTTCCGTTTGAGTTACGGAAAGCGTCGGGCACCAGATCGGTGATTTCGGCAGGAAGTGTTCGTAGGAGGGAAGCTTTGTTCAACGCTCCAAGAGCGCCTGCATCCTGCGACCAAAAAAGATCAGCCGGAGTTCTTTCACCCTCTTCGATCAGAGCCACAGCAAGCTGGGTTGATCCACCGTACTTCACTTCGACATTGATACCGGTTTCGGCCTTGAATTTCTCGATCACTGGATCCACCAGCGACTTACTACGTCCGGAATAAATTACCAGGTCACGTGGAGCAGGTTGACAGGCAGTAAACAATACTACAACTACTGCCAGAAGAGTCAAAAGCTGATTTTTCATAACAAATTGGTTTAATGACTGATTAAAAGTTCAATAAAAACATTTAGAAACAAGAGTAGAATAATGGTTTTATCATTAAGCAGACTAAATCTAAATAAATTTCGAGCCAAATGCACGTATCGAGTTGGAAGAAAAATGCTAGGAAAACCGAGCATTTTTCTTCCAACTCGTGCGCACGAGTGAACAAGATCAGAAAGGGCACAAGGGAGCAGACTTTAACTGCGCACAAGGGACAGAAAGATCTAGTAGTGCAGTCGTTTTTGTACGCCTATACTTGATAAGCTACCCTATCTGCCCTATGTGCGCTTCAAAACTGTGAACTGTGCACTGTGCAATTAAAACTATGAACTAAATAAAAATACGCATAAATTATACGCATGAATCATACGCATATAAAATCAGCGCCAAAACGTCCGGTTAATCTCACTGTGGATGCCAATCTGTTGAAGGAAGCCAAAGAACTCGACATTCAGCTTTCCTCACAGTTTGAAAACCTGTTGGAGCGTCTCGTTGCGGAGAAAAAGCGTGAAATCTGGCAGAATGAAGTGCGTGACTCGATTGAGACGTACTCCGCTTATGTCGAGAAAAACGGAACGTTCAGCGACGGACTACGGGAGTTCTGATGACCTGCCGAGTCTATCACAATACCAGCGCATCACGAGATGAATTCCCATATTTGATCGAACTTCAGCACGAACACATGTCGGTCTTGCCGACGGTATTGGTCGCTCCAGTATCATCTCCCGGACCCATAGCACCGCCCACGATTCCCAAGCTTTGTCCACAAGTGAGTATCATGGGAATAAAACACATCGTTCAGATTCCAATGATGGCATCCATCCGCAGATCAATTCTCGGCGAAGAAGTCGAACCTACTGTTTGTATCGTTGACACTTTCGAGATCCAGGCCAGCATCGATTTACTGATTACGGGATTTTGATAAACTGTGAGCCGTTTTCGGAAAACAGAAAACTGTAAACGGTAAACCGCCCATCTGTTCTTTGGCCTTACTGCCTCATCTGACCTTCGTGCGCCTTGGCTTTGTACTGTATTCTGTGTACTGTTATCTGTGTACTCTATACTCTGTGAAATCTGTACTAAATCCCTCGCCTGCACTATCTGCACTTTCTGACCTTCGTGCGCCTATATCTGTGCTCTGTGCACTTTTCCGCTAGACTCTCATCCCTCATCTCTCTTCTAAAACTTCTCTCTTTTCTTAAATCAAAAAAATCCGTAATTTAGCTAGTCTGTAAACTTTTCGGTCCAAGGGTAATCAACAACTTACATCCCATACAGGGAGACCGAACTCCTTCCGGTTCAATCACTTTTTATGCAAAATATCCGCAATATAGCCATCATCGCTCACGTCGACCACGGAAAAACAACGCTCGTCGATCAAATGTTAAAACAAAGTGGCACGTTTCGTGTCAATCAGGAAGTGGCCGAACGGGTCATGGACTCCAACGATCTTGAGCGCGAAAAGGGCATCACGATCATGGCCAAAAATACCGCGGTGATCTGGAAGGATACCAAAATCAATATTATCGATACTCCTGGTCACGCCGATTTCGGTGGTGAGGTCGAGCGAATCCTGAAAATGGTGAACGGAGTGATCCTGTTGGTCGATGCGGCCGAAGGTCCACTTCCGCAGACTCGTTTCGTGCTTCGTAAGTCGCTCGCACTCGGATACCGTCCAATCGTGGTCATCAACAAAATCGATCGTCACGATGCCCGTCCGGATGCGGTTCTGAACGAAATCTTCGACCTGTTCGTGGGTCTCGAAGCATCCGACGAGCAGCTCGACTTCCCGGTTCTGTATGCAATTGGAGTCCAGGGTATTGCCAAGCGCCATCTGTCCGACGAGGACACCGATCTTTCAGCCATGTTCGAACTCATCGTGAACCACGTTCCGGGGCCAGACCGCAACACCGAGGCTCCGTTCAAAATGCTGGTGAGTAACGTCGAATGGAATGACTACCTCGGACGTATCGCCGTTGGACGCGTAGAGCAAGGGACTGTTATCAAAAATCAGGATGTCGTTCTGCTTGATCAGGATGGCAAAACCAAGCAAAAAGGTCGCGCTACCAAGCTGTTCACCTTCTCCGGACTCGAGCGTACTCCGGTCGAGAAGGCTGAAGCCGGCGATATCATTGCCCTGGCTGGTTACGAAGAAACCAACATCGGCGACACACTTACCGACATTTCCGACATGACTCCGTTGAAGTATTTCGACATCGACATGCCGACCATCGCCATGTACTTCCGTGTCAACGATTCACCGTTTGCCGGACTCGAAGGCAAGTTTGTGACTTCAAACCAGATGAAAGACCGTCTGTACAAAGAAATCCGTACCAACGTGTCCCTACGTGTGGAGCAGACAGACAGCCCTGATGTGTACAAGGTATCAGGTCGCGGTGAGCTTCAGTTGGCCATCCTGATCGAAACCATGCGCCGTGAAGGGTATGAATTCTCAGTTTCTCGTCCGGAAGTAGTACTGCGCGAAATCGACGGTATATTATCTGAGCCGGTTGAAGAAGTTGTGGTGGATGTTGCCACAGAATACAGCAACAAAGTAGTCGATATCCTGCTCAACCGTCGTGGAATCATGACCTCCATGAACCAGGAAGGCGACAACACCCGTGTTGCGTTCAAAGTGCCGTCCCGCGGACTCATTGGATTTCGTAACGACGTGTTGACCGAAACACGCGGAACCGCCATGATTCACCAGCAGTTCGATGCGTATGAGCCATACAAAGGCGACATTCCGGGTCGTACAAACGGTGCCCTGATTGCCATGGAAAACGGTAACGTGACTTCTTATGCTCTTGAAGGTGTTCAAGATCGCGGTATTTTCTTCAGTGAGCCAGGTGATCCGGTGTATATGGGACAAGTAGTCGGACTCAACAACCGAAACGACGACATGATTCTGAACGTGGTCAAGAAGAAAAACCTGACCAACCATCGTGCCTCACAGACCAGTGACTCGGTAAAAATCGGGGTTGCGCGCAAAATGAGCCTTGAGCAATGCATCGAATTCATCGATGACGATGAGCTGCTCGAAGTCACTCCAAAAAGCCTGCGCATCCGCAAGAAATACCTCGATCCAAACGAGCGCAAACGCATGGAGAAGAAGTAATAATTTTGTATGAATTGATCTTAGTTGCCTATGTTCCAGTAAATGATTCTTGTATTCATTCCAAAGAAGCAAAGTTTTATGTATACTCAATAATTATTAAGTCTAATGGTTGGTGGTTGGTTTATCAGGAGGTCGATTTATGAGTACATATTTAATTTGGGTGATTCTGTTGATGTTTTGTGGAACAATGACTACGTGTTCACAACCCAAACCGCTTGTTCTGAATCCAATCCAACACTACGGATTGGAGGATTCTGATGACCTCAATTATCTTTTTAGTAATGTCCGAGCGGTTGCGGTTAATTCCAGTGGCGATGTGTTCAATACCAATACGTGCGACCACACCATTCGGGTTTTCAATAAGGATGGGGAGTTTTTGAGAAAAATGGGCGGCAAAGGACGTGGACCCGGAGAGTTTATGGATCTGACTTCTATTTCTATCGATGCCCTGGATCGGGTTACGGCAGTTGATCGATTACAGGATAAAGTGGTTAGATTTGAATCTAAAATCCAAGTGTATGCCACAAATCTAGGACAATTATAACCAAGTTAAACTAAAGGTGAATTTGAACCGTTTCACTATATTGTGTTAAAACGATAACAACATTGAATTACAACATCAACCATATCATCGAGCAGTTAAAACCAATTCTTGGTAAACATGGAATCAAGAAAGCGGGGATTTTTGGTTCACTTGCCCGAAATGAAGCTGTAGTAAATGATATTGATTTAGTTGTAAAGATTGAAAACCGTATCAGTTTACTGAAATTCATTTCTATTCAACAAGAGTTGGAAGATGCATTGGGAATTAAAGTGGATTTAGTTGAGTATGATGCCCTTCACCCTGTTATCAAAGACGATATAATCAAAGAAGAGGTTCCTGTATTGTGAGCAAACGGAATCCCTTGTTATATCTTTCTGATATTCTCCAAAGTATCGAGTACATAGAGACTTTTTTAGACAACGTTTCGGAAGATCAGTTTTACAGTAATGTTGAAAAGCAAGACGCTGTTTTAAGAAGGCTAGAAATAATTGGCGAAGCAGTTCGTCATCTCCCAGATTCAATCAAGGATTCGAAACCTGAAATTCCTTGGCGCCAAATTTCTGGGATGAGGAATGTCATCATTCACGAGTATTTCGGGGTTACTCTGGGTATGATATGGCTTGTTGCCACAGATGATCTAAAAACGCTTAAACACGCAGTTCTTGAGTTGATTGATCAAGTCAAATCTGAGTAACAAGGCCTCAACCCATCGTAAAATACTTGGCTTTGGAGTGGAAGTAGCGCTCGAATAGCATGCGGAGGCCGGCGTTGTCGGGACGCTTGAGTCCCGGATCTTCGTTCAGGATGCGGATGGCCCATTCGCGGGCTTCGTGAACGTGTCCCTGGTCTTCGACGATGTCTGCGAACCGGAATTCGGGTAGTCCACTTTGTTTGGTGCCCAGAAAGTCCCCAGGGCCACGTAACTTGAGGTCGACTTCGGCTATTTCGAATCCGTCGGTCGTTCTGGCCATGGTTTCGAGGCGTACTTTGGCGTCTTTACTGCGTTTGACATCCGTCATGAGTATACAGTAGCTTTTCCTGGATCCTCGTCCGATGCGACCACGCAACTGGTGCAACTGCGAGAGTCCAAAGCGTTCGGCATGCTCGATGACCATTACCGACGCGTTGGGCACGTTCACGCCGACTTCAATAACCGTTGTCGACACCAGGATCTGCAGCTCACCCGACGAAAACCGCTTCATGACCGCGTCTTTCTCTTCGGCTTTCATCCTGCCATGGACCAACCCCAACCGATACTCCGGGAAAATCTGGGATAACTGCTCAAATCCTACCGTTGCGTCTTTCAGATCTACCGCCTCGGACTCTTCCACCAGCGGATACACCACGTAAACCTGTCCGCCTTTCTCGATTTCGCTGCGCAAAAAGGAGTACAGGTCGTCCCGATTGCGATCATAGCGCACGGCCGTGGAGATGGGTTGCCTGCCGGCGGGTAGTCCCTTGATTAGGGAGATGTCCATGTCGCTGTACAAGGTCATGGCCAGGGAACGGGGAATCGGTGTGGCTGACATCACCAAAACATGCGGATGATGTCCCTTGTTCATGAGACTGCTTCGTTGCATGACCCCAAACCGATGCTGCTCGTCGATCACCGCCAGACCCAGCTTGAAAAACCGCACCTGATCCTGAATGAGCGCATGCGTTCCCACCGAAACCCCTGCGCGTCCACCCTCTACGTCCGTAAGAATGTCACGGCGTAATGCAGTGGACTGGTTCCCGGTGAGGAGTCGCACCGTAATCCCGAGTGGACCCAAATACTCGCTTAACGTCTGATAATGCTGCTCGGCCAGGATTTCGGTCGGAGCCATCATCGCTGCCTGATATCCTGAGTCCACAGCCATGAGCATGGCCGCCGCCGCGACCACGGTCTTGCCCGAACCGACATCGCCCTGAATCAACCGGTTCATCTGTCGCCCGGAAGTGAAGTCGTGCTGGATATCGACCAACGAGGCCAGCTGTCCGTCAGTCAGCTCAAACGGTAGCGACTCTTTGATGAAGCGCCGTGTCAGCTCGCCCGAGCGCAAGGCAGGACCCGCATGCTTCTCGATCGAGTCCTTGCGCAGCCGGATCATGCTCAACTGGAACAAAAGCAGTTCCTCGAACTTGAACCGACGGATTCCCGCGGCCGGCTCTTCGAGCGACTTGGGATGATGAATCATGCGTAACGCCTCCGATCGTGACACCAAACGATGCTCCCGAAGCAAATAGTCGGGCAGATACTCCTCCAAAGCCCGCTGATTCATCAGCTGGGTGACCCAGTTCCGCAGCACCAGACTCGTGATATAGGTATTCTTCAGGAACTGGGTCGATGGATACACCGGAATGATTCCCCGCGACATCGTGTCAGAGTCTTCGATATCCTCCACATCGGGATGCGACATCGACAAACTTCGCCCAAACTGCTTCATACTACCATAGAAAGAGACCACTTGTCCGTCTTTGAAACGCTTCTTGAAATAAGCCAGACCCTTGAACCAAACGCCCGTCAGTGATCCGGATCCGTCATGGATCGTCACCTGGAGCCGTTTTTTGCGCGCGAATCCGACCTCTTCTATCCGAACTACCTTGCCTATCACAGTAATCGATCCCATGGCCTCATTGAGCTGCGAAATAGCCAAAATCTTGGATCGGTCGATATACCGCCGCGGGAACAGATACAGTAAGTCCGACACTGTTCTAATGCCTGAGGAAGCCAGGGCTTCGAGGCGAACCTGCGACATTCTATGTAGATCTTTAAGCTCCAACTGATATACAGATATATAGCGTTATAACTATTTTTATGTCTCAAAACAGCGAAAAAACCGAATCCGCTGAGAAATCGATGGTTTCACAGCACTGAATGTAATGTTTTTCAATGGTTGTATTTGGATAAATATGCATAAATACCTTATATTTGCAAGCTCTGTAAAAAATCAACCAAATCAGATAATAATACCGTGCCAACGATTCAGCAGTTAATTAGAAAAGGTAGGCAAAGCAAAGTTAGTAAAACAACTGCGCCTGCACTTCAAAGTTGCCCACAGCGACGTGGTGTTTGCACACGTGTGTACACTACTACTCCTAAGAAACCGAACTCTGCACTTCGTAAAGTAGCTCGTGTTCGTCTAACAAATGGTATTGAAGTAACCGCATACATCCCAGGCGAAGGCCACAACTTGCAGGAACACAGTATTGTGTTGATCCGTGGTGGTCGTGTAAAAGACCTTCCGGGAGTTCGTTACCACATTATTCGTGGCGCTCTTGACACTGCCGGTGTGAACGATCGCCGTCAGGGACGCAGCTTGTACGGAACCAAGCGTCCTAAGCCAGGTCAGGCAGCAGCTGCAGCCGGCAAAGGTAAAGGCCCAGTCAAGAAAAAATAGGTTTTAACCTGAATTTCATTCTATAAGAAAATGAGAAGAAGAAAAGCAGAAGTACGATACATCAGACCAGATGCCCAGTTTCAGGACAAGTTGGTCACCCGTTTTGTGAATTGCCTCATGAAAGACGGTAAAAAGAACACCGCCCGTAAAATCCTTTATCAGGCTTTCGAAATCATCGAAGAGAAAACAGGTAAACCAGGTATCGAAGTTTTCCGTGCAGCATTAGGCAACACAGCTCCAGTACTGGAAGTGAAAAGCCGTCGTGTTGGTGGATCTACCTACCAGGTTCCGGTTGAAGTCCGCTCTGAAAGAAGCACTGCTCTTGGTATGCGATGGTTGATTAACTCAGCCAAAAGCAGAAACGATAAATCCATGTCAAGCCGACTTGCTCGTGAGCTTACCGACGCGGCAAATAACGAAGGTGGAGCTGTTCGTAAAAAAGATGAAACCCACCGTATGGCCGAAGCCAACAAGGCTTTCGCACACTTCAGATTTTAACTAAACGATAGTATCTAGTAATGACAGAAGCCCAAATCAAAGAGCAACTCAGGAATACGCGTAACATCGGTATCATGGCTCACATCGATGCCGGTAAGACGACTACCACCGAGCGTATCCTGTTCTACACCGGTATCTCTCACCGACTGGGTGAAGTACATGATGGTGCAGCTACCATGGACTGGATGGAGCAAGAGCGTGAGCGCGGTATTACCATTACTTCTGCAGCTACCACCTGTTCCTGGAAAGATACCCGTATTAACATCATTGATACCCCTGGTCACGTGGATTTTACCGTTGAGGTAGAGCGTTCACTCCGTGTACTTGATGGCGCTGTTGCTGTATTTTGTGCAGTTGGTGCTGTTCAACCACAGTCTGAGACCGTGTGGCGCCAGGCTAACAAGTATAGAGTTCCTCGCATTGCGTTTGTAAACAAAATGGACCGTACCGGTGCCGATTTTTACAATGTAATCGACAAAATGAGGACCCGTCTGAATTCAAACGCGGTTCCACTTCAAATTCCTATTGGTGCAGAAGAGAACTTCAAAGGCGTGGTAGACCTGATTGCAATGAAAGGTCAGATCTGGGACGATGAAACCCAAGGTAAGGGCATCACTGAAATCGAAATTCCAGCTGACTTGAGAGAAAAAGCAGAAGAATACCGACGTAACCTCATCGAGGCGATTGCTGATACTGACGAGACCTTGATGGAGAAATACCTCATGGAAGAAGAAATTACTTCAGATGAGATCGTAGCCGGTATTCGCAAAGCAACGTTAAACCTGACTATCAATCCGGTAGTTTGCGGTTCTGCATTCAAAAACAAAGGTGTTCAATCACTTTTAGATTCTGTTGTCGCTTACATGCCATCACCTTTGGATATCGAGGCAGTTACAGGAACAGAACCTGGTAATCCAGAGGTTACGCTGTATCGTAAGCCAAGTAGTACTGAGCCGTTCGCCGCACTTGCGTTCAAAATCATGTCTGACCCTTACGTGGGTAAATTGACTTTCATCCGTGTGTACTCAGGTGAACTCGAAGCAGGATCTTATGTTGTTAATACCTCTACCGGTAAGAAAGAGCGTATTGGACGTCTGCTTCAGATGCACGCTAACTCCAAAGAAGATATCAAAATCGTACGTGCCGGTGATATTGCCGCTGCGGTAGGAATTAAAGAAGTGCGTACGGGTGACACTTTATCATCTGAGAATAATCAAATTCTGCTTGAGCAAATGGTATTCCCTGAGCCGGTAATCAAACTTGCAGTTGAGCCTAAAACCAAGGCTGACAACGACAAGCTTACAACCGGTCTTGCAAAACTGGCTGAAGAAGATCCTACATTCAAAGTATCTGTTGACGATGAAACCGGTCAGACTACAATCGCTGGTATGGGTGAGCTTCACCTCGAGATTATCGTTGACCGTCTGAAGCGTGAATTTAAAGTTGAAGCGAACGTAGGTAAGCCTCAGGTTTCCTACCGTGAGACCATCACCAAGTCATTCACACACCGTGAAGTTTACAAGAAGCAGACTGGTGGTCGCGGTAAGTTCGCTGACATCCAATTCGAAATCATGCCGATGGAAGGCAACACTGGATTCTTGTTCGTTAATGAAGTAACTGGTGGTAACATTCCTAAAGAATTCATCAGCCCGGTTGAAAAAGGTTTCAAATCAGGACTTTCTTCCGGAATCCAGGCTGGATACCCGATTGAAGGACTCAAAGTTCGTCTTTTCGATGGTTCTTACCACGACGTTGACTCTGATGCTCTCAGTTTTGAATTGTGTGCTCGTGCAGGCCTGCGAGAAGCAGCCAAGCGTGCCGGACCAATCATGCTCGAGCCTATCATGAAAGTTGAAGTGATCACACCCGAAGACTACATGGGTGACATCATTGGTGATCTGAACAGCCGCCGTGGAATGATCCTCGGAATGGATAATCAGATAGATGGGTCAGTAATCAGTGCTGAAGTACCGCTCGCAGAAATGTTTGGATACTCAACAAACCTGCGGTCCTTGTCTCAGGGACGTGCAGTGTACTCGATGGAGTTCGCCAAGTTTGCTCCGGTCCCTGATTCCATTGCGAAGACCATTATTGAAGAAAAATAAGTTTAAACGTTTAAATCAAGTAAATCATCATGGCAAAAGAACAATTTCAACGCACTAAGCCGCACGTAAACATAGGCACGATT
>CAYYPL010000012.1:0-1382 GCA_964473555.1 uncultured Chitinophagales bacterium
TTCATGGAGGAGGGCGCCTTCGATCTCTTCGGCCGCAATGCCGGTGACTTCATTGCTAGGACAGCCGACCGCTTTGGCGAAGGACTGAAGACCAGCGCCATCACTGGCCCGGCCGTGCGTGGACTCCAGGCGGCGTTCGATCCAAACGTCCTTGGCATGACGGACTACGAACGGCAGTGGGACGCCAGGCGAATTAGCGCTGCGGGCCGCCAGCGTGCTGCTGCCGACCGCCAAGCACTGGCGGCCTTGAACTTCGATGCCGATCTTGCTTTGCGGCAGAACGGCCTATCACTTGCCGACCAGGGGCTTTCTGCCCAGATCCGAGAGGTGGCCGAACTAGGGGACAGCGCAATACGCCCCGAGTACCAGCAGTACTTCCAGCTGCCTCAGGTGAGGGCGATCGTTGACTACTGGCAGCAATACCGCAGGGCTGCGAGAACCAACGCAGCTTCCCTTGGGCTTCCGTTGCGGGAGTTTGAATCCCGGGCCGGCGTTGAATTCTTCCCGCGTCAGCAAATGGAGTTCGACACACCTCGGCAGCCGGATTGGCCTGCCGGCGTGCAGCCTCCAGAGCGTGTCAGCAGGCCCTACTCCCGCGGCAATCGGCCCGTCAATCTCTCAGACAACTTCAACCGCGGCAGGCGACAGTACACGGATGTCCTGGAAGGCAGCCGCACCCTGAACCAGTTATCCACGGACGCCAACCTGCAGGCATCGCTCCGGGCCGCCGACCGCGACCAGACGATGCAGATCCTGCAAGATTGGGAAACGCAGCGATTCGGCACGCCAAACAGGCTGTACGAATGGGTCGAAGAGGTTGACCCGCAGACGGGCGCATTCGTTTACCAAGTGCCCGACCTACCTCGCGACCATCCGATGAGCATGGCGCAGCGCCGACTAGAGCGCGCCCGCGACCGAGCGGCTGCAGCCGGCAATCAGCAAGCCCAGCAACAAGCCGAACAGTCGCTTGCTTCGCTGGCGCCACAAATTTCCAATGAAGCCCGCCGGCTACACCGCCTGTCGCTGTATAGCGATCTAGGAGACTTCCTGCGTGGCCTAGACCCCCAGTATGCGGAACGCGGTCAGGGGTTCTTTAGCCAGAACGCCATGAACGAAATGGGTCGGTACGTCCTAGGGAGAGGACAGGTCGAATCCAACGCTAGGGAGATGCTGGATCTCCTCCGGGGGAATGCAGTGCGGCAGTCCGCCGCTGATGTCGGCGGCAACGTAAACTACTCAGCGGACGAGGCGCTCAAACTCCTGGGCTTCGATTCACGCACCGGGGCACGGGCATTGCGGCGTGCATTGCGTGCCCGCAACCTGCGAAACGTCTCCTTCAACAAATCGTTTATTGATGACTGGGCGCGGGTCGTTGACAAGGG
>CAYYPL010000012.1:1482-3461 GCA_964473555.1 uncultured Chitinophagales bacterium
TTCCCGGGGCAGGCCCGCCCGCAGTGGAGAGACATCGCCCGCCGGATCTATAACCCGAACCGCGGCTGGCTGCAGGCGGCGCGGGACTTCAATCCGTTTGCCGTGCGTACCGCCAGCGGCAATCGCAACCCCATCCTGGAGCTGGGAGACAGGGCTGCGGAAAGCACAGACGCCATGAACCGCTACGGTTCATACCTCACGCTCATCCGGCAGGGCCACTCGCCGCGCGAGGCAAAGCGTCTGGTCGATCTAACCCAGGTTGACTATGGACGGGCGACTGACTTTGAGAACAGATACCTGAAGCGGTTAATCCCGTTCTATAGCTACACCCGCGGCATAACCCCGTACATCTACGATCAGGTTGTCAACAAGCCTTCCGGCTTGGTCGGGCAGGCCACCCGCGTCATCAATCGGGCTGGGCAGCCGTCTGAGGATACGTTCATCCCTGACTACCTGCGACAGTCAGCTGCGATCCCACTGCCAGGCGAAGGAGATCTCCGCCGCTTCCTGACCAACATCGACTTGCCGTTTGAGTCCACCGTCAATCTCTTCACGGCTGGCACAGGCAACACTCTGTACGACCAGGCCACCGACACTGTTCGCAAGACGGCACTGAACTTTGCCGGCCAGATGAACCCTCTGATCAAGGGTCCGCTGGAGATGCTGACGAACCGCCAGTTCTATAGCGGGCGTGAGCTTTCGGACCTGTACTCTACGCTAGAGCAGTCCTTCGGTGAGCCGGGGCGCCTGATTGAACAGGTCGCTTACAACCTGCCGGGTGGCTCACGGGCGATCGGCGCCTATCGGCAGCTCACCGACCAGCGGCTGGATCCCGCGGATCGCTACTCAAAGTTTGCCTTCAACGCGCTGACGGGACTGAAGTTCCAGGATGTTGACATGGAGCGGACCCGCCGCCTGGCGGCCCGCAACATGCTCAACGAACTTCTGGAGACGACGCCTGGCGTTCGCACGTACGAAAACATCACCGTGCCGGAAGACGTGCTGCGGGCCATGCCGAAGGAACAGCAGGACATGTACTTGCTGTACAAGATCATCCAGTCGGAAGCGGCCAAGCGGGCACGGGACCGCAAGAAGCAGCAGGCCGCAATGGATCCACTTCAGCTGCTCGGCGTTCTTAACCAACCGCTGCCATAGGGATCGACGGCACCGGCTTGCGGCCTTCACTGAGGATCACGGGATCCACGTAGTGCTTCCACGCCAGGCCGGGCGTTTTGTGACCCAAGTGAAAGCTGGCCGATATACCACTTAGCTCGGCGAACGTGGCAGAACTACGCCGCAAGAACTTGCCAGACCCCTCCAGCCCGGCACGTTCGATCAGCCGCTTCATCACCTTTTTCACCTGATCCCTGCTGATGATCGTCCCAAAGATCACGCGGTCGTACCGCGGGATCTTCTCTAAAGACTCCAGTGCGGCCTCATCTAGGACGCACACCTGGACAGCGCCGGTCTTGCTCATCAGCACCGTGAGCCTGTTGCCTCGCAGCTCGTCCCAACGGATCCGTAGGAGGTCACCGCGCCGCAACCCAGAGGAGTAGCCGACCAGCACCCATGCTGGCATCAGCGTTGAGTACTGGCACGGGTACTTCACTGTGCCGCCCGGCATCGACTTGGCAGCATGCACAAGGCGGGCTAGCTCTTCCAGGGTCCATGCGCGGACCGGCGGAAAAAAATGCTTGACCCTTCTCACTTGCTCAGTAGAATCGCCCACCAACTTCTCCGCTACAGCTGACCGATAGAGCGTCAGCAGCATGCGGCGATGGTTGGCGACGGTGGACGGTGCTAGCTGACGCAAGGCTTGCGTCAAGTAGCCTGAGATCAGGGACGGGGTCAACTCATGGACGTGCCACGGCAGCCTCTTGGTCAGCGTGACGAGCTGCTCCCGGTAGCCGGGGCTTCCTCCAACACGGGTGCAGTAGATCTCAGCGTAGTCTTTCAGCAGCATGGCAGCAATCCCCAAA
>CAYYPL010000012.1:3561-26182 GCA_964473555.1 uncultured Chitinophagales bacterium
GGCTCGCAGTTCGACTACCTGTGGGAGCAGCGCGCTACCCGCAACTGCCGGATCGACCAGCTGTTTGTGATGCCGCCAGCCAGCGTCCTGACCAGCAACGGTCAGCGGCGTGGCAAAGCCTATGAGGAGTGGAAGGCTGAGGTGACGGCCAGCGGCCAGCAGGAGGCGTCGGCCGAAGACATCTCGCGTATGCACCTCATGTGGCGTGCCTGCGAGCTGAACCAGGCGGCGATGGATCTCCTGGATGAAACCACCGACTGCCAGCGGTCGGTGTTCTGGACCGACCGCAGGGGCCACAAGCGGAAGGCTTTATGGGACGGTGCCACCCGGAAACTTGTCTACGACGTGAAGACGACCTCGTCGCCCATCGGTGAGCTGGCGAAGAGCTTCCTGTCGTTCGGGTACTTCTGGCAAGCCGGTTGGTACAGCGACAGCGCGTACGCGACAGGTTACCTGCCGTTCCGGATGCCGTTCATCTGCGTCCAGACCGTTCCTCCGTACCACTGCAAGGTCGTTTTGTGCCCCGACCAGATGGTCGATGAGGCGCGTGACCAGATCGACCGAACGCTGGATGCTATTGCCCTCCGGCGTGAGACGGGTGAGTACCTGCCTGAGGGGTACGGGGAGGTGTGTGAACTGGAGTGCCCAGGGTGGATGTGGAAGCAGGAGGTGTACGGAGATGAGTGATGCGATTCAATTACAGAGTGAAGCTGTGGACCAATTGGCTTTGGCGTTGGCTAAAGCGAAGCTCTCCATGCGGGTTGCCAAGCAGTCGGGGCGGAACCCTTTCTTTAAGAGCGCCGAGAAGCGTGATGGCAGCCACTACTCCACCATGCAGGATGTGGACGAGGCTGTGTCGAAGGCGCTCTCCGACAATGACCTGGCGCCCGTCACGGTCCAGCCACTGCCCATGGGTGGAGAGTGGATCGCCTACGGTGTCCTGAGGCACAAGTCCGGTCAGTGGATCGCTGGCTATCTCCCACTGATGATGGGCAAGAAAGACATGCAGGCGTTGAAGAGCGCATGCACCTATGCCCAGCGGACGCTGACTCTCCTGTTAACAGGCGGCGTCAGCGGCGAAGACGACGACGGCAACGACGCTGTCGCAGCGAAGCCCGCGGCCCCGGCAAGGGCCACCCCTGATGTGGCGATGCAGGCGTTGCAGGCCGCCATCGACAAGGGGGACGAGACGGAGGCACGCAAGGTGCTGGCGAAGGCCAAGCTGCGGGAGAGTGAAAAGGCATTGCCGCGCGGGACTGCCGCACGGCTGCAGGGTGTGTTCGACGAGGCTTTTACTACGGAGGCCGTTCATGGCTGAAGGTATGAACATGTGCGTGTTCAGCGGGAATGTCACCGCTGACGCCAAGGTGCGGGATGCGAAGGGCAAAGAGGTGGCTAACTACACCGTGGCCGTTAACGGCCGCGCGGACGGTGATGTCACCTACGTGCGGTGCTCTCACTGGTCGCCCGGTGGCGTGGTGAAGTTCCTCACCAAGGGGAAGCCTGTCATCGTCGCCGGCCCGATCCGGATGACCACCTGGGAAAAGGACGGGGAAACGAAGTCGTCCATCGAACTGTCCGTGCGACAGCTGACCCTCCTTCCTGGTGGCGAGAAGAAACCCGCGTTTGAGGAGGACGAAGCGGCGCTGGCCCCTTTCTGATTTTCCAACGGGGGTGGGAGGAAGGGATTCCTCTCACCCCCACATTTGGGGAGTTCTGCATGAACCTGGATTACATGCCGCTTTTTGTGGCTGACCTGACTCTCTCCACCGCCGAGATGACCCAGGACCAGTTTGGTGCTTATGTCAGGTTGCTCTGCTACGCCTGGCAGCACGGCGGGCTGCCGAATGACATGGACGCCTGCGGCCGGATCTGCGGTGGCATGTCGGCAGAGAACTGGAGGGTCATTCGCAAGCGTCTGATCGTCCTGGATTCGGACACCTCCGAGGAGCGCCTGAGCCACCGCCGGCTGGAGGAGGTTCGATCTGCCGTCCGCACCACCTACGACAAACGGTGCCAGGCAGCTGCGAAGGCTAGGCAAGCTAGGGGGAAGAGGGGGGCACCAAGTTCTAGTACTAACGTTGAAATCAACTCTAATACTAACGTTGAAATCAACTCTAGTATTAAGGGGAAGGCGCCTTCTACTTCTACTTCTTCTTCAATTTCTTTTTCTTCTAAGACAGGCTTCGTAGGGATCACAGATACCCTGCGCGCGCAGTGGCGGGAATCTCTTCCGCTGATCGACCTTGACCACGCCCTGGGCAAGGCCCGCATGTTCCTCCTGGCCCACCCGGAAAGGGTGCAGGAGCTGGAGGAGTCCGGTGAGCTGCTCTCTTGGCTGACCTACTGGCTCATCCATGAGCACCCCCACCGCAAGCCGGAGGAGAGGAAGCCCCCTCCGAAGAGTTGGCTATCTGACTATCAGGTGGCCGAGTACCGCACCCCCAAGGCCGCGGCCAGGCAAAGAGAGGCCGGCGTCAGTTAAGGCCCCTAGCTTGCCCCCTCCCGGCCTTTCTGGCCGGCAGGTGGCTCTGGAGTCACCGAATTACAAACGCCCGTTAGAACGCAAATTTGGAGCCCTGAGCGTATGGACACAGAAACCCCGCCGCAGGAGGAGAGGTCCGATCTCCTGACGGATGACACCCTGGCCGCCCTGCGGGAGGTGTTTGGAACTGACCACTGCTTTCCCACCAATCAGCAATGGATTGCCGATGAGCGACCGCCATCTCCGCCGGGATTATTTCGACGCCTACGAAATTTCCTCTGCCGCCTGTTTGGTTTTCGGGCACCAGCTGTGGGATCTGATGCAAAGCGGAATGAGCGCGTCTGATGCAGGCAGGGAGCTGCACATCGCCCGTTACAACGCCCAGGGGATCGGTCTGCTGATGCGTCGATGGCGCGGCGAATGTCCTAGGGAAAGGCTGGCAATAGTGTGTTACGCGGACCCGGTGGTGGAGCACCGTGACGTTGCCAGGTGGTTCGGAGAATCCGTGGCCTGGTGCCAACGCGCTTGCGATGAGGCGGATGAACTCCGCAGGCTGTGGAGGGCACGTCCAGAGGAAGAGAACAGGTGCGTCGGGATTTACCCCAACGATCCTGGACCCGACGAGATCAAACGGGCTTGCGCGGTCTACCTGAGTGATGATCCTCAACGGAGGATTCTCAGCCTGACCGAGGTCGTAAAGAGGTGGCGTGTTGCGACAGTTTTCGGAAGCACTGACACGCGGCCATGAGGCCGAGCGTGCGTGGGTTGACGAGCAGCGGTCACATGGCCTGGCCGTGGCTCACGGAATACGAGTTGTTGCCGACAAGTTCAACCCTAACCGGGAGCACATGCAGCATCCAGACGCAGCCGCGGTGTTCCGGATCGAAATCAAAGAACGAAACCTGACGTTCACCTGCCCCGAAGATTACCCCTACCCCACCGCATTTTTATGCAACCTGAGCATCGTCGCCAAAGACATCACCCCTCCCCTGATCTACGTGCTGAAGAGTCAGGCTACTGGCCATTGGGTCTGGGTTGCGGCTACCGACAAGACCGACGCTTGGCTGGCCAGGTATCACACCGACACAACCCGTGGCACCAAGGTGCTGATGTTGGAATGTCCGAAGGAGGACTTACGTCCAGCGCAGGAGCTGCGGGAACTCATCATGCACCTAGATGTACTGGATCTTGTTGATGGAGGAAGCGACGCCTTTCGTACCGCCGGAGCTTCCGGAGATCGTTGCGATCCTGCTGAAGCAGATCGAAGAACTGACCGCAGAAAACGCCCGCCTAAGGGCACGGCTGGTGGAGGTGTGGGGTGAAGAGTGAACTGCAAGAGCTGCGGGAAGAGGTGAAGTCACTGCGGCAGCTAGTGGAATCACTGCGGGCCATGCTGGAGATACGGGAAGATGGAAGCGGCTACTGGCGAATCCCGGGATGCGGAAAAAGACGAGGCGCTCAATGCGCTGGCGAGAAGACGACGGCAGCCGAACGGGATGTATCTGATCTGGTGCAGAGATTGCGGGTGCAAGATCAATGCAACGATGAAGCTGTTGCGTGAGGAGTACGAAGGTGAGCCCATCTACTGCCAGGCGTGCAGCGGCACTTCCAATAACGGTGGCTACGGCGGATCGCCGCGTGAGTCCCAGGACATCCGATATCACGGCGGACAGTTTCACAAGGGGGAGTGGTGAACGCTGACATCCCAACGATGAAGGTCTTCGTCCGCCTGCCGTTCATCTCGGACAGGGTGGGATACGAAGAGGCATACGCATTTGGCATCCAGTCCGTGAAGGGACGCGCCCTTGGTTTTCACTGCATGCTGAAAAGCGGCGCCCACTATCGGAACATCCCCATCCACGCCCTGACGACAGAGGCTGGCGCAGCGGGAAGGCCACTGCAGCAGTGTCAGCTGTGGGATTGTTTTTCCAACCGACCCCTAGTCTACGTCTTCGACTACCTGAAGGATCACCAGGCTATCTGCCACATGCGCGGATCCACGGAGCGTGGCACCTACCGCTTCACTGTGGACTGGCTTCCGGACGACGGGGTCCACACAGGGTTCACTCAGATACCAGAGCAGAACAAATGTGCCCATGTCCTGGAGCTTGACTCCGGGAATCTGGTGGCTCTTCCAACTAATCGCATCGCATGGATGGATGGCTTCTTTATCGGATCCAAGCCGTCTCCAGGAACTCAGAGGTACACCGTCCAGCAGGACGTGTACCAGGCGGAAGATTGCCTGTTCGATGTCAGCGAATCAGACGAGTACTGCTACGTTGAACAGTAAACAGATTACGCAGCTGCTGGCCTGGTCGGAGGAGCACCGATCCTGCGCCATCTGCTGGTGGCCCAGTACGGACTACCGGCGAAACATGGAGGTGCATCACATCGTCGGAGGGAATGTCCGGTCGAAGTCCCATGAGGTCTGGAATTACTTAAAGCTCTGCGACCGCTGCCACATGGTGTATCACTCTGGTAAGGTGGCGGCCAACGTGCCCGACCTACATCTCGGTCACATGCTGAACGCCAAGATGGAGTCCGATTCGGAGAACTACTTCCCCGACAAGCTCGCAGCCCTGAAGAACAGGCTGGCGTTGCCGAAGGATCCTGAGCCGATACCAGAGTTCTACCTGAGAGAGCGGGAGAGGAACGTCCTGCACTACGAGGACCGCACGCCATGAGAGTGCTCACGGGATTCAGCCAGAAGGCCGGGGGGAGGACGTACACCTTCCTCTGCATGGAGATCGACCACCGCCAGGTCGGCAAGATGGCGGCGCACGTCGCCAAGGCCGGCGATGGGCTGTCGAAGAAGAGCGCAGAGGTGGCGGCCAAGCTGTTGCTGGAGCAGTTCCCGTCCGCTCAGGCAGTGGAGGTGCGGGCCGGCACGCTAACGACAAAGGTACTGCGATGATCGTTTGGTGCTACTGGGCGCTGGTTGCCTTCATCCTTCTGACGGCATTGATTGATGAATAGCCGAGACAAGGGGAAGCGCGGTGAGAGGGAGGCAGCCAAGGTGCTGGCTGATGTGCTGGGCTGCCAGGCCAAGCGCGGCGTTCAGTACCAGGGTGGGACCGATTCACCGGACGTAGTCCATACGATCCCGGACATGCACATAGAGGTGAAGCGTTGCGAGCGTGTTCAGATCCATCAGTGGATGGAGCAGTCGGTCAGGGATGCCGGCGGGTCAGTGCCAACAGTGCTTCACCGAAAGAACGGGACCGAATGGCTCCTGACACTGAGGCTCATCGATGCCCCAAGGCTCGCACAAATCCTGGCAGCGGCCACTGATTCGCTCCCTGAAACGCTGGGCGACTAACACGTTTCCCGTGCCGTTTCCTGTGCGGGTCTACCTGCGGCCACGCCGCCTGATGGAGCAGTGCCACGGTTACTGGAAGTGGTCGGAGACGACGAGGGGTGGAGTCATTGCAATCTGCGATGACCTCACCAGGCAGGAGTTGATTGACACGTTCCTGGAGGAATACGCCCATGCAAGAACCGCAGTGTTGTACGAAGAAGGCGATGAAGACGACGACGATCCCGGCCATCACGCCACCTTCTGGTCCGAGCTTGGCAGGATTACCAAGCGATGGCGGGCTGACTGGGCCTAGCGTCTACCGGAAGCTGACCGACGAAATCTGTCGGCTGCTGGAGCGAAAAATGGGCTACTACGGATGCCCGACAGACTCACCGCTGGCCAACGCCCTGGCTGTAGCGGAGGATGGAATTGACCCGGTCGTCTACCAGATGGCGCGGGTGAACGAAAAGCTCAGGCGGCTGCGCGGTCTGAGGCGGACAGTAGATAGTAGACGCGCAATAAGGGAAACACTATGCGACATCGCAGGACACGCGGTCGTCGCTCTCGCTTGCCTAGGAGACGCAGAATGAACCTGTCATTGATTCGTTGGCTGATCAACCACCGGGAAATCCTCACCAAGTGCCTGGCCATCGCCCAGAAGTACGACCACTCAGACAGCCTGCTGGAGAAGTGGGCGTTGGTTAACGAACTGGCGCAGATCCTGATCCCCCTGTTTGAGAAGGAGAATGCCACACTGGAGCTACTCTGGGAAAGCGGCAATGAGTACGGTGCGCTTTCGGCAGGGGCGGAGCTGCAGGCGTTGGGTGTCGATTGGAAGATGGTGATCAACGTCTTGGTCCCGATCATCCTGTCCATCATCCGGTCGCTGACCTGCGACGTTGACGACGACGAATGATCTACCACCTGCCTCCTTACACGGTTCGTTTCCCGGCTTCGGCCGCCAGTGTTAAGGAGGTTGACTGGGGGGTCTGCAGCTACGGGATTCCGCATCTGTGGAGAACCACGCAGGGAGAGGGCGTAAGGGTGGCTGTCCTGGACTCCGGGACGGCCAACCACTTCGCCCTATCCGCAGTGAGGGACAGGCGAAACTTCTCGGCAGACGACACCGCAGAGGACACCATCGGCCACGGCACCCATGTGACCGGGATCATCTGCGCGGACACAGGCCCGTGCAAAGGGATCGCTCCGAAGGCGGAGATCCACAGTTTGAAAGTGCTGGGCCATGACGGGATGTGCAAGTCAGAGTCCGTCTGTGAGGCGCTGCACTACGCAGCTGACCTGCAGTGCGACATCGCCTGCCTGTCGCTGGGATCTCCTGTTGCATGCGACCGGCTGCACAATGCCATCCGGCACTGCAGTGAGGCTGGTGTCACCCTGGTCTGCGCAGCCGGCAACGATGGCGGCCGGGTGAATTACCCAGCGGCATTCGCGGAGACGATTGCGGTGGGCGCCGTGGATCGCCACGGGGATATTTGCGCTTTCTCCTCCAGGGGGCGGGAGATTGTGTGCGCGGCCCCTGGCCAGGACATCCAGTCCACCTGGCTGGCTGGTGGGTATGCAGTGGTGAGTGGCACCTCCATGGCAGCGCCGTTTGTCGTTGGCACGCTAGCTTTGTACATCGCTACATTGGAGCGGAAGGCCACGCCGCAGGAAATTATCAATGCCCTCCAGGCAACAGCAAGGGACGCCGGGCCGCAAGGGCATGACGAAGAATACGGATGGGGGCTCATCGACCCACACAAGCTCGTCACGTACGAAGCGAAGCAAACGCCGGAAGGTGTCACCATCTTCATCCCAGGAGCCAGAGTGCTGTGAGCCAGATTCAGATACTGTCCCTGATCGCAGTGGCCGCGGCCCTGGCCTGGATCTACGCGCCGCAGTGGAAGGGGCTGGTGCTACCGCAAGACTCACTGCTCCAGGACTTGGCTACCGTGCAGAGAATCCGCCAGGCGTACAACAAGCCGGCGGTGGAGAAGGCAGCAAAGGAATTGCTGGAGGCGCTGCTACAATGAAATACGCAGTGCTGTTTGCCGCTGCTTTGTTTGCGGCGTATCAATTCGTACCGCAGGACTCGTCCCCGAAACCGCCAGCCGTAGTTGCTACTGGGCCTGTCGCTGGCGTCATGCAGTCTGCCTCCTCCTCAGACCGCAAGACGCTCACTGCCCTCTACGCCGCTCTGGCTGATGTCACGCAGCGAGACGGTGCAAACCGCCAGATCTCCACCACAGGGGTCTGGAGGCGCTTTCACAGCGCCGCGCTACGGCTGGCGGTGGGTGGGACGGACCTGCCTGGAAAGTACCCGGGCCTGGACAGGGCGGTGGAGGAGGTGCTTGCCCAGTACTTCGCTCTGGACGATGTCGCACTCACGGATGAGCTGCGGTCCAAGGTGGTGGCTGCGTGCAGGGAGGTAGCGTCGCAAAGTGGCGGATGAGTTTGACACCCCGCTATCGCTCCTGAGCGCATACGACTCAGGACTTCAGGGCTACATCGAATCCCCAAGGGACAAGGCGGAGTTCCTGGATTCGCAGCCCTACCAGTACTTCGATGAGCCTAACATCAAAGGCTCAGGTGCAGGCCAGCGTGCCCTGCTCTGGGGATACGTCCTCCACTTCGACCCGAAGTCGTACACGGAGCGGCAGACCACTGGTGACTGCACCTCCCATGGTTCACGCAACTGCCGCGATGCGACACGCGCCACGCAGCTGATGGTGAAGGGCCAGCCGGCCAGCTGGTTTGCCCGCACGGCAACGGAACCCACCTACGGTGCCAGGGGCCACGGCGGGCAGGGCATGAGCCCGGCTAGGGCGGCACGGTTTGAGAGGGACACCGGGTTCCTAGCGCGTAAGAAATACGAACCATGCGACCTTACGGAATACAACGCCGACTACGGCATACGCTGGGGCAAGCAAGGTGGGGTTCCCGATAACGTCCAGGCGTTGTGCCGGGAGAATAAGGTGGGCCGCATCACCAATGTCAGGTCACAGGAAGACCTGATGGATGCGCTCTTCAACGGCTATGCCTCGCACTCAGGGCAGAACGCCAGCTGGTCAAACAAGCCAGCCGGCAACATCCATCGCCGCACACCACAGGGATGGATGCATGACATGGCCATCGTCGGTTACGACGACACCAAGTCGCACTGGCCGTTCCGGGTGTGGTTCATTGTCAACTCCTGGGGCAGATGGAACGATCCAGTACCAGACTGGCCGGCGGACTATCCACCGCAGCCGGGCGGCATGATCGTTACCAAGGCTGAAGACTTCGACGTTTGCGTGAGGAGTGGTGACTGCTGGGTGTACGGCGATATCGATGGCTATCCCCCGCAACGCCTGCCCGACTATGGAACCCTGGGGCTGCTGCGGAAATGACATGGCTCTGGTTCTTTCTTGACGACAAGCCTGACCTCACCCCGCGGGTAGCAGTGGAGGCAGCGTACGTTCTGATTGCAAGGGAGGCGCCGCCGCTGGTGGTCGTCAACCCGCCTGACCCGCAGTGCCCGCAGTGCAAGGGCACCGGACAAATCAAAACCGGAGACGGACTGTCATGGACCCGATGCGATTGCACAACGAAGCCACGGACATCGCCCGCCGCTGCGCCTCCGCCACAGGTGCCCGCCGCTTCAGCCGGCACGGTGAGGAACTCGCACTGATCACCATGATGCTCCTGAAGGATCCTCCGCAGGACAATATCCAACAGATGGTAAAGCGTGAGTTCCTGCGGAGGAACCCGACAGTTGGCAACCCCTTCATTATCTTCGTACTACCACTGCTGGTCAGCCTGATTTCGCACTGGATCATCAAATGGATCAGCCGCCGGCAAGACCTGAGCAAGCTGAGGGTGGCCGCGTACGAAGCGTTGTCCGACTGACGTTAGAGATGTACGGCCACACGTTCATCTACCAATACCCCCCGGAAGAAGCCGAGCAACTGCTGGATGTAATCACCTTGCAGGCATTGGCCGGCAGGATACCGGCGCTTGTGGCGGACATCATCGCCGACATTGTGATTGGGGGTTTTGATGAGTGACGAGCTGATGATTGGGGTATTAGGCCTGGCGCTGGCCGCAATCCCGTGGGCCATGTCGATCCACGCCAAGGTCGCAGTGATCTGCGAAAGCGTGAAGGATTTCCCCCTGATTCTGGGTGAGATCAGGCATGAGATCCAAGAGCATGAGCAGCGCCTAACGAAACATGAGCACCAGATCCAGACTCTCCAGGCACAGACAAGACCTGGCCACTGAGTACATGCAGCTGGTCCCTATGCTGGCCGGCTACTTCCTGCAACACCGCCCCGCCTGGCAGCGGAGGAACCTCAGAGGGGATCTGGAGGGGGAGGGATTCCTGGCTCTCTGCAAGGCGGCCCGCACCTACCGCAAGGAACGCCTCCCCTACCCCAAGGCGTACTTCGCCAGGGCGATCCTGAACGCAATGTACAAGTGGATTAAGCGTGGCTGCCGGGAGCCTGACGGGGAGCGCGTCCCCATGGAGATCGCAGAGGAACGCACCGGCAAGGAGGATGAGCTAGACCACCTCCGCATGGCCATCGAAATGCTGGCACCAGAACACCAGCTCTTTGCATCAGACCGATTTGAGGAGGGCATGACCTTGAGGAGCTTGGCCGAAGAGCATGGCATCGCACTCAAGCGGTCTTCGCAGCGCGCACATAATCTCGCACATGAGCTTGCGGCACTCTTGGATATCCGGCTTCCCGCGCCAAAAGTAGATTCCTGACATCAGCGCAGGTGTACCAGCTCTCGGTCGCCCTCTTGCCGCGTGTCTTCTGGGCACGGAAGACTGGCTTCTTCATGCCGGAACAGGCCATCTTAAAAGAGATAGCATTGTTCGACAGCCCCTGCTCGCGCATGGCCGCCGCCTTGTCGGCAAGGTCACGCTCCGACTGAAGCGGAAGCCACTCATCGCCCTTGCGGACCCAGCCGAATGGGCGGGCTGTTGCGTATGGCAAGCCGTTGCGTCGCCGGTACTGAAACACATCCCGGACTCGCCGGCCACGCACCTTGTTTTCGTACTGTGCGAAGTTGGCGAACATGAGGAACATCATCTCGCCCTCGTCCGTGGAGACATCGACGGGGCAGTCCAGGATCTTCACGCGGATCTTCAGCTCACGCAACACCCGCAGGGAGTGGGCAGCGTCTTCGACGCTGCGCCACCCCCTATCCAGCTTGGTTACGACAAGCATGTCGCCTGGCTGCAGTGCGTCCCACAGCTGCTTGCCCTTAGGACGCTCCTTCATTGAGCGGGTGCCTGGCACATCCTCTTCGATGAGGATGGTGTAGGGCTCACCCCACTCCTGCCCCAGCTGTTCAAAGACCTGCCGCTGGTTGGCGGCAGAATTCTCCTGGTGGTCAGTGGACACCCGCCCGTAGAAGTAGATCATCCACCCCTCCTGTAAGTGCAGGCCCAGCCGAGAAACACAATGACAACACAGCCCGTGAAGAAGTCCATCCATTCAGCACTCATCGGCCACCTCCAGTGGGAACAACGTGGAACACAAAGTCGTCGCCTGATCTACGAAGAAACACCTGACCCTTGTTGCCGGCCCACAGCATGAGGTTAGGGTCGGAGAACGGATCCTCGTCGCCGGTCACTGAGTCGCCAGCCTCGTTGGGTTCGCACCACTCCTCCCACACATCCTCACTGATGACATGTCCGAAGAGGAACGTGCCAAGCACATCACGCAGCTTGCTGATCAGCGTCATCACCTCCACGGGATCGGCGTTGGCATCAGCCGACGTGCGGCGCAGGCTGGAGACGACATCGATCAGCGCCTTGGGTGAGACGAGATGCCTGAACCCATCGGACACATACTTCATACTGAAGAACTCATCGATCACAAACAGGTCACGTTCGGAATACATCACACCTCCACTAGAAAGGAATCGCATCGCTCTGCTCATACCGCCTGAGCATCTTCATCAACCTGCGTGCCACGGACACATCCACCTCCGGCTCCTCGCCGGTCCAGTGGGCCTGTTCGTACCACTCAACGTCACGCTCCAGAGATTCGATCAGGAATCTCACCTCGTCAACCGTCAGCTCCATCACTCACCTCCTTTGCAAAAGCACTCATACGGCTTGGGTATTTGCCGCAGGTAATCCCACAGCCCAGCTAGCGTGATCTCCGATTCATCGAAGTAGCCACCACCGTCCGCCGCGTTCATGTAGTAGCAGGACATGGTGATCCCGGCCGCGGTGATGCGGCACTCCAGCGACACGCCATCGGTTTCCCCTCCTGGGTAACGCGGGTCATCGATGCCAAGCAGGATGTACTGCGGCTCTGCTGGGTCGTAGTTCTTAGCCTGCTTCTGCGGCCCAGCTGATGTTGAACCGAACAGGTACGAGAACGGCTGGAGCGTCAGGTAAACCTCCAGCAAATCCGGTGCATGGGTCTTGATGTAGTCGTTCATGTGCTCACTGAGCACAGGAACGGTAGAAGCGGCCGCATCTCCATCGGCAACGGTATTCTTCTTCGCCATCACTCACCTCCTCGGGGCGAATCGCATCGCCGTCTTCGGGACAAAGATTGCCGTGTCGTTCTCGGCTCCCAGGAACTCATACTCCAGCTGCTCCTTGCCGGCGAAGATCTGCGATGCCTGCGTCGGCGTCACGTTGATCCGCAGCTGAAGGCAGTTGGTGCGGGCCGTCTTCGCACCAGGCTTCCGCAGCGTGTAGCCCGGCGTGTCCACGGCACGGGTGAAGTGCCAGCTGCCATCCTCATCCAGGGACAGAGTGAACTTGTCGCCGGGCTGTGCCGACCAGTCGCTTTTGCGAATGACTTCCCGGCTGAGTTTGAAATCAATCGGCACGCTGCGACGACCTTTCAGTTCCGAGACGTTGCATCGCACGGCTCGCAGGTCAACCAACACCTCCGCCCGATGGTAGGTCGGAGCAAAATCCATCTTCATCATTCACCTCCTTTGAATAGCCGCACCATGCGGCAGTGTCGATTGTACCTGTCCTAAAGTTCAGGTACTACAGGGGTCCGCGTTCGCATCTGAGCCCAGTCGCAGTACGCCTGCTCAAACAAGGCCGGGGATCGGTGGCCCAGGTGCAGCCGGCCAGCGCCGGGCCGCTCCATCTCGCAGTGCGTGGCACCGCTGCGACGTAGCCACTATAGGGGCACATTATTACAGAAGAGAGAAGTGCCTAGCCCTAATATAAACCTTATGTAATTGCAAACATTTCATGTATTGCATTACCATTTAGAATAATGCCAACTGCTGGTCTATCATTTTGGTCTATGTAGTTTCCGCAGGTTTCGATATCAATGATCGGAAATCCATCGCCATCATCTTCAATACTAATGGTCAATCCCATATACTCTATTTTCATATTCATACCTCCGTAGACCCAAAACAAACAAGAACCATGCGAAGGAATAGGTCAGGTATAAGGAAAATGCCTAGCTCTAATACAAACCTTAGCGACGCGCCGGATCTGCGACTGATACTCAGGGCAGATCATCCTGGCCTGGATGTACTTGTCAGCTAGGCAAAGAAACGTCCTCCTCTTCATCGTCGGGTTCCTCCGTTAGCCACTCCACGGGCTCGCCTTGCTTGGCGGCCTCGTCTTGGATGAAGTCGATCAGTTCGATCACCCCCCAAAGCAGGTCCGCATCGCCGGGATCCGCCACCGCTTCTGTGAAGTGAAGCAGGCATAGCTTCTGCATCCGCAGTAGCGGCCAGTCCAGATCCAACGTCACACTAAACGCCATCGCTTGCCTCCAGAGTGTTTGCATCTGTCCGGAGATTGGCTGCCCATAAACGAAGGAGCGCACTGCCCGCGTGCCGCAGCTTGCTGGGGCCGTGATGCGTCTCCCACACGCGGAGCATATCTGCATGCACCTCTAAACAATCTCCCAGCCAACGCAAGGTGTCAGCGTTTAGGGCGTCAACATTCAGCGGCTCATTGCATCCGCCGACAAGTATTTGTTCGCTCATAGTTTGTCCCCAAAGATCTCCAGAAGGATCCGAACGACCAACACTACCACCTCAAACACACGCTCGTCCATGCTTCGCCTCCTTGCGAATAGCCAACGCTTCCTGCAGGTACTGATCCATCAGCTCCTGCACCACACCGATCCTCCGCCAGTGCTCCCGATGATCTGCCTTGTAGTCGCCGCCACCTTGGTAGTCACGGCCGTGAGGGCAGAGCTTTCCCATGGCGTCCATCGCTAAATCCAAGGCGTGTCTGGCCTCCGCCATGTCTTCGATCAGCCTGTCTGGATGGCTGCCGTTGGGGTTGATAAACGGGCTTATTGTGTGCATAGGTTCCTCCTGGTGCCGGGCCTCCGGCTTGGTAGGGCTGAAAGGAATCCTCAGGGCAACGACCCAAGAACTTGCCACACTTCACACAGGCGGTGGCAATGCTGCCTGGTACTGTCTGACTGGGGGCAGAGGCGTAGACATGCTCACCCCAAGGGCATTGTTTCTTGCGCTTCATAGATCCACCGACCGACCAGGTTGCCGTACGAATCCCTCACCCTGCCGCAACACTTCTCATCGGGCAAGCCAGAATTGAAGAGGCCCGCCAGCTCAGTGAGCAGGCGGGCCAGTTCGCCAGGGTCATCCTGGAACGCGGCATTGCCGGTGTCAATCCTTACTGTCAGCATCTGCCCTCCCTTCTGCTTTGGCGATGGCGCTAAAAATCAAATCCATCAAACCATCAACCGCATCAATCACGTCACTAAAGAACGCTGCATCCGCCCCAACGTAGTCAATAAAATCCTTCTTGGTGTCAATGAGGTAGGCACCCATCGCACGCACCACCTCCAGCAACTCCGGTGCTGCCGCAATCAGCCGGGCGTCGGCGTCAGCGTTATCAGGCTGCAACACAACGGCCAGCGTCACATCACGCGGACCCTCCGGCCCGTCGATTTCAATGCAATCCTGGTTGGCGTACCACGGTCCTGGTGTATGTCCCATCACTCAGTCTCCGCAAGTTGTTCGCTGTCATGCACGCCGAACCGCTCGGCGCACTCGCTAAACACTTCACCAACCTTGCCAATGAACTCCTGCTCATGGGCCAGTTGGCTGGCAAAAACGTCGGCCATGCGGTACAGCACGTAGGCAGAATGCTCATGACCGCAGTCACGTACCCACAATGCCAACTCCGACCAGAACGTGCGGTGCCGACTGCCGCACGCAGCATCTGCCCACTCAACAAACTCCCGGTAGTACGGGAGTCCGGGGCCGCTAACGAAATCACAGAACTTCACGGCAAGGGACTTGCCCATGCGGAGTGCCATATCTCACCTCACATATTTGATGACCCACTTCCACCCGCCCCAACGATAGAGCAGGCTAACCATTGATCGTCTCTTCACTGCACTTCTCCTTGTGCTTTAGGAACTCTTCACGCAACTGCCGCCGCACATGCTCATCCCGCCCGGCCACAAGCCGAGCAAGCCGCCGCAGTTCCTCCTTGTGCCACCGACAGTCGGTCGGCCAGCCATTGACCCAAGCACTGCACTCGGGATCGCAGTACTGACCGGCCGCTTTGCAAACCCGGGCGTACAGCCGATTGAACTCATCCTCCACGGCATCGGCACCGGAGAAGGAGGAGATTTCGGGCGGGTTGTCATCGTCGCCTTCCGCAAACTCCTCATGGTGCCGCATGCCATCAACAGCATTGACGAGGCTGTGAACAGCATGCCGCAGGTCATCGCCCCAGCAATAATCGTCATGCTGCATGCATAGGCGAACCACCATGTCGCTGATGTCGGCTGCGGCCACTTCGTTATCGCCGTATGCGAAGATCGAATACTCCAGGCTTAGTCTGCTCATAGTTCATAAACTCCTGACCACCATCCGGTCTTGTCCTCCACCATCAGCCCCACCTCCGACAACGCATCGGAGAGGGCATCGATCTTGCCGTACTCACCGCAGTCGTAGTTGACATAGGGGCACAGCGGTTCCCCGCGATCATGGTGCAGGATGAGCAGGGCCGTACGCCTGGCACGGTCTTGCATCGCCTGCTGGATCGCAGTGGCAGGCTGCGGATCCCATTCGCCTGGTGCGTAGCACCGGAAGTCATGGCCTACCACCCGCCGGATCACGGCAGCGGCTTGGGCCATGCGTTGGAGTTGGAGTTCAGTCATTGGCGCGCGCCTTGGTTAGGTAGTCCGTGGTTCATCGATCATCAGAACATCGCCTCCCTTGCCATGCGAACACGCCCGTCTTCGTCATCCACGGGCGGGAGATAGGGCATAGCACCCATCTCCTCAAACAAACACTGCAGCTGCCGGTATGACCGTTGGCTGATGCCACGGTCATCCTCCAGCAGGGAGACGGATAGCTGCGTGATGCGATCACGCAGCACCCGCCAGCCGTCACTCAGTGCTGCCATCTTGCGGTCCACTGGAACCATCTTGGCCATCTGACAGTCCTTTCAGGTAGCAGGAAACAAGATCCTCCAGGCTGACGGAATGGAAGCCCTTGCGGGCGTCTCCGTAGCCATCGCAGCCGACCGGGTAGAAGACGACCCGGCAGCCGTAGATATCATCCCAAGTCTCGCCGTCGCTGAGTATTACGTCAGCCCGCCCGCAGATCACGGCATTCTCTAGTTCACTTCTCATCGCTTGGCTCCGTGTAGGACTCCATCCAATACTTAGCCACCTCCATCCAGTTGACTTCGGACAGTGATGCCCGAAGCAGGTCGGCGAAGGGGCCTACCTCAAAGCTGGCGGCTTGCAGCATGTCATCGGCAGCGTCCCGGTGAGCGTCCTGCATCCTGCCCGCCAGGGCGATGGCTGCCACCTCTCGGCGCGTCAATGAATCGTCGGGCATTGCCTGCTCCCAGCATTCACGGGCAGCATCCGACCAGTACAGTTCCTGCGGCCTGTCATTGCCCATCCATAGGTTGACGACCCAGGTTTCGTAGTTCGTCCATCCGTTGTAGGCCATGTCACACCTCCAAGGTTATGCCTTCCTTCAGATAGAAGCGGCCATCAGTGGCCTCCGTCAGACGGCGTAAGTCCCTGGCGTACGCCTCGCCGATCGCCGAACTGGCGATATCGACAAGTCGCATATACATCGACTCGCCCACTCCGTCCGGATGAGACATCAGGTAGTTGATAAGTTCCGATGTCGCTTGTCTTGCTTCCTCTGTCACTACTAGCCTCCCTTCACAAAGCCCCGCCCCTTCAGGTAGTTCCAGAGGAACGGGTAGGACTTACGATCCAACCACTCACAGAAGGCGACGTAAGACAGTGCCTCCTTCATACTGCGGCCGGCTGGCTGGCAGAACTCAACCAACGCGGCGACAAACTCCAGGTTCTTGTAGAAGCTCTCGGGCTTCAGGGTGCCGCGGAAGATGCGGACTTCAGCCGTGCGGCCGGTGATATTCAGGGCGACGTAACGCCCCTCGTCTTCGTTGTGGATGTCGGTGATCTTCTTCTTGCAGCGTCTGGCCCACTGCTCACCATCACGCCCGGCCACTGAAACCACAAAGCCCGTGTTGGCAGGCTCATTCAGGAAGCACATCAGCTTGCCTAGCTGGAGCTGGGACATGGCAGACTTGGTGACATGGATGTGCATGCCGCACCGACCGTTGTCCCAGCTAGACAGCTTGCGATGAGGTAGCTCCGAGAAGAAGGAGCCCCACCATCGCTTGTGAACATCCACGCTGTCGGGACGGGTGACGATCTCAAAGCCGCTGTCGCCGAGAGAGCCGTCTTCCTTTAGGGTGCAGTAACTGTCGGGCAGAGACTGCCGAACGAACTCTGCACCGCTGTCGGCATCGTCGCCCCGCGTCTCCACCTCTAGCTCTATCCCGAAGAGCAGCTTGTCGGTGGACTCCGGCCTGAGGTAGTTAGCTGACTTGTCGCTGTAGTTGGATATCAGCGACGAAGGCTTGCAGCCGTCGCAATAGCAGCCGCTATCGGTCGAAGTTATGTCGTCTGTATGGAAGACCTCGCCGCAGCCATCGCAGGTGTAGGCGTAGTCTTCGTAGCAGTGCCGGCAGATGTAGTCACCGCTGTCTGTCCTGATGCTGTCGTCATTCAGGTGGTCACTGTCGCACCAGTCGCAAGAGGTGACTTCATCCTCCGGATACCACTCGTTGTCCACTAGCCTGCAGTTTTCCGACAGGTCGCTCTCGCCGTCAGCACGGCATACCACATCTTCGTCGTCAGGGCAGGCGTATTCGCCATTCGCTAATACGAGGGCGGCTTCGGCATAGACTTGCCTGCCACGGTAGTCCGTGACGCACTCATCCTCCGGATACCATTCGCCGTCCGTGGCCTGGACGCACTCCGCAGCGTCCCGCTCTTCACCATCGGCACACATGACCATTTCGTCGCTCATGATTCACCTCCGGAAAACTCCTCGGCGACTGCACGCAGTTCCTCCTCGCCGCCCTCATCGATAAGCTGGTCCAGCTCTTCGACACTGAAGCCGTCACGCAACAGGTCTTCGTAGGCCCAGCGCGACTCACCCTTCAGGTAGTCCCGGTACTTGCTCTCGGGCTCATCGGGCTGCCACCAGTCATCACGCAGGAACCGCGTGACAGGCTTGTGCAGCGTCCGCTGATAGCCTTCGTAAGACTTGTTCGACCACCAGGCATCCGCGTGCCAGTGACCGTCACCCTCATTCCAGATGTGGTAGTCCCCGTCGCTGCGGAGGAAGACCAGCTTGCTGCCCTCAATGGCAGCACTGCCAATGAAGGACATCTCTGGCCGCTTGTAGAAGTCCGCGTCACGCTCCGCCAGCGGCTTCAGGATGAGCGTGGTGTAGTGCCATGTATCAGACATGGCACTGTTGACATTGCAATCAATCGGCAGGATGCCGTTGTGGATGACCGCTAGCTGACGACTGACCACAAACGGGTGGCAGTTGGCAATGTCAGTCTTGCCGTGTGTTGCCAGCCGAAAGTGGATGGCACACTGCTTGGCAGCATACGGCTCCAGGGCTGCACGGAAGTCATCGAAAGTGAAGAATCCCTTGTGGATCTTCAGCTGCCCGTCAGAGACAACGGCGAAGCCGCTGCCGTGCGGGTTCCGTTGAAAGCCGTTGGCGTAAGCCTCCCAGTCGGGACGCACGCCAGCGGGCTTATAGACCGCTAGACACATAGCAACCTCCAGAAACAAAGAAAGCCCGCCGAAGCGGGCTGGAACGAACACTGATGTCACACCAGTACGGTGCGGCATCAGGGGCCGTTATTCGTCTCTGGCTGCCTCTATGGCTTCATCCTCAGAGTCAAAGGGGCCGACAGGCTCCCCGTCTGGCAAGCAGCCTGGAAAGCATGCCTGCCAGTAGTAACCAGGCTCCCAGGGTTCAACGCCTGGCTCCACAGGGTAACTCTCATCCATGCAGAAGACTTCAAAGGAGCCATACTCCTCGCCGTCTTCGTTCCTAAAACGGTAGAAAGACACTCGTCGCCTGCCTTTCCGGGTGTGGGTATGTGGCTGGCCTGTCTTCGTTTGGCTGCCACAAGTCGTACCAGTTCCAGTGTGCTGGCCCTAGGAAGCAGAACCGCAGCGCCTCCCAGTTGTCATATCCGGCGCGTATCCAACTACGATACCGCCGCATGTATATTTCGTTCACGGCACAACCTCCTTTAGCTGCCCGCACAGAAACTACCCCCAGGTGACACAAGCCCCCGGGATGGTTTGGGGAATCGTCGGAGTGTCGAATGGATCGACGCTATATATAAGACTTTCCCCCGTACATGAAATCCGAAAACCGAAAACCGACACTGTGATCGATTGTGTGATCGATTGTGTGATCGATTGTGTGATCGATTGTGTGATCGATTGTGTGATCGACACTGTATATAAGACTTTCCCCCGTACATAATCCCGAAAAATATTTTTGGGAACTAATCCGGAACCATGGGCGTCTAATGTATGACTGGCAACTCCGCCAGCAGTAACTCGGGAGGATAGGACCATGGAACGATACATTCCAAGCATCGATGAGGCAGTATGGTACGGTGCCCTGAGGGAGGCAGGATCGATCCTGGGTGAGAGGATGGCACGCACCAACGGAGAAGGGGAGCCTATCGACACCACACCGACAGCCGCAGATCGGAAAACCCGCTTGCGGGCCATCCGACAGGAGAGGCGCAACCGATACTTCGGCCTGCTCACGGAGACAGGGTGGCAGAAGAGAGAGGTAGGCACAGGGGAGGGAGTCTACTCCCCTGCCGACATTACCCCGCAGTGTGCGGAGGCTATGCTCTCCGTTGCGACAACGTACGTCCGTCGGCATTCCACTCTATACGCCCCCCGGCCACTCTCCGAAGATGAACGGGAGGAAACCGTGGCACGCATCCTGCATTATGTCTGGACCCGCGACTATGCGGGGTCCGGAGTCTACCGGGGCTCGCATGGCCATGCCCTGTGGGGAGCGTTGCGACTCTATAGGAAGACGGCTTGGCGGGGGGAGTCCGCCCTTGCGGCGAAGGAAGCGAAGCGGCGCACCCATCAGGATATCGACGCTGTGCATCGCAGGATCGGATTGCAAGGCCCAACGTGCGACAACCCCGCTTCCATTGCCCAGGCCATCGAAGAGGCGGAGGGGGGGAGGCTTTCGGCCAGAGCGAAGAACAACCGGGGCTCCCGTCGGAAGCCACGGAGGGAGAGGGGGGCTATCTCGGTTGACCCCGTAGCCCGCGCGGAGGCTATGGCCGTTCTAGTGCAGACCGAAGACCGGCCACGGTACACCGGACACGCAGAAGCACCGCAGCCCGTACCATATCCTGTCGGAGCATCATGCCCGTGGATTCCCGGCCGTCGGGACTGTGAGACACTGGCCAACTAGGCCAGACAACAGACAGGCGCGGAGAGGGGCGGAGAGGCTACAGGCTTCTCCGCCCTGCTCCCGTTTGTAGACGCAGCAGGCAGGCAGCAGCAGGGGAGGGAACGAAGAGACGAAGAGGGAAGGCGAAGGGGAGGAGCGAAGGAGGGGGGCGATGCCTACACCCTCTCCGAGTGGCTCGCAGCAGGCCACCGAAACGACGTCCAGAGAGAGACTCTCCGCCCCGCTTGCCGAGTGTAGGCGCAAGCCCTTTCCATGGCTGGACTTGCGCACCACGGAGGCTGCCAAGCCCCCTCCCCGTCCCCCCCCAGGGCCGCGGCGCTTGTTTGTCAATCCCACTCCTGACTTTTTCACACCCTCCTACCCCCAACGCGGCGGGAAAGCCGCGTTTCCCACTACCCCTGCCGCCCAAACGGCTATTCCCGGAACCACACAGAAGCCTGCCTGCAGCATGTGGGGGTTCGGGGGCGGAGCCCCTGAATTTCCTTAGCCGCAGCCCAAGTCAGATTCGCACACAGTCAGCCGCTGTGGAGGGGCATAGCGACTCCCTGCCAAAGGCAGGGGAGTCAGCCGCCGCGGAGCCGGCATAGCGATGTAGCTCTGGTTTTGATGACGCAGTTGAGCCGCACTAGTCCCTGGCACTGCGCTGCAGCGTGTCACCCAAGCCCGGAGTCGTCAGCACGGCTTGGCACTACAGAGTCCAGCAGCTTGCCTTGGTAGGCGGGGCTGCTGGGGTTGCCCCCTCTTGTTGCACCCAAAGGGCCATTCGGCGGGGAGCCCAATCTTCAGACCGTTCGGCAAACAGGGCCTCATAGATAAGTGTCCGCCATCTCCAAATGGCGGACACTAATCTTCCATGAGCTGTACCTGTGCTTGCTGCTGCGGTGCCTGTTGTGATTCGGATGGCAACTGCACCGTCACCCTGGAGAGTGAGTGCCTGGGGCCTGTCCTGGAGTTCCAAGGGAAAGGGACTACGTGCGACCCTAATCCCTGCAAAGGGGCATGCTGCGCAGACGACGGCACCTGCACGGAAGTGTCAGAGGCAGACTGCGACGAAGCAGGCGGGACATTCCAGGGTGCGGGGACAGAGTGTGACCCCAACCCCTGCGGGTGCGTGACCAACGACGACTGCTGTACGACGGGCTACACGTTTACGAAGTCAGGCACCGTGTACGGCCCTTACGACACGGCAGCAGAATGCGCAGCTGCGTCGGCTGCGACCTGCACCTTCCCGAGCCCGCCGTGCCCGTGCATCTGCGCTGCTATTGACCCGTACTGCTGTGACGGCGAGTGCCAAAACTCCCCATGCGAGCCGCCATGATACGCTTCCAAGCCAAGCTGGTTGAAGAGAAAGCCAAAGAGCGAAAGCCCGGCTACGCCCAGGCCGTGGAGGCTGTCTCCAACAAGATCTCTGATGAGATCTGGGAAATGAGCAAGAGGGACTACGAACGCATCCGGGAGAAGTACTCCTTCGGCGGCCCTGGGACGGAGCTGAAGAAGCTCCTGAAGCTGGTGGGCATCACCGCTGCGGCGGGGTGCAAGTGCAACCAACGTGCCAAGCACATGGATGAGATGGGCTGCCAGTGGTGCCGGGACAACATCGAAACCATCGTTGACTGGCTCCAGGAGGAAGCCGAGAACCGCAAGATGCTCTTCCTCAGATCCGCCGCAAAGATGATTGTGAACCGCGCCATCAAAAACGCGGACAGTCAGAAGTAGGAGAACACCATGCTATCGATGGACGCAGATTTAGAGGCCCTCTGGCAACAGGGCCGCTGGGATGAACTGGGCGCCCCGAAGGGTGCGGTACTCCAGGGAGTCCCTAGAAAGAAACCCAAGCCACCCGAAAACCGTCAGCCACAGTCCTTCGCAACACCCAGGCAGCAGGCAGCACCCATGCTTCCATCCCTTCCTACGCCCGCAGAGCAGTACCAGATGTCCCAGGCCAGCCTGGGCGCGGCCATGGACGCCATCGACAAGGAGAACTACTCCCGCGTCTCACAGAACCGTGAGATGCGTCGCATGGCCCATGAGCAGGAGCT
>CAYYPL010000012.1:26282-39211 GCA_964473555.1 uncultured Chitinophagales bacterium
AGACGGTGATGCGGTCAGGAAGCTGATCCCGAACAAGCCGGTGCGTACTCCCAACCACCCTGAGAAGAGCCACATGGTTCTTGCGAAGGTCGGCGACAAGGAGAAGCTGATCCGCTTCGGCCAGCAGGGTGTCCAAGGCTCTCCAAAGAAAGAGGGTGAGTCGGAGTCCTACCGAAAGCGGCGGGAGTCATTCAAGGCCCGACACGCAGACGACATCGCCAAGGGAAAGATGTCGGCCGCCTATTGGAGCAACGTCACCAAATGGTGAGCCTCGTTCAGCTCCCGGACGCCCGCACGCGCAAGGGGGCTAAAGTCTCTTTGTGGAGCGTGCCGTGCGTGGTCTGCGGTCGCCCGCGAACTATTCGTCGCCGCCAACATGCAGAGCGACTCAGTCACGGCCCGTGCAAGAAGTGCGCCGTTGTCGCATCCCATCCGCAGGGCGAACAGTTTGGAATCCGGAACTCCTTTTTCAATAAATACCGCATTGGAGCCCGCAATCGAAACATACCGTGGAGCGTAACGCAAGAGTACGTGGCCGGCTTAAGGGATTTGCAGTGCAGCAGATGCGCTCTGTCAGGGGTTCTACTGACCTTTACGGGCAACCTCAGCGATATCACGGCCAGTCTTGATCGAATCGACAGCGATATAGGGTACGTCCCCGGAAATGTTCAGTGGGTCCACAAAGCAATCAACATGATGAAGGGCACGCTGTCGCAGGCAGAGTTCATTGCCTGGTGTGAGGCAGTGGCTGCGGCAGACCGTGTGAAGTGGTGATACGGAGGTGAAATGGATCCCCGCATGATGCTGGAGATAGGAGGCGGAGAGGATCCCGACCTCTATCCGCCACTAGGGCCAGTCATTACGCCTGCCGAACTTTTGGCCAGGCACTACACGCGAGTACCGGGTGGCATCCTGCAGGCGCTTGCTGATGCCGCGGAGTACGACCGTAATCCAGAGTGGTCGGCCCCGCTGGACGCTGACCAGTACCTGCGGCCGATCCGCGTCAAAGAGGCTGAGTCCGGAATGCCTGGGTCTTACGACCACAGGGATCGCATCATCACCATCCTAAGCGACCTAGCCGACCAGCGGCCCGTCGTCGAACATGAGGCGACACACGCTGCCCTATTGGGCGCAATGCCTGAAGACGAAGTGGCCATTGAGCAGAACATGTCTCTCCCGCTTGCCGCCCTGAGCTTGCCAAGGGACGAGGCTGAGTACATTCGATACCTGCTTCGCCCTGCCGAGATTGATGCCCGGGCCGCAGAGGCAAAGCGGATGTATGCGCGTGAGCGCGGGATCCTGGTTGACGACGAGGCGAAAGCCGCAGATGCCATGGAGTTCTACCGCCAGAACTACGATGCGGTGTCTCCGCAGAACGCCCCGACGATGGGCGATGACTTCAAAATCTACGACGAAATGCCGGGGCTGATGGAAGAAATCCTGAAGCGTATGCCCGGTGTTGTTTCCTTGCCATCGCCATCTCGGGCGGCCCTCTCCTAGCAGCGCAATAAAAAAAGGAAACAAAACTGTACTGCCCGGACATTTTCTCAGTAGTCACCCCGTTTGCCCCGGAGCTACTGAGTTATGGCCGAAGAAGAAGTACAGAATGTAGACGCGCTAGAGATGGAGGCTCCTGTCCAGGAAGCCCCAGCTCAGGAAGTGTCGCAGCCGCAAGGCTCCATCTACGACGCCTTCAAAGCGCTCCCTGACTTCCAGGGTCAGGACGATGTCGCTATCGCCCGCAACCTCTACCAGTCGCACACCGGCCTGCAGGAAGCCCAGCGTCGCCTGGAGCAGTACCAGCAGATGATGCCGGCCACGCAGGAGTGGCTTCGCAACGAGAAGTCGTTCCGTGAGTGGCAGGCATCGCAACAGGCCGCACAACAGAAGCCTGAAGAGCCGCCCAAGTGGTGGAACCCTCCCCAGGTCAAAGAGACTTGGCGGAGCTATATCGTCCGTGACCCCGAAACCGGAAGGGAGGTGATCGCTCCTGACGCTCCATTTGAAGCGCAGCAGGCCCTCCGGGAGTACCAGGCGTATACCGCAGACTTCGCACGGAAGCTGGTCACCGACCCTGAGTCCACCCTGCAGCCTTTTGTGGAGCAGGTAGCCCAGCGGAAGGCCGAAGAACTGGTCAACCGCGCACTGAGCGGCTATCAGGCTCAAAACTACGTACAGTCCCTGGAGCAGCAGAACTCCGACTGGCTGTACGACGCCAACGGCCAGGTGACCCGTGAGGGCCAGGCCATCCAGGCGTACATCGCCCAGGCCAAGGAGATGGGTATCCAGTCTCCCGACGCCCGGTGGAAGTACGCCACAGGGATGCTGCAGCGTGACCTTTTGAATCTGCGTTACCAGCAGATGCAGGCCCCTGCCCCGCCGCCTCCCGCTCCCCCTGCTCCTCCAGTGGAGCAATCGAACATGGCATTCCTCCGGGAGAGAGCTACCCGGGTGCCAAACCGCAGCGCTGGTGCCGCAGAGCCGCGTGCCCCACAGCAGCGGATGACCTTTGAGGAACGGTTGAAGAACCAACTTCTCGCAGACGGAGTGATGTCTAATGGCTAGTTCGACCGATTGGGCACGTAGTATTGCAACTACGATTGTCAATCACCTGCGTGAGGAAGAGATTGCTTGCCTCCGCAAGTACAAGCTCTTCGCCGCTCTGGAAGGTGCCGGCCAGGTTCGCATGAACATGGCAGGCAGGGGTTTCGACTGGGAGATCCAGTACCGCAACCACAATCCGCAGGGGAACAACGGTGAGACGCCGCGGTCCTTTGCTCGCCAGAACCTCTGGAAGAAAGCTGAACTGGAGTACAGGGGCTATCAATGCACCGATGCGATTTTCAAAAAGGAGATGCTTGAGAATCGGAGCGCCCAGGCTCTCGTCAACGTCGCTGGCAAGATGAGCAGCCGGCTCATCACCAGCATCCAGCAGCACCTGGCGAAGCAGTGGGTGCAGGATGGTTACGCTTCGGGCAATGAGCTGAAGTTCCACGGCATTGAGTCGTTCATGGCGACCAATGGCACCGTGAACGTCAGCGACGGCTCCCAGCGTTCGGCGAATGCCGCCGACCCATTCGGCTACCCGAACGATACCTACGCCGGTCTTTCGACCACGCTGGGTGCGTACGGTGGGTCGCAGGTGTCGGGCGTGTGGCCCAACGGCGAAGCCGATCCGGAGTACGATTTCTTCTCGCCAGTCATTTGCAACTACACTTCCAGCTACTTCGGTGCGACGACGTGGGCTGCCAACTGCACCAAGGCTGTGCGTGAGGCGATCCATCAGACCCGCCGAAATGATTCGCAAGAGGACCAAATCGACATGGTCCTCCTGGATCGTAGGCTGTTCATCGACTTCCTGAACGCCCTGGACACCAAGGAGCGGGTGATCGTCAGCCGCACCAACGGCCTCCGGAGCTACGGTTTCACGGATGTCTTTGAGCTGGATGGCGTCGAAATTTCGGGGGAGAACTCTGTTCCTGCTAACACGGGCTACGGCCTGGCGGTGGGCAACATTGAACTCCTCTGCATGGAAGGGAACCTGCTGACAAGCGAAGGGCCTTTCTATGACGAAATTTCCCAGCAGTACAGGTACGTGGTAAGCCATCTCGGCAACCTGAAGTTCAAGTCACCGCGCAACTTCTTTAAGTTGACCAGCCTCGCCTAGTAACAGGGGATAGAAGAAAATGAGTCTGCTTGTTGATCCTCCTTTCGCCCTCGGCCAGACCCTTGGCGTGACCAGCGCCTCCGATGGGACTGGCTGGGAAGGCGCTGTGAAGCTCTTCCCTGACGTGGACCCGACCACCGGGCAGGTCCGCAGCAACCGGGTGAAGAAGTGTATTGCGGTTCGCAACTCGTCAGGTTCGACCCTGTACGGCAAGCGTGCCGTGTCGTTTGTGGCCGGCAGCACCAAGGCTGTTTCCGGCTACGTGTTTGAGGATGGCCGCGCCAACAAGGCGTTCGCTGGCGTCTCGGACGAGCATCTTTCCGATGCCGGCGTGGCTGCCAACGACATCTTCTGGGTGACCGTGGATGGCCCGACCGAGCTGCGTATCAACGTTGCCACGGAGCCGGGCCAGCATGTGGTGGGCACCACCATCAACAACGCCACGGCCTACACGGATTCGGCCAACACCGGCGGGTATGCCGTCACGGCCACCCCGACCGCTGCGATGGCTGTGCCAACTGGCAACGGCGTGTACTACGGCCGGGTGGCTGTCACTGCGACGGCAACGGTGGCTCAGGCAGGCGTTCTCGTCAACGTGCGGGAGCTTGCTCCGTGAGTAACGGACCCAGCCTGATCGCCTAAGCATTGCCCCAAGGGGGCTTACGGGGGGCCTCCTGGCTGGGCAACTGGCCAGGAGGCTTTTCCATTTATGGAACCAGCAATCCAGAACCTGGACTACATCCGCCAGCTGATTGCGGCGGTACGGGTATTTGAAACGATGGACGACATGGAGCGGCTCCGGATGATCTACGGAACCGGCTCTGGCACCGACACTGTAGCCGACCAGCAAGTTGACCGTTAAGAGGAAAGCAATGTCACCCTTCCCCACCACCACCAGCGGTCGGCGGCCAAGGACCAGGCAGACGAGCCAGTTTCAGACCTACGGCACGCCCGACAACGGCGGTTACACCGCCAGCGCACAGCGGACCACCTCCGGGTCGGCCATGCCAAACTACGGCACCCAGCAGCAGGCCGGGGGTTTCCCTGCAGTGCCCCAGCAGGGGCAGCGGTCTGCTCCTGATATGTCCATGTACGGGCAGGGAAATGCAGCCCGCTTTCATGGGGGTAGCCGCAACTTCAATGAGTCCGCAGGCCAGTACCAGCCTTCGATGCCGCCTTCTCAGGGTGCGCCGCCTGCGGGTGGTGGGATGGTGAACGGTGCGCCTGTCGCAAACCTGCGGGATCCGCAGGAGCAAATTGACGCCCTGATCCGCGCCGGAACCTGGGATCACCCGCAGAACGCGGCTGTCAGGGAGAGGTTGCTTGGAGAAAAAGCCCGCTACGACCAGACGCCGCCGGGCTACTTTATGACGCCGGATGGCAGGCTAGAGCCCAACTACATCGTTAGCCTCATGGGCGGGCAGGCGGCCAGCCCGCCAACAGCTTCAGCTGGCCGCGCACAGGCCCTCCCGCCCGCACAGCAAGGCCCCCTGCCGCCAGTGCAAAGTGCCCGCAGCCTGTACATGCCGACCCCGCCTGCCGCGGCAGCCAGCCCCGCTGCTCCTCCCAGGCCAGCCCCGCCAGTTCCTGGCCCGGGGTCCACGTTTGCCTACAGTGCCCCGCAGTCGCCGGTTGCGGAGACGCAGCGGTTCGTTTTCCCGGACCTTGTCAATACCGGGAATTACTTCAACCCGGATTTCCGGCAGAGGGACGCCTTTATCGCCAGTATCGTTAATTCCCTTGGTGAGCAGCAGATGGCGAATATGGGGGGTTCGCAGATGGTTCCGCCCACATTGAACTTCCCGGCGCTTTGGAGTCAGGCCGGAAACATGGTTCAGGACGGCTGGACCAATCCGCTTGCGGGGCTCTTCGGCGGATAAATACACTAGGTCACCTTCCCCCTGAGGTGACATAAATGCAGCAGCCAAAGTTCAACGTCGGTTTTTGCACTTTCTCCTACGGCGGTAATGGCGGTATCTCCTCGGAGGTGCCCTGCATCCGGGAGTGGATGACCCCGCTGGTGGCGGAGATCGCCAAGGATCCGCGGGTTGAAAACATCCGCATCTGGAACCTGGCGGACACGCCAATCACCATGACTCGCAACCGGGCCGTCCTGATGGCACGGGAGTTCGGCGTCGATGTCCTGACGATGATCGACAGCGACATGAAACCCGATGTCAACGCCGGCCACCCGGACGCCAAGCCCTTCTTTCAAACGTCATTCGACTACATCGTTGAACACTACCCCAAGGGGCCAGTGTGCATTGGGGCTCCGTACTGCGGCCCTCCACCCAACGAATGCGTCTACGTGTTCCGCTGGCAAAATCGCCAGTCGAACCACCCGGACCCAGACTTCCAGCTAGAGATGTACGACCGTCACACTGCAGTGAAGATGGCCGGCATCCAGGAGTGCGCCGCCCTTCCGACCGGGCTGATCATGTACGACATGAGGTGCTTCGACCTCACGGAGCCTGAGTCCGAAAAGGACAAGCCATGGTTTTATTATGAGTGGAAAAGCAAGTACGCCGAAGACAAGGCATCGACCGAAGACGTAACCATGACTAGGGATCTTTCCCTGGCTGGAGCAACGAAGCTGGGCTACAACCCCGTGCTCTGCAACTGGGACGCCTGGGCGGGCCACTGGAAGCCCAAGTGTGTCGGCAAGCCGGTCGTCATGGATGCCGCCGGCATCGGTGAGAAACTGAAGATGGTCTGGGATTCAGGGCATGACAACTCCAACAAGATCGTCAACCTGACCGCCCCCAAGGAGTTGCAGAACAAGTTTGATGGAGTCTTTGACGGCATGGGCATGGAGCTGATTCCGCAAGATGTCCATGCCCTAGAGAACCTCATCGGCGACTTCCGGCGGGAGTTTGGGCGCGGCCCCACGGTCTTGGAGATCGGGTCTTGGGCGGGCAGGTCGGCAATCGCCATGGCGACAGCTGGGGCGCAATCGGTTCATTGCGTCGATCACTGGCGTGGCAACGCCTTTGATGAAGGCACCAAGCGGTACGACGGCTCCCGCGGCCTGCCGCATGAGGTCTTTAAGCGGAACACGGCAGGGCTTCCTATCACCAGCACCTGCGGCGAAAGCCCGATGGTGGCTGAGAAGTTTGGGGACGCCTCATTCGACATCGTCTACATCGATGCCGAGCACACCTACGACGCCGTGCTGAAGGACATCGCCGCCTGGGCGCCCAAGGCGCGGCACTGGGTTTGCGGCCATGACTATCACGCCTTCCCGGACGTGCGGAAGGCGGTGGATGAGATGTGCGGCTTCGTACAGGTGGAAGGCAATGTCTGGCGATGTGACGCGGAAAACGTGCATCCAGTGCAAGAAGTCGTTTCCTGAGACTGCGGAACACTTCCACAAGTCCAAGGATGGATTTCACGCCAGGTGCAAGCCCTGCCGGGTGAAGCATGAGAAAGGTCGGCGTGAGAAGAAGCGCACCAAGAAGCTGGCCGACATCGAAAAGGGTGCGGTCGATCTCTTCGTCGCATCGGCCCGGCTTGGCGGCGCAAATATCCCGCACTCTTCGGAGCTGCTGGAAGTCATCATGGAGTACTTCGGTGGGGTCCGCGGGTTCGCCAATGCCTACATGAAGCAGCTGTACGACTCTCCCGCAGGTGGGGCGTTTCGTACCAAGATGCTGGAGACGGTGGTCCGCCTAGTCAGTGCCAACACTGCCATGGGCGGGGCGAAGAAGCCCCTGACGCTGTGGTCAGAGGAAGAGCTGGAGCAGGAGCTGAACGAACGCCTCTTGGAAGCAGCGGTGACGATCAATGCTACGGATGTGCGAAAACTGCCGCTGGTGGAAATCCCTGTATCCCCAGGTGGGGGAATGCCACAGGTTTCCGCCCATGATCCAGCGGAACAGCGGGCTGGCGGAGTTCCCCAAGACTCAGCACAAGACGCGGTGCGGGGAGTGGAGTGAGAAAGAAGCACCCCCCAATACCACCGCCGCCAAAGCCAAGCAAGCCCGTTGATCTTGGCCTGACCTCCCACGCAATCTCGCACCTCAAAGATGTTCAGGCCGAACTCAATGAGCGGCGCATCGAAGCCCTCAGGCTGTATGAGCCCATGCCGCTGCAGGAGGAGTTCCATAAGTGCATGTCGTCAGAGCGGCTGGTGATCGGCGGTAACCGAAGCGGCAAATCTGCATGCTCATTTGTGGAGGACGCCCGGGCCGCCACCGGGTGCGACCCCTACGGCAAGTACCCCAAGGAAGACGGGAACTTGGTGATCATCGGCAAGAACTGGCAGCACATCGGCATGGTGGTGTACCCGATGCTCTTTCGGGCCGGTGCGTTCCGCATGATCCGTGACGAAGTGACGGGCCAGTGGCGTGCGTTCCGCCCTGGGACAGACGCCCCTCGCAGGGCTGAAAGCAAGCCGGCCCCGCCACTCATCCCGCCGCGGATGATTAAGGACATCGCTTGGGTGCAGAAGAACGCCGGCTACCTGAATAAGTGTGAGCTGATTAACGGCTGGACGATCTACTGCTTCAGCTCAGAAGGTGAGCCGCCGCAAGGCTTTCAGGCCGACCTAGTCCACATTGATGAGGACATTAACAATGAACGATGGATAGGTGAGATGCAGGCTCGTCTCGCAGACCGGAAGGGCCGCTTTGTGTGGTCGGCCATGCCACACTCCAAGAACGATGCCCTGCTTGGGCTTTATGAGCGTGCTGAGCGGGAGGTGGAGCTGGGCAAGGAAAGCCCGGCGATCAAGAAGTTCACGCTCCGCTTCTTGGACAACGCCCATATCGACAGCGAAGAGAAGCAGAAGAACATCGAACGCTGGGCCGCCCTTGGCCATGACGAGCTTCGCATGCGTGCCGAGGGTGAGTTCACCACAGAGTCCACGCTGATGTACCCGTCGTTCAACACGGCGGTCCACATCCTCTCCCGCCAGGAACTTCCGAACGTCCCGGAGGACTGGACCAAGTACGTCGCTATCGACCCCGGTCACGCCGTGATGGCATGCCTGTTTGGCGCCGTCCCGCCGGATGAGTCGTTTCTTCTTCTGTACGACGAACTGTACATCCGCAACTGCAACGCCCTGATCTTCGGGGAGGAGTTTGAGAAGAAGGCAAGGGACACGCACCTCTACGCCTTCATCATGGACATGCACGGCGGCACGCTCCGCGATCTTGGATCCGGCCGGCTCCCGCATGAGCTGTACTCCGAGGAGCTGAAGAAGCGGAAGATCAAAAGCGAAGCCACGGGGTACGGTTTCATTCCGGGATCCGACGACATCCCCGCCCGCACGTCCCTGGTGCGGCAGATGCTGCACATCCGCGGCGATGGCACCACCAGGCTGAAGGTACTGGAGGGCTCCTGCCCCAACCTTCTCCGGGAAATCAAACGGTATCGCAAGAAGACCGCCACCGTGAATGGCCAGGTCTTCGTCACCGATATCCCACAGACCAGGGGCGAAGTCCATGCCGTCCAGACGCTGGAGTACCTCTGTGCCTACGAACCGAAATACCACCGCCCACCCAAGCAGTTCGGCCCAGAGCCTTGGTGGGTGAAGTGGCTGGATGAACGGAAGCGGCGTCAACGCAACAGCGAAGACCGCGGGGTGAACCTTGGGCCTGTCAGGAGCAAGAATGAGTAGCTTTGAAATGCCGTCCGTGAAGCTGGGCGACTGGGTCTATTTCTACGCCCATGAGGGGGCCGACCCGTCCATCGGTCTTGTTTCCAAGGTCGGCCAGCGTGCCCTGGAACTCTGGGTCGTTTCCCCTGGGTACGGCGGAGTGGATAAGCCCTCCGTTCACCACAAGGACGATCCCGGCCTCCAGGAGTACCCCGCCTGGAAGGAGACGGGCACTTGGGAACACCGCCCAAGCGACCCGACTTTAGCGATCCTTTCCGAGAAGGTGGCGATGCTGGAAAAGAAGCTTGCCGCCCTGCAGCCCCGAAAGGGACAGTAGCCCAGTATGGACGACAACCCTCTGCGCCCGATTTGCAGGCAGTGGCTGGATAAGATCCGCCTGGCCGAAAAGCACAAGAAGCCCTTCACGGAAGACGCCCAGGAGGCGATGGCTTTCTTTTGCAGCGACCCGGACGCCATGTGGGGGTCCAAGTACTTCAGTAAGTACTCCCGCGGGATTGATCCCCCGGAGTTTCGGATGCAGGTGAACCGCGTGTGGGAGGCCGTCCGTTTGTTTACGGCCGTCATCCACCACCGGAACCCGACCAGGACTGTCACGCCCAAGCAGTACCCGGTCATCCAGCCGCAGCTCCTGGGGATCTTCCCGCAGCCTCCTGTGCCCCAGATGGGGCCAGACGGCCAGCCAATCATGGGTCCAGACGGCCAGCCCGTGATGATGCCTGACCCGGGCATGCAGATGTACCAAGAGCTGCTGCAGCGACAGCAGTTCTCCCTGGAGCGGCGGAAGCTGATCAGCAAGCTCCTGGAAGACTACCTGAACTACACACCGAATGAGCTGAACCTAAAGCAGCACTCCCGAAAGGTGGTAGAAGAGGCGTTCATCAAAGGCTGCTCTGTTTGGTGGCATGAGCTGTACCAGCCTCCCGGGAGCGAAACCCGCCTGGCCGGGAGCTTCTTTGATTCCATCGACAACCTGGTCTGGGATCCAGATGCCGATGAGTTTGAGGACATCCTGTGGTGCGCCCGCCGCAGGACGCACCCGGTCGATTACGTGGCTGCCAAGTTCGGCCTGAACCGTGAAGACCTGAAGGGCCACGCGGAAAGCTACCAGTCCCGATCCGAAGAAAATGAGCGGGGCTACGAACACAAGAAGAAGAACGGCAAAACCAACGATCTGATCACCTACTGGGAGATCTACTCCAAGACGGGGTTCGGGGACAGGCTGAAGGATGGCGACAAGGAGCTTCGCGGGAAGTTCGACGCCCTTGGGCCAAACTGCTACATCGTCGTTGCCGATGGCGTGGACTTCCCACTGAACGCACCTCCGCAGATTCTGCAGGAGGAGGTGGATGAAACCGGCATTCCTCAGTCACTGTTCATGGCCGCACAGTGGCCGATTCCGTTCTGGGCGGAGCCCAATGGCTGGCCGTTTACGCTTCTGGCCTGGCACGGAAAACCCGGTTACTCCTGGCCGGTTTCGCTTATTAGGCCAGGCATCGGCGAATTGCGGTTTATCAACTGGGCGATGAGCTTCCTGGCGACCCGCATCGCCACGTCGTCCCAGACACTGGTGGGCGTGGCGAAGGCTGCCGACCCAGACATTAAGGCCAAAATTCTAGAGAAGGCCGAGGGCGGCTTTAAGGTAGTCGAAATATCCGAAGCGATTGGCCGGAGCGTCAACGACGTGATCTCGGTCTTCCAGATGCCTGGGGTTACCCAGGACATGTACCAGATCATCGCCGAGGTCACGTCACTGTTTGATCGCCGCGTCGGACTGACAGAGCTGATCTACGGCATGTCACGCAGTCAGTTCAGGAGTGCGGCGGAAGCGCAGGTCAAAGCCGAACAGATCTCTGTCCGCCCCGACGACTACGCAAACCAGCTGGAAGACGCTCTATCTGAGGTCGCCCGCAAAGAGGCGCTGATGGCCCGCTGGCTGATCTCTCCTCAGGACGTGGCGCCAATGCTCGGCGACATGGCGGCGCAAGCCTGGCAGATGCACGTCACGCAAGAGGCCCCGGATGCCATCGTCCGGGAGTACTCATACCGCGTGGAGGCGGGTTCGGCACGCAAGCCCAACATCGCCAGCAAGGTGGAGAACCTCAACAACGCCATGCAGATCATCATGCCCGTTGCGCAGGGTCTGCTGCAGGCTGGTCGTCCCGAACTGTTCAACGCCATCCTGGAAGACTGGGGTTCAACCATGAACTTCGACATCTCCAGGTACATGGTGCCTCCCCCGCCACCACCGCCCCCAGGCCCACCGCCTGGGCAGCCCCCGGAGCAACCACAGTGATCCCGCAGCACATTCAGCGACTAGGCAAAGAAGCCGCGGAGACGTATGAGCGTGCCCTGCCCTACGGCGAAAGGTGGGCAGAGATGTGCGCCTACCAGGTCGCTCCTGGCTCCCTTGGGTCAGACAGGGCGTTTATGGAGGGGCGGTACAACAACCAGCAGTTGGATGACATGCCCAAGCGGCAGGCCGACTACGTCGTCCGAGAAGCCAAGGCGGCGGGCGTGGACATCTCCGGCAAATATTACGTCGGCGGCCTGGCGGACAAGCGTGGGTGGAAGGATCCGGAGGCATGGGTTTCCGGCGTAGACGACATCAAACGGGTGGCCCAGAAGCGTCGCCTGCAGGTCCAGGGCATTTACAATTATGACCCCGGACCGGCCGAACCGAAGCGATCTGTCCTCAATGAGCGGATCATTAAGGAGGAGGTTCGCCGGCTGAAGAAGCGGGAGCCCGGCAAGAAGGTCGGCGAACTCCGGGAAAAGGTGGTCGAAAAGCACGCACTGAAGGGTAAGGGACGATGAGCGCAATCGAACGTCTGTTCAGCACAAACACTGTTGTGGTCGCCAACAGCTCGGCGGCGACAACGTCTGGCAGTTTTGCGTACGGCCGCTTTGCCGGCGGAGTCGTCACCATCGCCAATACGAACAGCGCCACCAAGATCGATTGGTATGCCGCGCCTGAGTATGGGGCAACGCCGCGACCCGTGTACGAATTTGGCAGTGCCGTCACCACTAACGTCACGGTGGGAGTCCACCCGATTCCCGATGCGTGCTTCGGTGCCGTTTACGTGTGCCCCGTCATTACGGGTGCAACCACAATGGCCATGACAGTCACGGTGAAGGGATGAGGGTCTTTGCTATCCTGCTGGCCGTTATTATGGCACTCACAATGGTTGGTTTCATCATTCTCCTGAGGTTGTCATGAGTTTCCCAGACCCGCTGCGTTACACAGAGCCACTCATTCGGCAGAAGACTGCTGCCGACTGGGCTGCTGGTAACTACCTGTTGCTCACTGGAGAGCTTGGCATCGAAAGCGACACCGGCCGCCGCAAGGTTGGTGAGGGCAAGCTGTGGAACTCCACCGACTATGCCCTTATCGGCACCGGGATCGACAACATCGTCGCCCTGACACAGGCCGAATACGACGCCCTGACGCCAGACGCCAACACGCTCTACGTGATTACGTGAAGCTCACCGTCACCGACAGCGACGACCTGACGCAAGCCTTCTTCCAGTGGGTGCCGCCTGCTGGTTTGGAGGAGATGGTGATTGACTGCCCTGACGCAAAAAAGTTCGTCAACTGCTTCCTGGGGTCCAAGGTCAACTGCCGCATCCGCATCACGCCGCCCA
>CAYYPL010000013.1:0-16863 GCA_964473555.1 uncultured Chitinophagales bacterium
CTGCCGGGATGCCCCGATCCCGGGCGAGGGCGCGTAGGAGGCCGAGTTGCTTCGGGGAGGCGTCCCCGGAGGGTCGGGACGCGGTCTCAGTCTGATAGCCGCCCGAGAACGGCTCCTCGACGGGCTCGCCAGAGGGCCGGGTGACGGGCCGTGCGGGAGCCTGCGCTCGAGCGACCTTGCTCATCTCCTCGCGAGAGGCTCGCTTCGTCGGGTCGGAGCCTGCGTAGCCGAGGTTCGCCAACGCCCGCCCGATCGCCCCGGTCTCACAGTTGGCGAGGTGAGATGTCCGGTTGACCATGCCTTCGCCGCGTGTCTCTTCTTCCCATCCAGTCGCGACAAGGATCTCTCGTCCGCTCTTCGGGCCGAGTATGTAGATCTCGGCACGGAAGACGCACCGTTTCTCGTCGTAATGGTGGAGGTAGGTGACGATTCGCGGTTCGAGGTTCTTCGATCCCGCGTCGAGCAGGAATCTCGATAGTCGTACGGCGACGGGTTCGTAGTCGTTTAGATCGAAGGCCATTCTTGATGCTCCTCTTGTGATTCGGTGATTAGTTGGATCGTGTCGAGCCATACCGCCGCGGGCATGACTGCAAGCCAGTCTTCCGGGTTCGTGTACCCGGGACGTTTACAGAGTATGACGCCGGAGAACGCCTGCGACGCCTCCATCTGACGCCCAAGTTGCTCGAAGTACGCCTTCCAGTCGTGAACCTTGCGATTCTTGACTTCGATGACGACTCCGTCGAGCGCGGCGATGTCGCCCCTGTCGTCTGTCCACCCGGCGCGGATGCGACCCGCACGGATACCTCTCGACGAGAGCCACTTGACGACCGCGACCTCTGCCGCTGAGCCTTTCCGCTTACTAGACGACGTCATACTCGATGTCTTGCGCGCATTGTGCGTAGACCCACAGATACCCGGCGGCGTCGACGATCGAGTCGAGGTGCATGAGTTCGTTCTTATGATTATGACCGACGCGGGCGAGTTTCATCGCGATCATGAAGAGCGCGGCGTCCGCTGACGTCATTGACGCTCCCGAGATCGCGTTGTAGATCGCGGCGACTCGTGCGTAGTCGAGATGCGGCGGGCCGTACGTCTCGTTTCGTGGCCCGTGCGTCAACTCGTGCGCCCGCTTGAGCACCTCGTCAACGTCGACGGGGTCAGTATGGGGAGGGAGCATGAATCACCCTCTCAAGACGTCGGTTCTCGACTTCGGCTTCCGCGAGTTTCGTGCGGAGCCGTTCGATCCTGCGCGCGGCCTCTAGAAGGTCTTCCCGGAGTAGTTCCGGGTCGACGATCTCGGGGACGCGGATGTAGTGCTCGTGGAGACGTTCGGTGAGCGTCATCTGAAGCCATTCTTCGCGCGGGATGCTCATGAGACGGCTCGCTTGTACGTTGTCCACGGATGGAAACCTCCTGTTTCTAGGTAGATCGCTCTCGCCGCCTGCACCGCGACCCACGGATCGTAGAGGTCGGTGCAAGTGTCGAGAACGAGTGCGGCTTGAAGATAGCCGTCGGGCCAGTAGCGCGACGATTCGCACCATGTCGGGCCGTGAATCTGAAGGATGCCCCACGACCCGCCGTGATCCCGGTCGCCGATGATCTTGGTCTCGCATCGGGACTCAAGCCATGCGATCCGACCGAGTACCGCGGATTCGGCCTCCGTGAAGCCCGCCAGAGGCGCGAGACGGGTGATCTCGGCACACGAGGGCGGGAGATTCGTTTCGTCGCTCTGAGAGGCTCCTAGAGGGGTCTCCGTCGATTCGCGCACTATGACGGGTGCGTAGACGGTCGTTTCGGGGACTTGGCGCGGTTCCGGGCCGGGTTCGGCGGGCATCGTGGCGAGGCCGACCGATCCGACGAGGAAGAACGCGCACGAGAGGATGACGGCGATCGGGTTCATACCGGGACGCCTCCGTCTGATGCGGGCGGGTGTGAGAGTTCGATCGGGATCGACCATGAGTCGGCTCCCGGACTCTTCATGTGAAGGTTCGCGCGTAGGACGCGCCCGTCGCCGGGTTGACGGACGAGCACAACCTTAGCGTGGATGAACCGATTCCGGCCCTCGAGAGTTTCGAGGTACAGAGTCGGCGGTTTCGGTGTAGTCATGTAAGCCTCCTCAGACTCGAGAACGACCCTAGCGGTTAGGTGTCGCGGAGTGGTGGATTTCCGATGACGACCGTACGGACGACCATCTCGGCGGGTATGAAGAGCGGCGAGTCGAAGTCACCGGAGTCGCTAAGAGACTGTGCGATCGTGACGTGACCGGGTTTCCCGCCTGCGACGAGGAATCCCGCGGTATGGATGATGCACGGCTCGGTCTCGATCTCCTCGATCGACATCCAGTTAGAGCCGCCTGCGTGGGCGTCCCGCCACTCGACGAAGACGAGCGGGGCGTCTAGTCGAGCCATAGAACGAACTCCGCGGTCGTATGACCTCGTTCCGGGCTAATGAAGTGAAGTCTCTGTGACGGCCTTCCGAGTGCTCCGATCGTCTCGGTCGCATACACCGAGCCGCTTTCGGGACTTCCCGTGACGTACACCCGAGACGAGTTCGGAAGTGTGAGGGAGAGAGGAGTGTGATAGTGGCCCATGAACGCTTCGTCGAACGGTGGCAGTACGCCCGAACTCCACGACGTGAATCGCTTGATGATCGCGAAGATCGGCGTCCCTCCGAATGAGCGAATCTCGTCACCATGTACGAGTAGTGCGCGATAGTTGCCGATCGTGAAGTGCTGATGACCGTCGTCGGACATCTGCCAAGTCACGTTAGGGAGGTCGGTCGTCTTGTCCGCGGCGATTCGATAGGCCATTCGGTCGACGTTGTCGCCTTTCGGGTTGACGCCGTACTTGCCGATGCGTCCGTGATTACCGAACTCGCAGACGACGCGCAGGTTCTCGAAGTTCGCTGAGAATGTGCGGACGAGTTTCTCAACGATGCGGGCCGTCTCGAAGAGTTGCTCGAAGAGATGAGCCTCGATCTCCCACGCTTGACCCGGGAATAGGTCAGTATTCTCGACCATGTCCCCACCTAGCATTAGTACGGCGTCCCGTACCGGGTGCGACTTGCGCTGAATGTCTGTGATCGTGAGCACCTTCTCCGCGAGTTGATCCATACGACGAGCGCACGTTGCGACGTCATACGAGACAGTTTTCTTGCCGAGTTGCCAGTCCGTCGCGTGGATTATCGCGACTTCGGGCTTCGCCTTGCGTCGATCTTTCGCGATCGTGATCGGCTTCGGTGTCTTGACTCCGAGTGCGGCGTCACGCGCGGCGCGATACACGGCGTTCACGATCTCGTCGGTTCGGTTCTTCTCGTCGGCGATCTTGCGATGCGCTCGAGCGAGGGCGGCTTGAAGTTCTTCGAGACGTTGTGCGTCGTTGAGTTCGTCGTCGATGCTCACTTGAGACCCTGCCTGTAGCGGTAGACGACGTTCTCAAGGCTTCGGAGTGCGTAAGCGTCGAAGCCTTTCTTGATGAGTAGCCGTGCGATCGCAGAGTTCGTGAATCGTGACGTCTGTGTTAGTGCTTCGATCCACTCGTCCCGCTCGGCTTTCGGGCGATCCGCGAGCCACTCGCGCAACGCCTCCGTCTTCGTCTTATGCGTCCCCAACTCTTCTAGGATTCCCATCTTCTAACTCGCTCCTCTTGTGCTCGAGGAGGTGCGTGTCGAGCCCGAGGGCCACGTTCCGTACCTCCGCCTCCACGACGCCGAGATGGTCGTCGATGCGATCAAGCCTAGATGAGACCTTGCCGTGATCGGTGGAGTTCTCCCGGCGGGCCTTCTGTACGAGAAGGGCCGGGAGGATCGCGGCGAAGAGGGTCGCGATCCCTGAGATGAGCGCGACGGTGATCGCCGTGTTCATCGGGCGTTCTTCCAGTCGGAGACGGCCTTCGGCACGTTGTCGCCCCGGTAGTAGACGAGATGCCACGGCTCCGCGCCCGAGCGGAACTCCCAACAGAAGCCGAACGTGAGCGCGTTCGCTTCGAGCCATTCGAGACGCTCCCCGGACGCGCCCCAACAGTCCCACGCGAGGCCGAGGCCATGATTCGACGTCCCCGGGACTGCGGCGATCGCGGTTCCCGGCTTCTGCCACCATCGGCGGCCCTCCCATACCTTCGACGGGCGTCCCGGGAGCGGCGTCGTCGTGTACCGGGAGGTGAAGAGCGCGACCTGCTCTTGGTACGAGCGGTAGGTATCGGCGCGGGAGGTCGGCTTGAACGGGCGGATACCGTCGGCGAACGCCGCGGCTCGCATGGCAAGGTAGGCGTCTGCGGCGAGGTGATGGAGTTGTCCGATCGGCTTGATCGCTCGAAGGAGGTTCGGTCGTAGTTGCCCGTTCTTAGCGTTCGTGAGGTCGGCGGGCAGGACGACCCGTTTCACAAGTCGCATGGTTCACTCCTCCGGTTCGATGTAGGTGTCGCGGTACGCTTCCGCCGTCTTCACGTTCTCGATGCGTTGCGTGAACTCTCCGAGGCCGAGCGCGGCGAGGATGAACGTCGCGAGAGCCTCCGCCGGGAGATCCCACACCGACGCGAGGAGGAGCAACGTCGAGGAGACGAAGGCTTGAACTCTGACCGGGTTATTGCGAGCGAAGGTGCGTAGGCGTTCCATACGCTCCGAGGCTACTCAGTAGGCGCGATGAACTCGTCTAACTCCGGCGAATACGTCCATCCATTACCGGGGAACGCGGCCCGAAAGTTCGCGTGATACGAGCATTGTTTCCACATTCCGGGGATGTTGAGAACGTTTGCGATGTATGACTGACCGACGCTCTCGGTATCGGGGAACGTCAACTCCGGCTCGCCGATGTCGGCGTTGCCGATCACAATGACTCGAATGACGGTGTTGTTGTCGTCTAGTTCTGCGAAGTGTGCCATCATGACCACCCGATAGTGCCGCTTTGGTTGAATACGAACGTTGTGTATGTCGCGCCGATAGTGACGAACGCATTAGTGAGCGTCGTCGGCATCTTCTTATCTGAGGCTTGGCGAATGATGACGACACCACTACCGCCGAGACCTCCGTCGGCGGTGACCCCGCCACCGTTCCCGGCTCCACCGCCTCCACCGCCCGTGTTCGCCGTACCGGGATTCGGGCCTTGACGACCTCCGTTGCCACCTCCACCCGTCCCACCGAGACCGAAGTTGAAGTCGGACGCACCGCCACCGCCGCCGCCCGCACGAGTGACCGCCGACCCTGTAATGCTCGACGAAAGACCGTTTCCACCCGCTCCCGAGTTGGATGCTCCCGCGTTCGCGCCGACCGCAGTCGCTCCACCGCCGCCGCCCGTGTAGGTTCCGTTGCTATTTCCACCTGCTGAGCCTTGATTCGCGGTTCCCGCCGCCCCGTTTCCGTTGCGACCGCCGCCGCCTGATCCGCCCGTCGCCGCCGCGTTCGCGCCACCACCGCGACCGCCGCCCGTCGAGGTGACTGATACGCCCGTGCCGATAATCGAAGAGTCGTTTCCGTTCGTGTTGCTTGCGCCACCCGCGCCGACCGTGATCGTGTAGACCGCGCCGACCGTGATCGTCGCCGGACTCTCCGCGGACGAGTTCGCTCCCGAAGTTTCGCCAGAGGTTGAGTTTCGGTAGCCACCCGCGCCACCGCCGCCACCGTTGTACGATCCCGAGACGCTATTACCGCCACCGCCGCCGCCCGCGACGACGAGATACTCGACCGTTGTTGGGTTTACACCACCGCCACCGCGAAAAAAGATCGCCGAAGCCGCGCTCGTGAAGTAGAGAACTCCACCCTCCCATTGAGCAAGCGCGAGTGACCCCGCCGTGTCGACAGTCGCCGTCCCTGCCGTGACTGTCGCCGTCCCTGTGTTGATGTTATGAATCCACACGACATCGCCCGCCGTGAAGACTGAATCGTTGACGGTGATCGTCTTCGCGGTTGCCGCGTTCATGACGATTCGCTTCCCGGCGTCAGATGCGACGAGCGTGTAATCCGCCGTCTTCGTGTCGACCGTCCAGTTGTAGTCATTCTTCTGTAGGTCGTTCATCTGCGCGGCGGTGAGAACCTGTCCCGCGGTGAACGTCTGCTTCGCCATAGTGCCTAGATCCTAGCCTCTCTACGTTAGGACGTTGTCCGCGTCAAGGATACCGAAGACGGGATCGTTGAGTTCGAGCGCGTAGACGATCGTCGTCGGGGCCGTGTAGAGCGTAATCGAATGGCCCGACGTTGAGATCGAGTGCTCGATTCCTTCGATCGCGAGTTCCTCGGTGACCGTCAACGGAGACCCGGTCGCGTAGGACTTGGTGATCTCGACCGTGTCCCCGATCTCAAGTTCGGCGACGGCGTCCTTGTCGAGCGAGGCGAGCGGGTAGAGGTCGACGATGAGGGACGAGAAGCGCGGCTCCGGGATCGGGGCGAGAAGGTACTCCGCGAGGGCGAGAGCCTGCGCGTCAGAGGAGAGGAGCGAGTCGGTGATAGTGAACGCCTGTATCTGATACAAGGCTTGCGAGGCGAGATCCTCGTCGGTCTGAGCGGTTCCTCCGGTGCGTTGTACGGTGGCCCGGTTGATGACGTCCTCAGTCGAGTAGTCGATCCCGAGGCCGCGGTAGGGGACGTCACCCGACCCGGCGACGTCTGAGAACACGACCGCGGGCGCGGAGAGGGTAGTTCCGACCCTTGCGTCGAAGGCGAGGTCGCCGTCCCGAGACACGAAGAGCCGACCCTGCTCGGCCTGCTGAACCTTCCGCAGATACTCGAGCGCGGAGAAGCCCTCCGCGATCGCATACGCGCCGAGCGTCGTCGTCCCGGTCGCAATGTCCCGGGTCGCCGCCGGATACGCGACCTCCGGACGGTCGAGGATCGTCTCCACGCGGTCGCTCGACGACTCCTCAGACGGCGTGAACGCGGAGAGGCGTGTGTTCGCGAGGAGGAAGAGGTCGTCGGCGCACGTTATGACGACCCGCGGAAGTTCACCGGGGCGGGAGCCGTACGAGTAGTCGAAGTTGACGACGCGACCCTTGTAGAGGTACTCGCCGTCGCGGGAGACGCGTACTTGCCGGAGCGGTGAGAGGCCCGGGGTGTCGTCGAACTCGTCGTAGTAGATCGAGTCTTCGTTGTACGGGTCGAAGTTTCTCTGCGGGTCGATCGCGTTGATGACGAGCGTCCCCGGTTGGAATGATTCGATGTCGGAGCGGCGGCCTCGGAAGATGCGGGCCGTCTGCACTTGGTCGGAGATGTCCGAGTACGAGTCGACCCCGTCGAGGACGTAGGTCGTGTTATCGAGTACGCCTTGCTGAGTGTCGTCGAGCGTGAAGCCGTCGCCGAAGCCCGTGTCGATCTCGAAGAGGTACGTCCCGCCAGAGACGAGGGTCGCGGGCATGGCCTAGATCGCGACTTCGATCTCGGCGGGGCCGTAGATGTAGTTGTACGTCTGCAACGCTTCGACGACTTTCGTCGGGAAGTCGGCGTCTGTGGTGACTGTGTTGACGGTGATGTTGATCGACGGCTGAACGTCAAGGAGGGCGACGTCTGCGAGGCGGGCGGATTCGAGCGTTCCGTAGGCTTCGAGCGTCGGAAGCGTCAAGCCGCCCGTCGCGGTGCTGATGCCGGACATCCCGCCGACTGCACGACCCGCACCGCCGCCGCCGCCGCCTCCACCGCCGCCAGTCTCGCCGGGGAGCGAGATACCGGGAATGGACGGAGTGACCATCGCGGGCGATGGCAGACGATCTACGGAGCCGAGGAAGCCCGGGAGACGGCTCGTCGAGGTGCTCGATCGGGCCGGGTTGAAGTCGACGTCGGCGATCTCCGGGATGTCGACGAACGGAAGACGGTTGAGTTGACGGATCATGAAGTTGACGCCGTCGAGGACGCCGTTCACGAGTATCTCCATCGCGTCGATCGTCGCGTTCACCATCGCGGTGATCGCTCGGGCGACCTCTGCGACGACTCCGGCGACCTTGAGGAAGCCGTTGATGAGTTTCGGGATGTCTCGTGTCGCGACGAGGGCGAGCGAGCCTCCGAGGAGTTTGTCGAAGTTTGGCGCGACGCGGTCGCGTACGAAGACGACGAAGTCGGCGAGGAAATTTCGCATACTGCGGAAGGCTTCTTCGTTGTTCTGCACTACGACGGTGACTTCGTGGATTCGGTCGCGGAACGTCTCGAAGATCGGGATCGCGATTCGCTTGATCGTGTCCACCGTGTTAGAGATCGCGTCACGGATCACCGGGATCGCTCGTTCGCCGATGCGTTGAAGTGTTGGGAAGACGGTGTCGATGAGGAAGTTAGAGAACCGCTCGAAGACGGGGAGCAACGCTTGACCGAGCGACTCCTGCACCTGCGAGAACGCGACCTTGATCTTGTCGCTCGCGTTCGCGGTCGCTTCCGCGGTTCCGCCGACCTGCTTCTCGATCGCTTCGAGGATGAGGACTTGTGCCTCTGAGATTTGGTTCGAGTTGACGAGCGTCTCGATGCGAGCCTTCTCCGCCTCGGTGAACGTGACGCCGGAGCGGGCGAGCGCGGTGATGCCCTTGATCGGATCTTGCAACGCTTTTCCGAGTTGTACCGCGTTTTGTGACGCCTCTCCGAAGCCTGCCGCCGCAAGGTCGATAGCGGCCTTCGTTGCCCGGTCGAACTGTCCGCCCACCTCGTCGGCAGTTTTCGCGAGTTCCGCGAAGGTGAGAAGTTTCGCCTGCGTGAGTTTGATCGCGTTCTGATCGACACCCGTGTTCCGGGCCGTCTGCTCGGCGAGTTTGACGAGACGGTCGGTGACCTTGCCCGCCTCCGTACCGAAGAGGCCCATCGACTCGGTGATCTGCGCGATACGAGCGTTAGACGTTGACGCGGCCTCCCCTGCGGCGATCAGTTGCTTCCCCATGACGACCGCGGCGGCTCCCGCGGCGGCGAACGCGGCTCCTGCGGCGATCCCGAACTTCTTGAGTCCGTTCCCGAACTTGCCGAGCCGGGTCTCGGACTCGTCGAGGCTCTTCTTGAGCGGCCCCGCATTACCGGAGATAGTGACGGAGATTAGAGCCATAGGTGCTTTCTAGGGTACTACGGGTTGAGGTCGTACTTCTTGATGAGATCCTTGACGAGGTTGTCGTAGCGGCGTTTGATGTCGTCGCGTCTCTTGTCGATGGCGTCGTAGAAGAACGGCTGAGGCTTGATGCGGCGGGCGGGCCATCCGAAATGGATCGGGCCTGCGTACGGGACGGACTTGTAGCCTGCTTTGACGCGGGCTGATGTCTTGGTCGCGGCGGCTCGCATAGTTCCCGAGAGGTCGCCGGAGCGCACCGGGACGTACGCCTTCGCGTCGCCGAGCACCGCGGCGGCGATGCTCTTGTTCACCGGGAGGAACTCGATCGCCCGATAGTCGACGTCGGAGGAGAGTTTCTTGAGTTCGCGTCGCACCTTCGCGAGGTTCTCGATCTTGACGCCGCCCTGCGCGCCTTCGACCCGGAATCCGAACGTGCCAGTCGTCGCCACTACCGTCGTCCTCTCTTTCTCGCTTCTGCGCGATCCTTGAGCCTATGGTGCATGATGTCGAGGATCTCGGGCGGCGTGTTGATGAGATCAAGCGGCGAGATCCCGGTCTCGACTGCCATGACGCCGATTATTTCAAGTAGAGACCCTCTGATTAGCCTTTTGGGGCGTCGATGATGTCCACCGTTCGGATCGTCTTGACCCATTCGTCGAACGGCTTCACAACGACTCCGGCGTCTTTCTCGGCCTGCCATCCGAGAAAGTAGAGATGCTCGAAGAGGACGTTATTCGATGAGAACGCGACGCCGAGGCCGACTTTCCACTTGCGCTCGAACGCGATGATGGTCGGCGGGAACACCGGGTATTCGTCCCGTGTTCCGTCTCGCCGCTCTACGGAGACGGATACGTCGATCATTACGGCGTGATGTCCTCCGTCAGGGTTCCGCCCTGATAGGTGACGGTGACGGCGACGAGTTCGCCGACGTTGACGACGATCGGCAAGGATGCGAGGTATCCGCCGACGAGTTCATACTTCGGCGAGGAGGTCGCGGGTGCTCCCGTGAGCGGCGAGTAGACGATGTCGCTCGTCGTGCCTACGTCACCGAAAAATGTCTGCACGGCTTCCGCGGTTGCGAACGAGCCGAGCACCGTGAAGGTGATCTCGTTGTTCTGCAAGCCTGCGCCGAACTTGCGCGCCGAGTCCGCGAGGGTCGTGACTTCGAGTGCTTCCTTCGTGTAGGTGATCGTGATCGACTGCAGTTGATCCTTGAAGTCGACGCCGCCGACGGTGAAGACGTCCGCGGTTCCGAGTTGCGTGACTGTTGCCATGAGTTAGAGACTACTCCTTGTCGTGATCCGATCCGTCCTTGCGAGCACCTTGACGCTTGCGAGGTTTCGGCTGTTCATTGTAGTCGACCGGGCGGATGTGATGAGTCGCGACGCGACCCTTCGGCGAGACCCCGCGGCGGACGAGTTCTTCTTCTGAGACGATGTCGCCGACGGCGAATCCCGCCATACGGCGCGACATGATCTCGTAGTGCTTCATCCCCATAACTCTACGGTGAAGCGGTAGGAGAGCATTTCGACGCCGGAGACGGTGACGGCGACGGGCGTCGCCGAGACGCACCGTACGGAGGTGACGGTTCCGCTCAGAGTTTGATCGGCTTCGATCTTCGTCTTGATCGAGTTGCTCCCGGTCGCCGTGAGAAGCCCGTCGAGATAGTCCTGTGCCGCCCGGTCGGACATACGGCCCGCGATAAGGATGAGATCGACCGTCGCCGAGTCCGCGCCGCGTCCGAAGACGAGATCCCATTCGATCGAGAGTTGCCCGACGACGAGCGCGGGCGGCATGAGACCGTCCGGGATCGTGTCGTAGACCCGGAGTCCGGTGATGTTGACGGCGGTCTTGAGTGCGTCGCGTACTTGGGACGGGATCATGCGATGACGTCCCTACGGTATGCGCGGGTCATCGCGGCGATGTCGCGTCCGAGGGGACTCATGCGGATCGCGCCGAGTTCGGAGAGGCCGAGGACACCTCCGACGGACGAGGCTCGCTTGAAGAGGTCGGCGGAGAGGATGAGCGTCGCCTCGACGATGTCGTCCGGGGCGACTCCGTTGTACCATCCGTACTTTGCGGTGACCCGGACGGCGGGCCTCCACGAGTACGGGGCCGGGAGTGTCGTCGCGCCGACCATCACGACCCGCGTGTACGGGATCGCCTTCTGCGGGGCGTTGATCGGGTCGAGAATGTAGTCAGTATTGAGCGTGAGAACCTGCGTGTAGTTCCCGTTCCCCGTCTGATCGAACGCGACCTCGATGTCGGTCGTCGTCGAGATGTCGTCAACATCGAGGCGATACCAGTCGCTCGGACGGTAGTACCGGGCCTGCGCGACCGAGTCGGCATAAAAGCGGCGATTCGTGATCCGGTCGATCGACCGTGACGCGGACTCGATGCACTTCTCGATCGTCGTCGTCTCGCCCGCCGTGAGTGTGCTCATGTTGGCGTAGGCCTGAAATGCGGCGAGTGTGGTGTACCCGTTCGTGATCGCCATGTCGCTACGCCTTCTTTCGTTTCTTAGGTTTAGTGTCGGCCCGCCTCGGAGCGGGTACTTCGATCGACTCGACGCGAGGAGGCGTAGCGGAGTCGGTGAAGCCGAGACGGGCCGACGACTTGACGCGATCGGAGACCGCGGTGATCGTTGCGCTCGTTCTGAGACCCCTAGAGACCCGGATCATGCCAGTAATGACCCGGGTCTCCGAGGGGAGATGCTCAGAACGTCGGTGCGACGAGGCCCGTTCCGCCGATGAGGGCGAAAGCGTTCGGGTAGCGACCCGCGGTGTATGCCGAGTAGCCGTAGACGACCATCTTGACTTCGAGTTCGGCGGACTTGACGTCCTCGAATCGAAGCATGAACGGCGACCCGCCGGAGGTCTCCCACAAGTGAGATTCCTGCGTGTTGCCGATGATGATGACGTCCTCGTCGCTTCCTGAGCCGTTCGTCGTGATGACGTTGGCGTCGGTGATGACCGGGAGTCCGGCGATCGTGTAGCCCGAGTTGCCGTAGACGACCGAACCGTCGCCAACCGAGAAAGCGTTCTGCGGGCCGTTGGCCTGCGGAACTGCGAGCGGGCGGTTGTTCTGATCGAGTGCGGCGAGCACCCATGCCAGACGGCGAGGGTGCATGAGGATGAAGTTTGGGCCACCGAAGTAGTTCGTCTGGATGCGCTGAATCGCATCCATGATCTTCGGGTACAACTCTGCCACGGTCGGCGAGGCGTCGGTGTAGGTGACGACCTGCGTGATCGTGTTCGTGAGCGACGTCGCCGATGTCGTGACGTTGAGCGCGTCGAGTTGCGTGTGGTACGCCGAGACGAGGTCTGCCATGACGAGCGAGTCGATGCCCGTACCGCGTTCGAGAGCCTGACGGCTGACGTTCTGCTGACCTGCGACGGTGACGACGGAGACGTCCAACTTGGTGTCGTCCATGTTCGTCTCCTGCACGGCGGAGCCTTCGGTCTGCACGGCGACGGCGGAGCCAGTCGTCACGCGCGAGATCGAAAGCGTCATGCCGGACGCGGGGAGGGTGTGCTTACGCGAGACGTCCATGAACGGACGGCCTGCGCGAGCGAACGGTGCGGCGAGGTCGGTGAGGAACTGCGGGACGACGAGTCCGGCGAACTGTGCCGTACCGACGTCGCGCTTCTCGATCTTCTCTTCCTGCTGATGACGGGCGATGCGCTCGCGGGCGTCGAAGTCGCCGAGAACCTGCGCGGCGAATGCGTCACGGACGAACGAGTGCTCGCCTTCGGGACGGTAGGTGCGCTCTTCGCGGGCGACTTTCCATCCGCCGACCTGACGGGTCTCGACCTTCGAGCCGTCGACCTTCTTCGCCAACTCTGCGGCGGCGGCCTTGCGGGTCTCGATGTCGGTCACCTGAGCGATACGCTCGTCGAGTTTCTCGATCTCCTTCGCGAGGGCGGCGATGTTCGCGGCCTCGACCTCGGAGATGTCCCGATCCTCTTCGGCGGCGCGGTTGAGCGTCGCGTCGATGAGTTCGGCCTTGTTGTTGCGCTTCTCGTGAAGCGATGAGAGGAAAGTGTTCACGGTGTGTCCTTCGTGGTGTGAGTTGCTGATGTTCCCACCGGGTGCTCGTGTCTTCGTCTCGCGGGTGCGGCCTAATGCCGGGTGCGCGTAGTCCGAGCCGAGGGTGCGGCCTGCTCTGATTCTAGACGTCGTGCGTCTATGTTTCGCAACTACTCGGCGTCGTGTTCGCGGACGATCGCGTTCGCCCATGCTCGACCCGCGTCACCGCCCCACAACGCCCACGCGATACGACCCGCCGACGGATAGCCGGGTTCCCCTTGCCGATACCCTTCGCCCTGCTTATCGACCTCGTGCCGCGCGAAGTACGAACGCATACGGACGACTGTGTCGTACGAGAGAGCGCGACGGTTCGCGATGTCCCGGGCGCGGGCGACGCCTACGAGCGTCCCTCCGCGACCATACACCTCGCGCCATGAGAGGCCGCGTCGAGCCTCTGAGACCATCGCATCATTGGGACGGTACGAGTCTTGTCGTTCTATGCTTTGCGGAAAGGTTCCTTCCCGGTGAGACGAGTCCCCGGACTCTTCCTCGCGGATAGCCGGGAAGGTCGATCGCTCCGCCTCGGCGATGTTGAGCGCGGCGAGTTGTGCGAGAGCCTCGCGGCGGGTGCGATGGCAACCTTCGACCGTTCCGTCGGAGTCCTTGACGACCGCGTACCCGGATCGGCAGTCGGGATTAGAGGTCTCGATATGCCACGGCACGGACTACGCATCCTGAAGGATGACGCAGAGAGTCTCGGTTTCACCGTCGGCGGTCACGCAGTAGAGCGACTCGCTCGCCGGAATCATGCCTTGACTCGGTGCGGAATGTTTCACGATCGGAAAGCCCGTCGTCGAGGAGACATCCGCTCCGCCGAGATAGACGGTCGTGTTGCCGAGGATTTGTACCCACACGGCTCGCGTAATGTCGTCAACTTCGACGACGAGTTGCGGCGTGGAGGTGACCGAAAGACGGAAGGCTCTCATCGACGGATCTTCGCGAGCACGTTCTCAAGTTGGGCGAGGTTGGGCTTCTCGATGACTTCGCGCACCGCGGCGACCGCGGCGGCGTCACCGTACGCGCCGAACGTGACGAGGGAGACTTCCGCGAGATGAGCCTTGACGCGCTCGACGACGCCGTCCTTGCGGCGGACATCCTTCAACGGTTGGAAGCCAACCGAGAAGTTAGTCAACACACCGTCCCGGACGAGTTCGAGAGCCTCGTCCCCGGCTTCGGTCTTCGAGATCCTGAACTCTCCGTACAGGCCCGCGGCGTCCTCGCGGAGCATTGTTGCGCGTCCGATCGGGTTGTCGCTCTTGTGTTGGTAGAGCATCTTGACGCGGTTCGCGGCGCGGGTGACTGCTTCGAAGGCTCCCTTGCGGAATACTTCGGTGAGTCCGGGGTGGATGCGTTGCTCGCGATCGTATGGGACGCAGATTCCGCAGACGGTACGTCCGTCGCCTTCTGCGCGTACTTCTAGGTCTAACTCGAAGTGTCGTGTTTCGATAGTCATACGATCTCTTCCGTATCCTCCGACGAGTCTACGTCGTCTTCGATGTCCATCTCTTCGATCGGATCGTCGAGTTCTTCGTCGAGTTCGGTTGTCCCCTTGACGTCATCCTCGAGGTCGGTCATGGGCTCCATCGGGTCGAGGTCTTCGATCTCGCGCACTTCGTCGACGGTGAGGAAGCCGCCGTCGAGCGCGATCTTGTGCGCCTCGTATCGCGTCTTCGTGTCCGGGCGGAGAAGTGCGTCGAAGTTGAACTTCGCGTACTGTCCGCGCGGAATGTAGTCGGTGAGACGTTGCTCGATTCGGGAAGCCCACGGAAGAAGAGACCAACGCACGAGTTGGAGATTCTCTTCTGCGACGTTCGAGTAAGTGCGTGACGAGTTCGGTGCGCCGAGGTAGTAGCCGGGAAGTCCGAGGATGTTCGCGATCTCGGTGAGCGAGAACGTGCGGGCTTCGATGAGCTGCGAGTCGCGGGCGTTGTGCGAAATCTCGCGAATCTTCGTCGTCTCGTTGAGCACCGGGGGCGCATGGTTGATTCCCCCGTAACGTTGCATCCATTGAAATTTCAACTGATCGGCCTTCTCCTGCGAGAGATCGGGGTCGGATGACTCGATCACGACGTTCGGTACTGCTCCACCGTTGAAGTACCGTTGCGCGTACGTCTGTACGGCGATCGCACCGCCGAGGGCTTGACGTTGCGCGGCGAGGATTCCGTAACCGACGAGGTCGCCGGGTTGCGAGTAGCCCTTGATGTGCAGGATCTCGTCGGCGCGATACTCGACCGGGTTCCGTTCGTGGTCGTACACCTTGTAGACAATCTCGCCATCGCGTCGGATCACAGATACGCGGGCCGGGTTGACCGGATAGAACTGATCCGGGTATCCGTTCGCGCCGGGTGCTCCGAGGATCGCGATGTAGTTTCCGTGGATGAGAAGCGCGGATACCATCGCCGCGATCGTCTCCATACGGGTCTCGTTCGGAACGGGTCGCTCAAGGATCAGCGGTTGCGGGTCGACGGCTTTCCCGTTCTTGCGGTAGGCGTGGAGCGGGAGTTCGCCGATCGCGTCGGAGATGAGAGTGATCCCGCGCCAGATACCGGGGATCGACATTGTGGAGCGTTCGTCGACGATGACTCCGGCGTTGACGTCGACGAAGTGTGTCGACATACGGCCCGCCGCGTCAACGTAGACGTTCGGGTATGTTGCCGAGTACGCCGCTCCGAGTCCGCGTTGCTCGACGATGAAGAAGTCTCGGAGACGAGAGAGTGCGCCCATGCTCTGCCCGAGTCTAGTAGATGCGAGACGACTGTTTCGGTGTCGACTTGTTGCGATGCGTCGCGTGATGCCATGCGAGGACGGCGGCATAGAGCGGGGTGATGTCCGCCGTCGGGACGTTGCGTTGGAAGAGCCACTGCTGACCGACATTCCGTCTGCTCGCCGCGGCGACCGCGGCGTCGAGACGGTCGTCGGCCTTGACCTTGAGGTTCTTGTCGAGGGCCGCGTCGTAGAACAGTCCGCAGGCGGCGACGACGTCGGCGGTCTTGTAGACGGTGATCGGGACGCCGACTTGCTTCAACGGGTCGAGGAGTGTCCCGGCGGGGCCGAAGCCGTCGACGACGATCGAGCCGCGCCATCGTCGGACGAGTTCAAGGACACGGTTCGAGACCCATGAGACCCCGTCCCGGTTATCGATGAGTTCGATTCTGCCTTCTTGGTCGCAGACGGCGATCGACGCGGAGGAGCGATCAAGGGCGACGTCAACGGCGAACGAGAGAGTCCCGGCGGGAGCGTGTTTCGCCGAGACGTTCGCGGCCCACACTTTCACCGGGATCATCCGCTCATCGACGACTGACCAGACGTTGAGGTACGACCGCTTGAACTCGTTCAACGTCATCGTGCTCATCGCGTGTTCGACGGCTTTCTCGTTGACTGTGAGTCCGAGGGCGGGCATACACCGCGTCCAGACCTCTCGGTCGAACGGATCGTCGTCCGGCTCCGCGCTCCACTCGAAGTATGCGATCCCGCTTCCGGTGTCCGCTTCAACCGCGGCGCGGCCCTGCTCAACTTTCCGCTTGAGATAGAGGGAGCGGTCAGTTCCGGCGGTGGAGCAGACGACTATCTGCGCGTCTTTGCGGGTTGCCATTGTGGGGAGGAGTGCCTGCTCGCGGCGGTCGTCTTCGTCGGCGAACGCTTCGTCGATGATCGCGAAGTCGAGTGTTGGTCCGTGGCCTGCGGAGATCGAGTTCCGGAGCACTTCGACCCGGGAGCCGGTCTTGAAGATGATCGCCTCGTCGCCGTTTGCCCGGTAGACGCGGTCGATCGTCGGGGCG
>CAYYPL010000014.1:0-15254 GCA_964473555.1 uncultured Chitinophagales bacterium
CTTTCTGCCAACAACCCATCCCCCAGTCACAGGGGCGGATCAAAAATATACGGCGACAATCCAATCCAAAGCAAGAAAAGAATTCATAATTATTTAATACATAATCTATGTACAGGGCTTAAATCAATACGATTAGACACTTATGGCTTTAAAGATTATTCCACAACAGTAAACGGTAAACAGACAACGGTAAACAGACCTACGATTACCAAACCTCCAAGGCGGGATTCACCCTCATCCTGCACATTTCATTCGATACCTCATACCATTGAACTATCAACCAACTTATCGGTCTTGGGCCGTTTACTGTTTACCGTTTACTCCCTTTTTTGTTATAGGCCTTGCCTACAACAAAAAAGGGATCACGATACAATCGAGATCCCTTTTAATTTCTTTGAGTGAATTCGAAGAATTACTTCTTCTCTTCTTCTCCACCAGTTTCTTCAGTAGTCTCTGGAGCTTCAGCTGTAGGCTCTGTAGCTGTCTTTTCTTCTACTTCGGTAGTCTCTACTACTTCAGCTTCAGCAACATTGCCTTCAGATTTAACTTCTTCCACCTTGGCTGGAACTTCTTTGACAGGCGTTACATCTTTCGCAACAGCCTTACCAGATCCCGCACGACGTGTACGTTTCTTCTTCTTACCAGTTTCTTCCCCGCCTGTAGTATTATAATCTACCAGTTCAATTACAGCCATGTCAGCCGAGTCACCGGTTCTGTATCCGATTTTTATGACTCGTGTATATCCTCCCGGACGATCAGCCACTTTGGGACCAATTTCGTTAAAGAGTTTAGATACTGCATCGTTATCATGTATGAATGAAAACACTTCGCGACGGTTGTGCATGGTATCTTCTTTTGCACGGGTAATCACTGGTTCAATGTGTCGACGCAGTTCTTTTGCTTTCGATAATGTTGTTACCACTCTGTGGTGGGTGATAAGTGCAATAGACAATGCACGCAAGGTGGCTTTTCTGTGGGAAGCCGTACGTCCAAGCTTACTGCCTTTTAATCTGTGGCGCATTTACTTATTCCGATTTTAAATTATTTATCTAAATACTTGGAAACATCCATACCGAATTGAAGATTTTTTTCTTCAATAACTTCTGTTAATTCGGCAAGTGATTTTCTACCAAAGTTTCTGAACTTGAGAAGTTCGGATTCATTCTTGGATACCAATTCACCAATAGAATTGATATTTGCTGATTTCAAACAATTGTATGCACGAACACTTAAGTTTAAATCTTCAATGCTGGTCTTCAGTAAACTGGCAACTCTAAGTTTCTCTGAATCTACTTCATCTTCTTCCTGCTTGAACGGTTCATCAATTTTCTCAGTGATGAACTTTTCGATATGATCTTTGAGAATTTTCCCAGCAATGGTCAGCGCTTCTTTGGGATTAACTGAACCATCAGTCTGTACTTCCATGACTAGTTTTTCATAGTCCGTACGCTGACCAACTCGAACGTTTTCTACGTTGTACTTTACCGATTTGATCGGTGTAAATATCGCATCTACGGGAATCACTGCTATATCAGACTCTTCATCAGATGCGATTTCTTCAGAAGTCAAGTACCCTTTTCCTCGGCTTAAGCGAAGTTCTATTTCAATAGAAGCCCCTTCAGACAGGGTAGCAATGTGATGCTCAGTATTCAATACTTCGAATTCAGCCGTAGCATCATTGATGTTTGATGCTGTGAAGTTGCCCGGTCCTTTTACTTTTACATTGATCACACCGCTGCTTTGCTCTACTTGTTTGAAACGCACTCCCTTGAGGTTCAAAATGATATTATAAATATCCTCTGAAACACCTTCAACGTTTGCGTATTCATGTTCCACACCTGCTATCTTAACAGCTGTAATAGCCGTTCCAGGCAATGAAGAGAGTAATACACGACGGAATGAGTTCCCGATTGTGACACCATAGCCTCTTTCAAGCGGCTGAAGCACAAACCGACCATAAATATCGGTGCATTCCTCAACCAGTAGACTATCGGGCATTTGGAGATTGGTTGTACTCATATACGTTTGTCGTAAAAAGTTATGATTGATTAAAAAAGAATCCCAAGCTATTACTTGGAATAAAGCTCAACAATAAGCTGAACATTGATATTTTCTGGAATTTCATCCATCTCAGGATAAGCTAAAAACTTACCACTCATCAGCTTACGATCAACTTCCAACCACTTATACTTTTTCTTGGGTGAGTTATCCATTGAATCGTTGATCACTTCCATCTTGCGTGATTTTGGTCTAACAGTGATGATATCGCCAGGACGAAGCTCATACGACGGAATATTCACCAGCTCACCATTTACTGCAACATGTCGGTGGTTAACCAACTGACGAGCTTGACGACGTGTGGTCGCAAATCCCATTCTAAATACAGTATTATCTAGTCTGGACTCTAAGAATCGCATGAGATTCTCCCCAGTTACACCAGTTTTCGATGTTGCCTTCTCGTAAATGCGTCGAAATTGCTTCTCTAGAAGTCCATAGGTGTATTTTGCTTTCTGCTTTTGCTCTAACTGGACAGAATAGTCTGACTTCTTGCTGAATCGACTACGTCCATGTTGCCCTGGTCCGTATGGTTTGCGCTCTAACGCCTTGCTTGGACCGAAAATGGGCTCACGGAATCGACGGGCTTTTTTTTGCTTTGGACCTGTATAACGTGCCATGTTGAATTCTTATATAATAATTTTGTTAAACTCTGCGTCGTTTAGGCGGACGGCATCCATTGTGCGGTATCGGTGTTGTGTCTTTTATCAGAGAAACTTCAATACCAGAAAGAGCGATGGCTCGGATTGCAGCTTCACGACCTGATCCCGGACCTTTCACATAGGCAATTACTTTACGTAAACCCATGTCAAATGCATCTTTAGCAGCTGTTTCAGCACTTAGTTGCGCTGCATATGGAGTGTTTTTTCTGGATCCGCGGAACCCTTGCTTGCCAGCAGATGACCAAGATAACACATTGCCATCGGCATCCGTCAGAGTAACAATGACGTTGTTGAACGTAGCTTTAACATAAGCCATTCCATTCGGGTCACTTAACTGTTTCTTTTTTCTCTTAGCAGCGGCTGCGGCGGCTGCTTTGTTTTGTCTTTTCGCCATGTTATTTATAGAATGTAGTCTATGTTACTTTTTGGACGGAGTCTTTTTCTTACCGGCAACTGTTCTTCTTCGTCCTTTACGCGTACGAGCATTGGTCTTGGTTCTTTGTCCTCGTAGTGGTAATCCTTTACGATGACGCAGACCACGATAGCAACCAATATCCATCAATCGTTTGATATTAGTGGTAATTTCAGCGCGTAATGCTCCTTCAAGCTTGTACTCAGCCTCAAGGATTTTACGTATGTGAACAACCTGATCTTCAGACCAGTCAGCAACTTTTGTGTCGTAATCGATGCCAACTTTATCCAGAATTTCTTTCGCTCGGGCGCGGCCAATACCAAAGATGTAGGTCAATCCTACTTCTCCACGTTTTTCTTTTGGTAAATCTATACCTGCAAGTCTTGCCATAATGTGATTGGATTATCCTGATTAACCTTGTCGTTGTTTGTGACGAGGATTCTTTTTGTTGATAACAAAGATTCTGCCTTTACGACGAACGATCTTGTCTCCGGCACCTCTTTTTTTAACTGAAGCTTTTGTTTTCATATACTTTGGTATACTGAAATGATTTTATTTATAACGATACGTAATTCTTCCCTTGCTCAAATCGTATGGCGACATTTCAACTGTAACTCGATCACCAGGCAAGATTTTAATGTAGAACATTCTCATTTTACCAGAAACATGGGCCAAAAGCTCATGCCCGTTGTCGAGTTTAACTCGAAACTGGGCATTTGGTAAGGCCTCGAGAATGGTTCCGTCTTGTTTTATAGCGTCTTGCTTAGCCATTTACTAATTCTTTATCGATTGCTTTTTGGGTAATCTCCTCAATATACTCAAAAGTACTTAAAATTTCAGCACTTCCTTCTCGTATCACGATATCGTGCTCGTAATGAGCTGAAAGACTACCGTCAGCCGTTACAATTGTCCAACCATCACGAAGTGTTTTGACTCGGTAAGTTCCGGCATTAATCATTGGCTCAATGGCCAGTGTCATTCCTGATCTGAGTCGTTCACCTTTGCCAGGTTTTCCGAAGTTTGGTACAGATGGCGACTCGTGAAGGCTTTTACCTAAACCGTGTCCAACCAAATCCCGAACTACTCCATAACCGGCTTCTTCGCAGTAAGACTGAATCGCAGAAGCGACATCTCCAATCTTATTTCCATGAACTGCTTGTTCTATTCCCTTATACAATGATGCACAAGTAGTTTTCAGCAATTTAATGGCTTCTGCATCTACTTCATCTACGATGAATGTATAAGCAGAATCTCCGAAGTAACCGTCTTTTTCTATTCCACAATCAACTGATACAATATCACCGCTTTTCAGTTTATAAGAACCCGGTATACCATGTACAACCTGATCGTTTACTGAAATGCAGAGTGAAGCTGGGAAAGGATTCGTTGGATGTCCATATCCTTTGAAGGCAGGACGACCATCGTTCTTCTTGATAAACTCTTCAGCCACTCGATCCAGATGTCCTGTCTCAACTCCAGGCTGAATGTGCTTTGCAACTTCGGCGAGTGTCCTGGACACTAGCTGAGCGCTCACACGCATTTTATCTATTTCCTGTTCACTCTTCAGCAATATCATTACATTCTCTTCCGACCTTTAATCTTGCCGCTCTTCATAAAACCATCATAATGACGCATCATCAAATGACTTTCGATTTGCTGTAGGGTATCTAGAGCTACTCCCACAAGAATCAAAAGACTGGTTCCACCAAAAAACATGGCAAATCCGGGTGTAATACCCATTCGGGCTGCTATAGCTGGCATAATGGCAACAAAAGCAAGGAAAATGGATCCCGGAAGTGTAATCTTAGTCAGAATATTGTCAATAAACTCCACTGTTTGCTTACCTGGTCTAACTCCCGGAATAAATCCACCCTGACGTTTCATGGTGTCTGCCATTTCACGTGGATTGATTACGATCGCAGTGTAGAAGTAAGTAAAGAAAATACATATCAAGGCAAACACGATGGAATAAGCAACGCCCGTGAAGTCATTCGACCATGCAGTGAGCATTTGAACGGTTTCACTGTCAGGGAAGAAGGTTCCAATAGTGCTTGGGATAAACATGATCGATTGTGCGAAGATGATTGGCATTACACCTGCGGCATTTACTCGAAGCGGTAAATACTGGGTGGTCCCACCATACACTTTACGACCAACAACACGCTTGGCATATTGAACGGGTATTCTACGCTGTCCCTGGGTTAGCATAACAACGGAAGCAGTTACCAGCAGAAGTACACCTACTTCAATAATCACAATCAATGCATTGTTAGTAGTGTTGATTTCGTTGATCAGGTTTGTAGGTAGTGCTGCTATAATACCGATCATGATCAGAATCGATATACCATTGCCGAGACCGCGTTCTGTTATTCTTTCACCGAGCCACATTACAAATACTGTCCCAGCGGTTAGCACGATCATGCTTGTGAAGATAAATGCAGTGCTTCCGACTACAATAGCATCAGGGGAAGTAGACATAAGATTGATCGCGAATCCAATGGCCTGAACCAAAGTGATGACAACGGTTCCGTATCGGGTTAGCTGGTTAATCTTTCTTCTTCCTTCTTCTCCTTCTCGCTGTAATTTTTGGAAGTAGGGAACAACTGCACCCATTAGCTGAATGATGATAGCAGCAGTAATGTATGGCATGATTCCGAGTGCAAACACTCCGGCGCGTGCAAACGCTCCACCCACAAACAGGTCAAAGAGACCCAAAAGATCGGTTGCGTTCGATGGACCAGCAGCAAGCATGGAGGCATCTACTCCAGGCATGGTAACGTATGTTCCGACTCTGTATATCATCAGGATACCGACGGTATACAGGATTCGGGTACGAAGCTCCTCGATCTTGAATATGTTTCTAAAATTCTCGATTAAACTCATCTGGAATTTTTATTTATCGTGATAGTTATTACTCGATCACGGTTATTTTACCACCAGCTTTTTCGATTTTTTCAGCTGCGGATTTTGTAAATGCGTTAGCTTCTATCGAAAATGCTTTGGAAACTTCACCACGACCAAGGATTTTTACCGGTGCGCTATCTGCCAGACCTGCATTACGCAAATCGGCAAGAGTTATAGATTCACCAAGTTTACCGTTGGTGTGGAATGCTTCGATGATATCGAGATTAATTCCTGTGTATTCTACACGAAATCTGTTTTTGAAACCGAATTTCGGTATACGTCGGATAAGTGGCATCTGCCCACCTTCAAAACCAAGCTTCTTGGCAAATCCACTCATGGCCTTCTGGCCTTTGTGTCCCTTACCCGATTGTTTTCCGAGACCGGAACCCTCACCTCGACCTACACGTTTGCGGGTGGATTTGTTGGCTGCCGGTGCTTTGAGGTTATGTAATTTCATGATGTTTTGTCTGTATCGATTCTGGTGAAAGGATTAACCTTCAAATACTTTGCGTAATGGTACACCACGTCTTTGCGCGATTTCAGCTGGATCAACCAGTTGCTTGAGCGCATCGATAGTCGCTTTAACCATGTTATGTGGGTTAGATGACCCGAGTGACTTCGACAGAATGTTATGGAATCCTGCACTCTCGAGCACAGCTTTAACCGCGCCACCAGCAATAACTCCGGTACCTTCTGCAGCCGGGAGAAGTAACACTTTTCCAGCACCGCATTTTCCGGTTACAGGGAAGTGAACGGTTCCACCTTTTGCCATTGGAACGCGGATGAGGTTTTTACGTGCATCATCGTTTCCTTTTTGGATGGCATCAGAGACTTCTTTTGCCTTTCCAAGACCGGATCCAACGATACCTTCTTTGTTACCTACCACCACGATAGCGTTAAAGCTGAAACGACGACCACCTTTTACCACTTTGGCAACACGATTAACGTGAACCAAACGGTCTTCCAGGGTCAGTTCGCTGGCTTTGATGTTGTAATTTTTTCTTCTGAATCTTGGCATAATTACTTGAATTTAGAACTGGAGTCCACCTTCGCGAGCAGCTTCAGCTACCGCTTTTACTTTACCGTGATATAGATAACCACCGCGATCAAATACCACCGATGTGACACCTTGTTCGACAGCTTTCTCTGCAATGTATTTACCTACTACAGCTGCTCTCTCGGAGTATGTTTTGCCTTTGAGTTGTTCTTGTAGTTCGGCAGTTTTGGTAGATGCGGCTACCAGCGTTTCCCCTGCCTGATCATTAATGATCTGCAGGTAAATATGCTTCAAGCTACGATATACGCTCAGTCGTGGACGATCAGCAGTACCGCTGATTTTAGAGCGTACACGTCTGCGAATCTTTGCTCTTCTGAGTTCTTTTTGATTCTTACTCATTTTAATTCCTTAATGATTAACGTCCAGCTGACTTACCGGCCTTCTTGCGAACCTGCTCATCAAGATAACGAACCCCTTTGCCTTTGTACGGCTCTGGAGAACGAAGTGAGCGGATCTTAGCTGCAACCTGGCCAACCAGTTGTTTGTCTGCACCTGTTATGATAATGCGAGTATTTTTACTGGTTTTGGTATCTACTTCAATTGAAATACCTTGTGGAGGAACAAAAAAGAATGGGTGAGAAAATCCAAGTGCCAATTCAAGCACTTTGCCATTCATGCTGGCACGATAACCAACACCAATGATCTCAAGTTCTTTTTTGAAACCTTCAGTTACTCCAACAACAAGGTTGCTGATAAGTGTACGATACAGTCCGTGCAATGCACGAAAACGTCTGTCGTCTGAAGGTCTTTTGACTAAAATCTCATTTCCAGTTATTTCAACTGTGATGTTTGGGTCAACCTGAAGACTCATCTCACCATTTTTCCCCTTTACCGTTACCAAGTTACCTGGAGTAACGTTTACCGTAACATTTGGTCTGAGAGGAACGGGTTGTTTACCTATACGTGACATAATTCAGTTATTTTTTAGTAGACGTAACACAGAACTTCACCGCCGACATTGAGTTTGCGAGCTTCTTTATCGGTCATTACGCCTTGTGAGGTTGTCACGATGGCAATTCCGAGACCGTTAAGTACACGTGGTACTTCAGCACTTTTGCTGTATTTGCGCAAACCCGGACGTGAAACACGGGTGAGTTTTTTGATGACAGGTTGGCCGTAATGATCGTATTTCAGGAAAATACGGATCAGTCCCTGCTTACCATCATCGATATCCAGAAAATTCTGAATGTACCCTTTATCGAGCAGGATTTTAGTCATCGCACGCTTCATTCTGGATGCAGGAACATCCACGCGACGGTGACCAGCCTGTTGGGCATTCCGAATTCTTGTAAGAAAATCAGAAATTGGATCAGTCATGATTGTTTTTAGTTATTGAGTAATGATTACCAGCTGGCTTTTTTCATGCCAGGGATTTTTCCATCTAGAGCAAGTTCACGGAACTTAATACGTGATACTCCATATTTGCCGACATATCCACGAGCACGGCCTGTAAGACTGCAACGTTTTTTGAGACGAGTCGGACTTGCGTTCCTTGGGAGTTTCTGTAACCCTTCGTAATCGCCTGCCTCTTTAAGCTGACGACGTTTTTCAGCGTACTTTTCGATAGCAGCTTGTTTTTTTACGTTTCGGGCCATCCAGGATTTTTTAGCCATATCTACTGTCTATTTTTATTTTTTCTTTTTAAAAGGCATTCCGAAATGCTTAAGCAGTGCAAAAGCCTGTTCATCGGTTGGAGCACTGGTTACAAAAGTAATATCCATCCCATGGATCTTGTCTACTTTATCAACATCAATCTCCGGGAAAATAGTATGCTCTTTGAGTCCCATGGTATAATTACCACGACCATCGAAACCTTTGTCAGGGATTCCCTGGAAGTCACGAGCACGTGGCAGAGACAGGTTGATGAATCGATCGAGGAATTCATACATGATCTTGCTCCGCAAGGTCACGCGGCAACCAATCGGCATACCTTCACGAAGTTTAAAGTTTGAAATCGATTTACGTGCAGTCGTAATCGCAGGCTTTTGACCGGTGATCAAAGCGATGTTGTTGACGATGTCATCGAGTTTCTTTCGATCGGAAACGGCCTCACCTACACCAACGTTGATGGTGATTTTTTTGAGTTTCGGTACCGACATAATGTTATCGAGACCGAATTCCTTTTGGAGGGTCGGTACGATTTCATGTTTATAATGTGTATAGAGTCTTGCTTCTGCCATGATAGTTTAATACTTATTTGTCGAGTACTTCACCGCTGAGTTTTGAATATCGTACCCAACGACCTTTTCCGTTTTCTTCAATGCGCTTGCGTCCGATACGAGTTGGTTCACCGGAGGCTGGATCCAAAGGAAGCACATTCGATGCATGTATAGGCATTTCTTGTTTGATACGACCACCTTGTGGATATTCCTGGCTAGGTTTCTGGTGTTTGGTTCTCATATTGATACCCTCTACCAGTACTCTTTCTTTCTCAGGAAATACCATCAATACACGTCCCTTCAGACCTTTGTCGTTTCCGGCAATTACCTGAATCATGTCGCCTTTTTTGACGTGAAGTTTATTTTGTTTGTTGAATTTTCTAGGCATGATCTGTCCTTATTACAATACCTCAGGTGCAAGCGAAACAATTCGCATGAAGTTTTTCTCACGCAATTCACGGGCTACTGGTCCGAAGATACGTGTACCAACAGGCTCCTGATCTTTGTTGATGATTACAGCAGCGTTCTCATCAAATCGGATGTAGCTACCGTCATTGCGACGAAACTCTTTTTTTGTTCTTACAACTACTGCTTTAACTACGTCCCCTTTTTTGACGTTACCACCGGGGATCGCTGTTTTTACCGAGCAAACAATAAGATCGCCAACGCGGGCATAGCGACGACGTGAATCACCAAGAACCTTGATGCACATTACTTTTTTTGCTCCGCTGTTATCAGCAACAGTCAGGTAAGTTTGTGTTTGTACCATTGTTATTTAATCTTTAAATCGTTGCAGATTACTTGGCTTTTTCGATGACTTCGATAAGTCTCCAGCGCTTGCGCTTTGACAATGGTCTTGTCTCCATAATGGAAACAAGGTCCCCAATGTTGGCATCGTTGTTCTCATCGTGTGCCATGTACTTGGTAGTCTTTGTAATGAATTTACCATAGATCGGGTGTTTAATCTGACGATCTACGGCAACCGTAATACTCTTGTCCATCCGGTTGCTGACTACGCGACCGGTACGTTGTTTTCTTTCTTTACGGGTAATGTTTTCAGACATATTTTTTCAATTAGACGGTAGCTGTGATTGCCTGTTCTGTTCCCGATTTTTCACGGATTACAGTTTTAATTCTCGCCAATTCTCTGCGATGTTGTTTCATGCGGGCAGGGTTTTCAGCCTGTCCAGCAATTGATTTGTTGAAACGTATATCATGGATAGCTTTGGTCTCGTCCTTTTGCCTGGACTCGAGTTCAGCTGATGACAATTCTCTGAGTTCGTGTGCTTTCATGGTACTTCCTGATTATTCTCCGTCGTAATCGCGACGAGTCACAAATTTTGTTTTAATAGGTAGTTTGAACTGGGCAAGCCGCAGAGCTTCTTTTGCCAATTCCTGGGGAACTCCAGTGATTTCAAACAATATTCTTCCAGGTTCTACCACCGCTACAAAGTGATCCAAAGATCCTTTTCCGCTTCCCATTCGAGTTTCAGCAGCTTTGCGTGTGATGGGTTTATCAGGGAATATTCTAATCCAGATTTGTCCTTCACGAGACATCTTACGTGAAATAGCAATTCGGCAAGCTTCAATCTGACGAGCAGTGATGAAACTGGCTTCCAATGCTTTAATGGCGAAGTCACCATATGCTAACTGATGTCCGCGGGTCGAGATACGTTTGAAGGTGCCGCGATGGACTCTTCTTCTCTTTAGTCGCTTCGGTTCTAACATGTTCTTATACTCTCAGCGTTAATATTTAGCTTTTTCTTGGACGTCTGTCGTTTCTGCGATTAGAACGTCGTCCTTGTTGTGGTGCAGGAGCAGTTTTATCGTTGCGCGCAGTCACTGCAGCAGGAGTCAGATCAACTTCACCGATCACTTCACCTTTGAAAATCCATACTGAAACACCGATAGAACCGTAGATGGTCTGAGCAGTAGCTTTCGAGTAATCGATTTCGGCACGGATAGTGTGAAGTGGAACTCGTCCTTCTTTGTATTGTTCGGTACGTGCCATTTCAGCACCACCAAGTCGGCCACTACATTTAACTTTGATGCCTTTTGCTCCCATGCGAGTAGCAGAAGCGATAGCCATTTTCATCGCTCTACGAAAAGAGATACGTGCTTCGAGCTGCTGAGCAATGTTCTGAGCAACAAGACTTGCATCAACTTCAGGTCGTTTAATCTCGCTGATATTGATCTGCACTTCTTTGTTGGTAATTTTCTTGAGCTCTTCACGCAGTTTCTCTACCTCTTCTCCACCTTTACCGATGATAACACCAGGACGTGAGGTCAATAAAGTGATGAGAACACGCTTAGGAGTTCTTTCAATAATGATCCGGGATAGACCGGCAGAACGTAATCTTGTCTGAAGGTATTTTCTCAGATTGTTGTCTTCAAGCAAGTTTGACGGATTATTCGTCTCAGTGTACCAGTTTGAATCCCAGCCACGAATAATTCCAAGTCTTAAACCAATCGGATTAACTTTTTGTCCCAAAACTGTTTCCTTCTTGCTTAATCTTTAACGTTTACTACTGCTTGACCAACAACCACAGTGATGTGGCATGATCTTTTACGAATAGGGTGTGCACGACCCTGTGGTGCTGGCTGGATACGTTTTAACGTAACCCCTTCATCTACCATAATGGTTTTGATAACCAATTCTTCATTGTCGAGCGCCTGATCCTGAAATTTATCGCGTAGATTGGCTGCAGCTGATTTAACAACTTTTGCAACATCGTCAGCTGCACCTTGTTGAAGAAATTTTAGCTGATTGATGGCTTTTTGCACATTCATTCCGCGAACAGCGTCAGCAACGAGTCGCACCTTGCGCGGTGAACGTCGAAGGTGCTTTTGAATAGCGCGTGCTTCTAAGAGTACTGTAGTTTCCATGTATCAATTACTTCTTTTTGTCTGCTTTCTTTTGTGGATGGCCACGGAAAATACGTGTTGGCGCAAACTCACCGAGCTTGTGTCCAACCATGTTCTCTGTGACATACACTGGAATGAATTGTTTGCCATTGTGAACTGCAAACGTGAGCCCCACGAAATCTGGAGATATCATGGATGTTCTTGACCAGGTTTTGATTACTTTTTTTGAACCACTGCTGTTTGTATCATCAACTTTACGTTGCAGCTTGTAGCTTATAAAAGGTCCTTTTTTTAATGATCTTGGCATACCTTAACTTATTTTTCGGTGCGTTTACGAACGATGTATTTGGATGACAGCTTCTTAGGTGAACGTGTCTTTTTACCTTTCGCATATTGTCCCCAAGGTGAACGTGGATGACCTCCCGAGGCCTTACCTTCACCACCCCCCATCGGGTGATCAACTGGGTTCATTGCTACACCACGAACAGAAGGACGAACACCCTTCCAGCGACTACGTCCAGCTTTTCCAAGCGTTACGTTCATGTGGTCAATGTTACTTACAGTTCCAACTGTTGCAACACAACTTCCAAGTATCATACGTGTTTCACCAGACGGAAGCTTGACTGTTACATATCGATCAGTCTTTGCAACTAACTGCGCACTGGTTCCGGCGCTACGCACAATCTGACCACCTTTTCCAGGACGTAATTCAATGTTGTGAATCACAGTTCCTAATGGCATGTTCATCATCGGAAGACAGTTTCCTACTTCAGGCTGAGCCTTCACAGAATTCATGATTACTGTGCCAACCTGGAGTTTGTCCGGAGCAATGATGTATCGCTTCTCGCCATCGGCGTATGCAATAAGAGCAATACGTGCAGTACGATTCGGATCGTATTCGATGGTTTTTACAGTGGCCGGGATATCAATCTTGTTACGTTTGAAATCAATCAGACGATAACGACGTTTGTGTCCTCCTCCTTGGTGGCGCACCGTCATGCGACCGCGATTGTTTCTACCACCTTTGTTCTTTACAGCAACTACAAGTCTTCGTTCTGGTGTCGATGTTGTAATATCATCGAACACAGGCGCGATTCTGTGTCGTGTACCGGGTGTGTTTGGTTTTAGCTTACGAGTTGCCATTCTTTTAGTCTGTTAGATTTCGCTGAAGAAGTCGATTTCTTGTCCGGCTCTCAGCGTGACAATTGCTTTTTTACGGATGTTGGTACGACCACTTACATAACCACTTTTAGTAAAGCGCCCCTTAGGCTTTGATGGCATGATAATGGTATTCACTTTCACCACACTCACTTCAGGGTAAGATGCTTCAACTGCAGCTTTAACTTCAGCTTTAGTTGCCTTTACATCCACCTCAAAAGTATAACGATTCTGTTTTTCCTGGAGCATGGTGAGTTTTTCGGTCACCAAAGGACGGATAATAACGTTGCTCATGCTTCAACTCCTTGGGTTTTGAACGAGCTTTCTAGTGCTTCAATTGCGCTTTTCTGTATAACAAGAACATCTGCATGAACGATTTCATAGGTCGATGGCTTGCCTGCTTCAAGTGCTGACACTTTCGGAATGTTACGTGATGACAGGTATACGTTTTTTTCGGTACCAGGAGTTAGTAACAATACTTTTTTGTTATTCAATTTTAATGTATCCAACAAATTGATCATTGCTTTTGTTTTTGGAGCATCAAAAGAGATGTCTTCAATGACCATCACCGCATTTTCCTGGGCTTTATATGAAAGCGCTGATTTACGGGCAATTTGTTTCATTTTTTTGGTCAACCGAACTACGTAATCACGTGGTTCTGGTCCAAATACTGTTCCCCCACCTTTAAGCAACGGTGATCGAAGACTACCTCGACGCGCTCCTCCAGTACCTTTTTGACGGAAAGCTTTCTTTCCACCTCCACTTACTTCGGTACGGCCTTTAGTTTTCGCAGTACCCTGACGTTGTGCAGCTGTGTATGAACGAATATCTTCGTACATCAACTGATCGTTTGGCTCAATCTGAAAAATACTGTCGTTCAATTCGACTGTAGATCCCGAATCGGTGCCATCTAATTTCAGAACATTTACTTTCATAATGCTTTCTTTCCTTATGCTCTGTTGTGAATTTGAACAACGCGTCCCACAGGACCTGGTACACTACCACGAATCAGAAGCAGATTGGAATCGCTAAGAATCTTTACAATTACTGAATTCTTGTGCTTTACTTGTTGATTACCGGTGCGGCCCGCCATACGAATTCCTTTGAACACTCGAGATGGGTCGGATGCCTGTCCGATGGATCCCGGAGCTCGCTGACGGTTATGTTGACCGTGGGTTCTTCCACCTACACCACCGAAACCATGGCGTTTGACAACCCCCTGAAATCCTTTTCCTTTTGATGTACCAACGATATCGACAGCAACACCCTCTGTGAAGACGTCTGTAATATGGAGGATATCACCAAGATTCACACCTTCAGGCAGGAAATCACGGAACTCAACAACATGCTTCTTGGGGGTGGTATTTGCTTTAGCAAAATGCCCCTGAAGAGCCTTGGTTGTACTTTTTTCTTTTTTCTCAAAAGCTGACAGCTGGAGTGCTGTATACCCGTCGCTGTCTTCTGTTTTGATTTGTGTAACCACGTTTGGCTCCACTTCAATGACAGTAACGGCGACATGGTTTCCAGCAGCGTCAAACACGCTGGTCATACCCAATTTTTTTCCTATTAATCCACTCATGTCTGTTATTCGATCTGGATTATACTTTAATTTCCACGTCAACACCGGAAGGCAATTCCAGTTTCATCAATGCATCTACAGTTTGTGAACCGGTAGACAGAATATCGATGAGGCGTTTGTGTGATCTGGTTTCAAACTGCTCACGTGATTTTTTATCAACGTGAACAGATCGGTTTACAGTGAAGATAGTCTTGTCGGTTGGCAATGGAATCGGTCCCGATACCACAGCTCCTGTAGACTTCACTGTTTTGATGATTTTTTCAGCTGACTTATCGATCAGATTATGATCATAAGACTTTAGCTTGATTCTAATTTTTTGTTGTGTAGCCACGAATTTCTGACTTTATGATTACTTCAGAATTTTAGTTACGACACCGGCACCTACGGTACGTCCACCCTCACG
>CAYYPL010000015.1:0-11829 GCA_964473555.1 uncultured Chitinophagales bacterium
CTTTCTGCCAACAACCCATCCCCCAGTCACAGGGGCGGATCAAAAATATACGGCGCCGTTTTGACCCAAAGCAACTTAATTCATCAAGAAAGTTTTACTCACAACTACCAAGTACTGCTTAACTCATTGCTTAATAATGTACCTAGGCTCTTAAAAATATTTCCAAAATACTGTATACAGTAAACCGAAAAGTGTAGACCGCCCTTCACGGTCTGTTCCTGATTTAGGTTGACAGTTCAATGGAGCGAGACATCGCTTGGAACGTGGGGAGGAAGGGTGCACTCCAACGTGGATGATTAGCTATCATAGGGCTGTTTACCGTTTTCTGTTTTCTGCTTACTGTTTACCAATACCCAACTTCTTCATCCTGCTCTGCAAGGTAGTCGGCTTCATGTCCAACAAGTCCGCAGCGCCACCCTTTCCATATATCCTTCCACTCGTTTTCTCCAAAACAGCTTCCAGATACATTCTGGACATGTCTTCGTAAGGGAGGATCGCTCCGAACTGGATGGACCCTTCAGATTTTCCAATCGATGCTGCATTCGAATTTTTGGATTTATCCAGTCTGAATACCGCAGCTACCACCGATCGTCTCAGTCCCTTAATCCCTTCTTCATGACCTAATCGCTGCAAATTTTTGAGCTGACCCGCATCCAACTTCTGGTCATCCTGACCCATCACTTGATACAATTCTTCCGCAAATAGAGCCGCCAATACAGGGATATCCTCTTGTCTGTCGCGTAACGGTGGAACATACACAGACAGAAAAGACATTCTATACATAAAATCAGAGGTCAATCGGTTTTTTCGCTTCAATTCATCTAATGATTCCGTGGATGTAGCAATGATTCTTGTCTGAAATCCACGTCTGATTCTGGTTTCAATGGCCATGAGCAAGTCGCGCTGATCGATGACTTTCAAACGCCCAACATCTGCCAAAACCAATTGTAAATCGTGCTGAATGTCATCCAGTACCGTTTCGTTTTCATTGGTTACATCCAATCCGGCAAAAACCCGTTTGGTACCAGGCGCTACTGTAGCAAGATCCAGTGACCAGACTTGAGTTCCGGATTTCAATCCCGCCGACATCTGAGCCAACTTTTCTGCAATCGTCTTTTTGCCTGTCGAAACATCACCAGTGATCAAAATGGGCTGTCGAAGCTTGCTCAAATCTTCAATCTGACGCACCAGTAGCTGCATGGCCCGTGATTCGGCAACAAATAATGGGACATTGCCTTTATTCGAAACCTCTGAACCTTCCGGATTTTCCACTGCAACCGCAGTTGCTATCGTGGTACCATCCACTGGCTGAAGTGACACGGAAATGAGATTAACTTTCGAACTCTTAGGCCTGAACAGTCTGTAATCAAACCGATACGCCGTTGCGTTTCCGGCCCGGTCTGTCAACTGAACCACCGGATTCATCCCTGCATGGTCTGGATGCGTCATGGCTGCTACCTGATCGATCAGGCGCTCCAGATCACTCTTAACCATGGTCTGTTCTTCAGATGCCAATACGTACTGCTCAGGCTCATATCCTAATGCATCATGAACACCATCGCTCACAAAAATCAAATGAGCCTGCTCCTGGTCATCTAACCGAAATAACATCACCAGACCCGGAATATAATCTAGGACTTCTCGCCAAAAAGCGTTTGTTGCTGTACTCATTGTATCTCGTTAGTTAATCTTCTAAACACCGACATTTCGTGGAAGAGCAACGATATAAAATTGCATTTCCAGATTCAATAGATTAACCCTCAAAAACAAAATTCAAGTAACCTACTGAAATAAATATAGATAGTCTATCACCCTCAACATGTATTCCCGTATCCTCACCGAAACTTCGGTGCTCATGTTGTGTGCTAGGACAGAAAGGGAAGAGGGATGAGAGACGAGGGTGGGTGAGTAGGGATTCAGGACATCTTAAATCCCTTATCTCTCCTCCCTAGTCTCTCTTCCCTTGTCCCTCATCTCTCGACCCTCAACTCTCGTCTCTCATCCCTCATCCCTTTTCTATTCCTCATACAACGAATGCCCGGATGGATCTTCGTTATACGCTTTTAACCAGTATACACCTGCATAAAACAAAGGTGTATCCAGTGCTGCTGCCACAAATTTGAACAGGTAGGAGTTTATAATTAATATGAACAACGCACTAAGACTATTCACATTTTCACCCAAATTCCCCGCATAATACAGAATAAACAGGATCGCAACGGTGTCTACCATCTGACTGACCATCGTTGAAGCATTGTTCCTGAGCCACAGGTGCTTGCCTTTTGTGTAGTCTTTCCAAAAATGAAACAATCGAACATCTATGGTTTGCGCGGTCAGGTATGCAATCATACTGGCAATGGTATTCCCAATCATGAAACTGTACACACCGTCAAAAAGTTGTAATCCGCCACTGATTCCGAATGCGTTGGGCAGGTAGTAGTTTATGGTCATAATGAGGATCATAAACATGTTCATAAAGAAGCCAATCCATACCACCAACTGAGCTTTTCGATGTCCGAACAGCTCAGAAATCAGGTCCGTTGCCAGAAAAGTAGCCGGAAACGCCAACAGTCCGACCGGTATGATCATGGAATAAGTGCTTCCTGATCTGACCAGCTCTGGTACCAATCCTAACGCCCAATCCGGAATGGTAAGACTGAATAGCGTAACGAATTTTGTTGTCCCAATGATGTTACCCATAATCAGTGACGTCAAAAACACCGCTGTGAGTCCCAAAAACAACAGGTCGCGTTTATAACTGACCGGCGTTGCACCGGATGGAAGGATTGTACTGTTTTCTTTGGGATTCATTTGTTCGTCGGTTGACATAAATAACAGGGATTAACGTTGTAGAGTAGTGACTTCAAATCAACATAATATTGGGTTCTTTGCTGAAACCCTTATCGCCTCAATTTTGTTCACTGTGAACATATTTCAATACGACTAAAGTATCAAGGTACCCTTTTATGGATTTTCCAGAGCTCGAATTGCGCAAAAAGATTTCGGATGTGGCCGTGACATTGTTTATGACCGACCGAAGCCGTTTCAGCATCCGAAATATCGCCGCTGCCGCGGAGGTCTCTACAGACGATGTGTATGCATTGTATTCGACAAAAGACGAAATCCTGAGTGATTTTTACAATATCATCCCTTTACTTTGCAACCATCAGATTTCCCAAATTGATGGGTATGATGACCTTAAACTCGCAGATCGTCTTTCAAATTTTATGTATACCACGTTTGATCTGCTTCAGGAACAATCGGCATTTGTCGAAAAAACGTTCGAAAAATGGCACTGTTCCGACCGATGCCAGCCATGGCGAAACCGTACCGCCGACCATTTTCGAGATATTCTGGATCTCGATCCAAGAGTATCTGACTTGAATCGGGTGATTATTCCCGAGTTCGGCTACAAAATTGCCTCAAATCTGTATATGCAGCTGGTTCATTTCTGGTTGCAGGATTCATCCGATGGCTCCGAAAAAACACTCGCTTTAGTAGAAAAGAGCATGGTTTTTATCCAGGAGGTATTATATGCTGATATCCTGTCCAAAGGCTTCGACCTGGGCCGGTACGTCTACTCTCACGTACTGCCCGATCATCCAGTTGTCAAAAAATTAAAACATTATTATAGAAACTGCACATCATGACTGACTTCCCATCCTCGAAAATGGAACGGGGATCCATTATTGCCAAAACCGGACTCAAAATCGGGGCAAGCTATGCCTCACACCATCTTAAAAAAGCATTTGGTACTATCAACGAACAGGACAAAAAAGATCTACACACACGAAATGCAACCACTTTATTCAAGGAATTCAGCAAGTTACGTGGTACGGCCCTAAAGCTGGCTCAAACGCTGAGTCTGGATAACGCCATTCTACCCGAAGAATTCGTGGATGTAATGGCACAATCTCAATACCAGGTTCCACCAATCAATCGTGTTCTGGTACGAAGTATCCTCAAGCGGGAACTCGGTGACTATCCCGAAAACCTGTTCGATGAATTTACACCTGATGCCATTGCAGCCGCATCCATTGGACAAGTCCACAAAGCACGGCTCAAAGATGGACGAGAGGTAGCTATCAAAATCCAGTATCCGAATGTGCGCGATACCATCGATTCGGATCTGACCCTGGCTAAGTCGGTATTTAAACGTCTGGTAAAAAGTGCAGCTACAGATACGTATTTCGAAGAGGTTCGTTCCAAACTTCTGGAGGAAACCGATTATGAAATCGAAGGTCGGCAGATGATGGATTTTGCGGTAAAATTTAATAACGAAAAATTCGTGACTCCGATTCTGGTGCCGGAGTATTCTACTAAAAAGGTCATTACGATGACCTGGTTGAATGGCAGGCATCTGGACAAATTCATGAACGAGAATCCATCACAGGAACAAAAAAACCACTTCGGACAGCTCCTGTGGGACTTTTTCCACGAGCAGATTGATAATGGATACACCGTTTATGCCGATGCTCATCCTGGAAATTTCATTTTCACAGATGACAATCGATTAGGTATTATCGATTTTGGATGTATCAAGACCAGTCCATCCGACTTTTTCAATAACTATATCAGTCTGTTCGATGTGCACATGAACTCGGACGATGAGTTGCTTAAACAGGTATATCAAAACCTGGAAATGATCGATCCAAATTCCAAAAATCCTGCATTTGAAGAAGAATTCTATGCATTTTGCAGGGCATTTGGAGATCACTTTTTGTCCCCTTACCGCAACCCTACCTTTGATTTCGGTGAACCCGATTTTGATCAAACCGTAACCACCTTTGTCCGTCAGGCGACCAAATTCACAGAACCCAGGGGCTCCAGACACTTTATCTATGTTACCAGGCTCCATGTCGGACTGTACCGTATCCTGATGAAGATGGGGGCTAATGTACAGACCACTCAAAGCGCTGAACTGCTGCGTTCCTATCTCGAAAAAGAGGCGATTTTGGTTTAAGGGAGTAGGAAGTGGGGAGTAGAAATCTGCTACTCACTTCCCATTTCCTGTTTCCTTTGATTGCTGTTTACCGTTTTCCGGTCACTGTTTTCGCGCGTAACACGTGTTTAAAAAAGATCAATCTGGCTGGCGCTGGAAGAGCGTTGCACGTCGCGTGCACCTGGATTGACATAGCGCTGTTGATTCACATACAACATTTCAGGGATAAATTTCCGATCATAAATCCGTCGAGCGATTCCCTGAAGCGCATCATCCCCCTCCGGAGTGAGTTCGAGGGACTGCTCTGCGTCTTCAACCAGGAATCCAAAGGTCTTGAGATCGTTCACGATCATGTATCCCAGCTGAGGCATTACGCCTACATTTTTCTCAACATACTCACGTAGGGCAGGATGATCGTCCATTCGGGCAGCAAGTCCAAGTACATTGAGTTCGGCCTCAGTTAACGGATACCCCTGACTATCCCGAGTCAGTAATTGGTCCCACGAAGATTGTGTGTAATGTAATCCAAACCAGCTTTTTGCTTCACGCACCAGTTTGAATGAATGAGAGCACGCAAAATATTCTCCAGCAGGTGCCTTCAGAGGTTCACCTCGACTCCTGTACATACTCACGAGTGTTGCCAGATCGAGCATGTTCAGGTTACTTGGATATCGGAAATGTACCTCTGAGCGTTTGATCATAGACGATGGATTGGTTCATCGTTAATGTAACAATTTATTTCTTCGCAGTCAGTTTCTCTTCTATGAATCCGATGGCTTTTTCTAAAGTTAATGTCTCCGGATCTTCACCCTTTGGTAATCCAACGTTTAGTTTACCTACTTTCAGATAGGGTCCATACCGACCGTTCATCACGTTGATGTCATCTCCAAGAGATGGGTGTTTACCCAACGATTTAAGCTCGGAAGGCTTCTTCATTTTGTTTTTTACTTCAGACAGAAGCTCAACGGCTCGTTCCAGCTCTACGGTGAGCACATGGTCGTCTTTTGCCAGTGATTTGAATGTCCCATCGTGTACCACATAGGGACCAAATCGTCCGACACCGGCTTTGATGGGTTTACCGGTTTCGGGGTGATTGCCCAGTTCGCGTGGTAATGAAAGCAGCTTCAGGGCGAGTTCGAGGGTAACTTCCTCGGATTTCATGCCTTTGAGCAGTGAGGCACGAGGTGGTTTTTTATTCGATTCGGTAACTTCACCCAGCTGAACATAGGGACCGTAACGACCGGTGAGTAGAAAGACATGTTCACCTGTTTTGGGGTCCTTACCCATAGAATCAGGACCCTGCTCGTTGATGCGGATCAACTCGCGAAGCTTATCAACTGTGATGTCGCCCGGCGACATATCCATAGGCAGTGAGGCCGACATCGTTTCACCGTTCTGGTGAAGTTGCGCGTAGGGTCCGTATCTCCCCACAAAAATATCTACGTCGTCGAGTCCCTCAATGGGTAAATCGATTCGGCGTGCATCGGCTGGACTGATCTGCGACTCCTGACGCTCAACGCTGGATTTCAGACCGGTTTCACCGTCGTAATATTTACGCAGATACTTGATCCGATCTTCGTTGCCCTGGGCAATTTCGTCGAGTTGCTGCTCCATTTCGGAAGTAAACTGTACGTCGACCAGGTCGGGGAAATGTTTTTCGAGTAATTCGGTAACCGCAAAAGCTGTAAATGTGGGCACCAGGGCATTCCCCTCTTTTTGCACGTATCCACGGTTCTGAATGGTCTCAATGATCGTGGCGTAGGTACTAGGCCGTCCGACGCCCTCTTTTTCAAGGAATTTGACCAGGGTTGCTTCCGTAAAGCGTGCCGGAGGCTTGGTTTCGTGTGAAAGAGCCTCGATTTTTTTGCAATCCAATGGGTCGGTTACGTTCAAGTCGGGCAATGATTTTTCCTGATCCTCGATCTCGGCTGCCGGATCATCACTCCCCTCGACGTAAGCCCGGAAATATCCCGGAAACAGGATCTTCTTACCGGTGGCTTTGAAGTTGGCTTCTTTGAAAGGGAGCGTGTCGGGCGCAGAGGTTGGCAACAACGCCTGGATCGTAGCATGGGTAAATTCGAGCTTCGCGTTGGCCATCTGAGTGGCGACCGTGCGTTTCCAGATCATGTCGTAAAGCTTGAATTCGCGTGCTGAAAGACCGGTTTCCTGAGGCGTCTTGAACGAGCTACCAGCTGGACGAATGGCTTCGTGGGCTTCCTGGGCACCTTTTGCCTTTTTGTTGTATGAACGCACGGTGCTGTGTAGATATTCAGATCCGTACATGGACTCGACCGAAGCACGGGCGGCATTGATTGCCTGGCTGGACAGGCTGGTAGAGTCGGTACGCATGTAGGTGATGAATCCCTCTTCATAGAGTTTTTGCGCGGTGCGCATCGTGTCCTTAGCCGACATCCCAAGCTTACGGTTGGCTTCCTGTTGCAGCGTAGATGTGGTAAACGGAGGTCCGGGAGAGCGTTCCTGGGTGGATGTCTCCAGATCGGTAACCTTCCAGCTACTCTCTCCGAGCACCTGTTGAAGTGCCCTGGCCTGCGTCTCTTCGAGTAGAAGAACACTCTTCGGTTTGCTCAAAGTACCGGTCGATTCATCGAAGTCTTTACCGGTTGCCAATCGCTTTCCATCCAAATGCTGCAAATCGGCCGTGAACGTAGACATCTGTCCCTGAGGACTTAAGGTCGCGCGCAAATCCCAGTACGATCCGCTACGGAATCGCATACGCTCACGCTCACGCTGCACCACCAGTTCAACCGCCACAGACTGTACCCGTCCCGCTGATAATCCCGGTGCAATTTTCTTCCACAACAGTGGAGATATCGTGTACCCAGCCAGTCGATCGATCACCCGCCGGGTCTCCTGCGCATCGACCAGGTCCATATTGATCTGGCGGAAATTCTTGAGCGCCTCCAGAATCGCTTCCTTGGTGATTTCGTGAAATACCATGCGTTTCACTGGTACTTTTGGTTGGAGCACCTCCAAAATATGCCAGGCGATACCTTCACCCTCGCGATCCTCGTCGGTAGCCAGAATCAGTTCGTCCGAATCATCCAACAAATCTTTCAGCTTCTTAACGACTTTCTTTTTGTCCGACGAAATCACATAAAGTGGCTCGAAATCATTGTCGGTATTGATTCCCAAATTAGCCCATTTTTCTTTTTTGAGCTTCGCCGGGACCTCTTTGGCATTTGCCGGTAGATCGCGGATATGGCCATAGGAGGAATCAACAAGAAACTCTTTGGAGAGAAATTTGCGAATGGTTTTTGCCTTGGTAGGCGACTCTACAATTACCAACGATTTCATAGAAATAAATTAGATGTCCGGTTGCTGATGGCGAACCGACCCGGAATGAATAAAAAGCGGCCGGAATCGTGCTCACTTGATCAGTTCAAGCAACTCAGCTGCGTGATTTTTGGGATCAATTTTCTCGATAACTCCGAGGATGGTCCCATCTGTGTCAATATAGAATGCCGAACGGGATGGACCCTCGTATGTTTTTCCATACATCGATTTCTCGACCACTGAGTCGGTTGCCTTTGAGAAATCGAGGTTCGGATCAGATGCCAATATATAGTTAATTCCGTGTTTTTCGGCATACTTTTTGTGAGAACCACAGGTATCCTTGCTGATAGCAATCAAATTAACACCTTTTTGCACAATGGATTGCTGACTCCCTGTCAGACTCACATTCTGTGCATCACAGCTTCCTGTGTTGTTTTTCATATAGACCGACACCAGGGTAGGACGATCCAGTAATTCCGAAAATTTGACGGATTTCTCTTCTCCGTTTTGAACCACTTTCAGCTCAAAGCCGGTATTCATTTTAGTTCCTACTTTTATCATGATAGCGTATCAATAATGTGTGAAAGTTCTGATTTCTGTACTCAGACGAGGGACGAGAGAGGAGCGACAAGGGATTTTAAATTTCTCTCATCTCTCCTCCCTCATCCCTCATCGGTTACTGTGTACTGTGTACTGTGTACTGTGTACTGAAAATGACTTATCAATCGAAATAGTTCCAGTATTACAACTGCTTCAGTACCTGATCGATATCCTCAATCAAGTCATCGGCATGTTCAATTCCAACCGACAAACGAACCAGATTGGGAGGTGTAGTTGAAAGCGGACCCTCGCTGCTTTGTCTGTGCTCCCACAAACTTTCTACGCCTCCAAGACTGGTCGCTACACTAATGAGTCGCGCCCGGGCAATTCCTTGCATAATTTGTTCTTTTTTCCCATCGATTAACATGGAAATCATTCCCCCAAAGTCCGACATCTGCTTTTTGGCCACCTCATGACCTTGAGAATCTGGTAGTCCGGGAAAAAACACCTTCTCAATTTTGGGATGCACATTCAGGAATGCTGCAATCTTACGGGCATTGTCGCAGTGCATGCGCATCCGTGCGACCAGTGTTTTAACACTTCGAACCAGCATCCAGGCTTCGAATGGCGAAATCACCGCACCAATCTGTTTCTGCGTAACCTGCATCCGCTCCGAAAATTCGCCTTTTTCTTTCACAATAATGGCTCCGGCGAGGATATCGCTATGTCCGCCTATATATTTGGTCACGGAGTGCATGACCAAATCGGCTCCAAGCTCCAGTGGACGCTGCAGTACCGGTGTAGCCCAGGTATTATCGACTCCAATCAGAACCGGAGCATCGGGTACCGAAGATCCATGAACACGATTCACAATGGCCACAATGTCTGAAATGAGCAACATGGGATTCGAAGGCGTTTCCAGCCAAACCAGTCGTGTACGCGAGGTCAACGCAGCCTCCACATTCGAAGGGTCCGTCACATCAACGTACGTGGTTGTGAGTCCCCAGCGCTGCATGATACCATGTAGTATGGCTCGGGTTCCGTGGTACACATCGTTACACACGATCACGTGATCACCCGGCTCAAATGCCTGAAATACCGCCGTGATGGCTGCCATTCCGGATGAAAACGTGGTACAGATCTGTCCTCCTTCCAGGGTTGCCAGAATCGTTTCGATCTCGGATCGGTTCGGATTCCCGTAGCGCTGGTATCCATAAGACCCGGGACTTCCGTCGAATCCAGACTCGGGATGGGTCCAGATAGTACTTGGATGTATAGGCGGCGTCACAGGACGATTGGGACCCTCTGCGTGATAGCCCGAATGGATGGTTTTGGTTTCGATGCGCATAATTCGATGTTTTTGAGTAAAAAAAGCGTCATTTCTGCAGAGAAATTAACGGTTTTTTCGCATATTCTTCCCGCAGTTGTTTGAAATAGCACCAAATAGACTCAATTATGCTCAATTATTTATGGGGCGGACTGATCATCATAAGTCTGGTTTTTGCCCTGGTCAATGATGGACGCGACATCGTTCAGAATACCTGGAAAAACGGGGAACAGATTGACATCGTAATGTGGTTCCCGGTCAACGCTGAAACCGATCAGAATCAGGCGATCCAGTTTCAGGTAATGGGTGACTCACTCTGGTTCGAAGCCCGATGGCGGCCGGCCGAGGACGAAGCAGAACTCGTTATTCCTGTTCAGACTAACCTACCCGGTCACTGGCTCAGGGTGGCGGAAAATCAGGAATCCAGCCGCAAGCAGGAACTTCGCGTAGCTGTCACCCAATCGGTGACTAACGTGGAGACCCAACTCCTGGAAGGCACCGCCGCCGTCTCAGTCGTTCTACCTGAAGTCAATTTCGTCAAGCTTCGTGCCATTACCGCGGCCGCATTCAGTATGGCTGAAACAGCTGTGACGTTAGCATTGGGTCTCATCGGCATCATGGCTCTGTGGCTTGGACTTATGAAAATCGCCGAGCAAAGCGGACTGATTCTCATAGTGGTCAAAGGTGTCCGTCCCTTCATGAAATGGCTCTTTCCCGAGATTCCTAAAGATCATCCCGCTATGGGGATGATATCGCTGAACCTGGCCGCAAACATCCTGGGACTCGGAAACGCAGCGACTCCACTGGGTATCAAAGCGATGGAAGAACTGCAGAAACTGAATCCCGAGAAAGATTCCGCTACCAATTCCATGTGTATGTTTCTGGCGCTGAACACCTCCAGCGTACAGCTGCTACCTCCTGTGACATTGGTGGCCATTATGGGACTCCGGGTTAATGAGCTGATGGTCGCCATTACCATTACCACCCTTTTCTCAACTATCGCTGCCATCATTGTGGCTAAATGGTATGCCAAACGCAACAACCCCACCCATCAGGTATTAAGCGACGGATCCATCATCGAAATCGGCACGGTAAAAGGAGGACAGTCATGAATCTACTCGTATTATTTATCCTCCCCTTGCTCATCGCAGGTATCACTGCCTACGGACTCGTTAAAAAAGTCAAGATCTACGAAGAATTCGTGGTCGGGGCTAAAGATGGGTTTGACATTGCCGTTCGCATCATTCCGTATCTGGTAGCCATCCTCTTCGCCATCGGCATGTTCCGTGCAAGCGGGGCCATGGACTGGATGATTCTGGGACTCAAGCCCGTGCTCGGTTTCTTTGGGTTCCCGGCCGAGGTACTCCCCATGGCCATTATTCGTCCATTGACCGGAAGTGGATCCGTAGGTGTACTGGCAGATATGATCGCAACCTATGGAGAAGATTCTATCTTCGTGAAGATAGCCGGAACGATGTTCGGGTCCACCGAAACCACGTTTTATGTCATTGCGGTGTACTTCGGAGCCATTAGCGTACGCAAAACCAAGTACGCCATCCAGGCCGGACTCGCTGCCGACATCACCGGCGCGATCATGGCGGTAATCGTGTGTTACTGGTTATTTATGTAACGGTAAACAGAAAACGGAAAACAGTTCACAGAGCGCAGTGCACAGTTCACAGAGCGCAGTGCACAGTTCACAGAGCGCAGTGCACAGTTCACAGAG
>CAYYPL010000015.1:11929-14716 GCA_964473555.1 uncultured Chitinophagales bacterium
CACAGTAAACAGAGACCGGTAAATAGCCCAGCCGGTTATATGCTCTTATAAACGGTTACCCCCCAAAAAAAATCTAATCAAGACTGATACTAGTGCAGTTTCTGGAAATCGAAGGGCTGTTTACCGTTCTCTGTTTACCGTTCTCTGTTTACCGTTCTCTGTTTACTACACTCATTTCCAGTTAACCGGAAATGGGTGGGATTGTAGCATCCCGGGCTCGGCAATCAGTTTTTCAATGCCCTCAATGTCGCGTGGTACGAAGTCTGACATAATCTCAACACCGTTTTCGGTGACCAGAATCATGTCTTCTAGTCGCACATAGATATCTTCTTCAGGAATACGGAATTGCGGTTCAATCACAAACACCATACCAGCCTGAACAGGAACCGTATAGTTACCTACATCATGTACCGCCATACCAACTCCGTGTCCGAGTCCAACTAACGGACTCTGCATACGTTGACGATAGGAATTAATAAATTCATCGGCAGCTTTTTTATAGATGTCTTTCGAGAACGTCATTTTTTCGTAGATCGGATCAAAACGTTCGAACGCAGCCTGCATAATCTCACGACCGGTCATTCCGATTTTGATACTGTACAAAATAGCTTCGTAAAATTCGAGGTAGAACGTGTACAGTTCACGCTGAACGCTGTTGAACTTGCCATTTACCGGCCACATACGCGCCATATCGCTGGTGTAATAATGATACACCGGTCCGTAGTCCATAAGCAGCATATCTCCATCTTTGGAAGCCCGTACACGTCCATAGAAGTGATTCATGTAGGCTTCCGGACCAATATGCGTCAGAGCCGTATAGGCTTCACCATCCACGTCATTTTTCCAGAAAATGTAGCGGCCAATGGCTTCCATATCCATCGCTTTCATACCTGGTTCGCTGGATCGCATGGCCTCTGCAATCGCCATACCCTGGAGTACCGTCGAGCGTCGAATCATTTCGATTTCGGCCGGACTCTTGATTTTTCGCATCTCATCGATAGCCGGATCGATATTCTTCATTTCCAGATTGGGCATCAAGTCTTTCAGATTAGCCTGAAGTTCCTGATGGCGGCCCGGACGATTGTCCAACGGATCATTTTTGTAGTCCGTAAGGGTTCTGTTCACCATCGAAACGGTTTGTCCAAGTTCCTCATATGGACCAAAGGTGGTATGGACGGAAGTGAACGTGCCGGATGCTGCCATGGCTTTCAGATCATCCATGAGGGCCGATACCGGCTTCACGGCATCAATTCCCGATATGTGCATCACGTAATCGGTATCTTCGGCAGACAACACCTTGCCTTCATTATATTCACGTCGCTCAATCCTGTTCTGTAAATAGACTGTAGTTTTGCGAGTGGATCCATCCAGCACCAGGTATGCAAACGGAGATACGATTCCACTCAGATAGTAAAATTCGTTATTCTGACGAAATACCTGGAATCCAAGTGGCATCGGAGCTCCCTGTACAACGGCAAACGATTGCGCCCCAACGAAATCATAGATGCCCTGACGGCGTTGTGCAAACTCGGCTGGTTCGAACATTTGTGTAAAGTGAGGGCGTTCCTCTTGCCCCTGTGAGGTGGTCCAGCGCTCGGTTTGCGCCTGAGCATCGGTGACGATAGTAAGCATTCCTGCAAGGAGCAGAGCTGAGCAGACCAGTTTTTGACCAAAGGTGATCATAGAGAGGGTGGATGTAGATTTCATATTGACTTTAGAAACGTGTTATGTGACTCATTCTATTGATCTGAAAGACCATAGGTTAAGGGTGAGCGCAAAATAACAGATTTTATCTGCTAAGTAACTAAAAAGTTGTAAAGTAGTTACAGGCAGTAAGGATTACTGTTCAATGCTTTTCTTCACTTATCTCCAGAATCTCATCTGACCGCTGCACCCCTGCCCTTGCTGCCCTGTTGTTCCCACAATACGTGCACTCCTCGTGCTTATTGGGCCAGATATCCACCATCAACCGGATAGTAATTTCCGGTCAGGAAGGATGCACGGTCACTGGACAAAAATGCAATCAGTTCGGCCACTTCGATAGGTTCACCCAGGCGTCCAATAGGATGTGCTGCAATGAGTTGTCCCTCAGCTTCTTTCGGTAATGCAGCAATCATCGGAGTACGGATGAAGGCGGGTCCAACCGAATTGATTCGAATACCTTTGGCCGAGTAATCCAGAGCGGCTTGCTGGGAGAGTCCAACCACCCCATGTTTAGCCGCTGTATAGGCTGGAGCATTCGGGAATGCAACGGAACCTAAGATTGATGAGATATTCACGATGCTACCACCACCGGACTTCAGCATGGCCGGAATCTGGTATTTCATGCCATAAAACACACCTGACAAGTTAATATCGATCACTTTTTGCCAGCCTTCCAGCGTATAATCTGCCAATGGTCCAAGATCCCCGCCAATACCAGCGTTATTTACCGCTATATGGAGTGCGCCGAAAGCATCGAACGTCTTTTTCACCAGCATTTCATTATCAGTTGGGCTGGAAGTATCACAATTCACGAAAATGGCTTTGCCATCAGATTTGTTGATTTCATCGGCAACGGCTTGTCCATCGGACACATTCACGTCCGATACCACCACTTTGGCGCCTTCTTGAGCGAACAACCTAGCAGTAGCTTTTCCGATTCCTGATGCACCGCCAGTAACGATAGCGACTTTATCTTTGAGTAGAGTTTTCATAGTCTGATTCCTTTTTTTGGGAGTGGGGAGTGGGGAGTAGGGAGTGGGAAGTGGGAAGTGGGGAGTAGAACAATTTCCACCCACTCCCCAC
>CAYYPL010000016.1:0-12564 GCA_964473555.1 uncultured Chitinophagales bacterium
TCGGCCTTGCCGCAAAGCATTGGCTGGAAATTGCCCGCGTTCTTGGCCTGCCGATCAACGCCCCCGGCGAAGTGACCCGCGCCAAAAACAGCTACAAGATGGCGGTCAAAGCGCGCAAAAGCGGCACGGGCAAAGAGTTTGTCATCGAGGGCGGCAACTTCAGCAAATTATCCACCCGCCACGCACGCGGCCACCAAGCTCTTGCCAGCGCCGTCCGCAGCCGCGTCACCACATTTAATGCCGCCATGAAACAGCGCGGCAAGGGCAAGGTGGATGCCGTGACTAAGAAGTATCCGCAGCTATTAAGGGCGGCTTGACACTAAGGAGAGGGCAAAATGTTTGGCACCCTGTTCAAGTTTGGCGCTGATACCAGCCAGTTCAGCAAGGCGGTGATGACCATGCCGCGCGATGTGCAGCGCGCGCGGAACATGATCAACGGCCAAGTGGACGGCATGAACGCGGCTTTTTCGGCGCTGGGCCGCAGGCTGGTTGCGCTCACGGCCACCTTTGGCGGCATGTATACCGTCATCAATTCCTTCAAGAACGCCTTGGATATGGGCGGGCGGCTCAACGACCTGTCGAGCGCCACCGGGGAAAGCGCGGGCAATCTGTCCATCTTGGAGCGCGCCTTTGCCAATGCTGGCGTTGGGGCGGATCGCGTCGGCCAGACGATAAGCAAAATGCAGGCGTTCATCGGCAACCTTGGGCGCGGCATGAAGTCGGCCCAAGATGCCGCCGCTATTCTTGGCGTTTCATTTGAAGACCTTCGCGGCAAAACGCCGCTGGAGCAGATGCGCCTTCTGGCTGCTGGGCTTAATCGAATCCAAGACGCAGGCACGGCGGCGGATGCCTCCATGCTGATTTTCGGCACCCGCGCCGGGGGCAAGGTCACCACGCTTCTTAAAAACTTTGAAGGCGAATTGAGCAACGCCCGCACCGAGCTTGGAAGCCTTCCCGCCATTCTGGACAAGACCAACCAAAGCCTCGATGAACTTGGCGACAAGCTCACCAACTCCATCGGCAACAAGCTCAACGAGTTTGCCGTGGGCGCGCTGGCTGGGGCACAGGGGGCCAACGACCTTGCCAATGCGCTTTCTAAAATCGACGCCGCTGGCGCAGGGTTAAGCGTTGGCAACCTTGCCCGATTCGCCGCCACCAACCCGCTTAAGGCGCTAGAGGCTTTAGGCAACACGCTTCTGAGTGTTGGCGCGACTATTGCCAACGAAATCTCCGCGCAAGTCATGGCCGCGTTCAAAGGGCTGGTCAACGTGATTGCGTCGGGTGATTTCTGGTCTGGCGTTGGAAACGTAGTGCAGGGGGCGCTGCTTAAGGCTGCCCGCGCTTTTGAGTTTGCTATCGTGGACGCAATCGCCAAGGCGCTTGAGGCCGCATCGCGCATCCCGGTTGCTGGTAAAATGTTTGAGGGATTGGGCGAAGTCGCCCGCGAAGAGGCCAATAAAGCCGCCGATGCCTACGGTTCAGCCAGTGAGCAAATGCGCCAAGGAATGTCGCAGGCTGGAAGCGCGTTTATGGAGGCTGGCCGCGGGACATATAATCGCCAAGATTTGTTTGGGGAAGCGTTTTACGCTGGGCAAGCGGTGCAAAATTACGCCGAAGCAATGCAGATTGCATCGCAGGAATCAACGAAAGCCACAGATTCCGAAAGGTCATTTGCCGAATCGGTCAGCGAAAGCAACGAACAGCTTGAAAACAGACTTGAGCTTTTGTCTAATTTAGAAACGCCGCGCAGTCGCAAAGACGACCTAATCGTCAACCCCAAATTTTACAAACCCGTCAGCGACACTTTCGACGCCACAATGGAAAGGGTTCGCTCCTTGGAGCGCCCCAACGCGTCAATGGAAGACTTGTTTACGGCAGGGCGATTGCGCCGGGAGGCGCTGGACACCTACCAGCGCGAGATGATGGACTTGCGCCGCCCCGACAACATGATCCCGGCCAACATGGCCGATGCCATGATGCGCGAGTCGGCGCTGACCGAGCCGGAACGCCAGCGCCTTCAACAGCAGCGCGACTTGGACAATCCCCGCGAGGCATCCACTCTGGCCACCGAAACCACGCTGCAAAAAGCCGTTGCCTTCCTTGAAGAACTGACAGGCAAGCTACCGCAGCCCGTCCTCGTCTAAAGTCATGGCCTCAATCGTCAAAGCCAATAGCAGCCTTACCAACGGCGGGCTGGCCGTGTTAAAGCGCGGATTCAGCACAAGCGACGATGGGCGCATGACGTATGCAGCAGACTATTGCTGCCTGTCTTCTTTTGCGAAAAAGTGGACGCCATATTTTAAGATAAAAGCCCAGCCGCCAACGCCATTGCCTGCCAGCGTGTTGGAATTAAAGCTCACAAAAACGCCAGAGCTTTCCGACTTGCAGACCGAGACAATGAACGGTCTGACCTATTTCCGCGCTACCTACTCGGCTGGCATATTGACTGAGGTTGTTATTACTGAATCTTCAGAGCAAAGGTCTTTCAGTGGCAGCGTCACGGCCTCAGTGCAAACCGTGGGTAACTTAGGCTCAACGCAAACCGTCACTGGCGTGATTGCCGTCAGTTTCGATTATATTTCGACAAGCGTTACAGCGCAGTCAAAAAATCAAGAGCTTCCCGCCGTGAAAGGCTCGGTCGGCTCCGCATTCAACAAGCAGGTTGGAACAATCAACGGAATCAAGCCGCTTCTCATCACTGGGATTCGCTCAAATGTTGTCGAAAGCACATCGACCACCAAAACGGGCAGCGGCGAATTGACTTATTCCAAAACCAGCACGGGCATTTACGAGATTGGGCAATCAACAGAGTTTTCCTTCACTATTATTCTGTAACCAATGCAGCTAACCAAGTTCACAGACTTGCTTGACGGCAAAAATCCAAGCGCACCGCCGTTTCGCATTCCTGCGGCGGTGTTGGACGATAACTTTTCTCGGCTGCGACCGCTGCAACAGGACGGCGACAGCAAACAGTATGCCGTGACCGAAACACCGCAAGGCTGGTCGCTGACGATATTCCCGCCGTATCCCGATTCGGGTCTGCACGTTTTGGGGATTAAAGACGGCAAGATTCAGTGGATACCGACTACAGGCTGCGCTTCGTAAGCCATGACGATCAAGACGCGCAACGGCTTGCCGCTGTATCTTAACGGCAACATTTCTTGCGAATGCTGCGAGGATGAAACGATCCAACTTAATTTTGCCATCAACAGTCCGGAGGACTGCGATTGCCCCAGCAAACGCTGCTTTAACCCGGATGACCCGGAGGCTCCATCGGCAAGCCCAACCTACACGCAGGGCGGCTCCGTGTTAAGCAACCCATTTTTCCCTTACGCAAATTTCATCGCAGGCGTATATCTGCAAATCCCAAACTCGATTGCCAATCCCTCGCTGCCGGGATGGACAAACATTGTCAGCAGCCCTTCCGTGATGCGGATTAGCGGCTCGATTGGCGGCGACATCCGCATCATCGTTAACGAAACAAGCGTCACGCCCGACCCGACTTTCCCGCAAATCAACACGATCATTGATGAGGGAGAAGCCCCCTGCGGCACTTGTTTTACCCCGCGCAACGGGCCGCACAATATCAATTACACCTTCCCGCTCAAGCCGGACGTTATTTTGTATTTTGACCTCCGCAGCTACGTTCAATGCGGAGGATATATCAATTGCGAGATTAGCCGCGTCGGCCCCTACACGCCCCCATGATCTGCGTCCCCGAACAGGCCATCCGCGACAAAGCCCGCAAGCTGCCCATCAGCTACCTTGCCGACTGCCAAGCCGCCTCGACCCCGAACGACAAGGGCGAGTGGTGCTTTGAGCTTAAAGCCTACGCCGACCTTGCCAACCGCTACGCCAAGTATTCGGTCAGCGAAGCCGACCCCTACCGCTCTCGCATCTCCGGCTGCTGCGACCGCGCCGACCAATACTGACAGGCGCTGCCAGTTTGACACCCTCCGTGCGACATGGCCTTGCAGCCGCGCCGCCTCTTTATTGATGTCCAAAATCGGACATTCATTGCCAACCCGATCAGCACCTTGCCCTCGGCTGATCCCGCGTGGGTCGAGGAGGATGTGGAGAGCTTGGAGATTTACGCCGTCCGCCCGATTAACGACCCGGCCAACCCTTACGCGTTTGTCGATCTTTCTTCGGCTACGGTCAAATTTGCCGTTGGAACAACCACACCCGCCGCGCTTCAGACCAGCTTCACCAGCGTAAGCACAGCCGTCACCGCCAGCATCACAGAGCTACAGACGGGCGGGAGCTTTGGCGGAACAGTAGACGAAATCCAGCGCGTCACTTGGACCGGGGCAACGCCCGTCACTGGCACTTACGCCATCAAATTCCCAGAGCGGACTTTTTCGGCCAGCGTTGCGGGCAAATTTATCACGGCGAACAATCACGGCCTCTACAACGGGCAGTCCGTGCGTTTTAGCAACCCGGAAGGCTCGCTGGGGTTTGCGACAACCCGCAGCTACACAGTCATCAATGCGGCCCAAGACAGCTTTCAGCTTGCCGAAATAGGCACCGCAGTTGCGGCAGGCAATGACGCAGCAAGCGCAACGGCTGATGTCACCACGGCGGAAATTGTCACGCCTTCCATTAGCTACAACGCCACCATCGCCCAAGTGCAGCAGGCGGTTGTTGATGCTGGCTTTGCCCTCAACGGCATCCCGCAGGTTATTGTAAGCGGCGAAAACCCAAAACAAATCACGCTTTATTACGCGGGGCGCAACGGCCAAGGGGCTTACCCGAATGTCGCCATCGTCAACAGTTCGCTTGCGGGCGCTCCCGGCGTGCAGGCCAACGTCTCCTACAACACAACCGAGATAGCCGCCCTTGTCGCCGCAGGCACTACAACGGTGACAATGGAGGTCGAGATTAGCGAGGGCGCTAATCGTCAAACCTTTCGGCAGTCGGCCACGCTTTCCGGCGACCTTATCACCTCGACCTCGCCCGTGCCTGCCCCCGGCAACACTTCGACATCGTTCAATATGCAATCCCAAGACGGCACGGTGTTTGTCGTCTCGGTGACAAACGATGGCGAACTAATGATTGCCTCCGTCCCATGATTATGAAACGCGCACTTCTTATCCTGCTTGCCGCCGCCAGCGCGGCCCATGCCCAGACCACCAGCATCACGGTCATGGCCGACACAAACCGCGCCGTGCGGACAAATTTCACCATTGGCAACGCGCAGGTGACGGGCCTTTCTGCGCTGCTTGATGCCAAGCTTGCCACCAACGGCAACGCTTCTGCGCTAACCAATATCACGGCGGCAAACGTAGTCGGAACAGTTGCCACGGCCTCCAACATCACGGGCATCCTTGCCATCTCCAATGGCGGCACGGGGGCTTCCTCGGCCAGCAATGCTCGCACGGCACTCGGACTTGGCAGCGCAGCAACTAATGACGCTTCGGCTTTTCAACCCGCCAGCGCGACATTGACCAACCTTGCCAACGGAGACGGCAGCGGATTGACCAATATCAGCGGATCGGCCAACCCAACCGGAGACGGCGGCTCGCTGACTAATCTTGCAGCCACCAACATTGTCGGTTCCGTTCCTGTTGCCAGCGGCGGCACGGGCGGGACCAACGCCGATTCGGCGCTGGCGAGCCTGCTGCCTGCCTACGCATCAAACGCAGGCAAGGTGCTGGCCGTAGACACCAACGAAACGGGCGTCGAGTGGATCACCGCCGGGGGCGGCGGCGGATCGGGAACCGTGACCAGCGTAGACGCTTCGGGCGGCTCGACGGGTCTTCTTTTTACAGGAGGGCCAATTACCACCAACGGCACGATAACCCTCGGCGGCACGCTGGCCATTGGCAACGGCGGCACGGGAGCCAGCGATTTGACCAATGCACGAATTAACCTGCTTCCTGCCTATACCAACAACGCGGGCAAAGTTCTCGCGCTGAACACAAACGGCACCGACCTTGAATGGGTGTCGGTTGCCGCTGCTCCGGTAAGCATCGTCAACGGCGGCACGGGCGGGACCAATACCAATAGCGCTTTGCAGGGGCTTGGTTTGGTCAATAGCAACGGCAGCGCCTACACGCTACTCACCACTAATTTTGATTTTTCGGCAGTGCGAATTGCCTCCACAAACACTGGTCAAGGTATTTCGATCGGCTCAAAAGCAAAAACGCCGAGCGGTTCAAGTATTTCGCCCGTGGCAATCGGCCACTTGTCGCAAGTTGTTACAAACAGCGGCATCGCTATTGGTAGAGAAGCGCTTGTTTTTGCGACCACTAATTCGCGTGACAGTTTTGCCGATGCTGCCGAAGGCGCGGCGGTCGGCCCATACGCAACGGCGCGGAGCGGCGGAGCAGTTGGCAGGAGTGCCGACACATGGAACGGCGCGGCGGTCGGCAAAGGCGCTTACTCAATTTTTGGAGGAGCAATGGGCGCGGACGCCGGAACAGATGATGGCGGCGCAGTTGGGTGGAACGCTTACTCCGTGAACGGATTTGCAGGCGGCAAAGACGCTTACGCTTACGGAACAAACGGCGTGCAGCTTGGCGCGGGGGCCAACAACAGCAACAACATGATTCAGTTTCTTTCGGCGGGGCTTGTGGACACCAACGAATGGGCGCTCATCGCCGCGCTTTCAACCTACCCGACCACCAACATCTCAGTAGTCGGAACCAACAACACCAACACGCTGGTTTTTTCCAACGGCATCCTTGTTGAAGTGCAATGATCCACGAACTCTCCGACTTTGTAACCCGCCCGACTGTGGCCGTGGCAACTTCCATCGGGTCAGTTATCGTCAGTCTACTCCCGCACCTTGAAACGGGTATGCGCCTCGGCACGCTGGCCTGTGGCCTCTGCATTGCGGCCATTGCGCTTCGCAAAACTTGGAGGGACCGGAACAAGTGAGCGCAGAACTCTACGGCAAATGCCCCGCCGAGGTGGATCTGTGCCTGCCCCAAGGCCAGACATGGGACACCAGCATCGTCTGGGAAGCAGACGGCACGCCTGTCGATCTTTCCGGCTGGACGGCCCGCATGATGCTAAGAACCACCAGCGAGGCCGCATCGCCCACCGTATCGCTCTCGACAACGACAGGCACCATGACGGCCTTAAGCAACGGCACAATCGGTTTGTCCTACTCTGCCATCAGCAGCGCGGCCATTACCGCTGCGACCTACCTTTACGATTTGGAAGTGCAATCACCTTCCGGCAACGTGCGCCGTCTTATGGAAGGCCGCGCCGTAGTAAGCCGCGAGATCACCCGCTAACATGGCCGAGACGCTTACTATCCGCACGGCAAGCAGCACGGAGGTTGTAAAAATTGCCGTGCCGGGGCCACAGGGTCCAAAAGGCGACAAGGGCGACCCCGGCGATGTCGCGGGCCTGCCGCTGACCACGCAAGGCGACACGCTCTATCGTGGCGCATCGCAAAACGAGCGTCTGCCCATCGGCACCAGTGGGCAAGTGCTGAAAGTTTCGGCAGGCGGAATCCCCGAATGGGGCGCAGCACAGAGCGGCGTTTCATCGTGGAACGACCTCACCGACAAGCCCTCGACCTTCCCGCCCTCTACGCACACGCACACAGCAAGCGATGTAACCGACTTCAACGCCGCAGCCGCCGCAGCAGCGCCCGTGCAATCAGTTAATGGCAACACCGGGGCCGTGACCGTCAGTGTCCCTTCCGCCTCCTCCGCCACCCCGCAAGCCCTCGGAGTCGCCGCCGCAGGCACCTCGACAGACTTTTCGCGGGCGGATCACGTTCACGCCATGCCGTCAGCGGCAGACGTAGGAGCCGCCCCCGCGAGCGGCATCGACCCCACCGCCATCAGCGGCACCGCCGTAGTGGACTCGGACGCCAGATTAAGCGACTCCCGCACCCCGTCCTCGCATGCGTCAAGCCACGCCGTGGCAGGAAGTGATCCGCTGTTCGACCAAAATCTAAACACCACGGACAACGCTTTCTTCAACAACTTAGAAACCGAAAGCAACGTAATTGTCGGCGGCGATCTTACAATAGGCAACGCGCTGGTGGTTGGGTCCAACGGGTTAAGTCTTCAAAACAGCCCAACAGAAACTACGGATCTGACAACACTGGCAACTGGAGTTAGATCAGTAAGTCTCCCAGACGCCTCTGGAACCCTCGCCCTTGTCGGAGACGCTCCCGCTTCCCACACCCACGGCAACATCACCAACGCTGGCCTCGTCGGCACCACGGCAAATCTCCCGCTCAAGACAGGCACAGGCGGCATAGTCGAAGCAGGCGTATTCGGAACGGGCGCTGGCGAGTTTGCAGAGGGCAACCACACCCACACTCAACTCCACGACCGCAGCCACGCCATCACCTCGACCAGCGACCACACCGCAGGCAACCACAAAGTCTTTTACTCGGACGGAAGCGGCCAGATCCAAGAGCTTGCCTTGGGCAACAGCGGCGAAGTGCTGACCAGTAACGGGGCGACCTCGGCTCCGTCTTTTGCGGCAGCGAGTGGCGGCGTCTCTGCCATCGGAACAAGCGCGGCAGACATCCTTTCCGTCAGCGGCTCCGACCTCGTTGCGGACGACCCCAACGCGGATCGGCTGGTAATGTATGACGACAGCGCCAGCAAGCTCACCCACGCCACCGCAGGCAAGGGGCTTTCCTTCGATGGCACTACGCTAAACAGCGCCACGGCATTTCCAGTCGATCCCATATCGCGTGGCGCGACTTACATTTCTTATATTGGTGGCCAAGCAAGCAGCGGAAACAGTTCGTCTGCCGTTAATACAGGCGGCGGCTATGTTATTTTTGCGCCAGTGTATATCCGCAAGTCTGGCAACTATACGACATTTTCGTGCATTGTCAGCACGGCTGGATCTGCTTCTTCATTGGGGAAAATGGCGCTTTACACGATAGACCCGACAGACGCCACGCCAGACGCTTTGGTTTGCGAAAGCGGCACTTTTGCGACGGACTCAACGGGCATCAAGCAGCCTACGATGACCTCCACGTTCGTCAACGAGGGCTGGTATTACATGGCGCTTGGAACCAACAGCACGACCAACATGGCGTTTTACGGCGATGCAATGGGGCCACTTCGCAGCGTATTTTCTGGCGCGGCGCTCAATACCGCGGCCCTTTTGCTTGATTACTCACAGAAACTTTACGCCGATTTTTGGCCGAATCCGTGGGACGGAACGGGCACCACATTCCGCAACGCCTTTCACCCCATCACCTCTTTAACCTAATGAAACTGCAAAGATTCGCACCAGACGGCACGTTGATTTTTGAGCAGGATTATCCAGACCCGCCCGAACCCGACATCACAGCAGAGGAGGCAGTCTCCAAGTATTTCAGCGCCTATCAAATCGCCGCCCTGCAACGCTTGGAGATGGCCCTGCTCGCCGCAAACAAACCCCTCGGCCCGCAGATGACCGCCGCGAAGACATGGTTGGAAAATGTCCTCCTTGGCTGGGCTATCAATCCCGTGCCCGCTCCTGCCGCTGCTTTTGGCGAGCCAAGCGTGACCTTTGAGAGCGCGTCGGCGGAGGCGGTGGCGGGGTTGCAATCTTAATTCCCTCCCGGCGCTTCGGCTATGGGACGCAGGGCCGCTCGGCAACGGGCGGCTCTCGCATTTTGTAGCCGCAAATAGCGAATAGGCAGGCTTTGACACCCCGGCTGGGGCATGAATTGGAAGACCACCCTGCTTGGCGTGGCGACTGTTTTGGGAGCATTGAGCAATGCCCTTGTCGCCCTGTTTGATGAATCAGCCATGACCAATCCCGATTGGCCGCTCACCTTTGCCGCCATCACCAGCGGATTCGGCCTCATCGTCGCCAAAGACGGCAACAAGTAGTCATGCGCCTCGCACTATTGGCGCTGTGCGCGCTGGCCCTGTGCGGCTGCGCTGGAACCAAGTTCAACCTCGGCTACGACTTCGCCGCGCAGAAGTTCTTCGCGCAAATCGAAGCGCCGCTTGAGCAGGGCTTGAAGAAGTGAACTGGCTAAAAAAGTGCCTGCTGTTCATTCGCTCTTTAACGGGGTCAAAGGTTGGCCCACCGCCGACCTCGCCAAGCTCCTCGCCCTCGTCCACGGCGAAATCCACGCCCGCGCCGAACACCACCGCAAAGGCGGCGGCATCCAAGCCGAAGTCGCCAAGCGTCCGAAAGTTCAGCGAAAAGCTGCTCAACACGCCTAACGTCTCGAACGGGCGCACGATCAAGCCGCAGGCCATTGTGCTTCACCACACCGCAGGCTCATACCAAGGCAGCGTGGCATGGTGCATGAACCCTGCAAGCAAGGTCAGCTACCATGCCATCGTGGCCAAGGACGGCAGGCGCACGGTGCTGGCCGACCCGGACGAAAGATGCTGGCACGCTGGCGTCTCGTCATGGCGCAACAGGCGCGACCTTAATTCGTGGAGCATCGGCGCGGCATTTGAGGGCAACACCTACGAAAGGGTGCTGACTGTGGACGAGATGGCGAGCATGGCCGACTACCTTGCGCCGATCATGCAACGCTACGGACTGACGCTGGCCGATGTGACCGACCACCGCACCGTTGCGCCGGGGCGCAAGGATGACCTCAATCCGACCGAGCTTGCGCGGTTCAAGAGCTATCTGTCGCAGCGGCTGGCCTAATTAAAGAAAAGGGCAGGAAACTTTAACATGAAAGGAGGACAACTATGCACCGATCAAACGACTTGGGCCTTGTCTATGGGCCTTATGGCGGCATCGGCTTTGTCCAGCGCATCGAAGCGAGGAAGTCTGCGGACTTTTTCGCGGCGTTGCGTTGGTTTCTAAAGCTCTTTGCGTAAACAAAAACGCCGTTTGCTATACACAAAGGGGAGTGGCAATTTGTCCCCGCCCTTAACCCGTGGACTTCGACGGGATTGCAACCCCATCGAATCTCATGGGATTAGCGCCAAGCCGCCCAGAGAAAGCCTACGTTGGCGCAGGCATAGCCGCCAAAGGCGACCGCCAAAGGGCCGTTGCCGTCCCGCCAGAATCCGATGGCGGTCACAACGTAGAGCGCCGTGCAGATGAGCAGGGGCCAGAAGGTCATGCCGCCTTGTGCCTGCCGATCGAAATCTTGCCCTCGTTGCAGGTCTTCGCCGCCCATCGAACCACGGCGCAGACGATGCGCTCCAAGTCGCGCACATGGGTTTCGTCCGTGGGCGGGATGACGGCATGGCAAAGTTCATGGACGCAGATGCCAAGCAAATCGCCCTCCACGGCAGATGGCCTCAAATAAATGATGCGGTCCTTGTAGTGGCACATGCCATCCAACACCTCACGATCCGGGGGGCGGCACACCTTCACGCGCCACCACTGGCCATCGAGTTTGAAGCGCATCGTAGGGACGCGCTTGCCGCGCTTTCGTGGCCCTGTGGCGCGTTTTTTCATTTCAAGCGGTAGTGCTTAACCGGAAGCGCCCGCTGCCCGCACAAGACGCGAAATTGCTGTGTCTCGCAGCGACCTTCCTTGGCCGCGCGGGCGAGGAGCTTGGTGGTGTGCGACTCCGACTTGCCCATCATCGAGGCGACTTCTTCCATTCGCAGCCAACCCGCCGGGACTTCATCGGTCACGGCGGGGGAGGCGAGGGCTTGCGCCCATGAAGAAACGATCTGCTCTGCCGTGACCTTGCTCTTGCTCATACCTTTGTCACCTTGGGCGCGGGCGGATTGAAGAAAATGTGGTGCGGCGTAGGCAATGCGCCCTCCGGTTTGCCGCGCCAATCGAGGACAAGAACAGACGGGCGGGGGATAGCATCCGGCACGACCTTGTGGCCGTGGCGGGTGAGGAACTGCCAGCCGCCCGTGATAGCGAGCAGCCCGGAGCCGTCTGAGAACACCCCGCCGCAATGGCGATGCGCCCGCAGATAGACTTGGGCGCAGGGATGGCCCGCGCGTATCGAGTTAAGGCGAGCGTTGCCAAGCACAATGGACATGGCGCTGGCTTCCAAATAGGCGCGGCTGGTTGCGCCGATGTGGTGCGTGGCGTCTACGATGGTGCCGTTGATTTCAATGAGCCACTTCTCGCGGGCCTTGCCTTCTTGTGCGCCGATGAGGGACGCGAGATAGCTTTCGATATCGTGCGTGTGGCATTCCGTTCCTTTGGTCACAAATGTTGCCACAGCCCGATCCGCCCACGGACGAAGCGCGGTCGCAGCCATCTGGCAGTGGTTCTCGATGAGCGAGGCGACAACTTCCGGCGAGCGGTGGTGAATGCCTTCGGTCGCATCGCCATTGATGAGCAGGGCCAACGGATCGTTCCCGGCGAGCTTGGCGACTTGCGCCTGCGCGTCTTGCCAGCACTCCCATAGCCAGCGTTGGTGGTGGTTGGAGCCGAAGCCGAGCGTGTTCCCGGCCATGTTTTCCGAATCGGGCGGCATAAGGCCGACCGTGGAACCGCAGTGAAGGTCGCTGACCACAACCAGAAGTTGCGGGCGGGCGGTGCGCTTTTTCGCCATGCAAGCCCGTTTGCTATGTCAAAGCCTATGACGGCCAACTGTGGCACTGGGTGGCACCGCCCCTGCAAGTCGTTGATTATTAGTTGGGGGCAGTCACCTCGAAATCGAGCGTTGGGTTAAACCAACCGTGGGTTCGAATC
>CAYYPL010000017.1:0-9778 GCA_964473555.1 uncultured Chitinophagales bacterium
AACTGAAAACTGAAAACTGAAAACTGAAAACTGAAAACTGAAAACTGAAAACTGAAAACTGAGGACAGAGTAGAGAATAATGCATAAGGGTCTGAATACATTGAAAAAGATCCGTTGTCTGTTTTCCGTTGTCCGTATTCTTACAAATCAACATGTCATTAACCCAAATCTACAAACTAAGCGGCAACCTGGTTGACTCTCCAGCCCAGCTCAAAGCCCTTGGCCAGTTAATCGCCTCGGCGCAGGCGCAGGGAGACCGTATGATCGTTGTGCATGGGGGCGGGAAGCAGGTCAATGCCCTGTCGAAGGCGCTGGACGTGCCGGTGACTCAGATCCAGGGCCGACGCGTGACCGACGCCCGGACTATCGAAGTCCTCACCCATACCATAGCCGGATCCGTAAACCTCAACATCGTATCCGCACTACGCTCAGCGGATGTCCGAGCCATGGGACTCACCGGCGTCGATGCCAACATCACGACCGCGTCACGGCGTCCGCCACTACCCATTAACGGCGTTCCGACCGATTTCGGACTCGTGGCGGAGCTCGATTCCGTCGACTTTTCGTCCCTGAGCATCCTGCTCGACCACGGAATCGTGCCCGTCATTGGCTGCCTCACCTGGTCCGCCGATCACGGAATCCTGAACATTAACGCCGATACCTTCGCGAATCGAATCGCCCTGGCAGCCAATGCCGACGCCCTGACGCTGCTCATGGAACCGGATCAGGTCTGGAGCTCCGACGGAGCGCCGCTTAGCTCGCTATCTGAGCTGGAGTGTGAAGTGGGTATCCGGGAGGGGTGGATTTCCGAGGGAATGCTGCCCAAACTCAGCGCCGGATTCTCGGCCCTGAGCGCGGGTATCCGTTCGGTGGTGCTGGGTAGTCCGACCGGGCTTTTAACTGGAAAATCCACCACATTGACTCGAGTCGAAGGAGATATCCATGGATAATGTTAACTCAAAGCACAACAAAGAGATAGGATTAGTAATGCATCAAGTGTTAGAACTGGAATTTATCCGCATTTCCGGATCACTAACCCGTTTAAAATCAGCATCTAATGGATAACATCAAACCGACCATATCGACGTATTTGGATCGTGCGATCGCTTCGCTGTCGGTCTCTGAGTTGCTGCAACAACTTATCGCATTCCCTACGCTTAGCACCCATGAGAAACCGCTGGTCGACTGGTTGGAATCGCGGCTGAGCGATGTTCCGCAGCTTAAAATCACCCGGATTCAGGACAATCTGATCGTTACGCTCGGCTCCGGACACCCATTTCTGCTTCTCAACTCACATTCCGACGTAGTACCACTCTCCGAAGCGCTTGGTGCTGTCACGTTTTCTCCGGAAATCCGCGATGGAGCCATATACGGGCGCGGGTCCACCGACGCGAAAGGCTGCGTTTCGGCCATGCTCAAAGCCCTGATTGACCTGGCGGTTTCAGGGTGGAGACCCAATCAGGGGAGTGTCGCCCTGGCGTTGACCGTCTGCGAGGAAACCTCCGGCGAGCACAACGGAATGGCGCACATACGATCTTTGATTGACTCTGGCGATTTCCCAATGCCTGATGCTGCCATCGTCGGAGAGCCCACGCATCTGGCGCCCTGCATCGCTCAGAAGGGACTCCTTGTGCTCAATATTCGAACCCACGGTGCGTCTGGACATGCGGCCAGAATCACCGGATCCAACGCTATCTACGGCATGGCCGATGTGCTAAAATCTGTGCAGGAAGTCAGTTTTCCAACCGAGAATCCGTTCCTGGGACGCACGCGCATCACTCCGACGCAATTACACGCCGGAGTCGCGAACAACGTAATGCCCGAATCCGCCGAACTCACGCTCGACATCCGCACGATTCCCGATGTGTCCAATTCCGAGATTCTAGATCGATTTCAGCAGATTGACGGAGCCGACGTGCGAGTCCACAGCGACCGATTTATCTCAGTTGCAACTGATCCGGACGCCAAAATCGTCCAGATTACCCGAAATGTCACCCAAAAAGAGCCATTTGGATCCCCAACTGCCTCCGATTGGGTGTTTTTACACGATATTCCGACCGTTAAACTCGGCCCCGGACACTCGGAACTGTCCCATACTGCACAGGAGCATATTATAATTGAGGAGTTACATCTTGGCGTTGAAACGTATACGGACATAATCAAATACTTTTTTGAAAACATAAATCTTTAGGCAGTAGGGAGTGGGAAGTGGGGAGTAGATCCCACTGCCCACTGCCCACTACTCAAACACAGAATAGAGTAAAGAGATGAGGGATGAGTAACATACTTGTCCCTCATCCCTCGTCCCTCATCCCAAATCAAAAATCATGCAACTCTGGAACAAACATACTAACGAAAGCGTCAACCGCGACTGGTTCTTCGATTTCACGACGGCCGAAGACCGCGCCTGCGACGTGAATCTGATTTCATACGACATCCGGTGTAATCTGGCTCAGGCTGAAATGCTGGCCAAAATCGGAGTGTACTCGGCGGCGGAGCTGGATCAGGTGAGGGGCGCGTTGATCGCATTGCATCAGGAGTTCGAGCAGGGGACGTTCACGCTTCAGCCCGATGACGAGGACGTGCATTCGGCGATTGAAAAGGCGATGATCCAACGTTGTGGGGATCCCGGTATGAAAATCCACACCGGACGTTCACGCAATGATCAGGTGTTGACCGACATCCGTATGTATGCCAAGGATCAGTTGGTGACCGCGATGGAGCTGGTAGACAGTCTTTTGACCCAGCTGGAACGCCTTGCATCAGCGTACAATGGGTTACTTTTTACAGGATACACGCACACGCAGCCTGCGATGCCGACCTCCGTGGACGCCTGGGCGTATGGATTCATCGATTCATTGTTGCAGAATCAGACGGCGCTGAAACATGCCTATGAGCTGGTTGACCAGTCTCCGCTTGGGGCGGCGGCCGGATATGGCGTGCCCTTCCTCGATATTGATCGGGAACTGACCGCTAAACTACTCGGATTCTCTCAGGTGCAATGGGCCGTGACCGCGGTCCAGTTGCAGCGTGGATCCCACGAGAAGCAGGTTGTAGGGCCATTGACATCAGTGGCGTACACGCTGAACAGATTGGCTTCGGATATTGTATTCTTTTCCAGCAATGATCGTGGAATCATATCCCTGAGCGACGACCAGACTTCCGGAAGCAGTATTATGCCCCAAAAACGAAATCCGGATGCCTGGGAGCTGATCCGGGCCGAATACAGCTGGTTCGTGGGCGTGGAAGCGCAGTTGGGTGCGACAGGAGTGAACCTCATCAGCGGATATCATCGCGATTTTCAGATAACCAAGAAGGCGTTGATGGATGCGTTTGCGCGGGCTGAACGACTGTTCCGTGTGGCGGAGCAGTGTTTATCCGGAACCGAATTCAACACGGAGAACTGCCGTCAATCGCTATCGCCAGAGCTGTTCGCCACGCATCGTGCTCTCGAGGCAGTTGTCGGCGGAGTGCCGTTTCGGGAAGCATACCGTGCCGTGGGTACATCCCTCGAAGACCAACAGTCGCTTTCAAAGTATATCGAGTCAGGAGCAGCAGCGTACAGCGTAACCGGATATCCGGGAAATCCGGCAACAGAACACTACACTCAGCTTCGAAACGAAATTGCTCGCTGGATCCAGAGCGCCTCTGAATCCGCAAAACAGACTTTTACTCACTTATTACGCACAAAAGCGTGATCTAATGCTTATTTTCAACCTATGAAACCAACACTCAATGATCGATTTTTGGCCAGTTGTGTGGCCGCCTCACTCGGAGAAAGCATCGCGCTTCCCACCGAAGGGATGAATCCGGAGCAGATCCGGGCTCATTTTGGTACCATTTCCGGACCCGTGGCCCGTCCGGATTCCCCAGATTTTTATCCGCTTGCGCCTGGTAGCACGGCTCGTCAGACCGAAGCCTTGCTGGCGGTGCTCAAAGCGTCGCGTCCGCTTCCGGACCTTGCAGGATTCGCCTTCAACATCAAGGACGCGTTTAACCGTTTTCAGATGCTGTGGCCCAAGAATGCCGCGTTTCCGTGGCCGCCGTTTCCCGATGAGGGACACTACACCTTTGCGTTCGCCTTTCCGGCAGCGTATCGTTTGGCAGCGGGAAAAAGCACGAAAGCAGAACTGGCCGAATGGCTTAAGTCACTGTCTCCGGTATCGGTGGTGTGGCAGCAGGGGACATGGATCTATCTACGGCTGCTGGCCAAGCTGTATGTGACCGATGAGGCCACGTTTTCGGCCGCAGATGCCATGAAAAGCGCCATGGAATTTGCCGATGAGGCTGAGGATCTGTTTCCGCACGACCACAAGATGAAACGCAAGATGCAGGTCACCGAGCCGCTGCTCGATCGTCCGTTGTCGGAAGTGGCCTCTGCCTGCGGTAACATCGATCATGCCGCCGAAAACATCCTCACGTTTGTGGGAAACGCGTTTTACAAGTATCACAATGACTTCGAAACAGGACTTTTGTCCACAACGCATCAGGGCGGAACCAGCGGCGCGGTCGGATTCTACCTGGGATCGCTGATCGGGGCGTTGCGCGGACAACACACGCTTCCGGGCGCCTGGCTGCATCAGCTCAAGGTAAAAGAAAGTGTATCATCCGCTGTTTTCGAGTATATTCACTAACCTGAAATCTTCACTTAAAACCCGTTTTTATCATGCAGATCAAGCTTAGCAGAATCGATTCCGATTATCACATGGAAGCCGTTAACGACACCGGAAACAAGGTGTATATCGACGGAAACCCCGAAATTGGCGGACACAATCTGGGTGCCCGTCCGATGCAGCTGGTGCTTATGGCTGCTGCGGGATGCAGCTCCATCGACGTCATCAGCATCCTGCGCAAGCAAAAAATCGAGCTTACCTCGCTGGACGTCGTGGTGGACGGTAAACGCGAATCCGGTGGCATTCCGAACATCTTCACAGGCATTCACCTCAAGTATATCCTTGGCGGCGTGCAGGACAAGGCCAAAGCTGAACGCGCCGTGGCACTTTCCATGGAAAAATACTGTTCGGTGTCCATAATGCTCGAAAAAACCGCCAAAATCACCTGGGAAATCGAATACGTTTAACAAAAGAAAATTAAGTAGCACATTAGTACATGTCCGAAGAATTGCACAAAGAAACCCGATCCATCCGGATTCAGACAGAGCGCTCGGATCAGCGCGAACACGCTACGCCGTTGTTCATGACATCCAGTTTTGTCTTCGAGGATGCCGAACAGGCACGGGCCATGTTTGCCGACGAAATCCAGGGCAACATATATACCCGGTTTTCGAATCCGAACACCAACGAGTTTGTCGACAAAATGTGCATGCTCGAGGAGATGGAAGACGGGGTAGCAACTGCATCGGGAATGGCTGGAGTGTTTACGAGCATCGCTGGACTCCTTCGAGCCGGCGATCACATCGTGTCGTCGCGAGCCGTGTTTGGATCCACGCATCAGTTATTCACGCAGATCCTGCCGCGTTGGGGGATCACGACCACGTATGTAGATCCGTCCGACAACGAAGCCTGGGAGGCTGCCGTTCGTCCCGAAACTCGAATGCTTTTTGCGGAAACTCCGTCGAATCCGGGATTGCAGCTTACCGATCTGGAGTTCCTGGGACAGCTCGCCGAACGTCGCGGACTCATCCTGAACGTGGACAACTGCTTTGCCACGCCGTATGTGCAGGTTCCTGCCCGATTCGGTGCCCACATCGTGACCCACAGTGCCACCAAATACATCGACGGACAGGGAAGAGCGGTCGGGGGAGTCATTGTTGGACGCAAAGACCTCATCAAAGAAATCCGTTTCTTCGCTCGGCAGACCGGGCCATCCATGTCGCCCTTTAACGCCTGGATCTTTTCAAAAAGCCTCGAAACGCTGTCCATTCGGATGGACCGGCACTGTGCCAGCGCCCTTGAACTGGCAAAATGGCTACAGACTCATCCCGAAGTCGAGGGAGTGAGGTATCCATTCCTGGACGGATATCTACAGCTAGACCTTGCACGCAAGCAAATGGAAAAAGGCGGAGGGATGGTCGCATTCGACATTAAAGGCGGACTCGAACGCGGACGGAGCTTCCTTAATGCCCTGAAACTCTGCTCTCTCACTGCCAATCTGGGCGATTCCAGAACCATAGTTACCCATCCGGCGTCAACAACGCACTCCAAACTGAGTCCGGCAGAGCGCCAAAGCGTAGCCATCGGTGACGGACTCATCCGCGTATCCGTCGGCCTCGAACACATCGGCGACATCATCAAAGACCTTGATCAGGCATTTGGGAAATGAAGTATACTTTGTTTAAGGGTGAACTATTTTTCTGCGATCTTAAGAACCACATTCCTTTTTTTTCTTCCGGTGTCGACGTACCGATGGGCTTCAACGATCTGATGCAGAGTGTACACGCGGTCAATAACTAGTTTATAGTGCCAAACTGAGGTTTCTGGGGTGTGCTTCTCATATACTATTCACTATCTTGCTGTTATTTAATATTTTAAGAGTAGGAAATAAACACAGGAGAATAATTTCATGAACGAAACTACAAGTAGAATTACAGTAAATCCCGAACAGTGCGGTGGTAGGCCTTGTATTCGTGGAATGCGCATTAGAGTTGTTGATATCTTGGACTTGATGGCATCTGGATTGTCACAGAAAGATGTTTTAGTCGAGTTTCCAGATTTGGAAGAGCAAGATATTGTAGCAGCCATTAAATATGCACGCACTAAGATAGATCATCCAATTGTTGCGGCATGAAGTTACTGGTTGATGCGCAACTATCGCCTTCAATAGCAGCCTGGATCAATCGAACATTTGATACTATAGAGGCGGAATCTGTATGGGCACTAGGATTGAAGGCCAAGAGTGACCAGGACGTATATTCTTTTGCGAAACAATATGGTTATGTGATTATGTCGAAAGATTCAGATTTCCTAGATATACTAAAGTAATTTGGCTCTCCACCCAACTTGATCTGGATAACCTGTGGTAATACATCTAATGCTGCGATGCGTGAAATTCTGACAAGTTCTTTACCGAAAGTTATGAGTTTAATGTCCAACGGTGAGACAATTGTAGAAATTATCGATAAGTACTCGTTGTATTAGTCCGAAAGTAACCCCTCTACCAGCGTCTTTATTGTTGGAATCTTGTTAATCATCACATCCTATACAATCGTGTAATTTACTCCCATATAATCATGAATCAGTCTGTCACGCATTCCAGACATGCTCTTCTACTCGATATGGTTGTGCTGGAACCTGAATTCATCTGGTAATTTCTTACTTGCTTCTCCAATGATCCCTAAGCTTCTGACAACTGCTCGTTTTAGCACCTCGTCTTCAAAGAATTCTTGATACGTTATATCATCACACACGGATTTAATGAAAACACACTCATCGTAGATATGTTTTAGGTATTAATTGTTTTTTCCTTCAGAAATTTCTTCATTAACGACATTTAGCACCGTTGAATTTTGCGAGTAGAGCGATTTATTTGGATGTATTTGAATGGTACCTCCAATTGCCTTAAGTACTTTCATTACAGTTGTGAACTGTGGATTTGCCCCATCTGTAAGAGCTTTGTACAGACTCGTACGACTCAGACCTGTCTCCTGTGAGATCTTTTTCATACCGATTGCTTTTGCAATGGTACCAATTGCAGAGATAAGATCTGATTCATTACCTTCTTCCAAGACAGTATTCAGGTATTCAGCGATCATTTCATCACTGTCAAGGTAATCTAAAACGTCAAATCTGGAAGTATTCATGGTTATCATCAATGATAGATATATCTAAAGTATGTATCCTATGGGATACAATAAAGGATTATTGAGTTTAGTTTCAAGTAGTTTCTTTGAATACAATATTTCTTTTAAATAGATTACAACAATGAACATTTATCCAATACATTCCGAAGCTGATTACAATTCTGTTCTAAACAGGATTGAGGAAATCTTTGATGCGAAGGCTGGAACACCGGAAGGGGATGAGCTTGAAATTTTAGGAATTCTAGTCGATGAATACGAAAAGCGGAATTTTCCCATAGATGCTCCAGATCCAATAGAAGCTTTAAAGTTTCGAATGGAGCAATTAGGTCTTTCGCAACGTGATCTTGCTCAATTGGTTGGATCAAAATCAAGAGCCAGTGAAATTCTATCAGGCAAAAGATCATTGTCACTTAGAGTTATTCGAGTGTTAAATCGAAAACTAAATATTCCCGCTGAAATTCTCATTCAAGGAAAAGAATCTGTTGTTTAACCCGGATTATTTTCAATGTAGTTAGACCCTAAATTGTAACCAGCAATCGAGCTGTGGCAGATTAAATAGTAGGATTTGGCACAATGAGAGTAAACTATTAGAATAATTACTCTCAATTTCATATCGAGTGTAATAATTGTCGAAAATTACCCTTGAAGATAGTCAAATTTAATAACTTCCTCTAATCGGCTCAAAAAGTAGTTCAAAATGAGCCGATTAATGGTTATATTCGGCTCATGACTATGTACAACTGGCAATATTCCGAGTGGCCTCGATTTTCGTATTCTCTAGATCATCTAGAGGATCGATTGTTAGTGTTTGTGCAAAAATCGGGGCATTTATCTGGAAAGCTACAAGCTCTGAGTCCATCTGATAATTTGGAGAGGGTTCTCCAACTCATGGTGGATGAGGCTCTTACTACTTCTGAAATCGAAGGAGAGGTCGTTTCCAAGCTTGACGTGCTTTCGTCGATTCAACGCAATCTGAATATTCATCCGGCTGTTTCATCGAGCGGTGATAAAAAAGCTGAGGGCGTTGGAACACTCATGGCCTTGGTCCGAAATCAATGTAATGAGCCGCTATCACACGAAATGCTTTTCGAATGGCAAAAGGCTCTGTTGGATGGTACGACGGATCTGAATGTTGGAATGTATCGATCTGATCCAGCTCCAATGCAAATCATTTCCGGTCCAATGGGACGATTAACCGTTCATTTTGAAGCCCCACCGGCGTCTAATCTCCATGCGGAGATGGATGCATACATCAATTGGTTCAATACTCCGTCACGAGAGCTTCCTACATTGGTTTGGGCTCCAGTCAAAGCTGCAATTGCCCATCTTTACTTCGAGTCCATCCACCCGTTCGATGATGGAAATGGAAGAGTTGGGCGTGCTCTGGTTGAAAAATGCTTGTCGATGGACCTCGGATATCCGGTTCCTATCAGTATGTCCACGGTGATTGTGGCGCGCAGGAAAGAATATTACACTCAACTCGAACGAGCGCAGCATTCGCTCAAAATCACAGACTGGATTACCTGGTTTGTGGATGTCCTGCTGGAATCGTTTGACGCCTCTGAGGCATGGATCGATTTCACGTTACAGAAACGTCATTATTTCGATAAGTTTGGAGCGCAGTTCAATGAGCGCCAGCGAAAAGCTATTCTCCGCATGTTCGAAGCGGGTCCGGGTGGATTCACGGGAGGGATGAACGCCCGAAAGTACGGTGCCATCAACAAAACCTCGAAAGCGACTGCAACACGGGACCTACAAGAACTCCTTGAAATCGGCGCCATTATCCGCCTCGGCACCTCCGGTGGCCGCAGCACAAGTTATACTCTGGCGCTATAATATTACTCAAGGAAAGTAGACAACCCATTTCATACATACCGCAACTGATTACAACTCCTCCAGAACCGAATGTCCCTTCGATCCATCGCCGGAGGTCCATTGCCAGGACTCATGCAATCGGATCTTCCCATTTGGAAGGATTTCAGGGCGGGAGTGACAGATTCCGGTCATGAGTTGTCCGTG
>CAYYPL010000018.1:0-3565 GCA_964473555.1 uncultured Chitinophagales bacterium
TCACTTATGAGCCAGTCTGTCATTTGATATGATTGATCATACTTTTCAATATATGTTGCATCCATTCTTATCAATTTAGACAGATATGCAGCTTTAGAGGCATGAGTTATTGCTTTATCCAGATGGTAGTTTTCAGAGAAAATAAAATTTCTCACACGCTGTACTCCTCGATTTAGCTCTTCAAAGTTCCCTAGTCCAGAAGTCCCTTGAGATGTAATACACAGTGCGGTATCAAAAATGTCATCTAATACATCGTTTACTTCAACATTAGCTGCACCACGATACCCAATTTCTGTTTTAGCAAAAAGCAAGAACGTAGATTTGATTGTATCTAAAAGAGAATATCCAGCAATACATATTCTTCTTCTTTATTAGTTCTATGCAAAGGGGTGTAGTAAAACTTATAGTGGTCTTTTTTGATAGAGGAGATAGAATCACGATGTTGTAATTCTACCCTAATAAAACCCTGATCTTGTGCTAATATTTTCAGTTTAGTTGCTAAATCAGCTGATTCTGATTCCACAATGATGTCAATATCAATTGAAAGTCTTCGTGTAGAACTAAAATGTAACATCAACGCTGTCCCACCTTTAAATACAAAAGGTATCCTCTGTATAATTAACCCTTCCTAAAGCAGCAAGGCTCGAATAACTTTTTCAGCAAGAATTTTATCAGCATTACGATGATTATTCGAAGCCCTTTCGAGCCAGTCAACAGAGATTTCTTTTTTATTGATCATATTCTATAAAATGGCAGTATTTTATATTATTGCCAGTAATTTGGAATACTATCTAAGTAGGTACTTAGTTCTGTTTTCTTCCCTCGTCTGGCGGCATATCGGAGAAGTTTACTTCTATTAACAGTGTATTTACAAAATGCTTCAGTGAAGATTGTTCGCATTTCGGAACCTTGTTGAGCCATGAAAGTAACTTCATCACAATAAATATCCACCAACATTTTTTCTATCGTTATTGTGGTAACATGATTCACTTTCTGAATTGGAGCCTCAGAAACAAGTGGTGTTACAATAATAGCATCCTTCTCGTAGACGATATATTTTTCAAACATTTCTGATGTTGGTTCAATGTAAACTGCTTTCTTGATCTCTTTCAGAAAATAATACACTGAGTTTATCGTGTCTTTTTCTGCTTCCACCAAAACAAAAAAACGGACCGGTTGATGATGCATAAATTCATTTATTATTGACGTGTTCCAGATACAAAAACGGGTGTAGTAAAACTCCTTTTCAAGCTTTTTGAATAGTAATTTAATGGTCGTGGAAATGACAGGATAAAATATGTTGCTTTCACCTAAAGAGAATATACCTCTACCGAGTCTTTTGATTACCCCAGATTTTACCAGTTCGTGAATGCGCCAGTTGATAGTAGTAGGGTTTAAATTACTTTCAGATCGTAGATAAAACTCCACAATCTCTACTGTTTCAAAAACGGATCTCTCTTTAAAATAAAGCTTTAGTTTTTCGATCTGCAGTTTGCTCATAGATCTAATCCTAATATTGTTAACATAATCGAAATTCAAATATTCGGCAATATATAAAATAATTGCCATATTATAGTAATTTGAACTAGTGGGAAAATCCAGTTACTTTGTGCGTGTTGGGCTAAACAGAGAACCGGTATCTAATCCCTACTTTATTAGCAATTCAGCCGGGATATTGAGGTCAGAGTGAAGTTTTTTGATCAGACTTTTTGGGATAGATCGCTTTCCTGAAAGGATTTCACTGGCTCTGGATCGTGAGTTAAGATAGTTTGCAAGATCTTTTTGGGTCCAGCCAAGTTGATCCATTCGGAATTTCAGGGCATCCAAAGCGCTCGGGATTTCCACAGGATATTGTTTGTTTTCATAGCTCTCGACCAGGATACTCAATACCTCAAGTTCATCAGCCTCAATTGTGCCAGGTTCAGCATCCATCAACGATTCGATGCGACTCAACGCTTGTTCGTAGTCAGCTTCGTTTCTAATTGGTTTTATGTTCATTAATTGATGTAGTGAATTCCCAAAATGGGAACAAGTGAATTATTTTAATCCTCAATATTAATATGTGTCAGTTCGACCTGATTCCTTACAAAATTGACAACTATTTCGGAGTATCTGGCTTCGCCAGCTGAGAAGGGAGAAGAGAGAAGTGAGAAGGGATAAGAGAATGAAAAAACGAAAACGGAATACTCTCCGCGGCTATGTCACTCTCCACGGCGTAGCCGTACTCTCCGTGAACGAAGTTCACACTCTCCAGCACCCGCTCGCCCGATCGCCTTTTCTAGAAGTAACTAATACTGTTGTTTCAGATTTTCTTTGTCAGTGATTTAACAGAATTAGTATTGCTTAGAGTTTTAAGTTGTGACTTCGCTATTTCACTTAGTTGCTTTAATCTAACTTCCTTTGGTTCTTTTCTTTCTATCAAAATCGAGTTCAAATTTTCTAGATTTGACAAGACGACCAATTCATTAATGCTAGCAAAATCTCGAATGTTAAGTCCCTTTATCGAATGTTCTTTATTAGCATCCCTCCAATCTTTTGCAGTACAACTAAAGAGAGCCACATTCAGTAAATCTGCCTCCTCTGCATAGATCAACCATTCCCTGTCATTCAAGTAGCTTTTCTCTGGAATAATATGGTTTTTAATTGCATCGGTATGAATATGATAATTGGCTTTTGAAAGTAATCTTTTCACATCCCATTCCAATTTATAACGGTTTGTTTCATTCTCTTTAAGTCGTTGAAACTCCTTGATAAGTAAAAGTTTGAACAGTGGGCTTATCCATGAACCAAACTCAAAAGCTATGTCTTTGTGAGCATAAGTACCACCATATCGACCTGATTTGGACATAATCCCTATAGCTTTTGTCGAATTAATCCATTTTCTAGGGGTCAAATTAAAACTATTTAGCCCGGACTGTTTCCTAAAGGTGTCGAATTCGACACCTTTAAAATTTGGATTATGAATGGTTTCCCATAATCCTATAAACTCAACTGTATTCCTATTTCGCATCCAATTTCTAATATGGTCTTCGCCTTCTTCACCCCTTACCATATCTGTTAGGCAGATATAATCATAATTGTTTTGTTCAATTATTGTAATGGATTTATCATCTACTTCAATTTTGGTCATTTTTGCCATAGCGTTGTTTGTTGAGTGTCTGATTAATTGGGTAAGCGCCTACCAAATCGACCTAAATTTGATTACAGGGAGGCGTATATATATGTGTCGCTTCACCCTAATTCCTTACAAAATTGACAACTATTTCGGAATAGCTGGCTTCGCCAGCAGAGAAGAGAGAAGAGAGAAGAGAGAGATGCTGCGCATGCGAAAGGCGGCGATGCCGCGAGAAAATGTGAAAGTAATACTCTCCGTGACTTGGCCACACTCTCCACGGCGCAGTCGTAATCACCGTGGCTTGGCCACACTCTCCAGAATCCGCTTGCCTAATGGCCCAATCTTAATATAGATTTTGACAATTTTTGTACCTATGTTTTGCCCATCCATCCATTTCTTAACTCGTCATTGTATGAAATCATCCCAATTCTTTGGTCTTTTAAGCGTTCT
>CAYYPL010000018.1:3665-5357 GCA_964473555.1 uncultured Chitinophagales bacterium
GAGTCCAACGTTGGTGGCTGAACTTCTGTGTCCGGTTTCTCAAGGGGATGTTTCCATCTATGGTGATCTGCTGTTTATTTCTGGCGAGGGACTCGAAGGTCGCCTGGATTGTGGAACGCAGGGTGTTCAGGAGCGGGCGAGCAAAGATCGGTTTCGTGGTATCCGAATCTTTGACATCAGCGACATCCGGAATCCGGAGTACATTGCCAATGTGCAGACCTGTCGCGGATCACATACGCATAGCGTGTTGAAGGATCCGAATGATGACGAGAACATCTATATCTATGTTTCCGGCGCTGCTATGGTGCGTCCCGAAGAAGAACTTCCTGGTTGTATTGCGGCTATGCCTAGCGAGGATCCGAATTCGGCACTATTCCGTATTGAAGTCATCAAAGTGCCTTTGGATAATCCACAAGCCGCCGCGGTTGTTACCACACCACGTATTTTTGAAGAACTGGCTCCGCCACCATCTCACGAGCCTTCGCCGGAGGATCTGGCTTTGCTCGAGCGTATGAAAGCTCAGGGAAAGAATGTATACCTGGTCCGTGAGGCTGGTCCGTACGTTGGAAGTGTCCGTGAAGTGTCCGAAAGTCAGGCGGGTCGACTTCTTGAGATGTACAAAATGCAGCAAGGAATTTCCGGTGAGCCCACCGAGGCTCAGCTGGTCGACTTCCGCAATTCGATAGGCGATCTGGTGTACTCGATGCGCGATGAAGTGGCGACGGGTCCCAATCAGTGCCACGACATTACATTGTATCCCGAAATTGGTCTGGCTGCCGGTGCCTGTGATGGATATGGACTGCTGCTGGATATCTCCGATCCGGTGAATCCGGTGCGCATTGACTACGTGGCCGATGAGAACTTCAGCTACTGGCACAATGCTACCTTCAGTAATGATGGATCCAAGGTGTTGTTTTCAGATGAGTGGTTTGGCACCAAATGTAGAGCCAATGACCCGTACGAGTGGGGCGCTAACGCAATTTTCACGATCACCGAGGACCGCAAGCTTCAGTTTCATAGTTATTTTAAAATGGATGCGGTTCAGACCGAATTTGAGATCTGCGTGGCGCACAATGGATCCATTATTCCGATTCCCGACCGCGAAGTGATGATCCAGTCGTGGTATGAGGGAGGTGTATCGCTGTTTGACTGGACCGACCCTGATCATCCGGTAGAAATTGGGTTCCATGATCGCGGTCCGATGCAGGTCGAAACGGTGAGTAGTGGCGGAAGCTGGTCCATTTACTGGTACAACGGCTACCTGTATAATTCTGAAATATTCCGAGGTCTGGATGTTTTGAAGTTAACAGCGAGTCCCTACCTGACTCAGAATGAAATCGACGCTGCCAATACCGTCGTGCTTGATTATCTCAATGTGCAGGGACAGCCGATGTATCGTTGGCCGGCGTCTTATCCGCTTGCCAAAGCCTACGTGGATCAGCTCGATCGTGATCCGGCCGTGTCAGAAAGCATGATCCAGGAGCTTCGCAACGGGATTCATGCTGCCGAGACATCCGGAAACCAGGCCACACTACGAAATTTGGCAACGATGGTTAGCGCAAACGCTTCCGGCACCCACGCCGAGAAAATGACTAAGCTTGCTGAAACGCTTATAGAATTGGCTAAGAAGTAGTGTAGATAGTACACAGGGCACAGTTCACAGTTCACAGTGCACAGGGCACAGTTCACAGT
>CAYYPL010000018.1:5457-7882 GCA_964473555.1 uncultured Chitinophagales bacterium
CAGGGCACAGTTCACAGTACACAGTTCACAGTTCACTGGAATCGACGAGGGATGAGAGATGAGCGACGAGGGTATTCATCTCATCTCTCGTCTCTCTCCATGAGCGAAAGCGAATATTCTCCGTGGCAACGCCGTAATTCTCGTGGCGCAGCCATGGTTCTCGTAACGCAGCAGATTCTGATTGTTGTCGATACTAAGATTTCAACCTGCTGCGTTAGTACTATGTTTAGTGGCTAACATTCATCAAGTGTGATTAGGTTAATTGATGCAACCCCGTTGGGAGTCCCCGGCGGGGTTGTTTTTTTAGCGAGCAAAGCTCGCAGATAACAGAGTACAGAAAAGAGAAAAGCGAAAGAAATTTGCTCACTTTACGTGTAGATGGGTGACATTGCCAAGATGGTGCGTCGCGGTGGTGCTTGCTTTCGCAAGCGTGAGGTAGTAGGTTACCGCACCCTGTTCTCCACTATCTTTTGACGAAAAATTTACTGAACTTGTAACGTAGGTCAGGTTTACACAAGTAACTTAACTTTTTTTAAGTAAAACCTAGCTATGAAAACAAAACTCATCTTTTCCGTTCTTATCATCCCCCTAATCCTGCTGTTCTTGGCTCAGCACGCACTGGCTCAGGTCCCTGAGCCAGTGACCGTTCGTATTGAGACGCGGGATGGGAGTATCTTCCAGGGTGAACTGATATCCGAAACAGATTTGGAGCTGGTGGTCAGAACCGTTTCCAGTGGCGACATCACCATCCAGAAGGCTAACATCAAGCGCATGAGGACGCTAAGCGCGCAGGCATTTCGGAATGGCGAGTACTGGCATGAGAATCCGCAATCGACGCGATACTTTTTTGTGCCGAATGCCATGGGCCTACCCAAGGGACAAGGATATTACCAAAATGTGCTGCTGTTTTTTAACAACGTGAACTATGGGTTGACCAATAATTTCTCGCTGGGTGTAGGAATCGTTCCTGTTTTTCTGTTCGGAGAATCTGAGACTCCGGTGTGGATCCTGCCGAAGTTCTCGATTCCGATTAAAAGTGAATCGGTTCACGTTGCTGTTGGGGCCATGATTGGAGGCGTGATTGGAGAGGCATCTTTCGGGATACTTTATGGAATGACTACGTACGGAAATCGCGATAACAATATCTCACTGGGGCTTGGTTATGGTTATGCGGATGGGGAACTTGCAAACGCACCACTTGTGACCCTATCTGGAATGTACCGACTTTCAAAACGCTGGTATGCGGTGACCGACAATTACTTTGTACCAACAAAAACCTCTAATGGATTACTGAATTTTGGGGTCCGATGGGCACCTGAACGAGTAGCTATTGACTTTTCGTTGCTACGTCTGCTTGAAGATAACACCGATGGAGATTTCATCGGAATTCCGATGGTGGGCGTGAGTATACCATTTTAGGCGCCTAAGGCGCCGTAAACAGTAAACTGAACTGAGTAAACGGCCTACCCAATTGTACTTTTGAATCACACTTTGTGTTGGTGCTTGCTTTCGCCAGCGGAGGGAAGTAGGTGCCCGCTTGCCCGCTTGTCCGCTATCCCGCTTCCTACTCCCTCAACTAAATACCCCGATCAAAAATTCGATATGCTCGTTGAGGTCTTTGCCGATGAGTTCGGAACCGTGGCGAATGTCGTCGCGGCTCACATTGGCGGCGAATTTGGCATCTTTGAGTTTTTTAGTGACCGACTTGGAAGTCATGCCCACAAATCCTTCCGGACGCATCAACGAAACTGCGTGCATGAATCCACTGAGTTCATCGCAGGCGAATAGATAACGTTCAAGTTCCGATTCGGGATGTTTACCTGTTCTCTCCGGCGCATGGGCACGAATAGCGTCTAAAGCGGCGTCTGAGAGTCCTTTGCCGGGCAAAATGTGCTCCAGCGCGTAATTTGGATGTTCATCGGGATGCTTTTCCCAGTCCAGATCGTGTAAAAGTCCGGCCAGCCACCAGTCATGGACTGTCACTTCGTCTTTTCCCAACGCGACTGCATAGGCTTTAACCGTTGCTGCCACCATCCGACAGTGATGTTGAAGTGCTGGATTCTCGATCCAGGTCGTAAGTAGGGATTCAGCGTCATTAGTAGTCATAGGAAGTGGGAAGTAGGTAGTAGGTAGTAGGGAGTGGGGAGTGGGTAGTAGGAGAACATTCGCGCACAGAGGTCAGGAAGTACAGAAAGGGCAGTTTGATTTACACGTAGCTATCCAATTTATACGGATATTCCAACGCTGCAAACTTTTCTGTTTACTCTTTTCTGTCGGCAAAGCCGATTAAAAATGTAACTCATTTGAATCAAAATGTGAAGACTAAATCAGTCTCTTGATTTACTTTGTTCTATGTAATGTATATGAGGAAGTAGGGAGTAGGAAGTGGGGAGTGGGGAGTGGGAAGTAGAACAATTTCCACCCA
>CAYYPL010000019.1:0-7357 GCA_964473555.1 uncultured Chitinophagales bacterium
GACCCGCGGGTGGTGGTCGCATGATCACGGAGACTGTGATGTGTGACCATGCCGGGTGCATGGTGGCGAACCCGCTGCGCGGGTCGATGGTGCCGGACTCGTGGGTGATCCATGACGGGCGGCACTACTGCTCCACCGGCTGCGCTATCTCCTCATGGTGGGAGGTGGGGGCGTGAGGTTCGTGGATGTGCATTGGCAGGACGCCTCCTGTGCGGGCCTGGATGTGGACCTGTTCTACATGGAGAACTCGGCGGAGGCGGCGTTGGTGACGGGCACGCTGCGGCGCATGTGCCAGGGCTGCGTGATCGTGCATGAGTGCCGGGAGTATGCGATCGCCCGTGAGTCGCAAGGTTTCTGGGGCGGCATGACCGCTTCGGAACGTTCCCAGTTCCGCACCTTGGCGCGCCGTCATGGTGACACGACGGTACAGGGGGCGGCATGATTGAGGCGTTGATGCTGGCGAGCGTGCTGGCGGTTGGTCGCGCCGACTTTCATCCCCCGGAGTATCGGGGCTACCACTACTCCAAGCGTGCGGAGAAGTTTCTGACGTGCGTGGCGGGGCGGGAGTCCGGTTTCGATTGGGAGGCGGACGGCCCGTACGGGTCGGGGATCGTGCAGTGGACGCAAGCCTCATGGGATCACTACGCAGCGTTGGCGGGTTACCCGGAGTGGGTGGGTGTGCGACCGAACAAGGCACCGAAGTACGCCCAATGGGAGGTTGCCTTCGTCATGGTTGATCCCTTTCCCAAACGGAAAGGCTTGGAGGGTGCCCATCATTGGTCACCTCGGCACGCCTTGACGATCGGCAAGAAGGTGCGGGACTGCCGATGAGACTGTTCCGTAAACCCGAAAAACCCAGTAATACCAACGGGTTTCCGCTGGCTTTCGCTGCGTTCAATAAGTCACCCTCAGCGGATTACCGGGGTGTACCCACGTACGTGTGCCCGTGTGGTTACGACTTGTTCGTGATCGCTGCGAAGTTCGATGACACGCAGTTGCCTGCGTTCTACCTACTTGATGGTGTCTGCGCATCGTGCGGGGCACTGGTGACTGTGCCGTGTCCAGCGGACGGTCCTGATTTGTTGGAGGTCAATGATGGTGTGTAAGGAATGCCGTGCCGCTGGTGCCATGACGAACAGGGGCAGGGATCAGATCGCTAAGGATCGCAAAGACCTAGCGCGTGACTCGTTCGCTGCGTCGGAAGCACTGCATGACGAATGCCGTGGGCACTGTGACTGTCAGCATTGGATACCACCAGTGGAGGGTGTAAATGTCTAAGCAAATCAAGATGACCGGGTTCGTGTCAGCGGAGTGTGAGGCACGCACGGTCGCTGACTTGCGTGCGCTAGTTGCGTGGTGCGACAAGTACCACGTTGCCGACAATGTGGGTTTGGATTGGGGCATGGGTTCGGTGTATGTCGAACTGACGGGTGACAATGCTGTTCCTGTTGAGTGGATTGAGTGTGGCTTCCATGTTCCACCGAACATGAAGTACGACTTCCTCATCAACACCCACTATCACGGGCCGGAAACGTACGAGGAGGCCTGTGAGGAGGCGTTGGATAGGCCAGCGAAGTACGACTGGCCCACGAGGGATCGTTACGGCGATGAGGCACGACCGGAGTGAGGATCGGGTTCGTTGCCGACGACTTCCTCCTAGACGGTGACATTCTGCGACCGGGCGGCTGCTCCTACTACCGATGCCTCCTGCCACGTAACACACTGCGAGGGTTGAAGTCAGCGTTCGGTCCGCCAGCGTTCACAATGGAACACGGGTTCGGTGTGCGGGTCAGTAAAACCCACGCCGAGTTCGGGTTCGATGTGATCGTGTTGAAGATGATCATGGACCGGTGGACGTTGCAATACATGGACACGGCCCGTGCCTTAGGGCAGCGGTTCATCGTGGACGTGGACGATTTCTACCCCGGGTTACATGAGCAGAACCGTGCGTACACGGTGACCGACCCGGAGTTCAACCGGCTACGCAACCGTGACCATTACCGTCAGATCATTGAGAAAGCGGACCTTGTTACCGTGTCCACGCCGTTCCTGCGTGACTACTACCAGGACGTGAATGAGGTGGTGATGGTTCGTAACGGCATCAACCCGAACCAGTTCACTCGCCGTGCCGTGAAGGGTGGTAAGCCGGTGTTGGGGTGGGCGGGTGCGATGGGGTGGCGGTCGAACGATGCGGAGACGGCACGACCGTGGCTGAATGATTTCCTTACGGAACATGACCTGTTGTTCCATCATGCCGGTCACATGCCGGATGCCCCGGCGTTCGCTGACGCTGCCGGGGTTGACCCGAAGCGGGTGATCACCTCACCGATGCGGCCCCTGTATCGATATCACGAAATGCTGGATTTTGATATCGGTGTCGTACTGCTGTCGGACATCCCATTTAACCACGCTAAAAGCAACATCAAAGGGTTGGAGTATGCGGCGTCGGGTATCCCGTTCGTGGCGCAAGCCCTCCCGGAATACACGCACCTAGCAGAGCAAGGCATCGGTCGGGTGGCGGTGACGGGGGATGACTGGCGGCGGGAGTTAACTGCGCTGTTGGATTTCAAGACACGGAAACGGGAAGCGGCGATCCAGTTCAATCGGGTACGTGATGAGCAGTCGATCACGGCGCGGGCGAGTGAATGGGTGGATGTGTTCGAACGGTTCACGTCGGTGCGTGCATCCATCCCTGACCGGGTGATCGGTTACGTGGATGCGGCGTGAGGGACGATCCCTCGTACCGCTGTCTGCCACGGTGCGATAGACGGGTTAGGCCACTGCGGGCGGGTCACCGTGTCAATCGGCACCGCCTCCACGTCACTCAACCCGGCCTCCCGAACCACCTCCAGCGTCAACGCCTCCGTCGGTGTCCAGGCGTGGGACCACGGATGCGGCTCACGCTCTGGGTGATGCCTGATCTGATCCAGTAGCGTCTCTGGCTGCCCGGTCGCTATCGCTTTGTCAATGCACGGGCCAACGAACATGATGACCCCACCCGGCTGAACCGTGTAGGCGATGTGCTGCACCGCAGCGACCACCACATCTAGGGGTATGTGTTCTAACACATGACCGACGTACGCTTTCGTGAAAGCACCAGCAGGGAACACGGTGCGGTAATCAAAGATGTCCGCGTACACGTCCGGGTCACGGGTACCTTCCGGTGCGGGGAGAATGTCGGTGTTGCACCACCCGTCTGCGTAGTGCGGGCCGGAACCCACGTTCAAACCCTCATACTGCGACCCGTCTATCACCGTAGCCACGGTGGTTCACCACCTAACCGTTCAATCATGCGATCCAATGCGCGATCCTCACGACGCCGCACTGTCCGCTCCGTCACTTCCAGTTGCGTCGCGATCACCTGTAACGGCAGGCCACCGTCGCAATACATATCCATGAGCAGTTGCTTATCTTTATCCGGTAGCGTTTCGAACGCTGACCGCACGTCGATGACGGCGGCGAGACGGTTGTTCCCTTCAGCGGGGCGGGACGGTGCCCGCCTCTCATCACCGTGTATCTCCCCACTCACCCAATCCTCCACATGAAAGATCGACGGCAGTATTTCCCGTATCACTTGCGGCGTGTAGTAGGCGAGGTCACCAGCCATAAGCCGGGAGCGGCGTTTACGTTCCCGCGCCACAAGTGTTAAGCATCGTTGACGGCAGGCGTTACGCACCTTGTTCTGCCCATGCCTGCCTTCATCCCGCCAACGTGTCACTTTCTCCAGGTGTTCCACGAGCCACAGGTTCGCTTCGGCTACGAGTTCTTCCTTGTCAACGATGCCACGCCCGGAGCGCCACGCCGATGTTGCTCCTTGCCGTGCGAGTTTCAGTTCGGTGTCGGTGAGGGTGTCCACGCGGTTATCTCCTGAATGTTGCGTAACGAGTAGGGGGACACGAGACGTGTCGTGTCGGGGGAGTAGTGGGCGGGTTCACCGATAGACCACCCGGTTTCGGCGTCGATCCATCCGAGAACCTGAACGCATTTCAGGTACTCGTCGTTGTAGGTGAGAACGAGGACACGCCCGTCGGCTACGTCACGTTGCCGCACGGGTAGTGATCCTTTCTCTCGTCGTGTGCGTCGCACTTCAATGTTCGGGGCTACGTCCGGTTCATGCTTGTACTGCTCGTGCTGCCCGCTGTCCCACACGCTGCCACTCCAATACCTGCCGAGTGCTTTCGCGACGGCGAGTTCGCATTTGGCGCTGGCGATGCTGGCGGTGAGGTTGTCTTGCATTAACCGGGGGTCGTAGTGGGCGGCGTCTTGTTTGTGCAGGTTGTTGTGATGCCTGCGCATACCGACGGTTGTGACCCACTCGGTTTCCCAAGGGGTGAGTGTCACCAGGACCACTGTTCACCTTCTACGACGAAGGACCGGTTCGTGATGGGGACGGGGTGGGGGGTGACGGTGTTGCCGTCCACGTAGAGGATGCCGAAACCGGCCTGCCAATTATGCGTGCGTGCGTACTTGGCTTTACGCATGTCCATGAGGTGACCCACTTCGAAGCCCCACAGGGTGCGGGTGATGCGACCGTTCACGCTTGTCGTGTACGGCTGCAAGCCCATGCGGTGCGTGTGCCCGCACACCACGCTCATGCCGACCTTCTTGCACAACCCGGCTGCGGTTTGCCCTGCCACTTGGGAGACACCGGCTTCATCGCCGTGCATCGCCACCCATCCGGGGGCGACACGGAACGCCTCGTTGTGGAACGTGATGCCCAGTTCGGGGAGGCGGAGAAAGTTCTCCAACTCCAACTCCGGTAGGCCGAGCAGCCCGGGCAGGCGGCGCATAACTTGGTGATAGAGCCGGTCGGTGTGGTTCGACCTGATGCACGCTTGCACTTGCAGGTCGCGCAACACTTGCACCGTCGTGTCACGATCACGCCCAATGGAACGCTCGTACTCCAGCGGTGTACCCGCTGACCAGCGGGAGACGGTTTGGAAATCCATCTCATCCCCGATAGTCAGCACAACATCGTCGGGTTCCTTCATGTCGCTGATGCACTGCGCCAACGCATCGACGGCGCGGGCGTCATGGAACGGCACTTGCAGATCGGAAACTACCCATACTCGCTTCACAGGCGCACCTCCAACTCGGTTTTCCATCGGCTCAACTGAATGTCCAGGAACGTCAGGTAGTTCACGGCGTCCGCTATCTCATCCCGCAACTCATCCACGAGACGATGGATGCTCATGTCTTCGAATGCCTGCTTGTCGCCACGGTTGTAGTCACGGTGACCGGTGCCCATGATGCGCAGCCGTGCATAGTTCGTGAACCGGCGTTGCGCTTCGGCTAACTGCTCCGTGGTTATCCCGTACCGGGGGTGTTGTGCCGGGGCAATGGGTATACCGCCAGTGTTATCCGCCCCGTCATCCTGTCGTGACTTTCTATCTTGATGCCCAAGGAAGTCAACGAGTGCAGGAGACTCACCCAATCCTGCTCCGTCAGTGTCATACACGATCAACCGTCCGTTCACTCATAATGTCCCGCATGCGCTTACGCCACTTGCGCTCATCCAGTTCCGCAATCGCCCACATGATGATCCCGCCGAGAACCCATCCGCCGATCATGGACAGGACGACAATCAGTGCCACGTTCAATGCTTCGCCAGTCACAATCCCACCTTCCTTCGTATTCCCTCCGGACCTTCCGACAGGTACACATCGGTCACGTCCATGCCGTCCGGCATCGTGACCACGACCGCAACGTCAATGCTTTGCGCGATCTTCTTGCCCATGTCGGCACCGGCCTGGTCCCCGTCAGTGAGGACGAATACTTTGCGGTAGTCAGCGAACGCCCGGGCGTACCAGTTCTTCCACTTGTTCGCGCCACTCAACCCGACAGCGGGGATGCCGCATTCGCTGTTGACGATCATCGTGTCGAACTCGCCTTCGCATACGGCGATCACGTCACTGTCCGTCTGGAAGGCGTTGACACCGAACATCGTGTCGTGTGCGCCGGGACGGGACAGGTACTTGGGGGAGTCGTCGTCACCGAGGCGGCGGAACCGCAAGTCCACGGGTCCAGCGGGGGTGAGATAAGGGATGCTTATGCGTCCGGTGTATTGCTCGTCACCGATCATGGGCGCCCCGACGTACCCGAGTTTGTACGTAGCGGCGGTTGCCCGACTGATGCCGCGTTCCCGCAGATAGTCTTTCGCTGCGTCGATCTGTTCGTGATACGCCTGCGTCGCTTGTTCCAGTAATCTCCTCGCATCGACGGACAGCATCACGGAACTCCACCCCTTCGTAGTGTTGGACAACGTTGATCGCGTCGCCTTCGAAACCGCAGGCGAGACATTTCACGTAGCCTTTATCGGAACTGATACGGCATGAGGCTTGACTGTCCTCATGCGCCCCGCATTTCACGGTCTGCCATGAGCCGCGTGGGTTCGGTAACTGCCACCCGTATTCGCGGAGAACGGGCCATATGTCGAAGCGGTAGTTACCCATCGTCATCTGCCAGTGTGAAGTCTTCAACAAAACATCCGCAGCCGCCAATGTCCAGCATGTCCACGTCGGCCTGGTTTCGTTCACGCAGTTCGCGCAGTGTCAGGTTTCGCCGCTCCCCGTTGCGGGTTTCTTTCAAGATGGTCACGTCTTTGCCGAGGTAGTCGCGTATCTCCTGTTCCTGCTGTTCCCACACGGCGTAACGGTCGGGCATGATTTCCAAAAGTTTGCGGAACTGCCCCTGTCCACTGCGCACACAGCCACCGCCGCAGTTGTTGTGGGCGAAACCGAGGGCGTATAGCCGTGGCGGTTGCAGGCCACGCTCTCTTGCCCAGTCCATCATGTCCTGCTTGGACAGGTACGGCTTGTCGCACATAGGGAACAGCACCGTGTATGGCTGATATGCCTTGACGATGGCAGGGCGGCGGTGTGTTTCTGTCCAGTCTATTCCGATGATGATGCTGGTGGTTTGCGGTGTTGTGTTCTGTTTGATCCACTGTTTCGCGGGTATCTGCTTCAAGGTCGTTGAGCAGTTGGCTTGTCTACTGTTGCCGAGGAAGCGGCGATCTTTGAACACTTGCCATATGTCACGACCGTCTGCAAGGCGCACGTATTCGCAACCGAGGTCGGCTACTGCGTCGTTAATGAACCGGTAAGTGTCTTCGTCTTCACCGATGTGTGGGTTGCTGTTGTCGCCTTTCACGTCAGTAAACAACAGGGTCACGTCTTCGGGGCCGTGCTGGTCCACGATGCGGCGAGCCGAGGCCCACGATCCGATGCCCCCGGAAAACATGACAACGTACCGTGGTGTTGTCATGTGAGGTTGTTCCACTTCAGCAGGTTGATGAGGTCGTCGTACGTGAGGGTGACCCGTGCATCCCCGATGCCCTTGCCGCGTGCCTTCTGCA
>CAYYPL010000020.1:0-7304 GCA_964473555.1 uncultured Chitinophagales bacterium
TGACGAAGTTGGCCGCCGCCTCGAACGGTGCGCGGATGGCGTTGCCCATCCATGACAGAAGATCACTGATCGGCTTCCGCAGGACGTTGTCCCAGATGTCCACCCATGGTTTGACCCAGATGTCATAGGCGAGGCTCAGGAGTGCCTTTAGGCCCTTGTCCAGATTCTCCGGCAGCCATGCCAGGAATTGACCGATGGGCTCTTTGAGTACGTTGTTCCAGATGTCGACCCACGGCTGAACCCAGATCTTGTAGGCCAGATCAAGGAGGGTCTTTAGCACTTGCGGCAGGATCTCGCCCAGCCAGGAAAAGAACTTGCCGATCGGCTCGCGGAACGCGATCGCCATCGCGACGACCGCAGCAACCGCCAGGACGGTCCAGCCGACAGGGCCTGAGAAGAATGCCAGCAGGGCCGGCAGCATGGTGCCGGTGAGATAGGCCAGCAGGCCGGAGAATGCGGCTGTGATCGCCGCGACTGCAGGACCAATGACGCCAGCCCATCCGGCGATCGTGGCGCCGATCTTCAGGCCGGCGAGCACTCCGGCCAGTGACACAATGGCAGAGATCGCAGGGGCAAGAATAATGAATGCAGCCGTCAGCGCACCAACTCCGACTACAATCGCCTGAATCGGCCCCGGCAGATTCGAGAACGCATCCGCAACGCCGATGATCACATCAGCCAGTGCACTGAATGCTGGCATCACTGCTGTGCCGATCTTGATTCCAACCTCTGCGAAGCGTGTCTGTATCGTGGCGATCTTGTCATTTAAGGCATCGGCACCAGCGGCGAACTCACCGGTCATTGTTGCGCGGAGTGATTCGATTGATTCGCGGCCACCATTCAACAACGGGACCAGATCGGCGCCGGACTTGCCGAATAAGGCCATGGCGGCGGCTGACTTCTCAGCGCCATCGGGCATCTTGGCAAACGCATCCGCAACCTCAAGCATGACTTGATCGGTTGATTTCAGCTTGCCGCTTGCATCTGTTGCGCTGATGCCTAGATCAGTCAGCGCCTTTGATGCTGCCTTGTTGTCTGTTGCCAGGTTGCGATTCAGTTTGACCATGGCAGACGACACACCTTCAAGGCTGGTGCCGGACTTTTCGGCCGCCTGCTGGAATCGGCTCAGTTGCTCAACACTGACACCGGTCTTCTGTCGAAGGTCGTTCATATTGTCGGCGGCATCAATCGCGCCTTTGGCGATTGCACCCAGTCCGATGCCGCTGATCGCCCCGCCCAGTCCGCCGAGCACACCACGCAATCCGCCTGCAGCGCCAACCAACCCCCGCAGGCTGCCGCTCACCCTTGATGCCGTGTTGTCCAATCCGCCCAGCGCCCTGCCCAGGCTTTCGACCTTGCCCTCTCCTTGGACGTCGGCCTTGATCTGCAGCAGTGCCTGAAGCTGAGCCATGGTTCACTTCCTCGTGTTGCGGTTGAGCAGGTCTCGGGCGTGGAGCTCCATCACCTGCAGATCATCCATCATCGTAGGATCCACGGTCACATCGAACAGCGGCGCCAGGTGGCCGAGGATCACCCCATAATCGAGTCCGATCACGCCGCCGGACGTTGCTCGCCATTGCGTCATGCTCCGCTGAAACAGGTTCACCACCGGCCACAGCTCCGCCCATAGATGGTGATTCCGCGGCGCCAGGTGGTGCGGCTCCAGGATCACGCCGAACCGTGCCGCATCGGCTTCTGCCTGCGCCGTGTCACCTTTCGAGCGGAACAGGTGATCCACGGCGCCGATCAGTTTTTTACCCTGGCCTTGTCGTGCGCCTCAAAGAACGTGGTGACCAGCACATCAGCGACGGTCGCCACCTCGAGTAGCTGCGCCTTGGCCTCCGGTGTCACCTCCACCGCAGACCCGTCAGGGTTGTTGATGCCCTCCCATCCGGCCAGGATCTCATCAGCAATCGCACGGGTAGGGATGTCGTCGATCACCTCGTTACGGCTGGCTGCCGCTTTAATCGCCTGATACTGCAGCTGCACGGCATCCATGCGACTCTGAGGGAGCCGCCGGTAGATCGCCTCGAACTGGTGCGTCCGCACCCGTCCGAGGTCCTGCACTTCCCGGATCGTGATCGGCCACCGGAAGGTAGGGGTCTGCTCAAGAACGAATGCCATGATCAGGTCAGCGCCAGGGAGAACGAATCGTTGCCGGTGTTCGGCAGCGCGCGGAATGGGAGGGTGATGTGTGTCACCTGATCCGATTCATCAAGGGTCGGCGAATCGAACGCACACTGGCCGGCGGTGAAAGTGACGATGTTGCCGGGCGTGGCCCCATGCACCCAGCTGATGGACCCGGTCGTCTGGTTGCTGGCGATCGTGAGGAAGTCCTTCGTGGCGAAGGCCGGCAGTTCGATCGTGATGGATCCGGTCGGTTTGGCCTCCGTGATCCGCACCTGCTTCGTGCAACCTGCCTTCTGCTCGAACACCATCTCAACGCCGAGGCTGAACGTGAATGCCGTCATGCACGCGGAGAACCCGTGTACGCTGACCGTGGCGGTGTTGTCGGTGTTGACGATCAGCGGCGCCGCCTGGGCGGTGTAGGCCGGGGTGGGGAGCGCAACCTCTGTAGGGGCGCCGTAAATGCCCATCTGATCGAATGCGAGCGTGGGGATCTCACCGACCGACAGGCTCAGATCAGCGGTGCCGCGGATACCTACGATCGCCTGCTCGCTGCCGTTGTCCGCATAGAACTCACAGGTGTAGGAGCTGAACCCGCTTGACACCGGCGAGTAGGTGACGCTGGTGGAGCTCACGACCGCCTCAGCGCAGCCGGCTGCCTTCAGCATCGGGCCCCACCGTGGGGCAGTGCCAGCGGTGCCGCTGCCCGCCAGCTCGACCGTGGCCTTCACCGGCACCGATCGTTGCGCCACCACACTGGCCCGGTGGCCCATATAGGCCTGGATGGTCCCGCGTTCCACCAGCTCCAGCGCCAGCGGTTCGATGTCGAGCTCAGTGAACAGCAGCGCATCGCTGGCCGCCGGATTGATGTTGGTGCCGTAGGTCGATTCAGACTTGACCAGGGCGAGGCGATTGCGCCAGATCGGCATCGGTCATTCCTCAGGGGTGGGGGTGGGTTCGGGGTCGGCGAGGTCCGGCGGCGGGGCCGTGCACGCTGGGCAGTCAGGCTCCGGCGGTGCCGGATCCGGCATCTGGGTTTGCTGGACGCATACCCACTCGTTGCCCACCAGCTCGTAGGATCCGCCGGTGGATGGCAGAGGCGGGGCAACAGGGCCAGCCATGGGGGAGACGGTATCTGTGGTCAGTCTATGGGATCTGCTGCGCCTAGCCATTTTCGAGGTCACCCCCGAGGGTGCGGTAACGGATCGCGTAGGTGTTGACTTGCCAGAGCGAGAGAAGGTCGGCTTTGTCCCGCTGGAAGTCGGTCCCGGTCGGCACGATGTCGATAGCTAGGTTGTTGAGGGTGCGATCAGCCATCAGCAGGGCATGGGCTGAGGTGATGATCGGGTCTGCCAGCTGCTCAGGGATCGGCCCGCGGGTGTGGACGACGACCGCGAGGTCCAGGGTCCAGTCGAGCTTGCAGGTGCTGTAGGGCTGACAGCGGTCTGCGATCGGCTCGACCACCAGCGCCGGCGCCTCATCACGACTGAACGCCTCCGCCCGGCTCCGGTAGACCGTCGTGATGCCGACGGTCGGGGCCAGGGTGGTGGCGATGTGGGACAGGATCTGCTCGCGGCGGGAGGTCATGGTCAGAGGTACGGGGGCACCGTCTTGTAGGGATGGCCCGCCGGGAGGTTGGCGGTAAGCCCCCACTTGTGGGCTAGGTAGCCTTCGATGCGTTGGCTAACAGAATTACTAGCGACTCCAGAAACAATGACAGTTTCGCACAGTGTCATTACAGCCGGGCTTCCATTGTTGCCAACGGTCCCAATTTGCAAGGTGAAAGAAGCGTTGCTAGAGCTTGGAGTAGCAGTGCCAACGTTTGCCTGGATAGCAGAACCGGCGTTCACGTAGACAATGCTTCTATTGATGGCCGTGCTGTTGGAATTGTCGTAAACCTGCTGAAATAGAATAAACGTATTCGGTGTCAGCGCGTTAGTAACAATGCTCTGGGATACAGGCGTTGACGTGTTGCCCATGCCGACAGCGGAGTTTGTTGCATTATTTCTCGACTGACTAGCGCGATCGTCATACGCAGTATAAACGCCTATGTTTGCGTTTGACCCTCCCGAAGTTCCCATAAGGCCATAGATTGCGTTCGGGTCACTTGATGTTCCAACTTTAAACAGCATATAAATTGTGGCGCCAGTGGAATTATGTAAAAAGTTCCAGGCAGACGAGGCGCTCACCGATGTCAGCCACTGTGAACCGCCAAACGTCAAAGCGGACAGGCCATTTAAGGCATTTGCGGTATATGTTGGCCTAATCGTACTGCTGGCCGTAAAGTTTTGCCCGTTGCCTTTTTTGTCGTTGATTTGATCTACAAGGCCAGATGATTGGGTAATCGTGCTCGCATCCGCCGCGTCCAGCCACAGCGCCGTGGTGATCGCCGCTGGCGTCCAGAGCTGCTGAGCCGCAAACCGATAAGGATTCAGCAACCACATCAGCCGAGGCCCTCCACAAACTCCGCCGGCAGATCGAACCCACCCGCCAGCGCAGCCATCTGTGCAGCCAGTTCAGTGGATACCAGTCCCGCAGCTACGACATCACCCCATGCCGCCAAGAACGTGCGCGGATCGCCTTGGGCGGCCTGGCCCAGCCCCACGCCCAGCATCAGATGCAACACCGGGGCAGTCGCAGCGCACGTGGCCACCAGCCCATTCACCGCAGCGTCCGTCGCAAGCTGCTCAGCGAACTGCACCCACCGGGGCGCGGGCACCACCGGAGGGGGAGGCGGCAACTCCACCAGCTCCCACCCGCGCCGCAACACCAGCGCATCGAGGTCTACATCCTGCGTCGGCGCCAGGCCGTACAACTCCGGGTCGTAGTCGGTGGGGGCTTCTGCCTGCTCAATCCACAGCATCACCACCGGCGGCTCCAGGCCCACCACGTCCTCGTCGTCCTGCCGGGGCCAGGTGATGAGTGTGGCGGTCTCAGGGTTGTACAGGATCCTCGGCATCGTCAGATCCTCCGAACGTAGAGGCCAACCTTCAAACCCGTGCCTGCTGTTGAGCTGCCAACCTGATCAATGTCAATCGTGATCTCTGCATCATCTGCCAGCGATGAATCGCTGATCACTGCTGCTGTTGCTGCCGTGGTGCTGGTCTTCTCGGTGGCATCAATGCTGAGCTTCGTGCTCAACAGCGAGGTGCCCGCTTCGTTGATGTCCACCACCAGATTCGCGCCGACTGGTGCAGTGTTCACGCTTGCCCGAACGCTCAGCAGCGTGGCCGCAAACGGCATTCTGAAGGTGAGCTTGGCGGTGCCGGTGGTGAGCGCCGTCGTCTCATCCGAGCACGCCACCCATAGCCATTCCTCCACCCGCAGCGTCGTGCCGTCAAACACGATGCCGGGCCCCACGGCCGCATGGGTCAGCTTGCCCTCGCTGTCGTCCCAGAACAGCAGGCGATCCGCTCCAGGATCATCCGCCTGCAGCTCCTGGCCCGACAGGTTCAGGATGTCCGCAACGCTGGCGGCAAGGGTCACCGCAGAATGCGGCGGGTCCATCTCGGATCCGATCGTCACAGTGACCGATCCAGTCGAGGCATTCACCCGGCCCACGATCGCCACCTGCTGCACCAGCCCCGTCGTCGGCCGTGTTGCCGTCAGGCCACCGCCGATCGCCACATAGAGCGGGTCGCCAATCACGTAGCTGGCGGTCGCCAGGCCCGTCAGCTCGCCCGCCACCACCGCATGGCCGGTGCCGTTCTGCGCCAACGTCGCGTCGAGGATCCCGATCGCTGGCATCGTCGCCTGTGACGTCGCATCAGCAGCAGCAACCTCCAGCGTCGTCGTGTCCCCCACCGTGCCGGTCACCCGCACAGGCGTGCCCTTCACCAGCTGGCCGCCGCTGGTGTTCTTGACATGGATGTAGACCGCACCCGCCAGATCGCCGTGGATGTGCGGGATCGACACCACCGACCCAGTGGCGCTGACCCCGGCATCAATCAAGGCCTGGGTCAGCAGCCGCTGCGCGGCTGACATCAGGCCATCCAGCGAATCGGTCGCCAGTGGCAACACCACGTCGTCGCCAGTGCTGCTCGCCAGCGTCCGGCTGGCAGGCGTGTAGGTCAGGTTGGTGCCAGGGGCGACGGCGCTGACCGTGGTCTTCCGGCTGTTGCCGCCCTGCACCACGTAGACCTGCTCAGTCCCCGCCAGTGGCGTCGTCGCTGATTGGAGTTGTGAGAGCTTCTGATCAGGCATTAGGACTCCAGCAGCAACTTAAAGCCATCTTCAAGCAGGAAGAATGATCCGTCCTCCAGGAGCAGATGCGCAACGGCGACAGCGATCTTCGTCAGCAGGATCAGGCAGAAGACACCGTCATCAATCATCAGCGGCGCCTCGCGCACCTGGTAGCTGTTCCCTGCCACCGTCATCGTGTCGCCATAGGTCACGAATCCGAATCGTGATGTCTCGGCCCTCAGCAGGTACTCATTGGTGATCACCCGCCCATCGGCCACGTACTCACCGGGCATGTCGAGGATGCCGAGACCCGTGGTGCCATTCGCGGTCACGCTGACCCCGAAGTCATCCAGGAAGTCGGTTGGATCCTCGACGAATGCCATTGGTCAACCTCAGCCGTACTTCTTCAGGCCGAACCCGAAGCATGTGACGGCACTGGAGGCAGTGCCAACCTCAGCCGTGCAGCTGAGGCGGATGTACCGTTTGAGGTCGTTGCTGTTGAGGCTGAGCACCTGCTTGGCGGCGGCATTGCCGATCACCGTGAAGGTGCCACCGGCGGCGGCGGTGTAGGTCGAATCATCGGAGGATTCTTCGATCCGAAACGCCAGCGAGGCATCAGCGCCAGCAGCAGTGCCAGCGAGGATGATCTGAACGTCGCCTTCATAGTCCTTGATGTCGACGCCGGTTTGGTTGCCGGTGCCGGTGATCGTGGTCGTGGCGAGGAGGGTGAAGTGCTGAAGCTTGTCCAGCGTGAGCTCATGTACTGCCATGGGTTCGGGGGGTGCGGGGTTTGCGGGGGCGAGGCCGTTCCTCGGCCTCAGGGGTTGGTGTGACCGGATCCGGCGCCATCTCCGCCTTCCCCATACCCAGCAGCAGCCGGGCATCGGAATCGGACACATCAATCAGATCACCGACCCGGGCGGGTCGGCCGCTGATTGAAGTCTGGCGCAGGATCCGAATCAACATGATCAGAGGGTGTTGTTGCCGCGGCAGAA
>CAYYPL010000021.1:0-7146 GCA_964473555.1 uncultured Chitinophagales bacterium
GCCGCGATGCTGGCCGAGGTGGCCGGGACGGTCGACCGATGACCGCCCCCGAGCGCACCTACGCCGATGAGTACGCCGAGGTAATCGCCGGTCGGGTGGCCGAGGTCGAGGCGGCCGAGCATCCGCACGACGCCGCGGCCGATTACGTCGCGGACGTGCTCGACGTCCGATACCTGGTCGACGCCGACGGGACCGTCCGCGAGGTCACGCTAATCGTCACGGTCGGCGGCCCCTACGCCGAGGTGCGATGCTGGCTCGGATCGGACGGGGTCGAGGTCGAGGCCCGTGACGGCTCGGACCGTGCGACCCGGTGGCAGTACGCGCCGGCCCTCGCGGCCGAGGCCGAGGTGCTGGCCGACGTGTTCGCGGATGACGTTCTGGCGGTGCGCCGATGACCGCCGCGACCGTCAACCGACCCCGCTACCTCGCGCATCGGGCGTACTACGCGGCCACCTACGCGGTCGGCCTCCGGGCGCTCCGGCTGGCCGTCCGGATGCTGCCGTTGCACCGTGCGGCCGACCTGGCCGACCGGCTGGCCGCGGCCGAGCGTCGCGCGCTCGACCCGGACCGCTACGGCGTGACCTACGCCTACCGGCGTACCCGGTACGTCGGGCCGGACGGATGGCCGTTCACGGGATGCGCGGTCGGCGTCGACCGGTATGACGTCACATCGGACGCGGCCGCGGTGGCCGCGGTCGAGCTGCGCCGCCGTGCTCGGGTCGCGCTGGCCCGCGCCGACCGTGCGATCGCGGTCGCGGACGGCCGACGTTGGTGGCGGGAGGTGGGCCGATGATCGCCGACGGGGTTACGCCGGCTCGGGCCGCCTTAGCCCTACTGGCCGCCGGGCATCGCGACGCCGCCGCCGACGTGCTGGCCGCGGCCGCACGGATGCCCGCGGCCACGGTCGACCTGGTTCGGATGCCGGGTAACGCGCTGGCCGTCCGGGTGCGGGAGGTGACCCGATGATCGAGCGCGACCTAGCGCACCTCGGCGACGCGTTGCGCGCTATCCGCGACGGGTGGCCCGAGCTGGCCGTCGAGGCCGTCGAGGCGGCCGAGGGCGGCTACGCGGATACTGGCGCCTACCGGGAGCGGGCCGAGGCGGCCGTACTGCGGGCCGCCGATGCGGTCGAGGCCGGCGACCCCGGCGGTGCGGCGCTCGACGCCGCAGCCGCCGCGGTGCGCGCCTGGTGGGGCGCCGAGCTGGCCGACCGTGCCCGCTGGCGGTGGGAGCGGTCCCGCGCCTACGGTGAGGCCGCGGCTCGGGAGGTGACCCGATGACCGGCACCGAGCTGGCCGACCTGGTCGCGCACGGCGACCCCGACGCCGCGGTAGCCGCGATGCTGGCCGGCCGCTGGCGGGTCGAGGTGCGCCCAGACGGCCGCACGGTCGCGGTACTGCCGACCGACCCGGCGGCCGAGGTGGCCCGATGATGCCGGCGGACGTCCTGGCCGCGGTCGGCCGTGGCGCGGACCCCGCCGCGCTGGCCGGCCCGATCCGGGCCGAGCTGGCCGACGCGCTGGCCCGAGCCGCCGCCGCAGTCGAGGCCGGCGACGTCGACGCGGCCCGAGCCTGGTGCCGGTCGGCCACCGCCGTCGCCGACGGCTGGCACGTCGCGCTACTGCCCCGCGTCGCCGCGCTGGCCTGGTGCCGGGAGGTGGCCCCCTAGCTCCACCGCCGCACGGCCGACGGCCCCCGTACCCGGCACCTCGGGACGGGGGCCGTCCGTATGCCCGCCTAAGCGGCGCACCGTCCGCCTAGGCCCGGATACCCGCCGCCACCCGTCCGGCCGTTAGGCGGCATCCTGGCGCGCCGCCCCCGGCCGCGATCGCGGCTCGACCACTACCGGTAGCGCCCCGGCCACCGGGCGGGCCGCCACCGTCGAGCTGCACCGCGACTACGCCGGGCACCTACCGGGCCACCCGCCCCCGCCCCGCACCCGCCCCCAAGGCCCCCGCCCGCACCGCACCGCACCCGCACCCCGGCCCCCGCCGCCACCCGCACCGACGTCCACACCGCACCGCCACCGCGCACCCGCACCGGCCTCGGCCCCGGCCCGGCCTGGCCGCCACCCGCCACCGCGCAACCTCCCCCCGCCCCCCGGCCGCCCCCGCTAGCCGCAACCGCGACCGCAACCGATCACGACGCCCCCCAACCCTTGACCCGACCTTGACACTTGCACGCTTGCGCAAGCACGCAACCGAACATCTGTTCGGGGTCGGGTGACCCCCTACCCCCCCACGGACCCGGGCGTCCCGACCCGTCAGTTCACCCCGCGCCACCCGTCCTTCCACCTGTAGGGTGCCCCAGTTTCGTTGGGGTGGACGGAATCGGGGCCGGGGGGCAGACTCGCGGGCGGAGGTGCTTGTGTCTGCAAAGAAGCCTGCTGCGAGGCGTCAGGGTCGGGCCACGAAGGATGTGGGCGTGGTGGTGGCGGAGCCGTTGACGCCTGCGCCGGACGTGTCGTGGCGTCCGGGGACGGTGGAGCGGTGGAACGACTTTTTTTCGTCGTCTGTTGCGAGCCAGGTAGACGTGTCGGATCGGGGGGCGTTGCGCAGGTTGTTCAAGTTGTATGACGAGCTGGACCGGTTGTGGGAGGCGGTGGAGGAGACGGGCCGGGTGGTGGAGGGGTCGACGGGGCAGCCGCGGCCGAATCCGCTGTTCAAGCAGATCGAGGCGTTTCAGGCTGAGGCCCGCCAGTTGGAGGACCGGTTCGGCCTGTCGCCGATGGCCCGGTTCCGGTTGGGGGTGCAGTTCGCGGATGCCCATGCCAGTTTGGACGCTCTGAATGAGCGGTTGCAGTCGCGGTCGTCGCAGTTCGATGATGAGGCGTGGGGGGCGTTGGATGACTAGACGCCGGTGGACTATCGGGGATGAGGTTGCCGACTGGATTGAGGTGTTCTGTGTGCATGGGCCGGGGGACATTCTCGGTCAGCCGGTCAAGCTGACGGATGACGAGCGGAAGTTCCTGAAGCGGGCCTACGAGGTTGATAAGGATGGGCAGCGGGTTGTGAGGCGTGCTGTCCGTGGGCTGCCGAAGGGGTCGCGGAAGACGGAGTTCGCGGCGTGGGTGGCGTTGGCGGAGATGGCCGGGCCGGTCAGGTTCTCGCATTGGGAGCAGACGGAGCGGGGCCGGCGGCCGCGGGGCAAGCGGCAGCACGATCCGTACATCGTCGCGGCAGCGTCGACCTACGAGCAGGCGGACCTGCTGTTCGCCGCCGCCCGAGCCTGCATCACCGAGGGGGTGCTGAAGGACTTCTTTGACTGTTTCGACCGGGAGATTCAGTTCAAGGACGGGCCGGGGGTGCTGGTGCGGGTGCCGGCGGTGGCCGGTGCGAACGACGGTCTGCGTCCGACGTTTTGCGTGTTTGACGAGACGCACGAGTGGACGGGCAGCAAGCAGCGGGTTCACCTGGTCCTTGAGAACGGACTGTCCAAGCGATCCGGCGCATGGTCCCTGTCGATCACGACGGCGGGGAATCCGAAGGTTGAGTCCGTCGCCCTGTCCCAGTACGAGTATGGGAAGAAGGTCACGTCCGGCGAGTTTGACGATTCTTCGCTTCTGTTCGATTGGCGGGAGGCGAAGACGAACCTTGACGAGCTGGCCGATGAGAAGATGCTGGCCGGCGCGGTCGCGGAGGCGAATCCGGAGCCTTGGAAGCGCCGAAATGACATTGCGATGCGGTTTCGTGAGATTCCGCTGCATGAGTTCGCCCGGTATCACCTGAACATGTGGGCTGAGCCGGACGACGAGCGGTGGCTGCCGCCCGGCATGTGGGAGACGCTACAGACCGGACAGCAGATTGCCGACGGAACGCCTATCGTGCTTGGGTTTGACGGGTCGTATTCGGGGGACTCGACGGCGCTGGTGGCCGCGACGGTGGGCGAGCGGCCGCACCTGTTCGTGCTGGGGCTGTGGGAGCATCCGGGCGGGAACGTCCCGTGGACGGTGGATCACGACGACGTCGAGCGGACCGTCATGGACGCCTTCCGACGGTTCAAAGTGCTTGAGATGTCCGCAGACCCGCCCTACTGGTCGCAGCAGTTGCAACGGTGGGCCGAGCTATATGGCGACGACGTGGTGCTGGCGTTCAACACGGCCGTCAGGAAGCGGATGGCGGACGCCTGTTCGTCGTTCTACCAGGCGGTCGTTTCGGACGGGCTGACACACGACGGGCATCCGGGGCTGGCACGGCATGTGGACAACGCTGTGCTGAAGGAAACGGCGCAGGGTGCCTACATCGTGAAGGAAGACAAGGCGTCGCCCCGTAAGATTGACGCTGCTATCGCCGCCGTCATCGCCTACAACCGTGCCGCTTGGCATCAGATGAATCCGAAGACCGTCGTTCGAGCCGGAGTGCTGTTCGTATGATCGCTAGTTTGATGCAGGCTGTGGGTATCCTTCTGCTTGCTGTCGGAGCATGGATGGTGGCACCTGCGGCGGGTGTCGCCGTTGCCGGGCTGGGCGTTCTCGCGTTCGGGCTGGCCCTAGAGAGGCGCGGCTGATGCTCGGGAACCTGTTCGAACGCCGGACCGCCCTTGAGAACCTGTTCGCGTCGGGTGCGCTGTTCGACCGCAGCTCGTATGCGGGCAACATGGTCACGCAGGACACGTCCCTGCACCTGTCGGCCGTCTACTCCTGCATCCGACTGATCGCCGACACGATTTCGACGCTTCCGGTCGACCAATACATCCGTCGTGACGGGCAGCGGTTCCCCTACCGGCCCCGTGAGCCGTGGGTGACCAAGCCGTCGACGCTGGTCGATAGGACGACGTTCTACCAGCAGGTGATCGTGTCGCTGCTGCTCGACGGAAACGCGTTCGTCCACCTGGCCCGCGAGGCCGACGGCACCATTGTTGAGATGAACGTTCTGAACCCGAAGAACGTCGAGCCGCACCTCGGCCCTAACGGCAAGTTCTACAAGCTTCAGTCGTCCGGGAAGGTCTATCAGGACGACGAGATGCTGCACATCACCGAGATGCTGCTGCCCGGCGAGGTCCGTGGCGTGTCCCGCATCGACAAGGCGAAGGACACGCTCGGGCTGGGGCTGGCGCTTGAGGAGTATGCGGCCCGGTTCTTCGGCAACGGCGCGTATGCCGGCGGCATCATCGAGTGGCCGGGCGAGATCGACCAGCAGCAGGCCCGCGAGCTGGTCGACTCTTGGGAGGCGAACCACAAGGGGCTGCGCCGCTCGCACCGGCCTGCGGTGCTGTACGGCGGGGCGAAGTTCACCGCGACGACGGTCGACCCTGCCGAGTCGCAGCTACTGGACGAGCGCCGGTTCGCCGTGGAGGAGGTCGCCCGCCTATTCCGGGTGCCGCCGTTCATGCTGGGCGTGACCACTCCGGGCGCGGTGTCCTACGCATCGGTTGAGCAGCAGATGCTGTTCTTCAGCCAGCACACCATCCAGCCGTATGTGCAGAAGCTTGAGGATGCCTTCTCCAACCTACTGACGGCGACCAACACGTTCATCAAGTTCAACCTGTCGTCGCTCGTCCGTGCCGACCTTGAGACGCGCACCAAGTCCTACAGCACGGCGCTGCTGGCCGGCTACATGTCGGTCAACGACGTCCGGGCACTGGAAGACCTGCGGGCGGTCACCGACGGCGACCAGTACCGGGTGCCGATCCAGAACATTCCGCTGACCGACGCCGAGGTCATCTCGGTGCAGCAGAAGGCCCGTGCGGCGCAGTCTCTGACCATCGCCGGGTTCACCGCAGAGTCAATTGCCCGTCTGCTGAACCTTGATGTGGAGTCCACCGGGCTGCCGTCGGTGCAGTTGCAGCCGCCGCCCGAGCCGCCGGCCGAGGACGACTGATGCCGTACTACATCACCGACGAGGCTGAAGGCTGCTCCGGCTGGGCGACCATCAAGGACGACGGCGAAGTCATCGGCTGCCACGACAACAAGCAGGCGGCAATCGACCAGATGGTTGCGGTGTCTATCGCAGAGGACATCGAGCCTGGCGGCGAGCGTGACGTCAGGCAGGTTGACCTGAACGTTCCCGGTTACATCCGTGCGGCTGCCGAGCAGGGTCTGAAGTTCTACGGGGAGGGACTTGGCGGGTCGGGGCTGGTAGAGCGGACAATCCGTGAGGCGCGCGCGATGGCCCGCGGCGAAATCACCGAGGACAAGGTGATCCGTGCGAACGCTTGGGGTGCGCGGCATGAGACGGACCTGCGTGCAGACGGTGCGCGTCCTGACGATGAGGGGTATCCGTCGCCGGGTGCGGTGGCGCATCTTCTGTGGGGGATTCCTACTGGCGGTCGGTACTCTGACGCTAGAGCTTGGTTCGCACGGAAGGCCGAGCAGGTTCGTGAGGAGCAGGGACGTATGACGACCATTCCTGTGGAGCCGCGGGTCAAGTCTTCCGGCGTCGAGTTCCGTGCGCTGACGGCCGAGCTGCGTGCCGACGGCGACGGCAACACGTTCGTCGGGTATGCGGCACGGTTCAACAGCCCGTCGGAGCCGCTGCCGTTCATCGAGCGAATCGCGCCTGGCGCGTTCGACCGGTCCATCCGGAACCGTCGCAAGGACATCCGGATGTACGTCAACCACAATTCTGACCTGCTGCTGGCGTCCAAGCGGTCGGGCACGCTGCGACTTGAGGAGGACCAGCACGGTCTGCGGGTAGAGGCTGACCTGCCGGACACGACCTACGCCCGCGATCTGCGTGCGCTGATGCAGGCCGGCGTCGTCGACAAGATGTCGTTCGGGTTCACCGTCCCCCGTGGTGGTGACAAGTGGTCGGATGACGGGTCGGAGCGGACGCTGAATCAGGTGATGCTCCATGAGGTGTCGGTCGTGACCGGTTTCCCGGCTTACGAGGCGACGCAGGCTGCCGTGCGGTCGCTTGAGAAGCTGTCGCAGCGGACCGGGATGGCCGTGGAAGACCTGACGTCGGCGCTGGATGCTCTGGCAGACGGTGAGACGTTGGACGAGGCGCAGGCGGAGATGCTGCGGAAGGCTGTGGAGGAGGCGTCCCCGAAGCCTGCTGTCGATCCGGCGGTCCTGCTCGGACTGAAGGCGAAGCAGACGGAGCTGCTGGCTAAGAAGGTCGTCTGATGCCGCAGGGGGACTATTCGGCGGCCGTCTACGACGTGGTCATGCAGCAGCGTGACTCGTTCGAGGAGCAGTTCATCGTCC
>CAYYPL010000022.1:0-6678 GCA_964473555.1 uncultured Chitinophagales bacterium
CGGAGCGCCCTGATGAGCCGATTACTGCTGGTGCCCCGTTCGGACCTGGACCTGGACCTGCATCTCAACGCATGGTCGAAGGAAGAGCGTCCTCGCGTCTTCTTGCGATGGCTGCTTACGATGAGTCTGGGGATCTAGGCTTCATGGCTGACTTGCTTGTTGCTCGGGGGCTGTAGTGGCGCGTCCCCGTCCAGAGCGTAACGAGCAAGCCCAGGGCTCTGGTGCAAATTACCAGTATATGTCGTACAGCGGTGTCTCGTCACCATCTAACCCGCTTGCCCGTGAGACTCAATACAACCCTGCTCCCCAGCCCAACTATGAAGCGTATGGGCAACTTCGCGGTCTGCTTAATGCCAGCCAGAATCGTATGTTCACGGCTGACCGCATGGAGCGGAACATCAATCTTGAGATGGAACGCTACCTGCTTGCTCAACGAGTAGGGCTGCTAGGCGCCACGCCGAATGCGTTTATTGCTGATCGCATGGAGCGCCTAACGGGTGACCCCATCATCAAGAGTTCAGATGACTATCTGACACCTGAGGAGCGGCAGTTCTTCGGTTCTGGCGGTGAGGTAGGTAGCTACGCGGATACGCTGCTGCCTGACAGTGTTGTTGACACTTCTGCCACTGGCCGTACATGGCTGTCGGGCTCAGTCAACTCTCCGCTTGAAGATGACTCTTCCAAGGCTGTGTGGCTGGCACTCAATGCACCTGGAGCCTTCAAGGCGATTGTTGATGCTGGCGGCGATCCTCGCGACGTTGCGACTGTCAAGAACGTCTTCGTCGCGCGAGCTGCTGCTGATGCCGCCCAGAAGTATTGGGAACAGGGAATGTTCCGCTCTGCCGAGCAGATCATCTCCGTGCTGCCCACAGAGCAAAAGCTGATGGCCATTGCGTTTCTTGACGCCGTTAGCACTCAAGCCGAGATGGACGAAAAGGCCCAGTTCGGCAGGGACCAAAAGGCCAAAGTTCTGCGCGACCTAGAGGTACAAGCATCTCCCGCCTCGCGCCTAGAGCCGCAGGCATCTCGCGGGGCACCGGGTTCTGCCCGAGGTGTTTCGGGCGGCGACATTACCGCCGATGAGCAAAACTTCAATGCCTTCGCCCCTATCGGTATTTTGGTTGAAGCGTTGCTAGTCGGTGTTGAAACGACTACACGTGTCGCGAACCTAGCGGCGATTGCGCGTGACAACGTGCTGTCTGGCGACTTCAGTCAAGGCGACATAACTCGCTATGGCGAGCAGGAACTCGGGCCTGAGTCGTCTATTGGTGAGCGACTGTCACGTATTTGGGACTCAACTGCTCCTGGCTTCATCTCTCAAGAGAAAGCCGACGATCTCATTGCCAAGTATGGCAAGCGGAACTTCGACACCATGTACGACTACTACATGGCAACGCAGTCAGAGGATGAGACTGCGATGCCAAAGTTCTTTGCCAGCATTGACAACGACCCTGAGGCAGTGGCTCTCATCACGTCAGCCATGCGAGGCGAAAATGTCGGTGGGGACGACAACAACGGCGCTGAATTGTTCGTTCAGATTGCGGGCGCAGATCAGGGCAACTACGGCAATACGATTGCCTCTAGCCTTGGCATGACACCGGACACGCTTCAGTTTGGTCTGGTTCGTGACGCAACGAACGTGTCGTCATGGTTCGTCCTAGATCCGCTCATCATTGCGGGTGCCGCTGGCAAGGCTGTTCGACTGGCAAAGTTTGGCCTTGCAGGAAAGCTTGCTCGTCATGGTGGGAGCGTGTCCCGCGCTATCCGCGAGGACGAAGCCGTTGCCCGTGCCTACGACCGTTTCGGGGAGTCGGTTAGGCGCATTGCAGACGAGAAGGATCTGACTAAGCAGGGTGACCTGCTGGACATTCACAACCGTCAGTTCACTAAGCGCGAGGCACGATTCTTCAACCCGGTTCACACCGAGGTTGCCCTGGAAGAGGGCCTTTACACCGCCGAGAAGTGGGCACGCTTCTACGAAAAGATGGATGACGTAGAGCGGGTAGTTAAGGGTCAGGCAATTCCGCTTGACGGATCTAAGCGCGGCATGGAGTATCTGCGCCAGTTCACGCCCGAGGCTCGACGCGAGGCACGTATGGCCCAGGACGCCGCTGTCGCTGACGCCTACCGACCCGCCTCAGTGTGGAATGAGCATATAGCTTCACAGTCGGGTAACCGGAACCTGTATGTGCCACACATGGGTGTTGCTCGCGGGATCGTGCAAAGCATCTTCCGCAATCAGACGTTGAACTTCACGTCAGCTCATCTTGCCGCATCTCGGGTTCTGGAAGCGCAGCTTGGTGCTGGTTGGAAGTCAAAGCCTCGCGAGGAGCAGATTGCTGTCCTGGCGCGAGCATTGCAGGATGAAGAGTTTGGCAAGACTCTCGGTGCTGCCTTTTCTGATTTTCAGGCCATCTCCGAAGGTGGCAAGCGAACCTGGATTGCACGCAACATTCTCGACCCTGTCCTTGGGGGGCCGGGAACTAATCGTCGCCTTGCAAGATGGACGGGCTGGTCAAGGACCGAAACAGATAAGGCGGGCAACACTCGCCAGGCCTGGACGAAAGGTTGGGCGCGTAAGCGTGCCTGGAACCGTGGCGCAAGCGTGGGTGAGTCCTTCGCTCGTGTGCATGAGCAGTACCGTCGCCTGCTGACTGTTCTTCCCGACGCCCGCAACGGCATCATCACGAACACAGCTAAGGACGCTGACAAGGTTTACCAGATGGCTATGGCTGCTGGTATGGGCAAGGATGCGTCCAATGTGCTGCGAGCGTTTTGGACTCAAGCCGATGAGGGTCAACGACAACTGGCATTGACGGGCCTGGTTCGGACGTTTCTTCGTGCAAGTGGAGTGAACGTAGTCGATGAGACTGCGGAGCGCGAAATTATGGGCTTGATGTCTGGCGTGCGCGAGGGTGAAGCATACGCCGCTTCGCACATCATGCGCTATGGCGGTGTCATGCGTGACATTGCAAAGGCAGCTAGTGACGAGCATACACGCCTGATGACGGAGGCGTTGTCGGTTGAGAACCCATACACGATTGCCATCAATTCACTTGAGAAGGCGATTGAGGTAGGCCGGGTACCTGCGGCTGAGAAGGCTGCCGCTCAAGCTGAACTGCGGGATCTGCGTAAGCGCGGCAAGAAGTGGGAGAGCGATCAGAAGGCTAATGTTCCCTCTGTTGAGCAGATCCGCAAGCAAATGATTGACGTGGCTCGCCAGCCTGGCGGGTCGTTGACTGTGCGAGTTAGCCCCGACACGACCGCTACGGGCGTGAAGGCAGGTCTATACCCCGAGCAGATGGCCTCTCGCATGTACATCCCGAACTTCCAGGTTCTGGATCGCTACATGGCACGCACATCGCTACTTAACGCGCTGCTCTTTAACAACCGAGCTGGTTCGACTGTGACGAACCTGTGGGTTCTGGGCACGCTTGCTGGGCCACGCTTCCAGTTCCGTAACGGAATTGAAGACATGGGACTGTACGCCCTGACGGGCGGCAAGTTCGGCAATGTGGTGCGCGGCAGGCGCATGGATCAGGCTGTGCTTGAGGCGGTTGCCCGAGACAGCAAGGATCTGGTTGCCAAGCAGGGCGCATTCAAGAAGGCGCAGGCCGAGAAGTTGCGAGTTGAAGCTCGCCTGCAAAACGGTCGCGCCACTGAGCAGGATCTTGAGAAGGCGGTCCTCGCTGAGGAGGCCGCGCAGAAGTCCCTTGATGACGCGATCAAACTTTATGGTCGTCATGGCAAACTTGGTGTGTTTCGCACTATCGCGGTTGACATTAGCGAGAGGGCAACTTACGCGGCTGACGGTCGCATACGAGATGGCATCATCTCTCGCACCGCCCAACTCCTTGTCCCGACGACAAGTTCGGCTGAGCGTCGGGCAGCCGCACTGGCTGGTCGTGAGGCAGTCGTTGATCTTGCTGCGAAGTCTCTTATGCGGCAGAAACTGGCGCGTTCGGGAGACAAGCGACTACGCGCCTTTGGTCGGCGTTTAGCTCGGGCAAAGTCTTTGGATGACTTAAGTGCTGAGGACCGACTGGTTCTGTCATGGGAGAAGCAGCTCCTTGAGTCGGAGTATGGCTACGCTTTCAAAGAAGAGGCTGCTGAGTCCACTCGTCACTTGTCGGATTCAACGCTGCCAGCCGTGGGTGACGAGGGGACGTTCACTTACCTTGATGGTGCGCTTTACCGGGCTGTGTATCTTGACCGCGAGTACGCGACCAGGATGGGCCTGAGTTCTCGGACCCTGTCGGATCGTGAGTCCCGCGCCATGATGGCGCACCTACAGTTTATGACTGCTAGGTACAGCCTCAACCAGAGGGCGCTCTACCACTTGCCGAGGTACTGGGAAGCGGTTAACGCTCAAGGTGGCGCTAACGCCACTGAGGCGGCAAACATTATTCAGCGCGTCCTGCTGGAATCAAAGTCGTCTAAGGACTGGGCGTATGTGCGTCAGCGCATGCGCCTGAACTCTGCTGAGCGCGAAGAGGATGTTGTCCGTCGAATGATGGATGACATGGCTGCGACGTTTACGGGCCGGGACGGTGACTGGAATGGTGAGTTGTGGTCGGCGCTTCGCCGCGTAGACGAAAAGGACCGCAAATACTTCACTATCGGTGATGGCGATGACCAGAAGGTCTTCGTTGAGGATTTCATGTCAGGCAAGTTTGATCACCCTGAGTCGATCCTCGTGTACCAGTCCGAACCCGTATGGGTTCCTGCGAACCAGGGGCAGGAGTTCGGCACAGCGGCATGGGAGATGATGGGGCGTTCTCTCGCTCGCATGACGCGTAACCCCATCTTCTACGGCAACTACCTAGATGCCCGTAGGCAGCTCGCCCAACTTGAGGCGAAGTACGCAGAAGCATTTGGTGCCGAGCGTGCGGCTCGCATGATGACGGACCTTGCTGCTGAACGCGCCTACAACCTCACGATGTCCTATGTAGACAACCCGGCGATTCGCACGAATCTTGCCTGGCAGGTACGCAACATTGCTCGCTACTACCGCGCCCAGGAAGACTTTGGTCGCCGCGTGATCCGCACGGGCAAGTATGAGCCTCTTGCGTATTGGAAGGCTGTGCTGGCCTGGCAGGCTTCGCAAGACATCGGTTTCGTGCATAAGGATCAGTACGGCGACGAATACTTCATTTACCCAATGTCAGCGCCTGTCATGGCTGCTATGCAGAACATTACGGCTGGACTGGGACTCACATCGTCAAAGTACGCAGCAGCACCTATGGCTTTCGGCGGTAAAGTTCAATGGCTTTCGCCATCACTTGATCCGAATCAATGGATGCCTACGGCGTCTTCGCCGTGGACGGCTGTGACGTTGCAGCCCATTCTGAGGTCTATGCCTGTAGCTCGCGACTTTTTCAAGGCTGTTGAGGAGCAGGTCTTCGGGGATATCGCAGCCCAGCAGGCGGTCGATTCGCCTTTCGGTGGGCCGGGTGACGCGGTGATCAGTTCCGTGTACGGCACCTTGCCGCCAGTTGTGAAGAAGCTGCAAGCCCTGTTCACGTCAGCCATTTCCGAGGATGCTCCTGGCACCTTCGGTTACAAGATGACGATGAAGACGATTACGGCTATGGCTGCTGCTGGTCAGGTTCCTGAGCCAAATGAGTGGGCTGACGAAAAGGTGCGTCAGGAGTTTCTTGAGACGATGCAGGCTAGGACCGTTCAGGTGTCTTTCCTGTCTCTGATCTTTGGGTTCTTCGCTCCGTCATCTCCGCAGTACATGGATGATTACGCCTCTCTTGCGGCACGTAAGGCCGGATATGAGGCGCTTAAGCCTGCGTTTAGGGAGATGTTGGAGTCGTCCCTGGACAACGGATCTGACTGGATGGATGCGTACATTCGCTGGACTGAGGCCAATCCCGAAGACGGGGTGTTCCTGGTGTCGCAGTCTGAGGGGTACGACAACGGGTACGTCGCCGCCACGATGAAGAATGTTGACTACCTGAAGAAGAACCTGGATGTGTGGGAAGACTCTCCTAGAGGAATGTCCCTGTTCATGCCTGAGGGTAAGGACGCACCAACGAGCAATGCAGCCTTCCAGGCTTTGAAGACATACAACGCGATGAAGTGGAAAGAAGTCGAGAAGTACGCATCTGGTGTGGTCGGAGCCGAGGGCTACTGGCAATGGCAGGATGTTGAAGCGCAGTATCAGGCCGCAACGTCAGGCATTCAGGAGTACCTGCCTGACGGCAGCAAGAATCCGGCTTGGACTGAAGCTGAGGATATTCGCGCCCTTGGGCGGTCCTTGGTGCGGAACGAGTATCAAGGCATCGACTACTTGATGAACTCTGATGGGTGGACTCAGACAAGTGAGTACCGCGTGGTGGCTCGGGAGATTGCTGATGCCGCGCAGCGCCTGTCTGAGCGCGGCAACGTAGCCGCCAGGTTGACCCTGCCACTGATCGACGCCTACTTCACCTTTAAGGCTGACCACGAGGCTGCTGCTACTGGTCGCGTTCAGGGAATCAGCATTGATCAGGCAAAGTCCGATGTTCACGGTGCCTGGGATATCGCTGTTGAGTTGTGGCTAGATGCTGTGGGTGACTCGCTGACCTTGGAGCAGAAGCGCAGCCTCGTATTGACATTCACTAAGGCAATTCCTGATTCGGGTGCCTGGCAACCTGTGGAGGTTCGGTAGTGTCTTGGTGGAAACAGTAT
>CAYYPL010000023.1:0-3992 GCA_964473555.1 uncultured Chitinophagales bacterium
GGTGATGTCAATGGCGGCAATGAGCGTCTTATCGTCCATTGATGACCAAGCCCTCAGTCTCGTAGCGGTGACCCTCCAGGGCAGGTGTCACCCAAGGGTTGAGGGAATAGACAGGAACACCAAGGCTGCGAATCTTGTTTGCCATTGCTTCAAGGGTCCGTGTCCACAAGCCAAAGTGCAGGTGCCCATCAGGGTCTGGGTAGTCAGCGATGCGCGATTGCGTGTCAAACGCACCGCAGTCAGCGCCCACGAGAATGATCTGCGCGGCACCCATGTAAACCGCCAGGTGCATCGCCATATGCAAGGACGTAGGGCCGACAACTAGACGGTCCTCGTCAATGGGCCAATGGTCAAATGGATTGAACCTGGCGTAGTGCTGTGAGGTAGTCGGCACGAATACCACGTTCGGTTCACTAGCCCTGGCAGGGCTGCGGTCCTCTAGGGGTAGTTGCTCGACTTCGGGTGTGAACACCAGCAGGTCAGGGCGCATCTGTGCAATGCGGTCGGCATCGCTGTGGTGGTGGCTGACTGAGTAGAACCACTCAACCTCAGCGGTTGTCCCAGCAAAGTTTGTTGCCACAACTGTCTGGTCATCAAACAGCCGTGGGTCAATGTGCTCTAGGGACTTGCCAGAGCCAAGCACCCAGACGATCTCGCCCTTGTGGACGTTGTAGAAATCAGCTAGTCCCATGAGTTCCGCCTGCGCGTAGTCAGGTTCCAGCGGCCCTCTGTGTAGTCCTCGCTGGCTTGCTTGCGATGGTAATACTCAGAGTTGGCCTGGAAGGTCTGCGTGTTCTTGTCTCGATACCCAGCGGCAAGCGTGCTGGAGTTGTCGTGATGAACAGGAACATCGGTGTGTGCTATCGGTATGCCGTTACGCCGACACCTGCGCTCGTAGTCATTGTCCTCAAAGTAAGCAGGGTGCAAGCCCTCGTCAAACAGTCCAACTGTTTGCACGACTTCCTCACCAAGAGTGAAAGCGCACCAGGGCGGAGAACCCGCAGACAAGCACAGACTACCGCGCATGGCTGACATTTCAAAACGGCGCAGCGAGTCATTAGGCCAGACAACATCGAAGTTACAGATAAGCCACCATGGCGCAAAAGGTGTGACCTTGATGCCCAAGTTCCACGACCCTGCAACACCCAGGTTCGCTGGCATAGGTAGCAGGCTGAACCGCTGAAAGTGCCGCTGCCAGGGGACTAGGGAAGGGTCCACGCATCTGCCGTTGTCAATCACCACAAGGTGTTCAACGTCGTGGTCAATGCTGCCCACCATGCGATACAGCAAAGACGGTGCCGCGAGAACGGGCACGATCATTGCTGGTATCACAGCTGCTCCAGCATGGGCCGCCAATAGGTTTTGTAAACCAGGTCAGCGTCATAGTCGGCAGCGAACGCCATTGCCTTTTCGCTGCGTCCTTGCCCGCGTTGATAGGCCGCCTCTAGAGCCTCAATGATCTGGCCCACGTTAGGTGTGAACCACCAAGCCTTTTGTGCTGCGTCCCAGGTCGGCTGTCCCTCGACTAGCCAGCCGTCACCGCACAACTCAGTCTGCGCCGTAGCGTTGGAGACAATGACAGGCGTGCCGCAGGACTGCGCCTCAACGGCGGGGATTCCGAACCCTTCACCCAAAGACGGCTGGAGCAGAACGTCCATGCTTGTGTAAATCGCTGCCATGGCCTCATTGGGTATGCCAAGCCTGTGTGAGTATTGGTCTACGAACACGATCTGCTTGTCAGAGATTCCGCACGCCTTAGCCAGCAGGCGCAAGTCAATGCCGCCCATTGCGCCCTTGGCCTCTGTGTGGACGTACAGCACCGCATCGGGGCGAGTCTTTGCCCACATGCCAAATGCCAAGAACGCCTCGGGGAACGCCTTGCGGTTGTGCCCGTGCTGCCCACCTTTGTTGGCGCTGTTCATACCGACAACGAAAGCGTCAGCAGGAACTTCCATGAAGGTTCGAGCGTTGGCCCCTTGTATCTCTTGGGTGGGGCGATAAAGGCTGGTGTCAATGGCGTGTGGTGCGTAGAAGCACTCAACACCGTGGGACTGCAGCTGGTGTTCACCGAACTTGCTCATGGCAATCGGTGTCACGTTCTCGCGCTTGCACCAAGTCAAAACGTCGGGGGGTACAGGCTGGTGGTCAATGGGAACCCATGACGCAATCTTTTCAACCATGTCCCATTGCTGACCCTTGAAAACCCACACATCAAACAGGGTGATAAGCAGTGGGTCTAGGTCGGCGTTTTCATGCGACCAGGCAGCCATGTGCGCGGGGATAACGTCATTGCTGTAAAGATCAAAGCCGCGCGGAAAGTGGCGCAGACCGTTCCAGGTTTGCACCGTTCCTTCAAGGCCATAGTTGCTGGCAAGCGCAACCTTGTGCCCATCTTTGTCAAGGCGCGTCACAACTTGCTGTGTCTGTGTTCCGTATCCCGTGGTCGCAAACGGTGAGTTGCTTGACCACAAGATTGCTTTGGGTTGCACAGCGCGCCGTGCAGGATTACCAGACTTTTTTGGGTTAGCCATTCGCAGGACTTTCTGTGCGCAGAGAAAGGGGGGCCTGGACTGGGGGCAGCGTCCTGCGCGCCGCTACCCCCAGCCAGGGGTTTACATCATTGGGAACTAGGAAGCGTTGCCAATGAAGTATTTGACATGGCTGGACTGGGGCAGTCCACCGTCCACGCGGAAGGTCGCGCGGAAGGTCACCAGGTCAGAGCTGAAAGCGAAGTCGTCCGAACGATCGAGACGAATACCGCCGACCTGGCGAACCAGGTACGAAGGCATGTGTCCCGCGATCAGCGACTTTGCCGAGGTGGCGGGGTCAGCCATGGCAGGGTTCTCGATCAACGGGAAACCAAGCACACGGTCCGGCGTGCCCTCAGCCAAGGAAGGCTGGAACACATAATCGCCACCAGGGCTGGTGACCTTACGCAGCGCGGCGATTGCCTTGCCATTGCCCATGACAGCAAAGCCAGGGAGACGGCGAGCAGCAGCGTCGGCTGAGTAGATGAGGTCCACAACGTTCTCGTAGGTGAACGCGCCGGAAACTCCGGTTCCGCCCGTGACACCCGAACCAGCGGAGTTCACGATGCCGTTCGGCTGAACGGTGCCCGTGCCCGTGGTCAGCGCAGCGTTCACCGCGTAACCGAGATCCTGGCCCACGTTGGTGCCGAGGTAACCGAGAATGTCCACGCCTGCGTCCTCGATCATCTCGCGGGAAACCTGCGTGAGGAACGAATACTTGAACGCACCCAAGGTCAAGAACGCTTGGAAGGTCGGGTCACTTTCGCCAATGGCAGATGCCTCAGAGGTCACCGAACCCGTGCTGTAAGCATTGGTGCGGGGAACCTGGAGGTTTTCGCCACCAGCGGTGTTGATGATCGTCGCAACTTCGAGCATCGGTCCGGTGTACCGCGCAAGTTCCATGATGCGGTCATAGAACGAGGTGGGAACAGGGGCACCCGTGCTGGCAGTTGAAACGTCGCGCTTCTCAAAGTTGAGCGAGCGCACCTCACCGCGAGCAAGCGCGCGGAGAGCATCAGCGTCCGACTGAGGCGCAGCAACGGAAACGGCGCGGGCCTCTGCATGTGCAGCAGTCGCCTCAGCCACTTCGCGCTCACGCGCTTCAAGTGAACGCATGTCGTCAATGATTGCCTTGCGGCGGTCCATGTCGGCAAACGCACGATCAACGGACTCACGCTCAGCAGCGTCGAGCGAACGGCCTTCGGTGGCAGCGCGGTCAAGGATTTCCTTTGCCGCTTCATAAGCCTTGGCGCGCTCCTCGATCTGGGTCTTGATGTAGTCAGTCATAGTGACTGTCCTTTCAGATTGTTGGAGTGTTCAAACGCAGGAAGGGTTGTGACGCGGCTCCGCGATCACCACCACCAGCGCGGCTCCGCTACTGGTGGAAACTTGTATGGGTCAGATTGCCTTTGCCAAGAGTTCAAGCTTTTCCTTGAGCACCTTGACGATCTCAGCGTTGTCTTG
>CAYYPL010000023.1:4092-6426 GCA_964473555.1 uncultured Chitinophagales bacterium
TTGCCAAGAGTTCAAGCTTTTCCTTGAGCACCTTGACGATCTCAGCGTTGTCTTGTTGGGGTTCCTCAGCCTTGACGCGCTGACGCTCAACCACATCAACCAAAAGGCTGGCCTGGTCATCGTTGAGTTCATTGCCTGATTCAAGGGCTGTCAGGGCATCTGCGAGTGCATCAGCATCGGTCTGTGTGCGCTGGGCAAGAATCTGTGCCTTGCGAATGGTTGCGCTGGTCGCCTCGTAGGCAGGGAAACCTGTAACCACAGAAACTTCACGCAGCGCAATCTCGTTGAGGAATCGGCGTGAGCCGTCGCTGCTCCACTCGTCGCCACCGCGCGGAACATGGAAACCGAAACTCATTGAATCAACATCGCCACGGCGCATGAGAATGGAAAGGTCACGCGCGTAGGAAACGTCTTGCGGAAGGTCTGCTTCCACCTTCAAGCCGCGGCTGTCCTCAGCAAGGCGCAGCGTGCCTGAGCGCGTGGAGGCAAGGACCATGGTGTCCTCATGGTTTACAAACATCTTGACGTTGTTGCGCGCGGCAAGGGTGCGCTGGAAAGCACCAGGGCGAATCTGCTCAATAAAGCCCAAGTCCTCAGAATCAGAATTGAACACAGCGGCGTATCCGCTGAACGTGGCCTGGTTGCCAACTTCGCGCACTTCGAGGTCTTGCACCTGCATCTGGCGCACTTCAACCTTGGTCATTGTTTTCCTTTCGCCGCCAGGCTCCATGCCCTCAGCAATAGACACAGCAACCATCTGGTCAATGGCTGCTTGCTTAGTGGTGTGACAGCCGATCACTTCACCGTCATCTTTGATTGTGGCCCAGCCGTTGCAGCCGTCAGCGGAATCGGTGATGAAGTAAGGCACTAGATCAACTCCAAGATCAGCAGGTTGTCCTCAGCGCGTCTGCGCTGGTGTTCAAGGTCTGGCACATAGCGAATCGGCGCAACGAATAGACGGCTTGTACCAACGACTTTTGCGCTTGACTTACTGGCGCCAACGACGATGCCGAACGTGTCACCACGGCCCTGTATTTGGCCCTGTGACGTACTAGAGCCGGACGCATTGCCAGCAATGACAATCACCTTTGGTTTGGTGATGTATCGCTGATAAGAACCGCCGCCAGTCGGCACAGGTGTAGGTGTCGGAGTTGGCGGTGTAGGCACGTTGCCTGATGCGCTACCAGTTGAGGTTTGCGAACCAGACGCAGAACCAATCAAGTCAGGTGCGCCTGTTGCTTCACCTGTTGCGGCAGACGTGCCAGCAATCAAGCCAACGAGATCGGGTGAACCGTTAGCCGTGCCGCCGCTAGTGCTCACACCAGTAGCGGTGGCAAGGACTGTGATCGAACCCGTGACGCTGCCAGAGTTTGTCTGACTGCCAGACGCGCTGCCTTGGTAGGCAACCGAACCTGCAACCGTTCCAGCAGATTGCTGTGAACCTGATGCGGTACCGATGTATTGCACCTGGCCCGTGACGCTGCCAGATGACAGCTGCTCACCTACTGCAAAGCCTGTGCCCTGTCCGCCTAGAGCATTGGTGCTAAGAACACCAAGGGTTTCGGAATCAAGGGTGAACAGGCCAGCCATTAGGCGACCGATTCAGACAAGTTCCCTGCGCTGATGACATAGGTGCCAGAGGTAGCGAAAGTCTGTGACGCATCAAGAACGCGCGCGCCGTAGAACGTGCCGCCACTCGCCGCAGACCAGTAGCCAAGCCAGGCAATCGTGGTGGACCCAGGGACATCAAAGGTGATGTTGGCGTTGCTGACTGCGGTGCCATTAGACGCTGCGCCCCATGAGATTGCCTCGCGCGTGTATGACCCACCGCTGATCTCGTTGCTGCCAGATGCGTTCGGCTCTGCGCTGTGAAGGCTGGCATAAGCAGCCACGGCAGTTAGGCCGCCAACTTGCGCGTTCAGGCCATTGGCGTTGAGTGCCACTATTCCTCCACGATTCCGGTGATGTTGCCAGAGGCATCACGCTCAACACGCTTGGTGCGTGCGGGTGTCTCAGGAACGGTCACGTTGATGACAGGCTGCGGCATGTTGCGAATCTGCGCGCCGATAGCCTCAGCAAACTCAGCAGGGTCTAGGTCGCGCACAGGGTAAGCAGCAGCAGGGTCCTCGGCATCGAAGTTTGTTGCCGCCTGCAACTGAACCGTGGGCAGACCAGTATGCGTGACATCAGGCAGACCAACCAAGCCCAACACTTCCTCGGGCTTGAATCCAACCTGAATCAAACGCACAGCGTTCATCACGCGCTTGTCAGTCTCAACAAGGTTCGCTGCGTTCACGTTCACGTTTGCCAGCGGCACGCGGTGTTCATCGCCAC
>CAYYPL010000024.1:0-6372 GCA_964473555.1 uncultured Chitinophagales bacterium
TCCCGTAGGGTGAACGACAGACACGGATCTGTCACCCATTTACGGGAGTGCCACGGATGGCCGCTTCGATCAACAAGCTCCAGGACCGGGCCGCCGCTGTGGCCGCCCTTCTCGAAGACCTCTCCAAGGTCGAGGATCGCACCGAGGCCCAGCTGGCCGAGGTCGAGAAGCTGACCTCCGAGGCGACTGAGCTTGAGTCGCGGCTGGCTCAGGAGAAGGCCATCGCCGACAAGATCGCCAGCCTGCGTGGCCAGGTGGCGGCCGTCAGCAAGCCCGTGCCCGTCGAGGCCTGTGAGGCTCCAGCGGCGCGCAAAGTTCAGAAGTACGACCGCTACAAGGTCTTTGCTTCCAGCGACGATGCCGAGATCTGCGGTCGGTGGCTGCGTGGCTACGTCTTCGGTCGCTCTGAGGATCGTGCCTGGTACGATCGGAACGTCGAGGCCCGCGCCCTGTCGAGCAACGACAACAGCAAGGGCGGCGTGCTGATCCCTGAGACCTTCGCGGCCACGGTGATCCGGCTGGTTGACGAGTACGGTGCGATCCCTGCTCAGGCCAACGTGATCCCCATGTCGAGCAACACGCTCTACGTGCCCCGGCGGGTGAGCGGCAACACGGCCTACTTTGTCTCGGACAACAGCGAGACCACGGCCAGCGACATGGCGACCGACAACGTCATGCTCTCCAGCAAGGACTGCCGCGTTGCGACTCGGGTTCCCAACTCGCTGATCGACGACTCGGTTGTTGATCTTGCATCGCTAATCGCGCAGGAATTCGGGCTTGCCCTGGCGCGAAAAATCGATGATGCCGGGTTTGCAGGGGACGGAGGCTCCGGCTCTGGTGGCATCCGTGGCATCCAGTGGAAGTTCGAGAACGAGACGCTGACAGCCGGCACCAACGACAGCGGCGAGTCATCGCTCTCGGCCATCACGGTCGATGACTTCGCCGAGACCATCGGCAAGCTCCCGAGCTACGTGAGGGCTTCGGCCGGCTGGTACGTGACTCCCCAGGTCTACAGCACCTGCATGCTGCCGCTGATGCTTGGCTCGGGTGGCGTGTCGGCTGCTGAGTTCTCTGGCGGTGCCAGCGAGCAGCGGTTCATGGGCTACCCGGTGTACTTCAACAACTCGATGAACACCTCGGTGTCTGCCGACAAGGTCATCGCCCTGTTCGGCAACCTGCGGCTGGCGACCCACTTCGGGCTCCGGCAGCAGATCGCCATCCGGTCCTCGACCGACCGGTACATCGAGTTCGACCAGACGTACGTGCAGGGTCTCTGCCGCTTCGACATCGTGACTTCGGACGTGGGCGACGCCTCGACGGCTGGCCCGGTCGTGGCTCTCAAGCTCTGAACCTGACTTCCAAGGAGTGACTCTGACATGGACCCCGTTGCCAACACCAAGAGCGTTGTGAGCCTGTCCGCTGCCGCTGGCGTCGCCTCGGCCGGCACGCACACGGTGGCGATCGACTGCCTCGGCTTTGACTCAGTGAGCATCGACGTGGGCTACCGCTCGATCGCCAACACGGCGGCCCCGAGCGTGGTCAGCGTGAAGCACTCGGACACGGACGGCAGCTACGCAGCCATCACCGACCTGGTGCAGGGCACCGACTACACGCTGGCCGGGGTGGGCAACACCGCCACGGTCAACGTGACGCGGTTCGAGCTGAGCACCAAGGATCTCAAGCGGTACCTGCAGGTGGCGGTCACGCCGTCTGCGGAGGCGACTGCCAACGCCAGCAACAACACCGTGGTCGTGGCGGCTCGCCTCGGCAAGGGTGAGCGGGGCGTGGACTCGGCGAGTGACGCGAACGTCACGACCCGCGTGGTGAAGTGATCCTGGCTGATTGACGACTACTCCAACCAGAGGAGGATGCCGTGGGCGCGGCGTCACCTGTGGCGGGCTTAAAGCCTGCCGTATTGGACACAGGGTCCGGGCCGGTGCGTTTGCACTGTGCCATGTCGGTCCCGAGGCTCGGATGGCAGGACCACATGTTCTGCTGGCCAAGGGGCTTGATCCCCTACGGCATCAGTCCAGTGAGGCTCGAAGGGGCCTTTTGGGGGCAGTGCCTGGAGCGTGTCCTCACCGAGATGGTGGAGGCCGACACCGATCCCAAGGCCCCGCCGCTGTGGATTTTGACGCTCGATTACGACACCGTATTCGAGCCCGACGCCGTTCCTCGGATGCTGACCTACGCCACGGCCGGCGATTTCGACGTGGTGGCGGCCGTGCAGATGAAACGGCGGGCCAGCGAACCGCTGTTCACCATGGCCAGTGAGAACGGCCAGCGGATGGCCGAGGCCCCGCGTGACCACTTCGTCTACCACAACGTGGTGAAAGCCAACACGGCGCACTTCGGATTCACGATGATCAGAGCAGCGGCACTCAAGAGGATGCCGCATCCCTGGTTCCTGGGGAAGCCCGACAAGGACGGCCAGTGGGGGCCGGAGCGAGTCGATGATGACATCCACTTCTGGCAGGTGGCCGAGAAGGCCGGCGTAAAGTGCGGCGTCTGTACGCGGGTTTCAATCGGTCATGCCGAGGTGTGGATCAAGTGGCCGGGCAAGAACATGGACCAGCTGCTGCAGCACCCGGGCGACTTCTGGGATCGGGGTGGTCGGCCGCCGGAGGGGGTGTGGGAATGATTGAAACGACCAAGGTTCGGTTCCTGCGTCCGTTCCGGGCCTACAAGCCTGGCCAGGTGGTCACCGTCACCAAGGGGGTGGCCCGATCGCTCCAGCTGGCCCGCTGGGCCGAGCCGCTTGTCGAGCCGCAACTCGAGCTCGCCGTGGCCCCCGAACCGGCGGTCGAGCGGGCCGTGGCCCCGGTGGCCAAGGCTCCCCGGCGGCGGAGGGCCAAGGCATGAGCCTGTTCTATCGAGGCAGCATCGCCAGCCGGTACCGCAGCCTGGTGGTCAGCACTGCCAGCACCACGGGTGACCGCCCGGTCAGCGTGGCAGAGGCCAAGGAGCATCTGCGGATCGTGGACACGACCGACGACGATGACTACGTCGGCCAGCTCGTGGACGCGGCCACGACGTGGTGCGAGGACTACTGCGACAGAACGTTCGCAGACAAGCAACTCACGGTGGCCTTCGATGACTTCTTCGGGACCCGCATTGAGCTACCGCGCCCGCCAGTGCGGCTGAACGCTGTGAGCTCGGGGGCCACCGTGACTATTTCCTACGTGGACACCGGTGGTGCCATGCAGACACTCACGTGGGCGCAGTCTGGGACGCAAGACTTTCGTCTGGACCGCGACCACGTGCCGGCACTCGTCTTTCCGCTGTACCTCGGGGTGTGGCCCAGCGTCCGCCTCGATGACAAAAGCGTGCAGATCACGTACCTCGCCGGCTACGGCGGCGCGGCCAACGTGCCGACACCGGCCAAGCATGCCATCAAGATGCTGGTCGGTCACTGGTACGCCAACCGCGAAGCCGTGGGGAATGCCGGCCAAAACGTGCCGCTGGGCGTGTCTGCCCTGCTGGAACCCCTTAAGTGGAAGCAGTACGCATGAGCATTGAGGGCCGCATCGCCGTTGACGTGGGCTTCGCCGACAAGGCTGACGGGACTGCCGTGCAGTCGCTCAAAAAACTCACCTTGGCTGACACGACAAGCTACACAACGGGCAAGGTGGCGATCATCACTGGCACCTGCGGAACGGCGGCCGTTACGGTCAATTTCGCCCCAACCACCTACAGCGATGCCAGCGGGTCGGCAGTGTCGTTTGCCACCGTCTCCAGGGTGGCATTCGCCGCACGGTCCAGCAATTCAAACAAGGTTCGCTGTGAAGACTGGGAAGGCGACATGGCGATCTACTCGGCCGGTGGTCGGGTGGCTGTGAGCGAGGCCGACATTAACCCGGCTCAGTCCAACTTGCTGGTGCGCAACACGGGAACATCTGGGACTGCCACATACACGCTGGTTTTGTACGGAACCTGACGCATGCTCAAAAGCGGCATCATGGACCAGAAGGCCGTGATCGAGACGCCGACCGAGGGCACCAACTCGATCGGCGAGCCGACGTTCACCTGGTCCACGTTCGCAACCAGGTGGATCGCCCTGCTGCCGCTGTCCGGGGCAGAGCGTGTGGCCAGCCTGCAGAACGAAGGCACCGTCACGCACCGGGTGCGGCTGCGGTACACGCCCGGCCTCAAGCCCAAGATGCGGCTGGTGAGCGAGGGCCGCACGTTCGAGATTGACTCGGTGGTCGAGCGCGGCCGGCGGGAGGAGCACGAGCTGCTCGTCACGGAGGCACTCGACTGATGGCCAAGGTCGTGACCGTCGAAGGCGTCGAGGCCATCCTGCGCGGGTTTTCCAACCTGTCAAAGGGCGTCCAAAAGAAATACCTCGGCAGCAGCGTGCGCGAGGTCGTTAAGAGCGTCGTGCCCGAGATCAAGTCCCTGACGCCCAAAGGACCGACCGGAAACCTGCGGCGGTCGGTCGGGCTCAAGCTCGAAAAGAAGAAGACCACCACGGCCGTCGGCATCGTGGGCTACCGGCGTGCCGCCGGCGGCAGCAATCGGGAACTGGGCTTCCATTCCTGGTGGATCGAGAACGGCGTAAAGACTCGCACGGCCAGAGGGTTGGCACTGCAGATCCCGGCCGACCGTGCCCGGCGTTACCCGTACCTCAAGGGCAAGGTGGCCATGGCCGCCGGCGACGCCAACTCGATCTACTTTCGGCAGGTGAAAGGCTTTGCCGGCACTGGCAAGTTCCAATCCTGGGCCGATGCCAACATGCCTCGGCTCAAAGATCAGCTGGTAGGCAAGCTTGAAAACAACCTTGGCAAGGCGATCGCCGAGGAAGAACGCCGGCTGATCCGGGCACGGAGGCGTGCCTGATGCCGACCGTCACGCACATCGACGAGGCCCTGGTGCAGGTGCTGGCCGCCGACGCTGACATCGCCCTGCAGGCCGGCAGCAGGATCTACCAAGTGCAGGCCCCGCAGGGCACCACGCTGCCGTGCATCGTGTTCGCCCGCGAGACGCAACTCAAGGACCCTTTTACGGACCTCATCCGGTCCAACTCTTTGATTCGGGCCACGTACACGTTTTCGTGCATCGCCACGACGCTGCTCGAGGTCAGAAACCTCGCCCGAGCCGTCAAGGCGGCCTTACAATACGTGAGGACGGATCGCATCCGCCTGGCCGTCGTGAGGACTGACGATGACCAGCAGGAGCCCGCCGCCAGCGGCGAGCAGCTGCCCGTCTACCGCACGGATCTCTCGGTCGAGGTTACCTACAGCGAACCCTGAGCAAGGAGGCTCAGACCATGGCTCATGACATCGGGCAGGGCACGTACGTCAGTTTTGGCAGCGGTGTCGTCGGCAACGCGAGCACCAGCTACAAGGTTAATAGCGTCAGCCTCGGCGGCCTAAGCCGGGATGTGGTCGATGCCTCTCACCTGCTTACTTCCGGCGGCAAGGATTTCATCGCCAGCGAGTACTACGATCCGGGCGAGTTGTCGCTTGAGATCCACCACGACCCGTCGCTGAATCCTGTGGCTCTGCTGACCAACGTGGCGACGAATCAAGTCGTTCAGATCCACTTTGCCAACGGTGGTACCAGCACGCTGGTGTGGTCCGCCTTCGGGTTTGCCAGCGCGTTTGAAGCGACGGCCCCGAAGGACGACATGATGACGGGCAGCCTGACCATCAAGCTGTCAGGCTCGCTCAAGGCCGGTGCGTAGTAACAGCAGGAGGCGCGGACTGTGGCTCTGACACGCGAGGAGATTCTCGCCAAGCGGAACGTGCGACAGCGGGTGCCGGTCGAGGTGCCTGGCCTGGGCACTATCCACGTGGCGAAGTTCACGGCCAGGGATCGGGACCGGTTCGAGGAGATCGTGACCGGGGGCATCCCTGGCAAGGTCAACCTGCGGAACGTCCGGGCCCAGGTGGTCACGCTGTTGGCCGTCAACGAAGACGGCACGCGAATGTTCCAGGATGGCGACGCTGACGCCATCGGGGAGCTCGACAGCGACTCGGTCCAGGCCGTCATCGACGCCGGTTTCAAGCTCAACGGACTGAACACGGATGCCCTGGAGGACGCCGTAAAAAACTAGAAAGCCGGCCGGTGCTCTTGTTCCTGTACCGGCTGGCGTTGCAACTCGGCGAGTGGAACGTCGAAGACCCTGGCGGATTAGCCGACCGGATGAGTTGGGAGCAGACGCTGGGGTGGATGGCGGCTTTCCGACTGATGCCGTGGGGTGACGAGTGGTTACGGGATGCGGTAGTCATGGCACAGCAATACAACGCCAACCGGCCAAAGGGCAGGCCTGCCATGCAGCCGCACGACTTCATGCCCGTGCCGAAGCGTGAGCAGACGCAGCAGGAGATGTGGCGCATCCTCCAATCGGCGAGGAGGTAGGCCATGGCC
>CAYYPL010000025.1:0-6126 GCA_964473555.1 uncultured Chitinophagales bacterium
GCAAACGACCGGGAGATCAGCTGGGACACGGTGATTGACAAGCTGACCAGGAAAGATCGTTTCGAGGTTCGGCCCCTGCTTGCCAGGGTGCAGAACATCGGGGCAGAGGGTGGTGCTCACGTGCCCGGCGCGGCGTGGCATCGTGAGCACCACCTGAACCCCCACTGGATCGAAACCGTGCCCGGCCCGCGCGTGGACGAGTGGCACGAGATCTCGAACACAGTGACCAAGGCACTGAGGGCTCACCATCCATGCTGAGGATCGTGAGTTACTACACGCCGACCCACGAAGAGATGTGCCGGCGGTTCGTGATGGCCAGGGCCGACGGGTTCCACGAGCGTCGATTCAGCCGGTTCGGCCAGACATGCCCCACGGGCGTGTTCTACAGCCCCGGCTGGAACGATTGCATGCTGGACAAGCTGCGGTGCCTGCTGGCCCTGCCGACCGACAGCATGCCCACGCTCTACGTCGATGCCGACGTGGCTCTCATGCCTGGCCTGCACGATTGGGTGGCCGAGTACGCCCGCGAGCTCGGCCCAGACGAGGTGGCCTTCTCTGATGACCTTATCCAGTGGTGTGCCGGCATCATGCTGTTTCGCTCCACGACGCAGGTGCGGGAGTTCTGGCTGACCGTGGCGAACATGTCACAGGTGTGGAACCTGCCTGACCAGGACGTGATCGCCCACATGCGGATGCAGTGCCAGCAGCGTAATGGCGAGTTTCCGATCACCGCGAAGGTGTTGCCGGCCGACCGGTTCTGCAACTGGGCCACGGTCAACGGCAAGCCAGTGCCGCCGTGGTCCGGCGAGCCGTTCGACGTTCCCGAGACGTGCCTGGCGTGGCATGCCAACTGGACGGTGGGCATGGAAAACAAGTCACGCATGCTCGAGCGTGTGGTGATGCGGGAAACCTCTCAGGCCGCGCCGCTCAAGGCGTAGGCTAGGTGGTGTTGCCACGGAGGGCAGCATGGCCGGTTTTGCATACGACCGGAAGGGCAACCGCATCCGGGTGGAGATCGCCAGCCACACGGCCGGCATCTGCCACAGCGACGGCCGCTACAGCCGAGGCAAGATCACGTCACGGAGGACGCACCTAATGCCACAGTACGAGATGACCGCTGCCGAGCAGCAGCAGTACGGCAACGCCCTCACCGTCTGGCAGGCCCTGCGGCTGCTGCAGACGTGGCATCCGCTGGTGACCTACGGGCAGCGGTTCGTGGCCGCCACGGACCCCTACGCAAAATCGCTGATCGTGGCCGAGGCCCTTGAGTGGCTGGCGGCCAAGACTGACTCCGGCCTGGACGACCAGCTGGTGCGGCACGTGGCTGACGTTGCCAAGACGGCCCAAGGTGAGGCCCTGGTTCGGTTCCTGCTGGGCCTCGCGGGCGTGAAGTGATGCCGACCGATGCACTCCTACGCTCCCTCGCAGTCATCGTCGCCCTGGCGATCCTGGCCGCGCCCTATCGCGGTCTGGTGGCTGATGCTCTCAAAAAGGCATCCGAGTGGGCCAAAGCCCGTGCCGCCGGCCTCGGCAGGCTCGCCGCCGCCGGGCTGATCGTGGCCGCCTCGTGGGGGACGATCCCGCTGCCACAGATCCCCGGAGTGCTCAACGTGCCAGCCGTCGTGGTGCCGACGCCGTCGGACGAGATGCTTGGGCTCGTGGAGCCCGTGGCCCAAGCCCTCGCCGGCCTGCCGGCCGACAAGCGTGCCCTGTGGGCAGCGACCTGGTCGAAGGCCGCCCTGATCGTCGAGGCCGAGGGGGCCACGACCGTGGCCGTGTTCCCCGACACCGCCAGCCTGCGGCTGTTCACGACCATCGCCCTGGACGTGGCGTGGCGGCGGCTCGGGGATGTGCCCCCTGGCAGCGTGGCGGGGCTCAGGGAAGGTGTCGAGGCCGCGATGCGGTCGGCACTGGGGCTCGACTCGGTGCCCGTCACGCCGCACGTACGGGCCTCCTACGCCGAGGTGGCCAAAGCGATCGCCTGGGCCGGCACGAGGTGACGCATGGCCGAGCCGCACGGATTCGGGTACGAGCCGGACCCGATTGGGGCTGACGCCTTCGTGGCGACCCTGCCGCACCCGACACTGGCGTCAGCGGCCCCCGGCTTCCACGCTGACGAAAAGCGTGAGGTGATGCTCTACCCGGCCCTGCTGCGGTGCCTGCCCGGCTGGCGGCGTGGCTCCCAGGGAAACGTTGGCAGCTGCGTCGGCTGGGGCGCGGCCCTTGCGGTGGACTTCGTGGCCGCCTGCGACATCGTGCACCGCCAAGAGCCCGAGGTGGTTCGCGGGCGGACCGTCGAGGCGAGCCTGTACGGGTTCTCTCGGGTCGAGGCCCGGGGGCTGCGGGTCAACAACGGCGGCGACGGGTCCACGGGCTTCCACGCTGCCAAGAGCATCCGCGACTTCGGTTCCTTGCACTACGGCATCGACTACGGCGGCACGATCATACCCGAGGCCGACAAGCAAAGCCGGGATCGTGAGTGGGGCCGCAACGGCGTGCCCGACAAGCTCGAGCCGTTCGCCAAGCAGCGGCGATGCTCAGAGACCACGCTGGCCGTGAACTTCGAGCAGGCAGCGGCGGCGATCCAAAACGGCTACCCGGTTGTGGTGTGCTCGGGGCAGGGCTTCAGCATGAGCCGGGACGAAGACGGGTTCTGCCGGCCCGGCGGCGTGTGGTGGCACGCTATGTGCCTTTGTGGTTTGAGGTGGGGCAAGCGGCCGGGCCTGCTTTGCTGCAACTCATGGGGTGACAGCAACACTGTCGGCAAGCACTACCCGGAGACCATGCCGGCGGTGGTGCGGAATTGCTCGTTTTGGATCGACGCCGAGACCTGCACCAAGATGCTTTCTGGCCGTGACAGCTACGTCTACGCCGGCTACTCGGGCTTTCAGCCGACGCAACTGCCTGACTGGACGGGGGACGTGCTGTGAGATTCGTGATCGTGCTCATGGTCGCCCTGGCCGGCTGCGTCGCCACGCTGCCGAATGATCCGACCATTTCGGCCGACCTGGCCTGCGAGCTCGCCCGTGGGATCGTGCAGCTGCGGGCCGCCCCCGACGCCACGCCAGGCGATGACAAGCCCAAGCCGGGCGACAAGTGCCAGCCCTGCAACGGCACCGGCAAGCTCCCAACGGATGGCAGGGTCGTGGTCCAGTGTGGTGCCTGTGGCGGCACCGGGAGGGTGAAATGACCCCAACGGATCTCAAGGAGCACGTCTGGCGTCGGCTCGGCCCACGCAAGTGGCTCGTGGGCCGCGAGCAGGTGGACCTGCTCACGCAGCTGACAATCGAGAACTGGCAGAGCGAGTACTACAAGGCGGCCCAAAGCGACGCCGAGCTGCGGGTGGTGGCCGATGGGACTCTGGTGGCCGTCAAGCGGATGCACCAGGCTGTCGGCGGCTACGGTGAACGCGAGTACGGCATGATCTGGGCGTTCTTGCTGTCGGCAGTGGCGTCCGCCGTGATTCAGGCGGTTCTGAAGTGGTGGCTCGAGCGGCGCAGCAACAGGGTGAGCATGCTGGTCTGGCAGCAGGAGGCGGCAAAGTGACTGACGAAGCACGTACGACACTGATCGGCATCATGGAGCGTTGGGGTTTCCCGACCCTCGTCGCGCTCGGGCTGGCGTTCTTCATCCGCCAGGATCTGCTGATGCCCTTGCTTGAGGAGCACCGGCTGACGCTCAAGGAGGTCCGCGAGACGCAGCGCGAGATCGCCCAGGCCGTCAACGAGCAGACGCGGCTGCTGATTGCGATACAGTCCGGCAGGCCGATGCCGGTGCGTGCCACGGTTGACACGAGCGATATCGTGCCCGGAAAGAACTGACCTTCCGGCCCAACATCCCCACTAGAGCGACATTCAAATGGCGATGAATCCGAGGCTCTTACGGCCGACGCCGACCGGGTTCGACCCGCGCAGGATCGCCGGTCTTGTTGCGTGGTGGGATTTCTCGGACGCCGCCACGCTCGGCCCGACATCGACCGGACCCGGCACGGTGTCGAACAACGGCCCGATCAAGTACGCCGCTGACAAGAGCGGCCAAGGTGCAGCGATGATCCAGTCTGGCGCGGACAGTACTGCGCCGACCTATCTGGCAGCGGCCCAGAACGGCCGTGGCGTTGCCGGCTTTGACGGCGGCGATTCAATGGTTAGCACGTTCACCAAGACGTTCACGGAACAAACGGTATTTGCGGTTGCCAGAATGACATCGGCTGCGGCGCAGCGCGGTCGCTTATTTAGCCAGAGCGATGCTGGAAACGACTTCGGCACAACAGGGCATTTCATTCCCCTAGAGCGCGACATCAGTAACGAGGCGATCTCGTCATACGCCAGCACTGGCGACCGCGCGGCCGTGTCGATCACATACGACACATGGTTTTTGGCCTGTAGTCGCCATACTGGGGCGCAGATTCAAAATCGAATCAACAACGGCTCGGCCGCGACTTACTCACACACTCTCAACAAGGAGTTCACACGCTACGGCATTGGCGAGGGCCTGCCGTCGTTTGGCACGCGATGGCGTGACCGCATCGCCGAGGTGCTGGTTTTCAGTCGCTCTGTGAGCGATTCCGAAATGAACACCGTTGCTCGCTGGCTCGGCAAGAAATGGAATATCACGGTGGCATGATGTGGAACTGGCGAGTCGTCATCATCGTTCCGGCAGCGTCCAAGGCGACCGCCGAGCAGGCCGCACGGCTGATCAACTCCACAGGCCCGGACTACGACGGAGATGCGTTCGGATCGCCGCTGTCTGCCAGCGGCTCGCAGCCGGCCACACACTGGGGGCTCTACACCTCGGCCACCGATGCGATGGTGGAGGCTATGGCATCCGCCCTGCCGTCGATCCCTGGCGTCCAGTTCTGGCGGCATGACGTAGATGGCCGGCTCACGGCCAGCAACGTGACGGCAGCCGCCGGCCAGCCATGGGGCTACGACGAAAGCCTTGCAGCCGCCGGCCTGCGGGCTGTCGATACGTCGCCCGTCTGACGCTCTACCCACAGTAGATTGCCGCGCCGAAAAACGGCTGGCGTGATTTTGCCCCGCGCGTAGACTCACGGGCATGAGCCAGCAGTGGATTCCGGTGAGCGAGCGACTGCCCGAAGAGGGCGAGCGAGTCCTCTACTACAACGGCGACTGCGGCTGGGACTACGGACGCATGGTGCGAATCGGAATCTGCATCGACGACGGGCCGACCGGAACAAGAGAAATGCGGATTTGCGAGTTAGGCATTACAGACATGACGGCACCGGAACACAGAGCGACCCACTGGATGCCGATGCCCGAGCCGCCAGCCCAGTGACGCTCTTGGTTCTGTAGCGTGACCACCCTCGAACTCGTCAACCACCTGCGGCTGCTCTCGGGATACCACCTCGGCACCGACCTGGTAGACCGCCTCGCCGCAGCCGAGCGGACACAGGGCCAGCAGCGCGAGGCCCTCGCCAAGGCGGCAGACCGGATCGAGGAGCTCGAGCACGAGCTCGCCAAGGTGCAGGCAGAAACCCAGCCCGTACCCAACCCCTGCGGGTAGGCTGGTAACGAGGCCACGCATCGGCAATCAGCCGGGCCGCTCAAGGAGGATGATTCATGTCCGAGTCGAAGATCCGCCGCAAGAACAAGACCTTTGATGTCACCCTGGACGCCGCTACGGGCACGACCAGCACCATCGTCCTTGGCGACATGGCAGGCGGCATGGTGTCTCTCGGCACCCATAACACCAACGCCACCGAGTTGGCCGTGCATGTCGCAGCTGCGAGCGGCGCGGTGTTTCGCACCCTTAAGGACAAGGACGGCACGGCAGTCAAGGTCACGCTCTCTGGTGCGTCTGCGGCGTCCTACACGCTGCCCGACGAGGTGTTCGCCGCACCGTTCATCAAGCTGGTGCTGAACAACACCGCAGCCAATGGCATCACTGCCACAGTCATGGCCAAGGGCTAATGCCCGACCGCATCCCCACGTTCCGGCCGCCTTGGATCAATCGACGCCCACGGGCTCGAGGGCCAGACGTGGTCAGGCCAAACGCCCACCAGCGTGGCTACTGCTCGCAGGGGTGGAAGGCCGCTAGGCGTGAGGTGCTCCTGCGGGACAACTATCAGTGCCAGGCGTGTGGTGCTGTGGTCCATGGCAAGCGGGC
>CAYYPL010000026.1:0-5970 GCA_964473555.1 uncultured Chitinophagales bacterium
TTCCGCCTCCTGCCTTAGAGCCCTGAGCGCCCCCCGAGGCCGCCGTCCACGAGACGCCCGAGCATCTCGTCGAGCCGACGCACGACCTCGGCCTGCTTTCGCTCCAGGGCGATGTAAAGGAAGGGGACCGCCGTCCTGCGCGGGCTAGTCCCCCACGACCCGAAGTGGTAGATCATCGGGTAGTAGTACCGCCGGAAGTAACTCCGCCGGGCCTCCACGATCGCGGTCGACCGCCTGACCACGCGCGGCCGGATGCTCCGCGCCATGTTCCCGGTCGGTTCCTTCAGGCCCATCATGCGGACCTGACGCTTTCCCTCATCGGAGACGATCCGGGCCGCGTCCTGGAGCTCGCGCTGAACATCGCGCCCGAGCTCCCGGTCGATCCGGTTGAGGTCCCGGATCAGGGCGTCGAGGCCCTCGACCCGGATCGTCATCCCCCGAGCCATGACTAGCTGAGGTTCTCCGACGAGACGTAGGTCACGGTGAGCGGCTCGACGCTGTTCGCGTTGTCCTCCAGAGCCGTGAACTCCACCGTCTGCATCACCACGTCGGGGCCTTCCACGGTCGGCGTCGCCGACGTGATGAGGGCCTTCGGGATGGAGAAGCTGATCGAGGGGTAGTAGGTGCCAGAGATGGCGGTGCTCCCGGTCCACGTCGCGGTGAGAGCGACGACCGTCCCGGCGCGGTACTTGTCGAGCAGGGAGTCGGTCGCCCAGGTGCCGGGGCCCGCACCGAACTCCATCTCGAAGGTGCCGGTGATCTCGCGCATAGCGTTCTGGATCGGCTGATTGCGAAGCGTGCTGCTCGCGATCTTGTACCGCTCCAGGTCCAACCCGTGATTGCACGAGAGGCTGATCGAGGTGACCTCGGTCGCCACCGCGTCCACGGTCGCCGCGCCGCCGGCGAAGCTGAAGAGCTCCGTCCCGGTCGGGTAGGAAACCGCCGTGATATCCGAGGCGCTCGGCACCCAGTCACGGCCGGCGATGGTGAGGCTCGTGGTCAGGAGCCCGTCGATCTCGTTCGAGACCTCCCACTCCGGGATGACCCCGCCGGTCACGTTGCCGGTCCGCACGGTGCCGCCACGGTCGGCGATCCCGAGCTGCCACGTCATCGACGAGGAGGTCGGGAGCGTGCCGGGGCGGAAGGAGTAGGAGTAGACGCCTGTCGTCACGGTGCTCTTGGTGGTGGCGTAGGCACGTTCGTCGCCGACCATGTGACGGAGCAGGAGCCCCATCCCGTTCGCGAGGGCGTCGAACTCGACAGAGCCCGACGCTCCCTTACGGTTCACGACCTGCCGCTGCACCTGACGCGATGCGCGCCCGGCGACGAGGCCGTCGCTCATGATGTGCTCGACGTCCAGAGAGAGGCTCTGGGACGTGACGGGCATCCAGTTGGTCGGCGTGGCCGCCGTACCGAAGGCCGAGGTCTCGACGCCGTAGCCCACGGAGGAACCGAGGCCCGAGGCGATGCTGGTAACGGGCATTTAGCCCTCCTTCTTGTCGGGCGCGGGCTTGTCGGCCTTCTTGTCCTTCGGGGCCGGGGCCTCGTCGGTGCGCCAGATGGTCGGGTTCCCCTCGACGAGCTTCCGCCCGACCGAGGAGGGGACGTCGTTCGGGACGTCACGCTCGAAGGAGTAGGTCGAACCGTCCACGGCGACCGAAACTCCCGAGTGCTCGCCCTGGTAGACGATGTTCACGGTCCGTTCCTTCCTTCCGTCAGATGTAGGCCGTCGCGGATACGACGGCGATGGTCCGCGCCTCTCGCGCGGTGTCGTTCACGAGTTCCTCGACCCGGTAACGGGTGAGGCTCGCGACCTCGACCGCGCCGCCGACCTGGGGGTCGGTGCGAAGCGCGGTCTCGATGTGACCGAGGAGCGTGAGGCTCCGCTCGGTGGTGGCCTGCTGCGCGGTGGTCTCGCCCACGACCGAGACCATCACGGTCAGGTCGATCTCCTCGCGCTTGGCAGGAGCCGGTGACTGAATGGCCGCGCCGATGCCGCGGTATGCCTGCTCGACCTCGGCGTCGCCGAGCACGATCAGCTCGCGGCGCGGGTCCTTCGGCCACCCGTAGGAAACCAGCACCCCGGAGAGGCCCGGCTCGGCCTGGAGGAGCGTCTTTAGGCCCGCCTTCAGGGCGGGCAGCGCGGAGGTCGCCACTAGACCGGGGTCCGCCGGTAGGGGTTGAGAAGCGCGAGCGCCGCTCCCGGGATGCGCCGGCCCATCGGCTGATCGGGCAGCATCATGCGCGGGTCGTCAAGGCCCGCCTCCAGCGCCGGGACGTCACGGCGAAGCCACCCGGCCACGGTGAGGATGCATGCGTAGGAGACGTCGGCCGGGATCGTCCCGAATCCCCACGCCCCCGCGATCCGAAGCTCGGCCGTGCCGAAGTTGGAGAAGCGGTCGCCGGTCTTGACGCTCACGGCCTTACGGATGAGGAGCTCGGTGTAGGTGCCGGCGGTGGAGTTCTCCGGGCGGAGCAGGTAGTCGGCGGCGGTCATCGTGACCTGCTCGGGCGTCCCGTAGTGAAGGTGGGCGGTCGTGATGGTCCGCAGGTCATACGGCGCGAGGTCCACGCGGTACGGGCCGAGGGGCCCGGCGGTCTCCACCGGCACCACCGAGAAGGTCCGGGTCGCCGAGGCGGTCGGGACGAACTCCCGCGCGCAGTAGCGGGTGATCGCGGCCGAGGCGTTCACGATGGCGGCGTCGATCGCATCATTCCGCGAGGAGTCGGTGCTCTCCAGGAAAGCCTGCACCGCGGCGCGGGTGGTGAGGTTGTTCCCCGCGCTCGGAACCGGCTGCGTGCCGGTGGACGTGATGATGAGGTCCTCGGTCGCGAGAATCTGCGAGGTCGTGCCTTCGTCCCAGACGACCGAGTATTGCCCCACGGTGGTCGGAGCAGTCCCGGACCATGAGTAGAGCCCGGACCCGGCAGGCTCCTCCACGATCCCGGAGGTCGTCGGGTTGAGTGAGTAGGAACTCCCGGGCGTGTCGAGGATGGATACCCGGTAGGTGCCGACCTTGCCGGTCTCCAGCGCGAAGAGGGTCGCCTCGATCGTCGCTCCGCCGACTGCGTAGATGCTCATGCGGCCACTCCTGCGGCGTCGCGGTAGTAGGTGAGGTTCTCGGCGAGCCGCGGGTCGTCGGGGTCAATCTCTGCGGCGTTCTCGCCGTGGTGGATCGCGCGCTCGTGGAGGCCGAGCCGGTGGCATGAGAGGGCCATGAGGTCATCCGGCAGAGCTCCCCAGGCGTAGGGCTCGCAGAACCAGCCCTCGGGGCGCTCGGTGATCGAGAGCGTGCGGGCGGCGGTTGCGAGGCACGGCTCCCACGACTCGGCGCGGTAGTAGTGCAGCGCGAGGTCGGCCCACGGCTCACGGGCCCACGGAATCTCGGCGCAGGCGCGAAGGAGCCACGCCTCGGCCTCGGCCGGCACCAGCGCGGCGAGGTAGCGCATGGCCGAGGACCGCTCGCCCCGGTGGTCGTCGTTCATCGCCACGCGACGGCGCAGCACCCTCTCGGCGTCCTCGCCGCGGCCGCGGTACATGAGCTCGCGGCCGAGGTAGAACGTGAGGCGCGGGTCGTCGGGGTTCTCATCGCACGCCCGCTCCAGCAGCGGGAGGTACTGCTCGCGGCTCTTGCCGGGGTCGGGCAGGTGCTCGACGGTGAACTCGCACAGGGCGGCGACCTCGGGGCCGGTCGCGCAGACCGACTCGTGGATCGCGCCTCGCCACTCGTAGCCGTGGCGGGCGTGGCAGGAGTGGCCGCGGAAGGTGAAGGTCTCGCGGCCTGCGGCGTCGCGCTGGAAGATGTAGCGAAAGCGCGGGCGGGTGACCTCGGCGGGCATCTGCTCCAGCGCCTCGCGCCAGCCGGGGTGGAGAACCTCGTCCAGGTCAAGCGTGACGCAGTAGTCGACGTCCTCGGGGATGAGCGCGAGCGCCATGTTCCGCGCGGTGTCGAAGCGCCACGGGGAGACCACCGCCTCATGGACGGTGACGCCGGCCGCGCGGGCGAGCTCGACGGTCCGGTCGGTTGAGCCGGTGTCGAGGATCACGCGCACGTCGGCATCGGCGCAGGACGCGGCCCACCGCTCGACGTGGCGCTCCTCGTTGAGCGCGATGGCGTACACGGCGACCTTCACGACTGCTCCTCAGGCTCCGGGGGAGCCGTCCAGGTGCCGTCAGGGTTGCGGGTCCAGCCCACCCACGGGCGGGCATCCTCGTCCCACGGGTGAAGCGTGCAGCCCTCGCCGGGGTCGTAGGGGGAGGTTCCGTCCCAGCGGATTGCGTTCAGCACGAGGCCGTCTGAGTCGCGGACGATCAGGTAGAGGTCGCTCATCCGTACACCCAGACCTTGATTTGGGCGTTGCCGCCGTTGCCGCCTGCGCCTGAGTTGGCGGTCCCATTGACTCCGCCGCCGCCGCCACCGCCGCCGCCTGGGTTTGCTCCGTTGCCGCCAGCGCCAGCGTTCGCCGCTGTATTCCCGCCGCCACCCCCACCGGCATGGCCCGCGGTAGAGCCGTTACTGCCACCCGCGCCCGCCCCCCCAGCAGCGCCGCCGCCGCCTGTGGTGATAGAGGAGGATGCCGTGCTTGCTGCATGTGACCACACGACGGAGGCATCGGTACTCGTCGCTCCGCCTGCTCCGCCGCCTGTTGTGGCGTTTGAGGTTGCCGCGACTCCGCCGCCGCCGCCACCGCCGCCGCCTGACGACCGGAATCCATAAGAGCCAGCCTGCCCAGCGCCTAGCCCATCTATGCCGAAACCTGCCGCACCGGGTGGTGAGGGGACCGCTCCTACTGTCGTCGCTTGACCTGCCCACACCAGCGAAAGAGCCCCAGACGCGCCACCGCTTGCCGATGCTGCACCTTGTCCGCCCCCACGGGAACCCGGCCACGACAATGATCCGAACGCGCTCACGCCGCCGGGGTTGCCACCCGTTCCGGCACCCGTTCCGCTTGTCCTTGCGGCAGCGCCAGTACCACCCGACCCGACTGTGACGGTCAGCGACGCTCCGGCCCCTCCGAGCTCCGCAGCGGTTACTGATTCCCGAAACACGCTGCCGCCGTAGCCTCCGCTACCCCCGCTCGCCCGTGCCCCAAGTGCGGAACGGGCTCCGCTGCCGCCACCGCCTCCCGCGCCGATGCACTCCACGACTACCAGCAGGGAGCCGGTGGGGAGCGTGTAGGTGGTCGAGCCGGTGAAGGTTTGGGAGTCGACGAGGGTCATCCCGCCGCCGCTGGAGTCTCCGGTCGGGCCGGTGGGGCCAGTCGCCCCGGTCGCGCCTGTCGCGCCCGTGGCCCCTGCGGCTCCGGTGTCGCCGGTAGGTCCGCTCGGCCCGGTAGGTCCGGTTGCGCCGTTCTGCCCGGTGGGTCCGGTCGCGCCCGTTGGCCCGGGGACCGTTGAGTCAGCACCCGTCGCCCCCGTGGCACCCGTGGCACCCGTGGCTCCGGCGCTGCCGGTTGGTCCCTGCGGGCCGGTGTCACCCGTTGCGCCCGTTGCGCCGTTCGCGCCCGTGGCACCCGTGGCCCCGGTGGGTCCGGGCACCGTGGAGTCCGCCCCGGTGGCACCCGTCGCGCCGGTCTCGCCTGCGGAGCCCGTCGCGCCTGTGGCACCCGTGGGGCCTGCGACGGTGGAATCAGCGCCAGTCGCGCCCGTAGGCCCTGCGGGGCCGGTTGCGCCGGTCGCGCCTGCGGAGCCGGTGGCCCCTGTCGCGCCTGCTGCGCCTGCGTCGCCCTGCGGACCCGTGGGGCCCTGAGCGCCCGTGCTGCCGGTCGGCCCGGTCGCTCCGGTCTCGCCGGTTGCGCCCTGGACGCCCTGCGAGCCGGTCGCTCCAGTCGCTCCGGTCGCGCCCTGAGCGCCCGTGCTGCCCGTGGAGCCGGTCGCACCCGTGGGGCCTGTGGCCCCGGTGGGGCCTGCGACCGTGGAGTCGGCACCCGTGGGGCCGGTTGCGCCCGTGGGGCCCTGTGCGCCGGTCG
>CAYYPL010000027.1:0-3316 GCA_964473555.1 uncultured Chitinophagales bacterium
CTGATAACGCAGGTGAACTGGAGTCCCTGCTTACTACTGTCCAAGATACTGCACCGTTGATTCAAGGTGTGAGTCAATCTTTGGGAAACTCTGTTAGAACTTCATCCTTTTCAGGTGGTGGATCGGGAGCGCCTGCAAGTAATGGTTCTGCCCCAGCGCCGACGGGCGAAGGGGAAAGGGTCCCAGACCGCTACGGCAACACGTGGGTCTATGGGATAGCAACAGCGCCAGACTGCGCTAACGGAAAGATGGTCTTGAAAGAGGGCATCTCTGAGAAGACTGGCAAACCATACAAGGGTTGGTATGACCCAGCAGCAGGCCCACGCTGGACTGGCCCGAAGATCGCACAGGAGTTCCGAGCCAAGACTATTTGGATCTAAGCGATGCGCACACCGAGGGAGTTCGAGAACCCTCTGTGCGCTCAAGTCGATGGGGAACTCTGGTTTCCAGATAAAGGAGGCAACGTTGATGCTGCCAAATCTATCTGCAACCAGTGTTCCCACAAAACTGAATGTGCGGAATGGGGAATCAAGCACGAAAGACACGGGATATGGGGAGGCTTATCAGGTAATGATAGGCGCCACATCCGTCGTAAAAGAAACATTATTGTAGATATACCAAGTATTGAGGAGTGGCTAGGTAATGCTCAATCTCGCCAGAGCCTGGAGTAGTAGCGCAAGTAGCGCAACACCTTTGCCTGAAGTCTGGAAGACTCTGACTGCGTTCGATATTAAGTTTCGTCGCGGTCAAGTCTGTATGATTGCAGCAGCACCTAACGCTGGAAAGTCGATGCTGGCCTTGATCTACGCGATCAAGGCTGGTGTCAGAACTTTATTCTTCTCGGCAGATACTGACGCATCTACCGTCACGATGCGAGTAGCGGCAGCGATTAGTCAACACGCTCAGAATGTAGTAGAGCAGAACCTACAGAAGAACCCTCGTTACTACGATGAGGAGTTAGCCAAGGTCACCAACATCGAATGGGTCTTTGATTCATCACCGACCCTTGATGATATGGAGTTGGAGATCAAGGCCTATGTCGAACTCTATGGTGTGATGCCAGAGTTGATCGTGATAGATAACTTAATGAACGTGGTCACCGACTCAGAGAATGAGTGGGCTGCGCTTCGTTCTATTATGGCAGAACTCCACGATATGGGTCGCAAAACTGATGCCTGTGTGCTGGTCTTGCACCACGTCTCAGAAGCAAGTGAGTATGGCTCACCGACCAAGCCATCACCACGCAAGGCTATTCACGGCAAGGTCTCACAACTTCCGTCAATGATCTTGACGTTGGGTTATGACCCTATTACATCCGTCTTACGGGTCGCTGCCGTCAAGAACAGGTTTGGTAAGCACGTTGCTGATGGCTCTGATTTCGGGTCATTGATGGTGAACTTCTCGACCTGCCAGATACACGACGCTGATGCTATGGGCAGAGCAGTCAGGCGTGATGCTGTCTTTGCCTACAACCAAGCCAACTACACGAAGGATCCCGATGATTTCTAACCTCGTCATCCTGCCATCACGTGGCAGGCCAGAGAAGGTCGCGGAAGCGATTGAACTACTCAAAGATAACTCCGTTATCTCAGACCTCTGCGTCGCTATCGACGACGACCAGAGTGATATGTACCCACGCATTGATGATGTGATCTATGAGGTCAACCCAAGGCTTCGTATGAATGGCACACTCAACCTTGTGGCTACAAAGTATGCCGACAAGTACGAGACCATCTACTTCTTAGGCGATGACCATATGGTGAGAACCAAATGCTGGGATGAGAAGTTGTACGAACCAATCAAGGCACGAGGCTATGGCCTCGCGTATGGAGATGACAAGTTTCAAGGCAAGAACCTAGCAACAGCGGTGATGATGAGTACCAATATCATCAGGACGCTGGGGTTTATGGCTCCACCTAAGTTGATCCATCTCTATATGGATAACTTCTGGATGAGCATAGGGCAGGCTCTTGCCTGCATTGACTATGTACCAGAGGTAGTCGTTGAGCATATGCACTTCGCTGCTGGCAAGTCCGTCAAGGACGAGCAGTACGCTGAGGTCAACAGCAGTGAGATGTACAAGGTAGACCAAGAGACCTACATTGAGTACGTCAAGAACGATCTCAAAGGTGACCTAGAGAAACTTATCAAAGAGGTAGTGGTATGAAAGTCCTCATCACAGGAGACAAAGGATTCGTAGGTAGGTACTTCTATGAGTATCTCTACGTTCTCTTTGGGTCTGACGTACTAGGTATTGATATCAAAGACGGCTACGACTGCCGTACCTTCTTCAAGAAGTCAGAAGAAACGTTTGATCTCGTCATCCATCTGGCTGCGATTGTTGGTGGTAGAGAGACGATTGAAGGCAGGCCACTTGCAGTGGCTGACAACTTCAGCATTGATGCAGAGTTCTTCCAGTGGTGTATGAGAACTAAGCCGAAGAAGATTGTCTACTTCTCTAGCAGTGCTGCGTATCCTACCTACTATCAGGTCGAAGGTAACCAGCGCAAACTGCGTGAGGATATGGCTGACTTCAGTTCCAAACCTGATATGACCTACGGCTGGTCGAAGATGGTAGGAGAATACCTTGCATCATTCGTAGAGAATGTGCATATCTTCAGACCGTTCTCAGGGTATGGCACAGATCAAGACTTGTCCTACCCGTTCCCGATGTACATTGAACGAGCAAGGAACAAAGAGAATCCCTTTGAAGTATGGGGTCCAGGGACACAGACCAGAGACTTCATCCATATCCACGACATCGTTGAGGCTGTGATGAAGGCGGTGCGTGAAGGTATCTATGGACCTATCAATCTAGGGTGGGGAAGAGAGACATCCTTCCTACAACTAGCAGAGATGGTGACCTACTACGCTGGGTACAACCCAGAGATTGTGACCAGACCTGATAAGCCTGTCGGCTGTATGCACAGGGTCGCTGATGCGACCAAGATGTGGGAGTTCTACGTACCGAAGATCACCTTGGAAGAAGGTATCGAGAGAGCAATGAAGAGGCAACGCTGATGGAATGGAAACTCTTTGACGGAGATGCGTCTGAGTTCACCACTGCAAGGTGGTATGAGGACCGCGAAGCGGCTCATCACCTAGAGCAAGAAGGACATAACCAAAGACTTCAGGTTGCAGCACAGTTCGTCAAGCAAGCAGTCTTCCTTGGCGCAGAGAGCGCTGTCGACTTAGGTTGCGGTGATGGTGGTCTGCTCTATCTCATCAAAGATATCGGTATTAAATCGTGGGGGTATGACTTGATGCCTACCAATGTGGAGTATGGCAGGAATGTGCGTGGGGTAGACGTGCGCTA
>CAYYPL010000027.1:3416-5328 GCA_964473555.1 uncultured Chitinophagales bacterium
TGATGCCTACCAATGTGGAGTATGGCAGGAATGTGCGTGGGGTAGACGTGCGCTACACCGACTTCAACTCTGACGACATTGAGTATGGCGACATCGCCATTATGACAGAGACCTTAGAGCATATGATCGACCCACATAAAGTGGTCAGAGAACTGCCATCGAAGTACTTGATAGCGAGCAGTCCTTACAATGAGAATGATGTCAACCACTACGAGTTTCATCTCTGGGCGTGGGATAGTGCAGGGTATGATGCGCTCATCACACAAGGAGGTTACAGGATTCTAGGTAAGCAGTTAGTTGCTGGCTGGTCTCAGGTTGTGCTGGCGGTGCGAGATGCCTAGCACCCAATACAACAAGGCTAAGGGCGCTAAGTTTGAGGTGGATGTAGCCAAGTTCCTACGATCCGTAGGCCATTTCGTTGAGCGGTTAGCCAAGGCTGGGAGCAAGGACGAGGGTGACCTCGTTGCCATTATCGCAGGTCAGACGTACATTTTAGAGTTGAAGAATAGGAAGAAGATAGATCTCCCTGCCTTCTGGAGCGAAGCGCAGGTAGAAGCAGAAAACTATGCGAAGGCTCGTGGCTTAGAGCAGAGTCCACCAGCCTTCGTCATAGTGAAGAGACGTAATCATCCAGTCAACAAAGCCTGGGTGATTCAAGACTTAGAAAGTTGGTTGAACAATGCCAGTTCCTGAAGGTGTCATCACCACATCAGAGATCAACAAGCCAGAGGAGAATCAAGATGATTTGTCAGGAGTGCAGGACAGCAGCGGATCTGAACAGTCAGAACCAGAAGACGAAGGCGTACAGGAATCACAAGAAGTGTAAGGGATGCGAATGTCAGCACAAGGTTGGGACAGGGTGGTTCGTCCGAAAAGGCGAGGCCGTTCCACTGATGCGAACTCAATCCCCATAACCCTCGTCGTCGAGTTCTATGGTGGTGAGGTAAGGCAAGGGCGTAATGCCAATGTCAAGTGCTGTATGCACAGCGATAGCAGAAGGTCAGCGGTGATGAATACCTATGACAATCTCTACTATTGCCACACCTGCGGGAAGGGTGGAACAGGAGTCAATATCATAATGGAGATGGAACAGTTGGAGTATAAAGATGCAGCAGAGCGAGCAATCGAGATCGCTACTAGAGGCGGTCACACATTACAGTCAGGGTCTAAGCGAAGAGGCAGAAGCGTACCTCGCAGGACGTGGGATATCTAAAGATGTTGCCAAGAGATTCGAGTTGGGAACAGTCGTCGATCCGATCAACGGCCACGAAGAGCACCAAGGTTGGCTATCCATTCCGTATCTTACAGCGCTGGGTGCGTGTGTCTCAGTCAAGTTCCGTCGTTTGGACGACGGCAAGCCGAAGTACGGGCAACCAACAGGACAGAAGCAGCACCTCTATAACGTCGCTGACGTACTCACTTTGTCTTCACGTATCGTTATATGTGAAGGGGAACTGGATGCGGTTGTTGTCTCAGGAGTTCTCGGGATCCCAGCAGTGGGTGTCCCAGGTGTCACAGCGTGGAAGCCACACTTCCCAAAGTTATTCACGGGTTACGAGACCGTCTACATTGTCGGAGATAACGACGTCAAAGAAGATGGTACGAACCCAGGACAAGAGTTTAGTAAGCGTGTCCAATCCGATCTAAATAACGGATCGATTGTTACACTACCACCAGGTATGGACATCAACGAGTATTACCTTGCCAATGGTGAGGACGAGACAAAGAAACTATTAGGAGGAGTCTGATGTATGACAACCAAGAAGGAGTTGTTGGAAGTAGCAGAATTGTTGATGGCTACGGGGATGATAGTCTTATCGATCGACTACAAGGCTGGGACGTTGACAGTCAAGCCGATACCAGTAAAGAAGTAGACAGCCAGTTCGTCTCAGATGTCTGGCGAATCCTCGAC
>CAYYPL010000028.1:0-5185 GCA_964473555.1 uncultured Chitinophagales bacterium
CTCGTGGGAGATGCAGGAGGTATGCACGACTCGCATCATCGACATCCAAGTCGAGTTGAATACGGCCAACTGCGAGATCTATCGGACGCTTGTCACAGCGACGCAGAAGTTCTTGCAGCTCACATACCCGTTCGCGACGTGCTCAACGGCAACGACTCCAGGGTGATACATGGCCAAGTGCGTTTGTTGCGGATGCGTGCTCGACGACGACTGCTGCGTTGACGGGTATTACTTTACCGGAGGAGGGTCGAGCGGATGCCCTGCTGGTCAAAACGGGCCATACGCAACAAGTGTTGAGTGCAATCAAGCAGTGTTGGACTGCTGGGCAGGCTTTCCAAATCCCATCCCGCGTTGCGTGTGCGCAAACATCGACAACGAGTGCTGCGATGACAGCGTCTGCCGGTCTACGTGTGAGGAGCTGCCACCGTGAAGAGCATCCGCATTGACCTTCTGCACCAGGCCGCTGCCGAGCGTCCAGCCGGCTACCTCGACGAGGTGATGGCTGCCGTCACCAAGAGTGACGACACGCACGTCTACATGACGAGCGACGACTACTACCGGCTTCGCGAGAAGTACAGCGGCGAGACCGACTTCCCGGTGACAGGCCCAGGCACGCAGCTTCACAAGATCCTCGGGCTGTTCGGCTTCGCTTTCTCAAAGCAGTGCAAGTGCCGAGCCCGCATGATCCAAATGAACAAGTGGGGCTGCGACGGCTGCGAGGAGCACATGGACGAGATCTGCGGCTGGCTCCGCGAGGAAGCTGCTGCACGCAGGCTGCCATACCTTGACGTGGCTGGCAGACTGCTCGTGCGTCGCGCCATCGCCAACGCTCGAAGGGAGTCGAGCCGTGCCAGCGAGAGCTAGCTACCGCTTCAAGATCGCTGGCCACGCATGGCAGTGGGTCTACCGCTCGCTCAAGCGTCGCAAGCTGCACGGGCTCTGCGACTACAGCTCACGCACCGTGTCCATCTGCTCGAGCACGACCGGGCTCGACCGACTCGACACGGAGCTCCACGAGGCTCTGCATGCCTGCCAGGCATTCGCGTCTGAGGAGCACGTAGCAGAGACCGCGACAACACTGGCCACGATTCTGTGGCAGCTCGGCTATCGACTCACGGAGGAGTGATGCGAGACCCTATCACCGACATGGCCCGAGACCTGTGCCGCAAGCACCCGAACCATCCGGCTCGCTCACTGGCTCGGCGGCTGGTCGAGGAGGCCAACGGTGCCATCACGCTTGAGCAGGCTCGCAGCCGCATTCGCGTGCAGCTCGGTGTCAACGGCGAGGATCACCGCCGCCGATGCAAGACGGCAGCCAAGCGAGCACCTCGCAATGCCGGCGAGACGCTTTCCATGCCGCCGAGTAAGGCCGAGCCGTGGGAGCCGTACGTGCTCGACGCCACCGGCATCGTCGGCATCCTCAGTGACATCCACGTGCCGTATCACTCGGAGATGGCGTTGCAGGCTGCGGTCGGGCACCTGAAGAAAATCGGCATCGACGCCCTGGTGCTCAACGGCGACACGTGCGACTTCTACACGATCAGCAGGTGGATCAAAGACCCGAAGAAGCGGGACTTTCGCGGCGAGCTCGAAGCTGTGCGGCAACTGCTGAAGTGGTTGAGGCAGGAGTTTCCCGGCATCCCGTTTGTGTTCAAAAGCGGCAACCACGAAGAGCGTTGGGGCCACTGGCTCTGGCAGCACGCACCCGAGATCTCGGACGATCCTCGCATGGGTCTCGACCAGTGGCTTGGCTTTGAGCCGCTCGGCATCGAGCTTGTCGAGGACCAGCGGCCGATCATGGTGGGTGAGCTGCCGGTGCTGCACGGCCATGAGAAGGGCAAGGGCATCTCGTCACCTGTCAACCAGGCACGCGGTGCGTTCCTGCGGCTGCATCACACGGTGCTTGAGGGACACGGCCACCGCACGAGCGGACATGCTGAGAGCGATATGTGGCACAAAGAGACGTTTTGCTGGAGCACCGGATGCCTCTGCGACATGACGCCAGAGTACGCACGCATGAACAAGTGGAACTGGGGCTTCGCCACGGTCACGGTGGACAAGAGCGGTACGTTTGACGTTGAGAACTACCGCATCAGCAAGAAGGGAGAGATCCGCAGCTCATGAGCACCGAGACCGACACCGTCGAATGGCAGATGGCAGAGCTGAGCATGGAGGAGAAGAACGCCGCATTGCGAGCTGCCGTCGAGGCCAGGCTCTACGGGCAGGCTGCAGATGACGATCACCCAGTGCTCGACGAGCCAGACGAGCCCGAGCCCGATCCGATTCGCGATCGTGCACCGCATCCATCGAGCCGCCGCTTCCTCGAGCTGCTCGACGAGATGGCGGCACTGCACAAGAGCAAGTCGCGAGACTATGGCTCGGAGGAAGATCCGCTGGCAAACATCCGCCACGGTGCCGACTACGTGAGCATCGAGCCCTGGCGTGGCTGCATGGTGCGGATTGCCGACAAGGTGCAGCGACTCCGCACGTACTGCCGCACGGGCCGGCTCGTGCACGAGGGTGTCCGCGATACGCTCATGGACTTGGCAGCGTATAGCCTGCTGGCAATCGTCCTGTTTGAGGAAGGCGATGCCTGACCCGCAGCCGCTCACCAGCGACGACCTGGCACGCATCGAGCACCGGGCTCGTCGTGCCGGCCAGCCGACGTGGACGGGCACCGCCGGCACGCTGGCGGCCGACGTGATGCGTCTACTGGCCGAGCGTCAGCGGCTGCTCGCGGAGCTGGCCCGAGTCACCGAGCCGGGCGGCCGGTTGTAGGTCGTGGTTCCCTCCCCACGGTCTCCCGGCCTGCCCGGCCCGCGACGCTCAGCTCTCGATGTCAGGCAGGATGTCGAGGTGATTCGCCCTGCCGACGATCTCTTCGTCGTAGTAGTGCAGCTCGGCCATCTCCTCGCTCGCGTGCCCGAGCTGCTCCCGGGCTGACACACCGCCGCGTTTGAGGTAGCTGGCGGTCGATTTGCGGATGGCGTGGAAGCTCTTGTACGGCACGCCGGCCGAGCGGCACAGCACCTTGAGCGAGCCGTACAGGCTCAGTAGGTGGCGGTCCTCGAGCCAAGCCCATACGAGCTCGTCTGGCGGGCCTTTCTGCGGAGCCATGAGCTGAGCCAGCCTTGGCGTGATCGGCCGCGTAATCGTCTCCCTGTGGCCCTTACGTGTGGCTGCGAGGAACGTCAGCGTGCAGCGGTCGAGGTCGACCTCGCCCCACCGCAGAGCCAGGATCGCACCGATACGCTCGCCCGTTTGGAACATCGCCAGGATCTTCGTCATCCAGTACCAGGCGGCGGGCTTGCCGGCCACGAGCCCTTTCCGGCGTTTCGCGAACCGCACGAGCTGCTCCAGCTCCTCGGCCGTGTACGCCTTCGGGCGGGGCTTGGGCACGCGAGGCCGCTGGTAGTCGGGAAACTCAATCTCGGTGCCGTCGCTGCGTTTCATTCGCTTTTTGGCACACCACGTCCAGAGTGTCCTGAGCTGGGCAGAGTCTTTTGCCAGGGACGCCGGGCTGATGCACTTCTTCTTGGCGTGTGGCGTGATGCTTCGCCACTTGAGAAACTTGGCGGCTGTCAGGTCTTCGAGGTCATCGAGCGTCGGCTCGTGGCCGAGGAAGTCTCGAAACCGGTCGAGGGTGTGCCCGTACATCTCGACGGTGCGGTCTGAATACTGCCGCAGCGGCGCAATCCGCTCATTCAACAAGTCTCTGAGGTTCATCGTTCGTCCCTCCAAAGTGTCGCTCGCACCGTCCCCTCGACGATGCGAGCAAGCAGAAGGCAGTCTAGCACACCTGCACAGGTGTACAGACAGTCCAACGCCACCCCGTCCGCTAACACAATCGGCCCCTTTTGGGGTCGTGGGTAGTGTACAGCGTTTCTTCGGCACCAGGGTAGCTCGGCTGGATTTTGGGCGAGCTGGGGCGAACAGTTGGACAGCGGGACAGTTTGACGAACTACCGCTAGCGATTAGAGTCGGAGCATGGTCGGCATGTCCCACAACATTGACGGCGAGGAGTACCTGACGATCCAGGAGGCTGTGGCCTTCATGGGCTGCACGGACGGCTGGGTACGTCATCTCCTGCGGGAAGAGCGACTGCGTGGCAAGCGGCTCGGCCAGCGGCTCTGGCTTGTCTCGGCCAACTCAGCTCGAGAGCAGAAGGACGCTTTGACCACCAGGGCCAACGCCAAGCGGCATCTCGCCAAGCGTCCATCCGCCAAGCGGAAGCCAGCCAAGAAGGCCAAGCGGCGAAAAGCCTAGTTTTCCGCAGGGAAAACACGCCCCAAAAAATCTTTCGCTCACCCCTTGCGTGCCGAACTACCGATAGCTAGAATGTGGGCATGACGCGGCAAGGAGCCGCAAGACACGAACCGGGAGACGAAACGATGAACAACGAAAAGCTGACTCTCAGGGACGGATACACGGTTGAGTGGGACGCTGCGGCAGGCTGCTACTACGACCCGAACACTGACCTGTACCTGACCCTTCAGCAGTTCAACGCAATGGCCGGGCTTGCCTGACCGCCCGCCCGCCCGGCGGCAACTTCGCCGCCGGGCCACGACCACCAGGCCAGGGAGGGCCAAACGATGTGCGACCCACGATTCTGGATCGAAGTGCTGATTGTCCTGCTGCGTCTCTTGTCGGCAGGCCTTTCAAGTTGACCGAACTACCGCTAGCCGCTAGCTTACCTACCGCTAGCGGCAGCAGCCACTACTGTACGAGCATTGCAATCTACTGAACGCTTGAATACCTGGCTCACGCCGGTACACTACGCCCCACGAGGAGGGACAACGAATGGACGCTCACGCTGCTGAATACGCCGCCGCCATCGACGGCATGACCGAGGTCTACGGCTCACGCCGCACTGCTGCGGGCACCTACGACGGTGTCCGCAGACGCTGGGAGCCCGACGACACCGTTGCGTTTCTCATCAACGCCAACATCCGCATCGGCCACGTGCTCGAGGTGGAACGTGGCGAGACCCGCGACCGCTACACGGTCCGCTACCACGAGCCCGGTCAGGGCTCACTCGTGGCCGAGGTCGTCGACCTGGCACTGCTGCCGTACTGAGGAACCGCTCGTGGCAGGACGCCACGTGCGGCAGGAGCCGGTGGAACCGGCAAGGACACACCCGCCTAGCACGACGCGACAGCGGGCATCTCAAACACGCAAGAAAGCG
>CAYYPL010000029.1:0-4783 GCA_964473555.1 uncultured Chitinophagales bacterium
TCCCAGTGGGACCGACCGGCCCCCACGGTGTAACAGACCGGTAGTCACAGCCAACTCCACTTCCCCTTGTGGTGTTGCGGGTGGCGATTCACCTATGGAAATGGTTGGGAGAAACAATGTCCGATTTTGATTGGGACGACGACGACGCTGCGGACGCGCAGGAGTCGAACGCGATGAGGGAACTGCGTAAGGCATATAAGGCTGCTCAGAAGCAGAACAAAGAACTGCAAGAGCAACTGGAGTCCATTCAGGGTTCTCTGCGTGAACGTTCCGTCAAGGACGTACTGGCCTCGAAGGGACTGCCGGAGAAGATCGCGGCGTTCATCCCGAAGGAGGCTACTTCCGCTGAGGAGGTTGAGTCGTGGCTGTCCGAATACGGTGACGTGTTCGGTATCAGCAGCGACTCTGGTGAGAGTCAGCCTCAGCAGCAAAACAGCCCTGAGTTGCAGGCGTTGTCGCGGATCGCGTCAACGCAGTCTTCCGGTCAACCGTTCACAAACGACCCGGATCAACTCGCTGGATTGATCGCTAACGCGGATTCCCCGGAGGCACTGAACAGGTTGCTGTTCGGTAACGCGATGGGGCCACAGGCGGTCTGATTCTCACTCGTTTCTGTCCGTTCTATTTCACCTAAGGAGGTGAATCGTTAATGTCTAACGCATACACAAGCACGTCGGCTATCGCTGGTTTGGTCAAGACCGCTTATGACCGGTACGTGGAGTTCGCTCTGCGTTCGCAGCCGTTGTTCCGCTCTCTTGCGGATAAGCGTCCTGTGCAGCAGGCGATGCCCGGTTCGTCCGTGGTGTTCTCCCTGTATCAGGATTTGGCTGCTGCTACCAGCACCTTGTCGGAGACGGTGGACCCGGATGCGGTTGCACTGTCGAACGTGAACACCGTGTCGGTTACTTTGAATGAGTACGGCAACACTGTGTTGAACACCCGCAAGTTGGGTGAGTTCGCATTCTCGGATGTGGACCCGGCTATCGCGAACATCGTGGCCTACAACATGGCTGACAGCATCGACAAGGTTGTTGTTCAGACCTTGATCGGTGGCACGAATGTTCTGTACGCGGGCACCGGCAACACCGCTACGAGCGGTGTCGCTACCGGTGACGACTTCGATGGTGCCCTGCTTCGGCAGGCTGTCGCGAAGTTGCGTGCCGGTAACGTCGTTCCCCGTGAGGGAATGCTGTACGCCTGCTACATGCACCCTGAGGTTGCTCATGACCTTCGGTCGGAGACTGGCGCGTTGTCCTTTGAGGACATCCGCAAGTACACGGACCCGAATGTCGGCAACATCCTGAACGCCGTGACCGGCGTTTACGGTGGTGCTTACGTGGTGGAGACTCCGCGTGCGTACTCGGCTACCGATGGTACGTCTTCTGCGAAGGTGTACCGCACTATCGTGGCTGGTCAGCAGGCTCTCGCTGAGGCGACTGCTGTTGAGCCTGGGGTTGTTATCGGCCCCGTGGTGGATAAGTTGATGCGTTTCCGTCCTGTCGGCTGGTACAGCCTCCAGGGTTGGGCGCGTTACCGCGAAGCGGCTATGTACCGCATCGAATCCACGTCGTCTATTGCCTAGATGACGCTTTGGCGTGGGGGCTGCCCGTTTCGGGTGGCCCCCACTGCCGTTAATTGAGTTTTCTCTGGAGGTTGCGTGCGTCGCTTGTGGACTGGTGGTCCCACGAAGGTGCGGAAGTCTGGTCGCCCGAACAAGTTGTGGTGGCTTGGTTGGGATGAGGGTGTCACGATGGTTCGTGACGCTGCCGGGAACTGGTCGGAGTTGACGTTCCCGACGGATGCGTCGCTGCGTGATTACGTGTTTGTGTTGCGTGGTGGTTATCGCCGGATTGTTCCAGAGAACTATTACCAGGAGTTAGTTGCAGCCGGGTATGGCTCCTACTTCGAAGACTTGGATGAGTACACGAACACGATGCTCTACGAATACGAGGAATAAGTATGGCGACCATTCCCCCGAATCGTGATCTTGGCGATCAGGGTCATATTGATGACCATAACGCGATTAACGCGAAACTGTCTGAACTGGATGGTCGTTCTCAGGTTGCGGGGCCGATTGGCCCGACTGGTGCTACGGGTCCGGTTGGGCCTGCGGGTAGTGCTGGTCCTGCGGGTGCGACGGGACCGACTGGTCCGCAGGGTGTGACGGGGGCTGTCGGCCCGACTGGTGCGACGGGTGCGTCGGGGGCTACGGGATCGACGGGTGATGCTGGTCCGACTGGGGCGACGGGGCCTAGTGGCCCGTCTGGTCCGGCTGGTGCGACTGGTGCTACGGGGCCGACTGGGCCTACGGGTGCAGCGTCTACGGAGCCTGGGCCTACTGGCCCGACGGGTCCGGTTGGTGCGACGGGTCCGCAGGGTGCCGCTGGTGTGACGGGTCCGACTGGTCCGTCGGGGCCTGCGGGGGTTACTGGCGCGACTGGTCCGACGGGCGCAACGGGTGCTGCTTCGACGGTGCCGGGTCCGACGGGTGCGACGGGGCCTACGGGTCCGTCTGGACCTGAGGGTGCTGCTTCGACTGTTCCCGGCCCTACTGGTGCTACTGGCCCTGCGGGTCCAACGGGGCAGACGGGTGCGGCGTCTACTGTCCCTGGCCCGACGGGGGCTACTGGTCCTGAGGGTGCTACGGGACCAACGGGTCCGTCTGGACCGTCTGGTCCTTCTGGTCCTGCTGGTACTGGCGGTGGTAGTGTTGTTGATGTTCTCATGTTGATGGGCGGTTAAGGTAATGGCTACGTCTTATAAGGTTCTGGGCCAGTTGGAGCCAGCGGCGACAACGGAAACGACTCTTTACACGGTTCCGTCTGCGACGGAGGCGGTGTGTTCGACGCTGAGCGTGTGCAACAAGGCCGCTGCTGCGGGGACGTTCCGGGTCCGTATCAAGATCAATAACGCCGCTGATGACGATAAGCAGTTCGTTATCTATGACGCGCCTATCGCTGCGAAGGACACGTTGTTGTTGACGTTCGGTGCGACGTTGGGTGCGGGTGATGTGGTGCGTGCGTATGCGTCTAGTGCCGATATCACGTTTCAGTTGTTTGGAAGCGAGATAGCCTGATGGGTGTTCGCTCGGTTTCGTTTGCGTCGCTGGGGTTGGATGGTCGAACGAACTCGCTGTTTGAGCAGTTCAAGAAAATTCCGTTGCCGATTGAGTATTTGGTGATCGCTGGCGGTGGTGGGGGTGGCTCCGATCGTGGCGGTGGCGGCGGTGCCGGTGGTTACAAAACTGACAGCATTAATACTTCTCCTAGTTTGCCACTAGCCGTTATTGTCGGTTCAGGTGGAGCAGGTGGAACGCAATCCACAGCAGGGAACGGCGTTCGCGGGGGAAGTGGCAACAATTCAACTTTTTTGAACGTAACATCAACCGGTGGTGGTGGAGGTGGTGCTTGCTCTAGCGGGAACCGCGATGGTCTGAATGGTGGCTCTGGTGGCGGCGGATCATTTTTTGGCGGTAACGGTACTGGGGGATCTGAAAGTACCGGTCAAGGAAACGCAGGTGGGAGCGGGTCGGAATCTGGAACAAGAGGTGGAGGCGGCGGTGGTGCAGGTGCAGCGGGTACCTCAGCGACATCAACACCAAACGGTGGTGCCGGTAGTGCCTCATCAATTAGTGGCTCAAGCGTTACGAGGGCTGGCGGCGGCGGCGGGGGTGACGAGTCGACCGCAGGTTCGGGTGGTTCGGGTGGCGGTGGAAACGGTGGTACGACTGCCGCAGGTAGTGCTGGCACGGTCAATACGGGTGGCGGTGGCGGGGGTGGTGGTGGTACTGGTGGTACTCTAGGGACAGGAACGGGATACGCGGGCGGCAACGGCGGTTCAGGCGTTGTCATCCTCCGCTACAACAAGGCTTACCTCGCCACGTTCTCTGCTGGCGTGACGCAGACGACGACGGTCGATGGTGACAACAAGATCAGCGTTGTGACGGCTACGTCTACAACGTCGGAGACTGTTTCGTTCGGTGTTGATCCGCAGTTTGCGATTGAGTATCTGGTGATCGCTGGTGGCGGTGGTGGTGGCGGCAGCCATGCCGGTGGTGGTGGAGGTGCTGGTGGGTATCGATGCAACGTAATTGGAGAGAACTCCGGTGGCGGGGCAAGCGCGGAAGCGGCACTTACGTTTAACCTCGGGGTCAACTACACCGTGACTGTTGGTGCGGGTGGGAGTGCAGGAAGCGAAGGAATAGGCACGTCTGGTGCTAATTCAATCTTGTCTTCAATTACCTCTACTGGTGGAGGTGCTGGAGCGTCAGGAACGGGATCTCAACCTGCGCTATCAGGTGGAAGCGGCGGCGGTGGAAGCGGTAGCAACCAATCTGCAAGTAGAACTGGTGCCTCAGGAACAACCAGTCAGGGCTACGCCGGAGGGAATGGTAGCAATACCGTTGAACTTGGTTACGGAATCGGAGCCGGTGGCGGCGGGGCTAGTGAAACGGGGCAAGCGGCTCAGGCAGGCGCGGGCGGCGCGGGCGGTGCAGGAGAAAGCAGCAGCATAAGTGGCTCTAGCGTTACTCGGGCCGGTGGTGGTGGAGGAGGCGGGTGGCCTCAATTTAGCAAAACGGGAGGTAGTGGTGGCAATGGTGGGGGCGGCGCAGGCGGCAGCACATCGGGCGTTGCCGCCACATCGGGTACTGTCAATACGGGTGGCGGCGGTGGTGGCTCCGTTCAAGGTACACAGCCAAGGCAAGGCGGCGCAGGCGGTTCCGGCATAGTCATCCTGAAATACCCCGCATCCCTCACCGCGACATTCTCCGCAGGCGTCACCC
>CAYYPL010000030.1:0-4599 GCA_964473555.1 uncultured Chitinophagales bacterium
ACCCACGACTCCGCCCCGACCGACTTCGCCCGGGCCGCGATGCGGGCGACCGCGTGGGCCCACACTTGCGCGAGGCGGACTACCTGGGTCCCGGCGTCGTAGCCCTCGTCCAGGTGCCACGCCGAGGAGCCTGAGAACACTTCGTGCCCCTCCACGAAGTCGCCGCCCTGGGCGATCCACACGCGACGGAGCGGGCCCAGCTCGGCGGCGTTCTGGATGAGGGCCTCCACGGCTTCGAGATACCTGGGCAGGCGCTCTTCCTCGAACACGGCCGGGGAGTACCGGCCACCGGGGACTTCCTCCGGGTCCACGCGCTCTCCGTATTGCAGGTCCGAGACGTGGACCACGACCTCCAGGTCGCCGTGGCGCTTGCGGCTCCCGAGCTTCGCCGGCGGGATGGCCGGGGGCGCGGTGGCCGCGGCGGTCTCGGCCGCCTGCCGTATCTCCGCCCGAAGCTCTGCGAGCGCCTCCTCGCGCTTTTCCAGCTCGCGCACCCGGCGGGCGAGCATCTGCGCCCGGGGTGAGGCCGAGGGCGTGCCCTGGATGCCGCGTCGCTTGCACTCCACGCGGATCGCGTCATGGGAGAGCTCCAGGATGCGCCCGAGCACGGCCGGACCCACGGCTGAGACGATCGCCTCCAGCTCGGAGTCGCCCATGCGGGCGAGGACCTCGCCGCCCTCGGTCTTCCGGCGGGCGCTCGGGACCTCCACGCCGAGCTCGCGGCACCAGCGGCGCACGGTGCGCGGGTCGTTCCCCCGGATGGTCGCGAGGGCCGCGAGGCCGCCTGCTTCCTCGATCGCCGCGGTGAGCGCCTCGGCGTCGGGGTACGGGCACTCAGTCGGCCGCCCGAGCTTGCCGGTGCGGGTCTCGACGCCGAGCTCGCGGCACCAGCGCCGAACGGTGTTCGGGGAGCACTTGCGCGTATGCGCCAGGGCATCCACCGAGCCCGCCTCCACCAGAGCGGCCCGGAGGGCCTCCCCGGTGTCGAACGGGCAGGGCTTCCTCGGTGCCGCCATATGCCGCCTCCTCTAGTGAGTGACCCCGCTAGTCGGCGAGGATGACGTCGGTCGGCTCCTCGGGGACGTCATCGGTGACGTCCTCCGCGAGCACGACGGGCTCCCCGTACTTGGCGAGGATCGTGGCCTGCACGGTGCGAAGCACTCCGAGCACGCCCGCGAGGATCGCGGCGAGCCCTGCGAGGTACTGGGCACCGGGGCCGCCCGCGTCGGTGTAGGCCTGCACGGCGGCGGCGATGCCTGCGAGGGCTGCGCCGATGGTGAGGACCCATGAGGAGGGTCCGAAGGAAACGCGGGGCTGCATGTGTTCGCCTCTTTCGTTAGGTGGTCTGCCCGAGCTCGTCCACCGCGGCGGAGCCGGAGCGGACGGCGGGGCGTGAGAAGGAACGGACGCGCTCGCCCTTTGCGGTGAGCGCCCGGGCAACACGCGCCCGGCTGTCGGGGTCGGCCCACGGGCCCACGATGCGCGGCTGCCCGATCTCTGCGGCGTACTTGCCCTGCACGCGCACCCGGCGCACCTGACGGCGCTCGCGCTCGGGCAGGCGGGCGAGGGCACGCTCGCGCATGGCCTTCGTGCGCCAGGGGCCCACCACGCGACGCGGCGGGACGTCCAGACGTTCGATGAAGTACCGGCGCGGAGCCGGGGCGGGCTTCTCGGTGCGGATCACGGGAGGCGCGAGCACGATGGAGCCTCGATCACCCACACGCCGGATACGGGAGCGGACGCCGTTGTCGACGTTGCCGCCGACGCACCGGACGACCGAGCCCACTCCCGAGGCGGTCTCGGAGATGACCTCGACGATCATCTCCACATGGGTTCCCGGGATGCACCACGCCGCGCCGACCTTCGGCCGCGCCATGACGTTCCCGCTCTTGCGTGCCGACTCCGCGAGGACCCACGTCGAGGCCGTCGGCGCGATGGGGCCGAGGTCTACCGAGGCAGATTTCCAGCACCAGATGAGAAAGGCGGAGCACCAGGGCCACCCGGTGCCGCCGAGGGTGGTCGCCGCCTGGTACTGGCGAATCCGCGGACTCGTGTTGCTGCCGAGGGGTGTTTCCACCACTCCGCGCGCAAGCTCCGCTAGCGCGGCTCTCGCCGCGCGCTCTCCATACGTCATGTGTCTCGCCTCTCTAGAGGATGTAGCCGAGGAGCACGGCGACGGTGGCGACAAGGGAGCCGACGACGACCGCCGCGCTCTTTTCCTTCCACCAGTCGCGCGAGGCCTTGTGGCCGTCGCTTCGCACGCTCGCGATGCGGGCCTGTGTTTCGAGCTCGTTCAGCCTGTGCTCGGCGCGGGTTACGCGACCATTTTGGGTCCGGATTCGCTCGTCCAAACCCTCAAGGCGATCACCCACTCGTGCGAGCTCTCCGCTCATGTGCGCGGAATGGGTCGCGAGGTCGCGGTCGATCTTGCCCAGGCGGTCAAAGATCGCCGCGAGACGGTCGGCGTCGGTCATGGTTATGAAACCTGACCGAGCCACGCAAGGCTTACCCACGTCTGATTCGCGACGGCGTTGTGATTGACATTGATGGCGCTGCCCTGGTTCTGGAGCACGCCAATGGAAACGGTGTCGTTTGCGGCGAGGCTTATGAGCGCGTTTATCTGGAGCGACATCACGGAAATCGGCGTCGCGTCGTTGTTGATCTCCCAAATAATGCCCCCGCCGCCGCCGTACGTTCCGGCGTTGTTCTTCTGAATATTGATCCGGCGAATGCCTTGGGTTCCTCCTTGCCAAAGAACGGCGGCATTCACGGAATACACGCCTGCGGTTGGGCATGTGATCTCCGCTCCGGACGTCCACATACCGTCCGTGTTGGTAAACGCTTGCTGCTCCCATGTGACCAGCGTGCCGGTGTTGTTCGGGATGCTTTGCGCGGTCGTTCTCCGCAATTGCACCATCGGCGGGACGCGATAGTTGTTGACGTTCTCGAATACCTTTGCCGCGTCACTGGCGAGAATTGCGTTACCCGCGGTCGCGTTTGCGACCGTCAGCGTGTTGTAGGTCTTAGCCATAGTGTCCGGCCCTCCTTAGAAGCCGTAGGTCGCATACGGCGGAGGTTCCGCCGGGTTGTCTGCCGCATAAGCGGAGAGGTCGTAGGGGTCTGCCGGGGAGTCGGGCGAGTAGACGCCGACCATGCGGGTCCGCGCGCCGAGCACGATCTCCATTTCGTGCCGCAGGCCGCCCGCGGTGATCTTGTGCGTGATCTGCTCGACGAAGCCGTCCACCTGGGCCCCGGTGATCGCCTCGGTGGCGATGACGCGCTGGTTCAGTTCGAGGTCGCGCATGATCTCAAGGCGCGCGTCGGAATCGTTATCGAGCTTGATTCGCACGATGGGCGCATCGGCGGCGGACGTGCTCGCGAGATACGCGGCGAGCGCATCGGCGGTGTTCTGGTCCGCGATGAAGGTGGTCGCCGTCGGGGCGCTGGTGACGTCGCCGTAGGTGAGCACGTCCGCGCTCCCCGCCGTCTCGGTTGACCTGACCGTCGGAGTCGTGACGGTGGAGGCGGTTCTCAGGAGGGCCACTACTCGACCTCGAAGCCGGGGTTGTATTCGAGCGCGACGTCGGTGAGCGTCACGTCGGCGGCCTTGCGGAGCGACCTTGCGGGGTAGTCCTCGTGGCGCACCACCGATCCCGCGCTGAAAACGAGCCCGCGCGAGGCCGTGAGAAGGTCGTCGAGAATCTGAAACCCGTTCTTCTCGGTGCCGTCGAAGTCGAACGTGTCGGCGGGAAGCGTGCGGCCGGTGCCTGCGGGCACGCCCTGGATATCCGGGTTGAGGTCTCGGTCATCAGGCGCGGTCCACCCGGCGGCGTCGAGCAGACGGCCGATCGCGCTCGCGGTGGTCTCGCCTGTGTTCTGCGTGATGACGGGCAGGGTCTTAGAGAGCCGCCACACGACGTCCTTCGCGACGATCTCGGCCTCGCCGGTCTCGCGCTTGTACCGCCACGACGTGATGTATCCGAAGAACTTGACCTTCGACTGGCCGCCCGTGGTCATGGTGACGCGGATCGGGCGAAGCGGCTTTATCCCGGGCTCGACCTTCACGGGGTCGGTGCCGGTGTAGAACGGCGAGAGCGGGGAGGTCGTGCTCGCGGGGTTGTAGAGCTCGCGGCCCCCGGCACCCGGGGCGTCTGGATCATTCGTGACGCGCTGGAGAGTGATCTTCGCCTGCCCAGGGCGCATCGGGCCTCCCACGTCATCGCGCCCGCGCTGAATCTCAATCTCGGTGGTGTCTCTGGTCACGTCGTCATACGCACCGGAGAACACGGCCGTCGCGCTGCTCGCGTAGGCCTGCGCGGCGGTGTAGGGGGCAGCGTCGGCCGCGTAGGTGGTCGCCGTTCCCCCTGGCCCCATGTAGACCGCCGAGGAGCCGGTGAGGTTCGAGAAGTCAACCTCCACGGTGTAGGTCGCGGTCGGCACCTAGTAGCTCCCGGTCAGCGCGATCTGCCGGCGAAGCTCGGGGCCGATCTTCCGCGCGAAGGCCTCGGCGCTGAACTCGTTTCCGGCGACGTTCACGACGACCGTCGCGCCACCCCTGCGGCCGACCTGCTCCATGACGCGGGCCATGTAGTCACGGCC
>CAYYPL010000031.1:0-1376 GCA_964473555.1 uncultured Chitinophagales bacterium
TCGTCAGCGTTAAGCAGTTCTACTGCTACTTCATCTACCAAGGTCACGAGACTATTAGTCCTACCTTGGAACCCAGAGGAATATCTTTCAGGGTTGACGGTGCCAGAAGAAGTACTGCCCGAGGTAACGGCGTCCTTCTTCCACGCAGGATTAGATCCTGATGTTATATCTGTTATTGACACTATCTCTCCTGTCAATCCCTAATCAATCGAGAGAATAGAACTGTGTAGGCATCTGCTGTATTAGCATTTGTCCGTGACAGTCTCTCTAGTTCAGACTTTGCGTTAACCTTTAGAATATCTTTGAAGTTGTTGGCAGATGAACCACCACCGTAAACAGAATCTCTTGCGTTGATGTAGGAGTCGTAGACTTCAATCATATTTTTAAGAGTCTGCTTAGACTTCTTGTCAACCTTTGCAGTCTTGTCGTCGACCAGATTGCGCAGGTCGTTAAGAGCAGCCATTCTTTTCAGGGCTGTCTCTGAACCCTCTCCAAGTTCTTTCTGAAGGAGTGGGTTAGAACCCTTGAACTGCCGAGACCAAACTTCCCACTGATCGTTAAGACGCTTCTTCATAAAGGGTGAGTAAGTTCCTGCTAACTCAGCCTCGTACAAGTCCTTTTGCTCATAGTAGAACTGTTCATCACGGGCTGTATTAACATCTTGTAGGAACTCTTCAATAGTCTTGCTACGCTTGATTCCCATAGTAAAGAGCATCTTGTACGCTGCGAAATCAAAGTCACCTTCACGTGGGATGAAAAACGCTGCACCTTCTGGGTACTTCTTGAGCAGTTCTTGGTTCTTTTCAATCCAGTCAGTTGCACCATCAACAGCCTTGACGATAGCGTTGGTTCGGGTTTCTGATTCAGATACGGTATATGGCATCTGGTCTGGGAAAAGACGGACCCATTCCTGCATAGCATCTTCATAGTTTCCGTACTTCTTGACAAGACCACTGAAGGCTTGCTTGAAATTCATACGGTCGTTGTCCTTGACCCATTGAGCCATCTCTGACTTCAAGGTCATCTGTGGAGATGCAGGTGCTACGAAGCCGAATACAAAGCGAAGAACAAGGATGGATGTTGATGTCGCTCGTACTTTGTTCTGATACTCAAGCAGTTCACCTTCAGTAAATTGCTCCCACGTACCTGTTTCTTCATTGAATCTAGGCTTAAGACCGTGACCTGTAGCCTCAAGGTAGGTCATAGCCTTACGAGCAGCAGATCCAAACTGAGCCTTACGCTCGTCTTGGTTCAAGGTAGCCAATAGTCTTTGTACGTGTGAAGGAATCACAGCGTTAATCATCGGCTGATCTTCACCATAGGTTCCGATAAGCGCTCGCTCAAGAGCGTCAAACTGTGGGAAAAGCCTAAAGATT
>CAYYPL010000031.1:1476-4565 GCA_964473555.1 uncultured Chitinophagales bacterium
AGTAAGCGCTGCTCGCTGGATAGACTCTGGGTTGTAACGTACAATGCGGAAAAGACGACGTGCAAAGTCTTCGGTAGCACGATAGAAACGTGCAAAGTTACGACCCGACATAGCAAGTTGGGTACGAACCGCTGGGTTATCTACGAAAGCAAGGACTCGATCCTGAGCCATATCTTCTGCTAGAGCCACAACGTGGCGGATAGCATTGTCTTTGGCCTTGATAAGTTCATCACCTGTCTTGCCTGCAGTGAACTGGTCAATGACTCTTTTAGTAAATCCTGAATCATCTAGGTCTGCTCGGATACGACCGAACTCATAAAGAACTACAGGCTCACGTGAGAACCTAGCGTTAGCCTCACCCATTGCGTTCCAACCGCGCTCAGTAAATGTACCTGCGAAGTTGTCTGCTTCAGATATAGGGATAAGAGTAGGACCAGAAATGTATGCTGGAGCGTCTGCCGCTGCACCGATACCTGGAAGTTCATCTAACTTTAGATCAATAGAGTTGACTACCCAGTTACCGTTCTTGTCCTTCTTGCGTACTCTGTTCAAAAGACGAAGATTGATGTCTCCATCGGACTTTGAGTAGATAAGCCGAACTGCATCATAGACACGCTTTGCGTGTATATCTATATTGCCTCCAGCAGCAGGTGAGTACAACTCAAACCTGGCTCGGTCTTCTGGGCTTAACTTCTTGAGGTAGGTCTTGAGTTCGTCAATAGCCTTGGCTGGATTATCAAGGTAGGCTACTGCAATCTTTTCCATCTCATCACGTGTGGTAATACCGATACGGACAAGCCACGATACACGAGACCTTTGGTCTGCTACAGGATTGATTTGGGTAAAGGCTTCCTTACCGTGTACCTGACGGTAGGCAATACCATCAACTTGAAGAGGACCCAACTTGCCGTACTTAGCAGCATCATCTAGGACGCTGTAATACTGGTCAAATCCACGAAGAGCGTTCTTTGCTCCTTCTGATACTGCAAGGAGTGTATTGTCAAGATTACCAAATTGAGCGAGTTCATCAAGATAACCAGCGGTACGTGGGTTGAGGGCTTTGCCTACACCAGATCGCAAGAAAGCGCTACCCATAATGGTACGCACTTCTTCAAGGGTTTGTGCCTTGGAAAACTTCTCAGCAAATTCTTTTTGTTCGCTACGTCGTAGGAACTTATTGATAGCACCTAACTCAAATGGTTCTGTCTTGAGAGTCAGTGTGTCCTTGACTTGCTCTTTGACTCCCTTGCCAGCCATACCTGTTTTGGCTGCTCTAAACTTTGTAGAGAAAGACCTACCGCCAAAGAACCCGAGTGGGCTAGAGCCAATAGCAAGGAAAGCCATTGTGTCTTCGATTGCGTTACGGACCGCAAATCGAGGTCCTGCAAGAGTTCCGAACACCCACGTAGATGTAATCTTGTCAGCGAAACGCTTATGTGAAAGGCCTACTATACGGCTTACAAGTCCAGACCTAGCAACAAGTCGGTCTAGTTCCACCACCGATGGCATAGCCATATGGGTTGACAACTGCCAAGGGGAAATCGCCAGTTGTTGACCGTTGAAGTTAGATGGGCTACCAAAGTTTCTACCATTAACTACGATATCTGGAGCGTAAATCTTGTTAGGTCCACCAGCAGCAAACTCATCGTACCAAGTCTTACCTTCAAGATTCTTGGTTACTCCACGGACTGTGGCTACAGTGAGCCAAAGACCACGCATAATCTGACGGCGTTGGTTTTCGCCACCTGCCTCAAATGCCTCTGCAATGAGACGTGAGTGATAACGAGAGTTAGCAAGACGTGCTACTCGGTATACTTGGTCCGAAGCATTGTCAGCCATAGGATCAAAGAGACCATTCTTGAAGAACGGAACCTTGGTGAACTTACGTGCGAAGCGATCGATACGTCCTTGGATTTGGTTCTCAGTAAATCGAACTACTCCATCTGGACCTTTGATACGACCAATACCTCGCTCAAGAAGAGCGATATCTTCTTGCCTGCCAGTAATACCTGTAAGGATATCGTCGTAGCCAGGTGTCGATCCGTATAGGGCTGTTGTAAGTTTGCGACCTACATTGTCTATATTGAAAAGTTTATCGGTTGCAGTAAAGAAATTGATCCTTGCCCTACGGCTCGCTGTTAGACGCGGAATAAGGGGGGTTGCTCTAGCAGCCTGACCCTTAAGAATAGCAAGCATATCAACGCTGTTAGCAAAGTAATTTTTTGCTGTGTTAGCGTCCTTGACGCCAGCCTTGAGAAACTCATCAATAGCAGCAGGACCAAACTCTGGAGCAATACGGCGTAACTTAGCCGTCGCTTCTACAGCCTTATCTGGACTACCTGCCTTACGAGCAGCCGCTAGGTTGTCTAGTTCTTTGCCGTATCTATTGAAAAGACCAACAACCTGCGGTCTTTGGAATACTTCATTGACCTTCTGGGTGTTACCTACGATTTGTGTCAGACCATAACGGGCTGTATCAACAGCCTTCTTAGCCTTACCCAATACTATGAAAGGATCTACGAAGATGCGATAGGCAGCGTCTACAGTTCCAGACACTCCATTGTAAAGTAAACCGCCACCTTCAAAAGACTCTGGCAAGAGCGCATTGGCTACCTGACGACCAGGTGAGTACTTGGCTGCGTCAATATCTTTTTTGGCTTCTTCAAGAAGTGGGTCACGCTTTTGTGCAGAGGCTGCAGCAATCTGCTTCTCAATGTCGCTACCAGTAAAAATGATATCATCAAGGGTTTGTCCCTCGGACAACTTCTTGGCTAGACCTACATAGACTGGCCCGTACTTACGCTCTGCTTTTTCTAAGCGCTCAGCGTTGTAAACAAGTTCACCATTGTCTCCGCTGGCTTTCCACGCATCAGAGAAACTCTTGCGTACGCCACCGACAATGCCATACTTTTCGATGTTGCGTACGTCCTGATTGGACTCATCAATATCTTTCATTGTCTGGGTAAAGCGATACATACGTGTCATCGCATCGCTTACTTCTACCAAGCCTTTATAGGCTTGATATCCAGTGTAATGCCAAGCATTGGCAAGCCAGCCACGCTTAGGAGCGTTTTGCTCTGTGCCAAAGG
>CAYYPL010000032.1:0-4495 GCA_964473555.1 uncultured Chitinophagales bacterium
CCGAGATGAAAAGGCGGTGCAACCTTGAGCGCTCAGACCAGCAACTCCCGACCCGCCTTCAGCGCTTCCAGCCGGCGCTGGATCGGCGCCTTGCTGATGTTTCTTGTGCTGTTTGTGCTGTGGGAAGCGGCGGTCAAGCTGCTGGGTATCAAGGAATACCTGTTGCCGCCGCCGAGCAAGATTTGGTCGGAGTTTCTGAAGCGACAGACGGTGGTTGCCGGGGCTGCATGGACGACCACGGTAGAGATCATTGGTGGCTATCTGCTGGCAGTCGTCGTGAGTATTCCTCTGGCCATGTCGATCGCGTATTCACGTTTTGTGGAAAACACGATCTACCCGGTCATCGTGTTCCTGCAAATCATCCCGAAGATCGCGATCGCACCACTGTTCATCATCTGGTTGGGATTTGGTTTGCTGCCCAAGTTGCTGATCGTTTTCCTGCTGTGCTTTTTCCCCATCGTGGTGTCGAGTGTGGCCGGCTTCAAGTCGGTCGATCCCGACGTGATGGATTTCGCCCGATCGACCGGCGCGAGCGCAAGCCGGATGTTCTTCAAGATTCGCTTGCCGCAGGCATTGCCCGAGATATTTACCGGCTTGAAGATCGGCGCGGCCCTGTCGGCCACTGCAGCCGTGGTGGCCGAGTTCGTGGCCTCCGACCGCGGCCTCGGCTACCTGCTCCAGCAATACAACGGGCAACTCGAGACCCCGATGGTCTTTGCCATCATCATATTGCTCAGCATCATCGGGCTGGCGGTGTACTATTTTGTCGAACTTGTTGAGCGCCTGGTCATTCCCTGGCATGTGGCCCAGCGCCCCACAGAGATGACCGGGATTTGAAGTCGTTTGGGAAGTCAGCAATCAAAGGAGACGGAAATGAACGTGAGACGCAAAATCGGAAAAGCGGTTTTTGGCCTTGCCCTGGCGTTGCCCATGGTACTGGGCGCCCAGGCTCAGGCGCAGGACAACGTGTCCTTGCGACTGAACTGGTACCTCGGTGGCTTGCATGTGCCGTTTTACTACGGCGTGGACCGGGGGTTTTACAGGCAGGAGGGCATCAACCTGACCATCAACGAGGGCCGCGGCTCGGCCAACACGGTGCAGGTGGTGGGCGCCGGGACGGACACCTTCGGCCTGGCCGACAGTTCGAGCATCATCAACCTCATCTCCAAGGGCGGGGAAATCAAGTCGGTGATGAATATCCTGAGCTCCACCGGCTTTTCTGTCGTGTCGGCTGCCTCTGCCGGCATACGCACGCCCAAGGACATCGAAGGGAAGACGCTGGCAGTCTCCCCGGGCGATCCGATCCGCGGCTTGCTCGAAGCCGTCGCCGCGCACAACAAGGTCGACATCAGCAAGGTCCGGTTTGTGCAGGTTGATCCTGCTGCCAAGGTGGTCACGGTACTCGAGAAGCGCGCCGATGGCCTGCTTGGGGGTGCTGATGACCAGTTCTTCCTGCTCAAGTACCGCGGTGTTGAGCCCCATGCGCTGCGGTTTGCCGACCATGGTGCCAATATCGTGGGCATGGCGATCTTCACGGGTAACAACACGATCAAGAGCAACCCGGATCTTGTGCGCCGTTTCGTCAGGGCCACCAAGCGAGCTTGGGAAGAGGCCAGAAAGAACCCCGATGCGGCCGTCGATGTGGCCATGAAGGTCAAACCCGATCTGAACCGGCAGTCGACCAAGGACCAGATGCTGGTGGACTTCGAGTTGATGGATTCGGTCAATGTCAAGGGTCAGATCGGCTTTGGTCACGAGAAGGACTGGTCACAGACCATCGATTTGCTCAAGCGGTACCGCGGCCTTGAAACTCAGCTGAATTGGACAGCGTTTCACACCAATGAGTTCCTGCCGAGATAAGGCTCCAACGTGATCCCTCAGAATCAAGGTTCGGCCTCTGAGGCGGGACGGGGCCTGCAGTCACGCACGGCTGCGGTTCCCGTCGAGATCACCGGTGTGAGCAAGACCTTCCAGCGAGGGCCCATGCAGACCCAGGCGCTGGGCTGCGTCGACCTGTCGGTCCGGGCCGGTCAATTCATCGCGGTCGTGGGTCCCTCGGGTTGCGGCAAGTCCACCTTGCTGAAGATCATTGCGGGTCTGCTCGGATCGAGCGAAGGCACAGTCCATATCGCCGGCAAGCGCATCGCGGGTCCGCACACCGATCTGGGCATCGTGTTCCAGAGCCCGGTGTTGCTCGACTGGCGCAATGTGCTCGACAACGTGCTGGTCCAGATCGAGTTGCGCGCAGGCGAGCCTGCGGGCTACCGCGATCGGGCGCTGGCGCTGCTGGCCAAGGTCGGTCTGGCGGGGTTCGAGAACCGCATGCCACGCGAACTGTCCGGTGGCATGCGCCAGCGCGCGGCCATCGTCAGAGCGCTGATCCATGAGCCTCCACTGTTGATGATGGACGAGCCTTTTGGCGCGCTCGATGCGCTTACCCGCGAGCAGATGCGTATCGATCTCGAAAAGCTCTGGCTCGATCGCGGCCAGACCACCTTTTTCATCACGCACGGTATTTCAGAGGCCGTCGCGCTCGCTGACCGGGTGGTGGTCATGACACCACGCCCGGGCCGTATCGAGCGCATCATCGACATCGACTTGCCCCGCCCGCGTCACAAGGCCGTGATCACCAGCACCCGGTTTGCCGAGTACTGCGACGAGATCACCGAGTGCTTCATGCGCCACGGGGTCATTCAGTACTGAGAACCGGCCATGCTCCAAAGACCCTGCCACGGCGTGATCGCCGCCCCTTTCCTGCCCATGCACGCCGATGGGCAAATCGATTGGCGCGGTCTTGAGCGCTATATGGATTGGCTCGCCAGCCAGGGCCCTGCGGGTATCGCCATGAACATGGACGCCTCGGAGGTGATTGCCCTGACCGAGGACGAGCAGGACGATGTGATCCGAGCCTGTCTGGGTGTGCTGGGAGGGCGCGTGCCCTTGCTCTCGGGCATCGTGGCGGGCTCGACCCGGGCGGCTGCCGCCAAGGCCGAGCGCTATGCCCGCATGGGGGTGCAGGGCTTTCCTGTTTTTCCGCCGTTTCCGACCTTTTCGGGCGCCCCTGTGCCCAGCGAGATGATTTACCGCTATCACAAGGCGATCGCCGACGCGGCCCATTTACCCATCATCTGTTTTCAGTTCCCCAAAGGCTGGGGGCCCGACTATTCACCCGAGATCCTGCACCGCGTGGCGCAGATCCCCGAGGTGGTGGCCATCAAGGAAGCCTCTTTCGATGTGGCTCAGACGCTTTCCACCATCGAGGCGGCCGCTGCGCTGCCCCAGCGCATCGGCGTGCTCACGGGCAGTGACACCTTCATCTTCGAGGCCATGATGATGGGCTGCAACGGTGCGCTGATCGGTTTTGCCGGCTCCTTCACGCGCGAGTTGGTGGAGATGAATGCAGGGGTGCAGGGCGGCGATGTCGCCAAGGCTCGCGCCATCTGGCGCCAGCTGGGACCGATCGCGCGCTATTGCTGGCGCGCGCCGATCCGCGACTTTCGGCCTCGCATGAAGGAGGTGCTGCGATTGCAAGGCCTGTTCGAGTGCGCAGCCGTGCGAGAGCCACAGCTCGGGATCGACGATGCCGAGCGCGCGCAGATTCGTCGTTTGATGCTCGACAACGGGCTTTTGTCATGACGGGGGCGGTGGCCATCTGGCATGACATCGCGCCTGAGGGGCTGGCCGAGTTCTATGCCTGGCACGGTCAGGAGCACATGCCCGAACGGGTGTCCATTGCGGGGTTTCGAAGCGGCAGGCGCTTTGTTTCCACCGCGGGCGATCTGCAGTTCTTCAATCTCTACGAAACCGACTCGCTCGAGGTGGTGCTCGGCCCCGGCTACAGGGCGCGACTGGACAATCCGACGATGCGCACGCTGTCAGCCGTGCGCCATTTCCGTCACGTCGCGCGTTGCCTTTGCCGCGTCATGGTCAAGCACACGGCCTCGCAGTCCGGGGTGGCTCAGGGCGGGCTGATCGCCACGTTGCGCTACGACATCGAGCCGGCGCAGGAGGCTGCGCATCTCAAGTTGCTCGAGCAAGTCATCATCCCGGCTTTTCTTGGCGGCGCGGGCATCTGCTCCGTCAGTGTCCTGGTGGCCGATCGGCAGGCCAGCGGCTATGTCAATGCCGAGCAGCGTGCCCGGGGCGCAGCCAATGCGGTGCCCCCTATCGTTGTGCTGGTCGAATCGTGGGCCGAGCAGCAAGCTTTTGCGGCGCAGGTTCAGGCCCTTCTTGCGCCCGAGGCGCTGGCGCGAAAAGGTCTTGACGGCAGCGCCCAACTGGGGATCTACGCGCACCAGCTGACGCTGCTCAGCCCGCGCTGAGCCGCACCATTTGTGGGGTGTCGGCCCGACGCTCGTGCCGTACCCGCCGGAAGGCCCCCCTGCGAACAGGTGGTCATGACGGGAGGGCGGTTCGCCGGCATGGGACGCGGCGTCATCTAAGCAGGCCCAGCACCCACCAGCGGCCCGTAGCGCAGGCCGACCCAGGCGTGCTC
>CAYYPL010000033.1:0-4478 GCA_964473555.1 uncultured Chitinophagales bacterium
CGAACGCGAATGAACTGCCACGCAGGTCACGACGACGCACGAGCTCGAGCACGTCACGACCGGTCTGCGTGTCCGGCGGCGTCACCGTGTAACGCAGCCCCTTGTCGTCACTGGAGAGCTCCAGCGTGCCCGAGGACGTGCGGCCGAGAATGAGGCTGCTGTCATGGTTGAGCAGGGCAACCACGTCCTGCCGGCCACGCTGGCGATTCAGGATCTTGTCAAAGGCACCCGGAAGGATGATCTCGCGAAACTGCGAGCCACCTTCACGCAGCGGCAGGCTAAACCGGTTGTAGACGGCAGCGTAGCCCGTGAGCACCTGCGTGCCGTTGGCCCGGCTCTCCAGCGTCAGCTCAGCCTCGGGCAGCTCGTCGAAGTCTAGGCAGCGGCGTTCAAGTTCCATCGTCGTCGGTCTCCTCGACGGGATCGTCGTCTGGCGTGTCCTCGGTCTCTTCGGCCGGCGGCTCGTCCGCAGGCGGGAACGGTGGCGGCTCGGGTGCCGGCTCGGGCTCTGGCTCCTCCATCATCGACTCCAGCGTCTGCATGTTGAGCGGCACGAAGTGCACGTCGCCTTCCGGCCCGATCGGGTTGAGGTTCTCGAGCTCTCGCACCTCGTTGATCGTCATCCAGCCGTTCTGCAACGCCGACACGTAGTACGCTGACCGGCTCGCGTGGTCGCCACGCAGGAGGCCCGAGACGCTGTGCTCGGCGAAGTATCTCTCGTCGTCAACGATGAGGTCGCGGCTGATTGCGGCTTCCCACCGCTTCAGGTGTGGCAGCAGGCAGTGCTGCACGAACTCTGTGCCCTGCACCTCGATGTTCGAGTAGGTGCTGCGAGTCAAATCCTGAATCATGTGCGGCGGCACCCGGAACGCTCGGCAGATCTCGATGACCTGGTACTGCCGCGTCTCGAGGAACTGAGCCGCCTCGTTGCTGCCGCTGAGCTCGTGGGCCTTGACGCCGTTGGGAAGGACGCACGTGCGGAAGGCACGGTCAGGCCCGCGATGGATTCGCTCCCAGTTCTGCCGTAGCTGTTCGGCTGCCTCGACGGGAATCGGGTTTTCGCTTTCCAAGATGACGCCTGGTCGTGCACCGTTGCCGAAGTAGGTGCTGCCGTGAGCCTCGAGAGCCTGAGCCAAGCCGATAGCGTTCTGGAAGAGCTTGTAGGTTGGGATCGGCGTCACGCCGTCCTCGGTGGTGAACCGCAAGCAGAAGATCTGCTCCTGGCGGTAGACCGTCTGCCGGCCATCCGGCTCGCGGTAGAGATACCGCACGCTGCCGTTCTCCAGCCTGCCGACTTCCATGCGTGAGCTGTGCAGCGGCCACAGCTCCGACACGGCACCTCGAGCACCCGGACGGATCTCGGCGTAGCTGGCACCATAGTGCAGGTAGAGCCCGGTCATCCAATCGCGGAACTCTTGAGCCGTCTGCCACGGGTTCGGCTGCATGTGCAGCAGCCGATACAGCGGATGCTCTGGTACCTTTCGCTTGCCGCCATCCGCGAGCTTCTCGTAGAGATGCAGCGGAAGGCTCGACACTGCGTCGCTGATGACCCGGATGCACGCCGTGTACGCAGAGCACGCCATCGAGTTGTCAGCGGTCACGCGAATGCCGGACGGCGTGCGATTGCTGCCAGCAGTCCAGTCGATGCCACGCAGGTCGTACATGCGAAAGTCGCTGATATCGCTGCTCATAGCTCGATGATGTCCCAGTTCTGCTCGGGCGGTGACTTCGCTGTGGCCATGATTCCCAGTGCCATCACGAGAGCCACGATGCCGTCAATGCGTTCGGTTGACTTCGCCTTGCTTGGTTTGATGTTGCCCGCGTGATCCTGCTGTATTGCGACGTTGCCAGCCTGCCAATCGAGCACCGGGTTGTGGTGCAGAAGCTTGCCCGACACGACAGCGGCCTCGAGCTGCTTGGCTGGTGCAGACATCGAGCCGTAGCCCTGTCCGAACCCTAGCAAGTCGAACCCATCCCCTTGCAGTTGCGTCGCAAGCTGCGTTGCGTTCCACCGGTCAATCGCGATTTGGCGAATGTTGTATTTCTTCGCGAGCTCATTTATGTCGGCTCGCACTTGGTCGAAGTCGGTTACGTTGCCATGCGTCACATGCAGGTGGCCTTGCCGAGCCCACACGTCGTATGAAACCTTGTCGCGACGCACCCGCTGCTGCATGTTCTCCTCGGGTATCCAGAAGTGCGGCTCGCACCAGACGCGGCCATCCTCTAGCGGAAACACGAGGCACAGGCACGTCGTGTCAAAGGTCGTCGCAAGGTCGAGGCCACCGAAGCATTCCCGTGCTCTTAGGTCGACCGGGCACGGCTGGTCGCCCTGCATCCAGTGATCCATCCGCAGCCACCTCTGATCCTGTTCCGTCCACTGGTTCAGGTAGAGCTGGCGGAAGGTGTTTTCGTACGTGGGCATCTCGACTGCGCGGGCGCACTCGCTTCTGAGGAAGTCGAGCTTTACCGACACGCCCAGGTTGGGGTTTGCCTTGGCCCATGTGCTTTCGTCCTTCCAATCGGCGTCAATCGGTGCGGCGTAAATGGCCGGCAGAAACGTAGGATCTTTGACCGAGCCATCACGTACGGCCTCGGCGTATTTCCAGACTTCCCAGCAGACGCTCTTGCGGTCGTAGCCTGCCGTCGTCAGTGCTACCGTCAGCGGCTGTCGCCTAGCACCCTGGCTCGACAGCATGACTTCCCACATCTCGCGATTGCTCACGTGGAGCTCGTCGAAGATGACCCCGTGAGCCGAGAGCCCGTGCTGGATGCCGGCCTCGGCTGAGAGTGCCTTGTACGTGGCGTGCGTCTTCTCGCGGACGATGGCCGAACGGTAGACCGTCAGATGCTGCGACAGCACCGGCGACTGCTCAACGGCAATCCGTGCCATGTCGAAGACGAGCCGAGCCTGGTCACGCGAAGCGGCACACGAGTAGACCTCGCAGCCGGGTTCGTCCTCGAGCAACAGCCGCAGTGCGATGCCGGCACACAGCGAGCTCTTGCCGTTCTTTCTCGGCAGAGCCAGGAGCGACGTGCGGATCTTTCGCTGGCCGTTCTCCTCGGCGAAGAGAGCACGCACGTACTCACGCTGCCACGGCTCAAGCGTAAATGGCTTGCCGCCGAGCTCGCCTTTCGCGTGCGTGAAGAACCGCTCGAAGAACGCGACCGACCGGCATGAGGCACACCGGCAGTCAGCCGAACAGGATGGCGGCCTCGTCGGTGTCGGTCGGCTTCTCGGGCTCGACCTTGAGCGACGTGCGGGCCGAGGGGTTGAGCCCGAAGTCTTGCTCGAGCTGCCGGAGCTGCTGCGCGAGCTTGTGCGCGATCGAGACTTCCGGTCGCTGGGCAATGTACTTCACCTCGCCGCCGTCGTTGAGAATCGGGTAGGTGCACCCGTCACGTTTGAGCATCTCACGAGTGGCAAGCCACCACTCCCAGGTATCGCAGTACCGAGCCAGTGCCTCGATGTCCGCGCGGGTCATGACGCGGACGCCCTGGAGCAGCGGCAGGAGCTCCCGCCACTTGGCGGCGGCGATCTTGCCGAGGTGCTTCGGCATCTTCACACCATCGGCCGGCGGCTGCGGTTCGTCGGTGCGGACGCCACGAGCGGTGCCGCGTGCAACCTTGAGCGGAGTTGGAAGCGGCGGCGGTCCACGCTTACCCATGACGACAACCTACCCCTTCGAGAAAACTTGACGGCATTTACACATAGCAGGCGACCGGGGTTTATTAGCGGCGACCCCCCTATGATCCAAGCCGCCCTCCCCCTGCCAACGTTGCAGCCTGCTCCTTCCTCGTCTTCCTCGCATGGCACGCCACGCAAAGCGTCTGCCCATTGGCCACGTCGTACCTCTCGCCACCAGCGGCAATCGGTAGCACGTGGTCAGCGTGGTTGGCGTTGTCGATCCTGCCACATGCCACACATGCCCAGCCGTCACGGGTCAGCACTGCTCGACGCCAGGCCCGGTGTCTTTTGTCGCAGTAGCCACGCTGGTGAGCGTTGGGCCTGGCCGACTCGTCACGCTTGCACGTGCGTGTGCGTGGCGGCCGGTAGGTGGCAATGCGTGTAGGCATCAGCGGTAAAGCACAACCGTGAAGCTTGTGGTACTCGGAGTAAGAGACTTTACCGTAAAGTCTGCGTAGTCAGCAGGGTTATAGGTATCGGCAACACTGACGCTGCCTTCTCGCGAGAACATCCGGACGAGAGATTCTTGGCTATAGCCTGAGATGACGGCTTGCCCTGGCGTAGAGAAGGCGACCCTACGCACTCCTGAAACGAAAGAAACAGCGTCGCCAGATGCGTTTGTGTAGACAGATGGCACAACGCTTACCGTCACGCCTGTCGTTCCGCACGTGCCCGTTACGATCGCAACCTTGCCTGCCGTGTAAATTTCGCTGCTGCTGAGCGTAATGGTCTTCTCAGTGTCGACGTTGCTCTGCTCGTCCTTGTCGAGGAACGACACGTTGACATTGATGTT
>CAYYPL010000034.1:0-4211 GCA_964473555.1 uncultured Chitinophagales bacterium
TCTGCGCAAAAATCAGTATATTGGGAGTAAGCACGATTCCTCGGCTGCTGCGCGCGGTAGCAAACAGGGTGAGCTTCAGTTTCAGTTTTAGCCCTGTCCACAGCAGTTTTCTGAGTAGCTCTTTCAGCGGATTTTCAATGTACATCACCGAAGGTTTTACTTCCACATGGTTAAATCCGCAGGCCATCATCACCTGGGCAGCGCTGCTGGCATTGAGATAATTTTCGTGGGTAAAATCGCCGTTGGCAAACACGGTGCTAATAGGCGCATCCAGGTTGGGGGTGCGAAAAACGGCGATACCGCCTGGTTTCAGGGCCGAGTGAATACCCTTTAGCAATTCGGTGAGTTCGTCTTTGGTAAAATGCTCTATGATATCGGCACCCAGAATCACATCGTAGGCATTCACCGAATCTTTCACATGCTGCAATGCATCGCCCAATACCACATTGGCCACCCCCATATCGGCTGCCATCTGCACCTGTTCAGCGCTGATGTCCATGCCTGTTGCATGGGTAAATCCTGCTTCCTGCAATGCTTTCAGCAAACTACCCGATCCACAGCCCATATCGAAGACAGCGGCATTTTTGGGCACATTGAGCAAGGGCAAAATCTCGCGGGCAAACTGCCGTTTTTCACGCTCAAACAGCGTGCGTGCATCGGTAAGCGAAGCCCTTCCGCTTTGGGTGGTGTGGTAATTGGCGTATAAGGTGCTGCGGTAGTTGAGCATAATGAAAGGCAAAGGTATTACAATGAAAGGGGCTGCGGCAAACTATAAATTAATTTGGCAATGTTTAAATTTTATTTTTGGGGGTGTGAAATGTAAGGCCCGCAGAAATGTAAGGCCCGAAGTCGGGAGACTTCGGGGAGCGGGAACATTATTAGTTGCGATACCCTTCAAATTACCACTATCTGCCCGCTTGATTTTAGCATTTGTTACCAACTTGGCGTTCTTGTCTGTCAATGGTTTGAGATAATTTTTCAATTTAGTCATTCCGTTTTTTGTCTTAAAAGATTTAGTTTTTTAGAGTCGGCAAAGTCAGCGGTAGTAAACAGAAAAGTTCTATGGAAGGTTTTGGCTTTAACGTAGGCTAGTTAAAGAAACTAAATTATCAATATCAGTACTCTTTAATTGTAAAAGCTTTAAATTTCTAACATCGCAAATTTCAATACCTGTAATTTTGTAACGTGCGAAAATATCGTCCATGGAGTTAATATTTTCGATTGGCATTGTTAGTTTGGACCGATATCCTTTTTTACTCAAAAAACTGTCCTCGTCTTTGCTGATTACAACAGCATGACCGTATTTATTCAATATTTCAAAAGCCTTCTCTTCTGTAATATCATTAACCAAAGTTAATTCACGAATAATTTTTTTTGGGATAGAATGTTCATGTCTCAAGTCTTGATATGGGCTGATTTTAGGATTGCTCTGTTTATTAGAAATATTCAAAATCAATTTTCTAAGTGCACCTTTTGACCAATATGGCTGTCCTTCATATTTTTTATAAATTCCACTGTCGTCATGCTCTGTTGTTGCCCAAAGTAACCGTTCAAGTAACATTTTTTTGATATAATCAGGCATGGCATTCTTGGAATCGAAAATAATCGAAATGCTTTTTGCAATATTTTTCTTGTTAACCTCATTGTGCGAAATAATCGATAAGTGCTTTTTCATTTTACTTTTTTTTTTAGATTTCAATAAAAGATAACATATATATATAAAAAAAGAAAAGGTATTGTGATTTATTCTTCTTATCAAACCATTTCCACTGTCATCAGCAATATCGCTGTTTTTTTATTCGCCTTGTTGGTAACGGTTTGCGTGTAGGCGATTTTGGCTTGTTGCCCCGTCCCGAAAATTCGGGATTCGGGGCGGCAGGGCTTTATTGCTTGGGTGCTGTTAGCACCAGTTGTTGAGACTATTTAAAAAGCTTGTCCTCAATTTGTTTCAAGTTTTTGTTTACGAAGAACATATCAGGTTCGTTTTTAATTGCTCTTACCCGTATTTCAAAATTCGGGTATTCTATGTTTTGGTTGTCAAAAAGAATAAGCCCAATTCCGAATTGCCTGCATAAGGTGTCAAGTCTTGTTATGTCTTCAATTTGTGAGTTGTTCGGAACAACAATATATGATTTATGAGAAAATATTCTGTATGCACATGCCTGTCCAAACGCTGTGATAAGTCCGTTTGTGTCGGTCTTGATTTCGCCAACTATTATTTCTGTCGGAAATTGAATAATGTCACTTCTTTTTGATTCTCGTACACCAATAACATCTGGAGTACCCCATTTGTCTTTGAAAATATTTCCTCCAAGTCCAATTGCGTTTGTGCATTCTTCAAGTTCGTTTACCAACCAGTCTGCAAATGGCTTATAAAAATCTTCTTCTTTAATTTCTTTTTTCTTTGAATTCTTTTGAGTTGTCGTGGTCGGCTGTTCATCAGGTTGTGTTGCAACGTCTTCTTTAAATTTCAGAAGTCTGAAAACTCCTCTGTCAGGCTTGTACACCTTGTCTGGAAAAGTTGCGTCAAGGTCCCATGTTGCACCACTAATTGTATTTTTGTTGAAGCTACCATGCTCAAGGATTTTTCTTGACAAGTCTGAGTATCGGACACCCTGCGGTGATTCTTCCAAAATCTCTAAAGCTATCTTTTTGATTTGTCCAGTAATTGATGTAGAACTCATATTTTGTGTATTTTGTCTATTTAAAATTGGTGCTAACTCATTTAAACCGGAAGTTTTTTCCCTAAAAACTTCCTCCTATTACAAACATAAGTGGTTTTTGGGCAGTTTTTCTCATTTTTCGTTTCCTTTTATTTTTAGTTCAATTTAACCATTAAACTTCCTACAGGTATTTGGCAAGGATTACGTACTAGCTGATAGCTGTGTGGTTGGCGTCCTCGCCAACCACTCTGGGCCGATTGGCGAGGACGCCAACCGGAGGGCAATGACTCACCTTTGATTGGCGAAGTTTTGTTTCGTATTATTTTAAAACACAATAAACAAGTATAGCTTTTACAAATAGAAAATATACCAAGTCGTTTGAATAGCACCTCTATCTCCCATGGGCAGATTGGCACGAGCGCCCAATGTCAAACAAAAAAAAGCGAGACAATAACGCCTCGCTTTTTCACGATATTGATTTAATTATTTCTTTTGTCCGGTGCCGGTATATTGTACAGTAACGCCGTCCTTATAAAAAGAAACGCCGTTGTTACCAAATCCGGAAGACCTGCTGTAAATGGGTTCAACCAGAATTTTCCCTGCAGCATTGATTAATCCATAGCGATTACCTTTTCTAAATTCTGCTATGCAATTCTTGTTGAAATTTTGAATATGCATTATTCCCGAAGTATCAGGTGACAGAAGAATTGCTCCGGTTTTTGTCATAATGCCTTTGTTCTGGGTCATGTTAATTACAGAAATGCCGCACTTAAAATCTGACATTACATATTTTTGATATCCAATAACAAAATTTCCTTTTGTGTCAATAGCGCCATATTGCGATGCATTTCTGCTTCCACTACCTAAAATAATTAAACCTTCGGAAATGGCTGAAACATGCGTTAATTCGGGCTGAATAATAATTTTACCGGTCTTATCCATAATACCAAACTTATAACCACCTAATGGCTGAAGCACCCCAATTTTAAATAATCCCTGACCCAGGTTTTCCAAGGATTCATAAGCCGAATCTGAAATGTAATCACCTTTAATATTGATAATTTGCATCTTTTTTCTTTGATTGGGTGTAGTAGGCTTTTCACTTACGATTGCAAAGCCATCAATAAAATCAGTTGCATAGCCAAATTTCGGCTTAATAATTACAGCATTGGTTTTTTTGTCTTTATAACCCCACATGATGCCTTCACGGAATTTAACTTGTGAGAATGCATTAATTGAAGTGGTAATTAACAGTAAAATAAATAGTGATTTTTTCATTTTTTGTTTTATTTTTTGAATTACAAATATAGCTATAATTATTTGATTAACCTTTTATTTACAAGTATTTGAAATAATTTTAATATAAAAAATTATTTCATACTTTTTTCTACTATTTTAATACATGAATATCCACCGTCAATGCACCCTATCCCCTCGGTATTCCAGACCGGCTATAATTTTGGCTTCCTGCTCCAGCAGGGTTTGCCAGCGCTGTTTTACCACATCTTCGGGTAAATATTCTTTGGCCAAATCCAAAAACATGCGGTA
>CAYYPL010000035.1:0-4074 GCA_964473555.1 uncultured Chitinophagales bacterium
GCGAGCTCGGCGGTCAGCCGTTCGTGCTCGAGCCGTGGCAGCAGCGGTACGTGCGGACGCTGTTCGGCACGCTGCGAAAAGACGGCTTGCGGCAGTACCGCACGAGCCTGCTTGCGATTCCCCGCAAGAACGGCAAGAGCACGATGTGTGCTGGCATCGCCCTCAAGTTGCTGTTCGACGGCGAGCCGGGAGCGGAAATCTACTCGTGTGCTGCCGACCGCGACCAAGCTCGGCTCGTGTTCGAGATGGCGAAGGTCTGCGTGGAGCAGTCGCCGAAACTCCGCACAAAACTGCGGGTGTTTCGCAACTCCATCGTTCGCGAAGACACCCACTCGTTCTACAAAGCCCTCTCAGCCGAGGCGTTCACGAAGCACGGGCTCAACGCTCACGGCGTCATCTTCGATGAGTTGCACGCCCAGCCCGACCGGGAACTCGTCGATGTGATGCAGACCTCGATGGGTGCGAGACGGCAGCCCATGCTCGTCTACATCACGACCGCCGGTTATGACCGCCGCAGCATCTGTTGGGAAATCTGGAGGTACGCCGAATCGGTCGCAAGCGGTGCCGTCACGGATGAGTCATTCCTGCCGGCTATCTACGCCGCTGGTGCCGATGACGATTGGACTGCCGAGGCGACATGGCGAAAGGCGAACCCGAATCTCGGGGTGAGCGTGAAACTCGACTACCTCCGCAGCGAATGTGCTCGGGCAGTCGAGATGCCGAGTTATGAGAACACGTTTCGGCAACTGCACCTGAACCAGTGGACTGAGCAAGATACGCGGTGGCTGCGAATGGATGCGTGGGCTCGCGGCGGGCAGCCATGCCCGGTGACGCTCCAGGGCCGCGAGTGCTGGGCAGGGCTCGACCTCGCAACCACGTTTGACACGACCGCGTTCGTGCTGCTGTTTCCGCTGGACGATGGGCGGTACTGGGTGGAGCCGCATTTCTGGATTCCCGAGGAAAACATGCGGGAACGGGTGCGACGCGACAAGGTGCCGTATGACGTTTGGGCTCGGCAGGGGCACCTGCATCTCACGCCGGGGAACGTGACCGACTTTGACCAAGTGCGGTCAGACATCAACGAACTGGCGAAGAAATACAACATCCGGCAGATCGCCATCGACCGCTGGAACGCCACCCAACTCGCCAATCAACTGCAAGGTGACGGGCTCCAGGTTTTAGGCTACGGGCAGGGCTACAGCTCGATGAGCGGCCCGAGTCTCGTGCTTGAATCGTTGGTGGCTTCGGAGAAGTTGCTGCATGGCGGGCATCCGGTGCTCGCGTGGCAAGCCGGAAACGTCGCGATTCAGAAAGACCACAACGGCAACATCAAGCCCAGCAAGGCAAAGAGCAACGAACGCATAGATGGCATCGTCGCCCTGGTCATGGCTCTCGGCGTTCACGCGTCGCAAGAGGTCAAGGGTGCAGCCGTCGAGCCCTCCATCCTCATCCTATGATCGCCAACGCAAACCGCATTCTCTGGCTCCCCGAAGGCGACGCCCGCAACTGGGATTATGAGTCGGGCGGCTGGGCGTCGAGCAGCCGCAACCCTGCCGGCGTGCGGATTGACCCTGAGAGTGCCCTGCGGGCGACGGTCGTGCTCGCCTGCGTTCGGGTGCTCTCGGCGTCGGTGGCTGGGCTGCCGCTGCATCTCTACCGCCGGCTCGCGGGCGGGGGCAAAGAGTTGGCTCGCGACAACCCGCTCTACCGGGTGCTGCACGCGACGCCGAACTCGTGGCAGACGAGCTACGAATGGCGTGAGACGCTGATGCTCCATCTGCTGACGCATGGGAATGCTTTTTGCGAGATTCGCGGGGCAGGGGAGTCGCGGCAACTCATCCCGCTGCATCCTTCGCGAATGAAGGTCGAGCGGCTGGAGAACGGCCGGCTGCGGTACACGTATCGCGAAGATAAGGGGTCAAGCACCGTCTACTCGCAGGATGCCATCGTGCATCTGCGGTGGTTGAGCGATGATGGCGTGAACGGAATGGTGCCGGTCGAGATTGCGGGCGATGCCATCGGGCTGGCTCGTGCTCTGGAGATCCACGGGGCGGCGTTTTTTGGGAACGGAGCCCGCCCGGGGCTGGTGCTCACGACCGATCAGATGCTCTCGCCCGAGGCGGCTGAGAACACGCGGAACCAATGGGAACGCGCCCATCGTGGCCCCGACCGAAGTCACCGGGTAGCGGTGTTGCAGGGCGGATTGAAAATCGACGCCTACGGTGGCAACAACCAAGAGAGCCAGTTCCTAGAGAGCCGGCGGTTCGCGGTTGAGGAAGTCTGCCGCATCTATGGCGTGCCGCCGCATCTCGTGGGCGATTTGTCGAGAAGTTCATTTAGCAATATTGAGCAGCAATCGCTCGACTACGTGCAGAACGGGTTGATGCCGTGGCTGCGGCGGTTCGAGAGTGCCATTACCCGCGACCTCCTGACCGATGACGAGACGTTCGCCGAGTTCGACGTTCGCGGTGCTCTGCGGGCTGACGCCGCGGGCCGGTCGGCGTTCTACAACACGATGGCAGCGTTGGGCGTGTTCAGCGTCAACGAGATTCGCGGCTTCGAGAATCTGAACCCGGTCGATGGCGGCGACATCCGCGTCGTGCCGCTCAACATGCAGACGCTCGAACAAGCGAACGCGGCGGCTCAGTTGGCGATGGCTCCCGAGGCTCCGGTGGTCGAGGAAGTCATCACCGTCGAAGAGCCGGCACCGGAGCCGACTGCCGAGGCGACGCCTGAGCCGGATGCCCCGCCGCCGGTTGCCGAGGTGTCGCTCAATGGAGCCCAGATTACGGGGCTGATTGCGATTCTGGAGCAGATCCCCGCCGGGCTCATCGACAAGGCTGCCGCTGCCGCGTTGATTGCATCGAGCTTCCCGAGCATCTCGCCTGCGGCGGTGCAGGCGATTCTCGCGGGCGTGAGCGAGGCTCCCTCCGAGCCGGCAGCCCCCGCCCCTGAGCCCGTCGCTGCCTCCCTGCCGGCGAGCCGGGCGATGACCCTGAGCATCGACTTCGACCGCACGTTCGCCGCTGACCCTGCTCTCTGGGGCGAGTTCGCCCGCAAGGCGGTCGCGGACGGCAATACGGTCGTGATGGTCAGCCGCCGGCCCGACACGCCTGAGAACCAGCAAGAGGTAGGCGAGACGCTGGGCGACTACCGCGAGGCTTTCGCCCAGGTGCTGCTCGTGGGCGACCGGCTCAAGGATGAAGCGGCTCGCGAGGCGGGCATCGAGGTTGATGTCTGGGTGGATGATTCGCCGCAGTTCGTCAAGGCGACTGAGACGCGAGCCGAGCCCGCTATCAGCGAAGGGCAGTGGGTCACATGGGGCGACGGGCTCATTGGCAAGGTTGACCATGTGATGACCGAGGGCGTGCTGAACCAGGGCGACCTTGAAGTGCCAGCGAGCCCCGAGGCTCCGGTGATGCTTGTGAGCGTGTGGGCTGACGGCGAGTTCACCGGGCAGGTGCCGGTGATGGTCGCGGATGCCACGGTGACGAGCGAGCCCGAGGCCAACGCCTACGGCAAGCCGAAGCGAAAGCCGGGGAGGCGGAAGCGTGGATGATGAAATCAACGACGAACTGCAAGCCAGCCCAGGCGAGTTCGATGGCATCTGGGATGTCGAGGGCGACTACTGATGGCGGCACGGTATGACCACATCGACTTCAAGCCCCCGGCTGGCGTGAGGGAGGAAGCACAGAAGGGGCTTGATTGGCGAAGCGAGTACGGCCGCGGCGGCACGGCAGTCGGCGTTGCCCGAGCACGCGACCTGAGCAACGGAGTGAACATCAGCCCCGAGACGGCTCGCCGGATGAAAGCGTTTTTCGACCGGCATCAGGCGAACATCGGCACGACGGGCTGGAGCCCCGGCGAGGACGGGTTCCCCAGTAACGGGCGAATCGCCTGGGCTCTCTGGGGCTCCGACCCTGGGTGGGCGTGGAGCCGGAAACTGGTTGAGCAAATGAACGCGGCAGACGAGAACGACAGGAGCTACAGCATGAACATCGAACGTCGGGCTCTGGCGATTGACGAGGTCGAGTCGGCGGTGCCGCTCCTGGCGGTCGAGAGCCGCAGCGAGGA
>CAYYPL010000036.1:0-2263 GCA_964473555.1 uncultured Chitinophagales bacterium
GGCGCGGCCCTTCGGCCACCGGGTTACTTTGACGGCTGCCTTCCCGAGGGAGACGGGACCGCCAATGTTCAGCTCGCTCCGGGGGAGTACCCCGGAAAGATGCGCGCCCTTAGGCGGGTTTGGGGTGGGGGTCAAGGGGTGGGGTTGAGCAGATCGGCTCGGCTTTACAAATGCAACTGGATGCATTTCAAAGCTTATCGAGGGCGAATGCATCTCCGAGAGGAAATCAGATGGGCCAAGTAAAAGGGGGCGCTGACACTGCAAGCAGCCAACCAACAGCCTCCAAACCCGAAAGCTTCAAGACTGACCAGCAATATCGGGCGGCCCGCAGGAATCTCATCTGGACCTCGCTTGCAGCCGTGCTTTTCACCTTTGCGCGGCCAACAACCGAACTCTATGAGTTTAGCTTCTCGTCATTGGGCGTTGGCGCCGGCTTTCATCGCGCCGCATTCGCAGTCGGCTTCACATTTGCATTAATTATACTCACGACCCGCTTCTTTCTTGAGACAAGAAGAATAATTATCACATTAAATAGCGAAGCATCTGTCAATACTCGTAGCATTCAAGGCCATGAGCAAGATTATTCTAGCGATCATATTTCGCATTCTTTGCGCCATTCACTGGAGGCAACGCAATTTGCGATTCAAGATTCTCTTTCGTATCTTCAAAAATCCTACGACGTGATCGACGAAATGCAACGTGAATTTCAAGAAATAAAATCGACCAAGCGAACACTTATGGAGTCGAGAAACAACTTTAGCGAACCCCTCTCCGATCTAAATCATGTATCGAGCCGCTTGGGGCAGTTTGAAGAAAATCCTATGCAATTCTATCCGTCGAAAGCAGAGAGAAGCGAAATATCGTCGCTTCGCTCACTTATGATTCGCAGCACATCGCAACTAAAGGGAAGCTTAGAGGGTTTATACAAAGATTATTCGGATCGAAAGCGTCCAAATATTAGCGTCTACGAACTTGATGAAAAATTTATGAGGATTGATTCAATTTTGAAAAATTTCGATTTCCATTTGAGTAGAGTGGAGTTGTTGACGCAAAAATATGATTCAATTCTTGCTAATCATGGCGTCATTTCAAAGCGAATCCGACGTGAAGAAAAGCTGTCATTCTACTTGCTCGACCAAGCGCTGCCTTATTCGCTCGCCATTTTTGGTTTTCTAGGTTGCGTCTGGTGGATCGTCGCATGGTGGCAAACACAGTAACTTCCAAGATGAAGCCAGCCGCGGGTGAAGCATATTAAACTTCGCCGCCACGAAGCCCTTTCTTGACTAAGGTGCGGACTTTTTCAAGGCTTCGCGTTAACCCAATACCACGACACTGAGGGGGGGAAGGAGCGCGCTGGCTCCCCAAGTCTTTTGTTTGCGCCCTAAAGCGCCGGGCGGCGGACCTCCGTCCGGTTGTCCTAGCTTCGCTCGTTCAGTTTCGCGTCGGCTTTCGCGCCATAAGGCGCGGCGGTAGTGCAGATGTGCTTCGCACGTCTGCGCCTTCGGCTTCGACTCCGGCCTTGCGGCGCTGCGCGCCGGTTCACCGCCACACGCGCCGTTGGTGGCTCCTCGCCCACTCCTGACGACACTTCTCTGCGTCTCTCTTCCCTCTGCGGTCTCTGCGTGAAACCCCTTCAACGCCCCACACGCTGCCCTCTTCGTGTCTTCGTGTGAGGCAAAGGTAGCTGGACCCCGGGTCACGCCCGGGGTGACGAAAAGAGGCTGATGGGCACTGGCGTAGTGGCTCCCCGAGTCTTTTGTTGGCGCCCTCAAGCGCCGGGCGCAGCGCCTCCGCGCTGCTTGGCTTTCCTCGCATAAGCTCGGGCGGCCGGTCGGCCTTGCGGCGCTGCGCGCCGGTGCATCGCCACACGCGCCGTTGGTGGCTCCCCCCTTTCGTCATTGCGAGCCGAAGGCGAAGCAATCCATGGCCTGCGCTCGCCCCCAGCCGCAGCGTTGGTTCATGGACTGCCGCGTCGCTTCGCTCCTTGCAATGACGAGGCGGGAGTGGCGGCAGGGCCGCTCCTATGGCGCGCCTCCCCTCTGCGCCTCCCCTTTCTTCTCTGCGCCTCTGCGTGAAACCCCTTCCTCGTCCCGCGCGCAGCCCTCTTCGTTTCTTCGCATGAACCGGAAGAAGCCGAACCCCGGATCAAGTCCGGGGTGACGATATGGCGGGATTATCGGCGGCGCAGCCGCCGCAAGGGCGAACGCCCGCCCGCAGCGATGCTGGCGCAGCCAGCGTGAGCGAGGATTTCGCAGCGCGGAGG
>CAYYPL010000036.1:2273-3041 GCA_964473555.1 uncultured Chitinophagales bacterium
CGGCCCCTCCCCGCGGGGAGGGGAGATACAGTTGTCCTACTCCCCCGCCCTCTGCCACCCCTCCGCTCATGCCCGCCGATTCCTCCCCCGCCCCGCCCAAGCGCAACAAGCGCGCGATCCCGCGGCAGGCGACTTCCGAGACCGCGTGGGAGTTCGAGCCGGCGGTCATCACCGACGAGGACCCGCTGCTCGACTTCGCGCCCTATCTCCACAAGGCACCGCGCCGCAATTCGATCACGCCCGATCTCCAGCGCGCGTTCGTCGCGCATCTGGCGGTCACCGGCATCGTCACATCCGCCGCGGTGCATATCGGGCGCTCGCTCGAGGCGCTCTACAAGCTGCGCGCCAGGCCGGGGGCGGAGGGCTTTGCGGCCGCGTGGGACGAGGCGCTCGGCTGGGGGGTGCTGCGGCTCGAGGATTGCGCGATGGAGCGCGCGCTGGCCGAGGGGCTCTCCAACACCCGCGCCAACTCGATGCTCGCCTTCGTGATCCGCCACCAATACGCGCGCTATGTCGATGCGCGCTACGTGAAGCCCGGCCACTGGCTCTACGAACAGATCCGCGCCGAGGTGCTGCGGGAGATGGGGGTGGAGGAAGAGGACGAGGAGGAGTGACAGCTTCCGGTCTCCCCTCCCCTTGGGGAGGGGCTGGGGGTGGGGGTTCCACGCTGGCGAGAGGGCGCAGGGCCCCCCCCCCCCCCCAACCCCCAGGGGGGGGGGACTTAAGTGCGGGGGGGTAAAACAGAAAAAAGCACATAAAAAAACCCCC
>CAYYPL010000036.1:3051-3851 GCA_964473555.1 uncultured Chitinophagales bacterium
GGGGTTTTCCCCGATCGGGGTCCCCCCCCCCGGTGGGGTGGTGGTGGGGGGGGGGGTTCCACGCTGGCGAGAGGGCGCAGCACCCACCCCCGACCCCTCCCTCAAGGGAGGGGAGAGATCAGGGTGCTGCGAAACTCAAGAACTCAGCTACTCAGGAACCCCACCAGCGCGCGCACCTTCTTGCTCCGCCATTGCGGCGGGGGGGCGAGCAGCCAGTAGGCGCGGGTGCCGGGCTCGGGCTCGGTCAGCGCGGTGAGGCGCCCGCTGGCGAGCGCCGTCTCGGCCAGTGCCAGCGGCAGGATCGTGCGGCCCATGCCCGCCAGCGCCGAGGCGAGGGCCTGTCCGGGGCTTCCGGCCTTGATGCAGGGGTTCACGCCCTCGGGCAGGGGCATTCCCGGCCAGTCGATCCACGCATCCCTGTGCTCGGGCGCGGCGACGGTGACGCGCAGCGCGGGGGCGAGCTGCACGCCCTCGAGATCGCCCGGCCCGTCGACCAGCCGGATCGCGAGATCGAGGTTCGCCTCGGTGAAATCGGCATGCTCGTCGGGGGCGAGGATGTACTGGATGCCGGCCGTATCCGCCTGGAACCGCGCAAGGCGGGGGGCGAGCCACTCGGCGTAGAATTCGCGTGGGGTAGCGATGGTGTAACGGTCCGAGGCCTGTCCGGCCTGCATCGCCTCGACGCTCTCCTCGAACCGCAGGAAGCCCTCGCGCAGGGGATCGAGCCCCGCCTCGCCCTCGGGCGTGAGTTCGAGGCCCTTGGAGGTGCGGCGGAACAGGACGACGCCGAGCACGTCCTC
>CAYYPL010000037.1:0-1183 GCA_964473555.1 uncultured Chitinophagales bacterium
TGCTCGCTGCGGTTGCCGTACTCGAGCAGGCTCACGATGTTCAGCGTCCGGTCTCGCCACTTCAGCCGGTTCGTGTGGCTCAGCCCGGTCACGTACCGCATCCGCACGCGATGCGTGATGGTCGTGTCCTGCTGGCCGAACTGCAGAGCCTCTTGGCTGCTGACGCCGCTGACGGCCGCCCAGACGGTCGTGGAGTCGCTCCACGTGAGCGTGGTCTCTCCCAGTGCGTTCGTGGCTCTCGCGGCCACCTGCACCGTCACACGCTCTCGCATCTCGCCGGGCCGGATCATGCGTACGATCCCCACTTCTGCGAGTCGAGCAGAGCCTTCACGCCGAATGGCACCTCGGCACCGCCTACGTTGTCGCTGGCGAGCCGACGTTCGTAGAGGTGGCCGACGAGCATCAGGATCGCGTGCCGGATGGCCTGCGGAACGTCGGTGGCAGCCGGGCCGTAGCCAGCCCACCACGTGACGGAGACTGCGTTCGGGTCTGACAGATGGCTCGGCCAGGTGCCGCCGTAGAGCGTACGGATGCGGCCTGGCGTCGCCTCGCGGTCGACGCGGTAGCTGCTCGCTGAGAGCGTGGCTGTCGTCAGCACGCTCGTGCCGCCGGCTCCACCGGGATCGACCGTGTAGGTGACGCTCGTGGACGTGAGCGTGCCGCCCGTGGCCATCGGCGGACGCGGCAGCTCAAACTCCCACGGGAACGTGTCGACCCGCATCGTGAGCTGCTGCGACACGAGAGCCCGGTCGATGTATTCCTCGACCCACTGCCGAGCCGCCGTGATCAGCGACGTGATGTAGGCGTCGTCGTCGCTGGTATCGACGCGGCAGTGCTGCTTGGCCTCCGACAGCGTCACAGGCTCCACCAGCGGCTTTGTGGCGACCGACAGGCTCCGGTACCTCATCTGACACGCCTCCTGCGTTTGGGCTCCACGGCGGCCGTGCGGACCTCTGACGCGACGCTGGCAGTCTCAAGCAGCGGCGGCTCGGCGTACGGCTCGACGATCTGCCGAGCGATGAGCACGTTGGCCTCACCACCGCCCAGGTCGACGATGTCGCCCTTGCGATACACACGCAGCGGCTTCAGGAATCGGACCTTCATTGTGGTGCCCTCCATACGCCTTCCGGCGGCTTCATCGTTTGGCAGTAGTCGGTGGCGTGCTGGTGCACCGGCTTCTGCA
>CAYYPL010000037.1:1283-3771 GCA_964473555.1 uncultured Chitinophagales bacterium
CGAGGCATCGACATGACGGCCTCGACTCGCACGTCGACCTGCGTATTGCCGACCTTTACAAGCATGCGTCTCACTCCAAAGAAAACGGCCGGGTCGGAGTGGGCCTCCGTGCCCGGCCGTCCTTGGTTTCATGCTGTCGAGCGTGTCAAGCTCAGCCGCTCACCGCACCGATAACGCCCTTGCCGGCAGCCGTTGACGGGCCTTCCTCGGGCTTGCCGAGCCGAGCGTTGCTCGCGACCACGCTGGCCACGTTGGGCGTCGCGTAGACGTTGAGGTATCGCTTGCGGCCTCGCATGTCGACATCAAACCGCACGACGTTGGCGTCGGTCGTGGTGTCAGGCGTCGGGATCGTGAAGCCACCGGTGCCACCACCGACGAAGGCGGTGATGTCCGAGTAGCTCGCGGTCGTGTCGCCTTCCTGCAGCTTCAGAGCCACAGCCACCGCCGAGTTGGTGCCGGCTGCAGCGACTGGCTCGAAGACCACGTCGATTGAGGCGTAGTCAAAGCCGAGCGTGTCGATGCTGTGCTGGTGCGTCGCGTTGGTGGCCGTGTCAGCCGTGCCGATCTTGGTGGCAGACTTCGAGATCTCGAAATGGTTCATTGCTGGTCGTCTCCTATCAGCTTGAGGTCTTGAGAGCCACCATCGGGCCGGCTTCGGTCGTCGATCCGAGCGAATGCCAGTTGGCATCGACACGCAGCGTGGCGTACCAGGCGGTCTGGTCAAACCGTGCGTATTCCTCAACGGAGCTCCGCACGTTGACCTGCTGGCGGACGCCGTAGATGCCAGCCAGAGCGGCATCGCCGACGAGCACCTTGATCTTGCTCGCGTCGGTGCCGAGCGTGCTGTTCATCGTCAGCACCTGCACGACTGGCAGCCCGAGGAACCGAGGCAGGCCACCGCTCGCGATGTCGCCAGAGGTGTTGCCACCGCTGGTGAGCTGCAGCCGCTCGATGCTCGCGTGGTAGCCAGCCGGCGAGATGTACCAGGCCGCACCAGGCAGAGCGTACCGAGGCAGCCGGCCGAGAGCCTTCTGGAAGTCGGCCAGGTCGAGCTCCTCGAAGCTGTCGTTGTTGGCCGCAGCCTCGACCACACCGTAGCTGTGGGTGCCGTCGCCGATCTTGGTCACGACGCTCTGGATGCCGCCGTAGCTGCTGGTGCCGTCACCGTCACCGAAGGCAGCTTCGTCGATCTTCTTGGCCAGCTCGAGGCTGAACTCCTGAACCAGCCAGTCGGCGACCGAGATGAGCGAGTCGCTGAGCAGCTCGTTGGCAACGCGAGTTCCGACCGCCAGCTTTTTCGCCACGAGCTGCACCTGCGTGCCGGTCGGGTCGCTGGTCGTAATCTCGCTGTTCTCGCCGATCCAGTATCCGGTGACACCCGTGAGCCGCTTCGGCACGAGCAGCGTGTCCGAGTTCATCGGCACGGTCTGCATCGCCGAAGGCGTCACGCCGTAGGTCTCGACCAGGCGGATGACGTTGCTCGACATCTCCTCGGGCACGGCGAAGCCGCCGGCGGCCATCGTGCTCTCGCCCATTGCACGGGCTTCGATGCCGTGGTCGTTACACCACGCACGAGCGTTGGCGTCGCCCATGTACGTCGCGGCCAGCCACTGGCCCACGGCATAGGCGTCACGCCGGCCCTGCTCGTCGTTGCTGAATGCCTTCAGCCGGCCACGGTAGGCAACCGGCTCGATGCGGAGCTCACGCTTCTCGGCGACCGGCTCAGGAGCCGGCTTGCAGCGGTCAACCACGCTGCGGAGAGCATTGGCAGACGCGGCTACCTTCTGCTCGAAGTCGAGCTTGCCGGCGAGCTCATCGGCCCGCTTGACCAGCGACTGCAGATCCATGTCGCGAGCTGCGATGTCTGCGTCGTTGTCACACTCCATCGAGCGAACGGCGTCGATGCGGCTGGCGACTTCGGCTGCCTCGTCCTGCAGCTTCTTCAGCGTGTCCATGTGGCGTCTCCTAGCAGCGGCGGCATGCCGCGTGTGCGATGAATGCACACTAGGAGTTGCGATATGGACCCTTGCAGATACGCACTTCGGAAAGTGTTGTTTTCACAAACACGGTGCCGCGTGTACCACATTTGGGACAGCGAACATAACGCTGCTGCTCTGCACCGATAGACCGGCTGGAGCGTGTTACCATTCGCTCGCCGCACTTGCAGCGTGGGTGGTCAGCCATGCAGCTTCAGCCTCAACAGTGCAGCGGCGGCAGCGTCTCGCGCGAGCGACCGGCTCGCTACCGTGGAAGCCGGCTGCTCCTGCTGCTGTAGCCACGCCTCATAGCTCCGCTGAGCCACCGAGACGCTCGACGCTGGGTACGCAGGCGTCAGCACGACCGACACGTCTGCGAGCTGGCTCACCTCGCGGATCTCACGCACCGCGCCCTGGTCGTCGCTCGTCCACCGCTCGCCCTTGCCAGGATCTACGGCGAACGCGAATGAACTGCCACGCAGGTCACGACGACGCACGAGCTCGAGCACGTC
>CAYYPL010000038.1:0-3697 GCA_964473555.1 uncultured Chitinophagales bacterium
AGAGATCTAATGCTCCACCCTTCATGTGGATTGACCCGCTACTTCCAGAAATCGCCCGATTGTAGGCAGGACTCCGATAGGCGCTGTTGATCCGCAGCGGGCGACCGAGCCTGTGCCTTGCCTCGTCGGCTACGCGCACCACGGCCAGCAGGCTCGGCCACAGCGCGCGGGGCGGGTCGGTGTTGAGTTGCAGGCGGGCGTCGCTTGCGCCTCGGTAAAACACTTCGTCGGCGGTGAAGTAGCGTGTGCCTTGGGCATCAAGCAGCTTTTGGAACTCGGCCTTTGCGCCCGTGTATTTCTTTGCGCTTTTCCGCTTCGCGGTGGAGGCGGGCTGTTGCGGCGTTAAGGACGTCGGCAACGTCGGAGAGAGACAATTTTCGCACGAGCTGGAGGGCGATAGTTCTCCGATCTTCTGGAGGCCACCCAGAAATTGCACGAACGAGTTCTTCAACCATGTAAGTATTGCTTTCACTTTAGAGTTAAAATTCCACCCGCCCCCTCACCCCGATGAACGTCAGTCCGCGGCGTCCGAAGCGGACGACGGGCTGCATCGAAGTGAGCAGGCGTGCAAGGAAGCTGCGCGTGTCAGATGGCCTCGGCCGCGTGAAGATCGCGCGCAGCATCTCGCCGCTGATGACCACCGGGCGGCGGCTCATTCGGGGAGGACAATGCGATCGGCCTCGAAGACGGCGTCTTGCTCCTGCTTGCCCCAAGGCTTCCAAAAAGTTACGAACCAGAGTTGTTTCTGGAAGTCCGCGCCACCCGTCATGCGCCAGCCGCTCTTGGCCAGCGGAAGCCCTTCGCCTTGGAGCGGCGGCATTGTGGCGCATCCGGTCGCCAACAACGCCACAAGGGCGAGGACGTGGCGCATTATTTGTCCTTGCGAAACACTTCCCACAGGCCGACAGCGGCCACCACGGTCGCGGCGATGGCCGACCACTGCTCGGGGTCGAGCTTCCATCCGGCGGCAGCGGCGAGGGCGGCAAGGCCCGCCCAGGTGGATTTCTCTTTGAGTCTGCCGAGTGCCGTGTTGAGCAAGTTCATGCTCCCAGCGGGGTGTCAAAGCCCACCTAATGCGAGAGCCGCCCGTTGCCGAGCGGCCCTGCGTCCGGTAGCCGAAGCACCCGGAGGAGAGTTATTTGTCGGCCTCGGTCGGTCCCGCCAACTGCTGCTCAATGGCGGACGCCACCGGCAAGATCGCTGCCGCTGCGTTTAGCCCGCCCGTTTTGACGGCAAGATCAAGCGCCTGCATGACGAGCTTGGCCTGCTCCTCGGAAAGCGTGACGGTCTTACTCATTGTCCAGAGTCTCCTGTTCAGCGGCCAGCCATGCCTGTGTTGCGGGGATTGCCGCAATAACCGCGGCAAACGCTGCGGCCAGTTCCGGCACTTCGTTGATCGCGGGATACAGCGGGCAGGACAGCCGCTGCACTTTGTCGCCGCTAACGAGTTCGCCGTCTGCGGTTGCGGGCAGAAGTTCCACGGTGATGCTGCCGCTGTCGCCGGTCGGTTGGATGGCCGAAAGGCTATACAGGTGGAGCTTGTCGTAGACTTTCGCGGCTACGGCGGGCGTTTCGATGGGTGTTTGGTTTGGTAGCAACATAATCTTTAGGTGGCGATGAGGCCGAAGGTTCGCATCGTGGCGAGAAGGTCGTTGAGCCGTGCCTGCGTAGTGGCGGCGTCTGTGGCGTCCGCGATGGCGGCTTGCTGGACTACGGGTGTCGCATTGAAAAAGCCGATCTTCTGGCTGGTCGCGGTGCCGATCTTGGTGCCTGTGGTGGTGTCGGTGACGATGTTGCGGGTGGACGCCGTGAGGTCGCCGTTCAGCGTAAGGCCAGCGCACTCAAACGGCGCAAACGCCGAATCGTTTGCGAGACGCACTTGCAGCGTAGTGCTGCTGCGCTTGAGGGCGGGGAAGCTGGTGGAAGTGCCGCCGAATTGCAGCAAGGAAGTATAAACTAAAACATTTGTAGCGATTGACAAACGCTGTGCAAATCCGGCAGACCGAAAATCATGAAGATCAGCGTCGTAGATTATGCTTGCACCAGCTCCAACCCGAAGCAACATTCCTCGCCTTCCTCCGTTGCCTGCGGCTTCGACTATTAGCGCAAATATGTCTGTAACCCACCCTAATGATGCCCGCTCAAAATTGGCGTTGGAGGACGAGGAAGTTCTGTAAACACGGAAAGGGCCAGCGGCGTTGGTGCCGTTGACGAGTTCGGTTGTGCCTGTGGCGGAAAGCGTGGTGAATGCTCCGCTGTTCGGCGTGGTGGAGCCGATGGCGGGCGGGGCGGCGAAGTCTTCGGTGCGGGCGATGGTGCCGGAGGCCGCAGGCAGTTGCAGCACCCGGTTCGGGTAGCTGCGGAGTCTGGAGGTGCTGCTGTAGGTCCACGCGTAGCCGTCCCAGAGGAAGTCGATGCTGCTTTCGGCCTCGTCAAGTTCGTAGCCGTTGAGCAGGGTTGTCGCATCGTGGACGACGGTGATGAGGGCGCTGGCCGCGCTGCCCGATTCAATTTGCACTTTGATGGAAGCGAGCAGGCCGCTCTGGCGCACGCCGGGCGTGGGCAAGTTGATTGTCGCACTCGGCGCGGCATCGGCATCGACAAAGATAATGACGCGCGCGGGTAGCTGTCCGGTGGTCAGCGTGGTCGTGCTGGTGCCGTTGTTGGGGACTTCGATCTCGGTGACGGCCGGAGCGAAGTCGGTGCTGGCTGCGGTGGCGGCGGTGCCGAGTTCCAGCGCAGTGCGGAAGCTCGCGGGTTCGGTCAAGGTTGTCCAGCCGTTGCCGCCCTCGCTCGTATAAATGAGGGCGGCGTTGCCGGTAAACTCGTCGGCCAATGCTTTAGCTGCTGCCACCGTGCTTGCGGTAGTGGCTGCGCCGATGTCGGCGGGGGTGAGCGCATCGCTGCCGCCGGTGGCGTGGGTGCTGGCGTGGGCGGTCGGGGTGCGCGAGTTGGTCAGTCGGGTGTCGCTGCCGAGCACCAGCTCATCGGAGGATGCGTTGCCCGATTTGGGAGTCTTTAGCCCGACAACGCTGGTGGAACTGTAATCGGAAACGTCAAAGAGGCTGGCTTGATCGACTTCCACATTGCCGGTCTGCGGTGCGATGGGTTGCCAGAGGGCATCGGTTTCCCAAGGGAAATTGTCGGTGTTGTTGGTGATCTCGAACAGATTTACGTCGGTGCGGCTGGTCAGATACCAAGTGTCTATATTGCTGTCCCACCAGATGTAGTCGCCGGTTGCGGGGCTTTCGTAAAGCGGCTTGCCGTTGTCGCTGCCATTCCGCAGATAAATGCCGCCGCGTCCGCTGCCGCCGGTTTGCGAGACGAAAGCGGCGTCGGCGTAGACTTCGCCGGGCTGATGACCGTGGGCCGAAGGCGGGAATGTGGCGGGCTTGCCGGTGATGTCGTTCCACGTCGAAGCGCCGCCCTCGCCTGCCGGGCCTTGGGGGCCGGTGGGGCCTTGCGGGCCGCGCTCGACGACTTTGATGACGTCGGTGCTGGCGCTGGTGCGGATGGTCAGCGTCTCGCCCATGGCGTTAGCGGGTGATCTCGCGGCTCACCACGGCGCGGCCTTGCATGAAGCGGCGGACGTTGCCGGAGGGGTTGACCACTTCGAGGTCGTAGAGGTAGGTGGCGGCGGTAATGGCGGCGCTGGAGATGGCGGAATAGGACAGGCCGATGGTGCCGTTGCTCAAGG
>CAYYPL010000039.1:0-3644 GCA_964473555.1 uncultured Chitinophagales bacterium
CATTTGGAAGGATTTCAGGGCGGGAGTGACAGATTCCGGTCATGAGTTGTCCGTGGATATTCACCTGATGATACCTCATATCGATGTTTCCCTCGGGATCCACAATCCCGATCAGGTGTCCCGCCACAATCTGCTCTCCCTCGTACGCACACGTCAGTACATTTCCCGTCTGACGATAATGAAACACCGTCTTGCTCGTCACCTCGGCGTTCGAAGAACCCGATACAGGGCGGAAACGCTTGTTGTTGTAGTTCATGGAGTTCTGTTGGATTGTTAACCGGGAAAAGATAACAATTTCCGCATCCGATAGTTCGTCAGTTCAACACCTTTCCGAACTACAGTCTGTTCGCGTTCAATCGACAATCCCATGTGCTGGAAAAAGGGGAGGGCGGTCTTACTGACATCGGCATAGAGGTCCGTTTGGTCATTCTGGAGGGCGACATGCTCCAGGTACTGATACAGAGTTCCGGCGATTCCCTTGCCCTGATGGTCCTTGTAGACGTACGTAAGGTCGATGTAATTTCCGTTTGCCAACGTGGCAAAACCCACAATTTGGGCGGAAATCTTTGCCACAACCACCACCTGCTTCGTCATGATATCCAGCCAACGATTGGAATCCTTAACGAGTAAAGTTCTAGTTACAATCTCATCTCTCAAGAAATAACATCACTTTCGAATTTCTCAGACATCTTGTGTCGGACACTTTTGGATGCATTTTCAATATCTAGTAATCTTCTCGAAGGAAAGTTGACTCACGACTATTCCTTTGTCCATTGTTAAAAATATTCAGAGAGGTATTGATATGAAAAATATGTCGTTCGTTATCGTTATGACTGCAGCGTTGTTTGTTGGAGCATGTTCCACAACCATTCCATTACAGTCGAATTTGAGTGATCAGACCTTGTTGATGGCTGAGAACAAAAATATCAAAGTAAATGTGGATCTAGTGTCGTTGGTCCCAAATGGACAGATTGAGCAAGTGTATTTCCTAAAGAATGGGAGTCGATCGAGTGCTCAAAAGTTTGACTATCAATCGGAAACCGCCTTCCGGAATATGTGGAATGCCTATTTTGAGAATAAATTCAACTCATTTTCAAAAACTGAAATGGATGTGAAAATTACCCTGAAAGAGTTATATCTATCGGAACAAAGTGCGACATCGATAGGTGAAACGCTCCTGACAGGAAACAGTAAATCCAATGTTGAAGCAGTAGGCGTATTCATGGTAGAGGTTCAGTATAAAGGCGAAACCTATCAAAATGAACTCAAGGTGTCTTCGTCTGAGTATCAGGAAACCCAGGCCACGAACTATGGGACATTTGCTAAAAATAATCCCATGGAACAACGTGCCCAGTTACTTCAAAACACCTTTAACCGATCCATCATCCAATTTGACAATTTCATACGACAGATGTTGACAGCAGGAGAGTAGGGGTGAATACATTTAGATTTTGCGTTAAGAAAAGCTTTGGAGAGCTTGCATTTACAAGCTCTCAGGTGTTAGTACCGATTAGAAAGTTTCCATTACTTATTTTCAATTTAAACTGTCTAAAAGTTTATGAATGCAGTAATGAGTTTGTGCAGGCCTCACTGATGGCACAGTTTACATGGAGATTTAACCCCAGAACAATTATTTAACACTAAAGTAATTAAATAGTCCTAGACATTTAATCTTTAGACCTTTGATAAGCAACATAAATTAAACTCAAAAATAAACTCAAATGGATCCTTTAACAATTAGCATCTTGACAAGTTTAGCTACAGGCTATTTTGTCAATTTTACATCCGCTTCAGTTGTCAATTTTTTCAAGAAGGCCATTCTGCTTGAACCCTCCCTAGAAGAACAGATACAAAAAGCACGTACACCAGAAGATTTCGAAAAAGTATTTGAAGATGCAGTGGGTGTTATTGATGCTGCTGCAGGGTCTGGTATAATTGATGTTCATGATGCTTTTTTAGAAGCTTTAAGAGGTATCAGATTTGACCACCAAAATGGAACTGTTACAATTCAAGGGAGTAGATTGCAGGCTCCAATAATGCAGACTGGAGGGACAGGTACAGGTAAAACCACTATTGGTGGAAATACATCACTAAAATCACACGGAACAGAAATTTCAATTGGTAATGGTGCTTCAATTATAATTTCTGGAAACGCTAACATAAGACAAAGTTAATTCAGGATTAATTAGTCCAGTCTACGACAATTTATTATTTCCTTTGGTTTTCATAATATGGAGATTGCTCCTAAAGTGTTCAATAAGTAGCTTATCGGTGATAACCAAAATACAATTATGTATTTACCAAAAGAGATTGCTCGAAAAAGAGATATGTTTCATCTTGTATCAACCAATGATCTATCTGGTTTAGATGAATATGTCGAATGGTTGGAAGCAATTTTGCACAGGCCTTGCTCTGTTTGGGAGGAAGATGGTGAGTTAGTTCTAATACAAACAAAACAGCTCATTAAGAAATTGAATGGATTAAAAATCGAAATCCATCCCAATGAACATCCGCCTCCTCATTTTCATGTAACTTCGCCGAATATTGACGCTAGTTTCACTATACAAGATTGTGAATTATTAAACGGATCTCTATCTAATAAAGAGTTCGACAAAATTCGGTATTGGCATAAGGCGGCAAAAGGGTTATTGATTGAAGTATGGGATTCTACTCGTCCCTACAACTGTCAGGTAGGAAAATATAGAGGTAAATGATAACTCAAGATAATTATTTAGTTAATATTGACCTAGATCTAAACTAGGAACTGACTGATCCACTAGGAGCGGTACTCTTTTAGATTACTGACTATGCTTTCTATTCAAAACCCCTCAAATATCCTCCAACCCCAATTCCTTCAAGTATTTATTGTGCTCTTCAGTTAAGGTTGTAATTCTTTCATTTATCGATGATAATCTCTGATTAACTTGGACCAAATCGATTTGTTCTTCGTCTTGGGCGGTGCTGACGTAGCGGGAGATGTTTAGGTTGTAGCCGTTTTTTTCGATTTCTTTGATGGAGACTTTGCGGGAGTATCTGTCGGATTCTTTGCGATATTTGTAGGTTTCGATGATGGTGTCGATGTCACTTTTGCCGAGGGTGTTCTGGCGCTTTCCTTTGATGAAGTGTTCACTAGCGTTGATGAAGAGGACGTCGTCTTCTTTTTTGCATTTTTTGAGTACCAGAATGCTCACAGGGATTCCGGTGGAGTAGAAGAGGTTGGGCGGTAACCCAATTACGGCGTCGATGTTGTTGTCTTTTAGTAATTTGGTGCGGATTCTCTCTTCCTGACCTCCTCTAAAGAGTACTCCATGTGGCAAAATTATGGCCATGGTGCCTTCTTTGGACAAAAAATGAAATCCGTGCAATAAAAATGCGAAGTCTGCGGCGGATTTCGGGGCCAGTCCGTAGCTTTTGAATCGAAAGTCTTCGCCCATGGCTTCGTTGGGTTCCCATCGTAAGCTGAACGGGGGATTAGCAACGATGGCATCGAATTCTGTTTTCTTGGCAGGATTCATCTCGTTCAGAATTTCCCACTGATTTTTTAATGTGTCGCCATGGTAAATCTCAAATTCAGTGTCTTTCATGCCGTGCAATAGCATGTTCATCCGAGCCAGGTTGTAGGTGGTGATGTTGTTTTCCTGGCC
>CAYYPL010000040.1:0-3642 GCA_964473555.1 uncultured Chitinophagales bacterium
GCATGACGGACAGGATTGCCATGCGGGAGTCTTTGCCACCCCAGTTGACGATGACCTGATCGACGTACTTGCAGCCCTGTAGTACGGCGACACGTTCCTCCAGGGTCATCACTGTCGGCTCCTTGTACGACGCCACGAAAGCGTCAGGGTTGACGGACACTGTGACGGTGCCACCGTTGGCGATCTCCCAGCATTGGCGCAGGAAGTTGACGTGCCCGTAGTGGAACAGGTCAAACGTGCCGCCCGTGTAGACGTTCAACTTAGGACGAATAGTCCAAGCGCCTGAGTGGAAGATCTCGCTCATGCGTTGTTGTAGTTCCACTGGTTCGCATCCTGAAAGTCAAACCGTTTCATGGTCGGGTTGACTGCCTGGAGCACCTCGACGTATTCGGTCATGGTGCGCACGAACCCTGGGAACGCGGTCTGGTTGCTGCGCCCCACCTCAACGAACGGTGCGTCAGCGACACGGATGAACGCTGATGCCAGCCCTGCCCAGCAGATGACGTTGCGGGTGTCCATCGCGGTCAGTCCGAAGTACGGGTTCATTTGTTCGCGTCGCCACACGTTCATGGAGCACAGGGTGGATGCGACGATGAACGACTTGTCGGTCAGCCTGTTTGCCATCCCGTACATGTGGCCTCGGAAGCCTGTCGGGACTTCACCTGCGCGTGGCGCGAAATGAATCACTCGGTCAATAATCCCGTCGCACATTTCTAGGGTGGCTTCGATCGCGCCTGGGAGCATGATGTCGTCGTCACCGAAAACCCACAGGTATTCGCCTGTGCCGTGCCCGAGAGCAGACAGGACGTTCGGGTCGCAGCCGATGTTCAGCGAGTTGACCTTGTACTGGATGCCGTCGTAACGCATCACGATGTCACGGGCGAAACCTGACGGGTCGTTGTCCGAAACGTACACCTCTACGTCATCGGTCACCTGGCCCATGATGGAGTCCAGACATGCGGCGAGTTCCTGCCGCTGGTATGTCGGAATGTAGATGGTGAGTTTCATCCCTTACCCAACTGTTCCTTGTGATCCGCGACTTTCTCCAAGCGTGCCGCACCGTCAATCTGATCTGGCTGACCGCCCGTCTTGCGGATGCGCTTGTACGCGTCCAAGTCTTTGTCCAACACTTTCTCTTTGGCGTTCAGTGCCGCGACGTTGTGACGGGTCGGCATCGCTGCGCCTGACATGCGTACGTGAGAAATGCGGCAGGCAAAGCAGCCTTCTACGTCAAGGTTCGGATGTGTTTCTCGGTGTTTCATGGCCCCCTCTAAGAAATGTACGCGCCGTACCCCGCCGCCGTGAGTTCGGCTGCCTCCTGATCGGTGATGATGTTATCTGACCCGCCGAAGTATGTGCGGGCGATAGTCGTGTTGTCGTTCGGTTCGTTCTCGGTGAACGTGCCGTTGGTTAGTTTGAACACGTTGCGTCCACGCGGATCGTTGGCATAGTGGCGAAACAAACCGAAGGCGAGCCGCACCTCCACTGGATCGTCAGGCTTCGGCGGCAGCGCCAACGGAACGAAGTCGTCGGTGGGTGGACGGAAGATGCTCATGTGACGTAATCACCATAGCCTGCGGCAACTAGGTCAGCCTTCTCTGCTGCGGTCACAAAGTTCTTTGAACCGCCCCAATAGACCTTGACGATGCGGTCGTACTCGCGTTGCTCAACAGTGGTGTATGTGCCGTCTGTCAGTTTGTAGACGTTGCTTCCAGAGTAGGTGGGTTCGGCGTAGCGGAACAAACGTCCCGCCACTGACAGATCGTTGCGGTCGGCAGGACGGATCTCGGTGGTGGCTGGGGTGCGGAAGATGAACAGTTTGACTGTCGTCGTCGCTGACGTGCCTGTGCCTGTGGCGGAGGCGGTGCGTCGTTCGATGCGTGCACCGACACACACCTGGCTGCCCGTCCCTGTGGCGGTAGCGGTGCGGGGTGCGATGTGCAGCCCTGCCGCAACTTGGGTTCCCGTGCCTGCGGCTGTGGCTGTGCGTGGCGCGATGTGCAGCCCCGTGACGGCAGCAGCCCCCACTCCCGATGCGGTGGCGATGCGTGCCCGTGTTGCCTGCCCTGTCGCGGTCTGGGTGCCTGCCCCTGATGCGGTGGCTGTACGCGGCACGATCCGCAGCCCTGTCGCCGTCTGTGTCCCCGTTCCTGTGGCAGATGCGGTGTAAGCACGGACAGTGAGATCAACCGTTGCTGAGGTGCCGACACCTGACGCGGATGCGGTGCGTGGCGCAATGTGCAAACCAGTCGCACCACCCGCAGTGGTCCCTTGACCACTCGCCGTAGCAGTACGTTCAACCTGGCGTTCACCAGTAGCGGACTGGTTGCTGGTGCCAGCGGCGGATGCCGTACGGATCGCCACCAGCACAGTGGTGGTAGATGATGAACTTGATCCTGACGCTGACGCCGTACGCGGCGCTACATGTAGACCTGACGCCGATTGTGTGCCTGTGCCTGACGCGGTTGCTTCACGCTCGACAGGAACGAGGCCGCGATAGAAACCCTGGGTTGTTTTGTACGGCGACGAAAAGTAGATGACCTTACGCGGCGCGTAGTTCGGTACCTCTTCGTACTCACGGTACCCAGGCGTGTCCGTGTAGCCGAACGTGAAGTTCGTGACCCCAGTAGCCATGCGGCTACCTCACCTCAATCGAGGCTGAGGGTAAGAGCGGTGATCTGGAACGTGTCTCCAGCAGTCACAGAAGCCGACGAGGACAATGCACCAGTCCACAGACAGTTGCCTGCGCTTGCGTTATCCCACAGCGAGAAGTGACTGTAGGTTTCCGTAGCGGCGACGTTCGTCCACTCCAACGTGGCAGACGCACCCATCGAACCAGACGATGCCGCGTTCCACGAAATCGACTTGCGGGTCGTCTCCGATGCCGCGTTGCTAGTTCCGTCTTCACCAGGGTCACCCGTGTGAAGTTTGCAGTACACCGTCGTCACCGCAAACGATTCGTTGCGGAGGGTGTCAAGCAGTTTGTTTTCGGCGTAGTTAGAAATCGACATCGGCTACCTCGCGGAACACAATAGCAGAACAAAAAGAAAGTGGGGGGCGGGCGAGGGGGAGAAGCCCGCCCCCCACATCTTGTTACTGAACTAGATCAGTTCAGTTTGCGCCGATGCTCGACGACGACTCAATGCGACGCAGCGAAGCCTCGCGGAATCGTGCGTAGCCACCGAGCCAGTACCAGCCGACAGGCTGGAAGCGCTGGAGCACGTCGACCACAGGGCCGCGGACGACACGCGGGAACGCGCCATTTCCGTCCACGATGCTGTGAGCCTTTGCGAGCGCCTGACGGCCCATGATGTGCGTGCAGTACACGTCCACCGTTGCCGAGGAACCCGTGCTCGAACCCGATCCATCCGAGGCGTTCTCGAAGACCTTCGCGCGCGGCGTCTCAATGAAACGCACACCTTCGAAGGCTCCGACTTCACCGTTGTAGATCTGGGCGGTGTCGACGTACACGTGCGGGTCACGCCACGAAGCAACACCCGTCTCGCGACGGAGGTCGTACGACACGTCGGGGTGGATGTAGCCCATGTACATGCCGTTGAACGACACGGCGTTGGCCTTGCGGAGCGCGGCGACGATCTTGCGAACGTCGTTGGCCTTGATGATGTCATCCGAACCGACCGT
>CAYYPL010000041.1:0-3571 GCA_964473555.1 uncultured Chitinophagales bacterium
CCGTAATGATCGACGTATCCGTCTCCGTAGAGCGGCGAGACGGAACACGGGACGAGTACCCGGTGTTCCCGCCGACCATCATCGCGTTCGAGCGCAAGTGGAAAGTCGGTCTTTCGACCGCGTTCTCCACGAATAACGTCCTCTTCGAGCATCTCTACTTCCTCGGATGGCAAGCCGAGAAAGACGCCGGAGTCGTCGTAAAACCGTTCGACGAATGGATTAAGACGATCCGGACTGTCGACATCGTTGACGCCCCAAAAGGCTAGTTCGAGGCTCTCTTCTAGAAGTAATCGCGGTCATGGCAGTCGAGACCGGGATCTCCCCGCTCGATCTCATCAACACACCGCCCGAGATCCTCGAACTCATGCACCATAGGCTCAAGGATCGCGCAGAAGCGAGAAAGAGAGGTCGCAAGTAGTGGCGACGACTGGCACGTTTGGATTCCGTGTCGAAGGGGCGCAGGGCGGCGTCAAGATCGAGAACCTCGCGAAGGTTCGACGCGAACTCAAGAAACTCTCCTCCGATGTCGACTATCGGGCGATGGAGTTTCTCCCGGTGAATAAGAGCATCGCCGCCGCGGTGCTCGGTGACGCGAAGGCATACGTCCCGGTGCTTTCTGGCGACCTCTCGGGAACTATGCGAGCCGCCGCAACCAAGACGTCCGCCCGAGTCAAAGCGGGCTACAAGTCGATTCCCTACGCAGGCCCGATCCACTTCGGATGGCCCGCCCGCCGCATCAAGCCGCAACCGTTCTTCTACGACGCGATCGACAAGAGACGCGACGACATCAAACGCCGCTACGACAACCTCGTGAAGGATCTCATCAAGAAGTACGACCTGAACCCGTAGTACCCTAGAACGCACCTATGGCTCTGATCTCCGTCACTATTTCCGGTAATGCGGGGCCGCTCAAGAAGAGCCTCGACGAGTCCGAGACTCGGCTCGGCAAGTTCGGTAACGGACTTAAGAAGTTCGGCATCGCCGCCGGAGCCGCGTTCGCCGCCGCGGGAGCCGCCGCGGTCGTCATGGGGAAGCAACTGATCGCCGCAGGGGAGGCCGCGTCAACGTCTAACGCTCGTATCGCGCAGATCACCGAGTCGATGGGCCTCTTCGGTACGGAGGCGGGCAAGGTCACCGACCGTCTCGTCAAACTCGCCGAGCAGACGGCCCGGAACACGGGTGTCGATCAGAACGCGATCAAACTCACGCAGGCGAAACTTCTCACCTTCGCGGAACTCGCGAAAACTGCCGACGAGGTGGGCGGACAGTTCGACCGGGCAACGAAGGCCGCTATCGACCTTGCGGCGGCAGGCTTCGGAGAGGCGTCACAAAACGCGGTACAACTCGGAAAAGCGTTGCAAGATCCGATCAAGGGCATCACCGCGCTCGCCCGCTCCGGCGTCACGTTCACCGAGGCGGAGAAGGCTCGCATCGAGACGCTCGTCAACTCGAACCAAATCTCAGAGGCACAAGTCCTCATCCTCGAAGCGATCGAGAAGCAGGTCGGCGGAACCGCGGAAGCGACCGCGAACGCGAGCGACAAGATCAAGGTCGCGTTCTCGCAGGTGCAGGAGTCGCTCGGTCAAGCGTTGCTCCCCGTCTTCGAGCGGTTCTCTAACTTCCTCATCGACACCGTCTTCCCAACACTTCAACGCATCGGCGAACGAGCGATCCCGGTGATCCGTGACGCGATCTCTAACACGGTGGACACGATCAAGCGAATCGCGATCCCGATCTTCGAGACGTTCCGCGACCGAATCCACGAAGTCACCGTCGTAGTGCAGAACAACGAAGAAGCCTTCCGCAGTATGCGAAATTTCCTCGCCGACTTCGTCGTCTTCGTACGCGACCGCGTCGCGCCAAACTTCGACAAACTCCTCGGAGGCTCGCTCGCCCTCGTCGCGACACGAGACATCCCGAAACTCATCAACGGCTTCCTCAAGGTCGCCGGAGTCGTCGCAGAGGTCGCCCGAGCGATCACCGCGATGGTGAACGCGACGATCGACGCGATGGAGATACTCGTGAACGGCGTCCTCGACGGCGTCAACTTCATGATCCGTCAACTCAACCGTCTTCCGTTCGTCGACATCCCGGAGATCGCCGACGTCGACTTCAACCCGGCCCGATCGAGCACCTCGACGAGCCGTCTCCCGGGCTTCCTCGGCTCCGTAGATCGTCTGCCATCGCCCGCGATGGTCACTCCGTCCATTCCCGGTATCTCGCTCCCCGGCGAGACTGGCGGCGGTGGAGGCGGCGGCGGCGGCGGTGCGGGTCGTGCAGTCGGCGGGATGTCCGGCATCAGCACCGCGACGGGCGGCTTGACGCTTCCGACGCTCGAAGCCTACGGAACGCTCGAATCCGCCCGCCTCGCAGACGTCGCCCTCCTTGACGTTCAGCCGTCGATCAACATCACCGTCAACACAGTCACCACAGACGCCGACTTCCCGACGAAAGTCGTCGAAGCGTTGCAGACGTACAACTACATCTACGGCCCCGCCGAGATCGAAGTCGCGATCTAGGCCATGCCCGCAACCCTTGTCTCTGGCGGGACGTACCTCTTCGAGATCGACACGGGCTTCGGTGACGGCTTCACGCTCGACGACAGTCAGCAAGGCCTCCTCGACGGGACGGAGTTCGTGCTCGACGGCGTTGACTCCTACTCGGACATCTCCGACCAAGTGCAGACGGCCCGCATCTTCCGAGGACGACGCTCCGACATTGAGTCATTCGCCCCGGGGACGCTCGTCATCAACGCGATCGACCCGTCCCGCAACTTCGACCCGTACAACGAAGACTCGATCTACTACGACGAGTTCGACGACACCCCGGGCCTCTCACCGCTCCGGCAAGTACGCGTCTCCCGCGACGGCGAGTACCTCTACAAGGGTCGCGTCGTCAACTTCGACTACTCGTACGGCTCCCGCCCCGGTGAACTTCCGCGGGTCGTCATAACGTGCGCCGACGACCTCTTCCTCCTCGCGAACACGCGCCTCTCCGCGTTCACACCGTCTGAGGAGTTGTCGAGCGACCGCGTAGAGACGATCCTTGATCTTCCGGAGGTTGCGTATCCGGCGGCGACACGGGACATCGACACCGGGACGACGACGCTCGGCGCGTATCCGGTCGCGGAGGGCTTCTCCGCGCTTGAGTATCTGCGGAAGATTCAGCAGGCCGAGCAGGGCCGGCTCTACGTCAGCAGGGACGGCGACATCGCGTTCGACGCCCGGGTAGGTACGACCCTCTCCGCTCCCGCGGTCGTGTTCTCAGACGTTCCCGGGTCGGGTGACGTCCCGTATCGCGGTCTCTCGATCGACTATTCGACGGAGGACGTCGTCAACCGGGCGGTCGTTCAGCGCACCGGGGGAAGCGCTCAGACTGACGAGGATCTCGCGTCGCAGGCCCTCTATCAGATCCAAGCGTTCACGATCACCGACTCGCTCCTCTCATCTGACGCGCAGGCTCTCGCCCTCGCCGAGTACCTTCTCGCCCCGACCCCGGAGCCGCGCTTCTCGTCCCTCGTCGTCGACCTCTACCCGCTCGCCTCGCTCGACAAGGACGCCGTCGCAGAACT
>CAYYPL010000042.1:0-2045 GCA_964473555.1 uncultured Chitinophagales bacterium
TTACCTTCGGTGAGGAACTACGAGAGTCTTCTGAGAAAGACCCGAACCTAGAAGCGGTTGGTATCGGCGGTCAGATTTACGGCAAACGTGCCGATATGATTATTATTGACGATGCTGTTACTTTGAGCAACGCCAACGACTTTGAGCGTCAAATCAAGTGGCTGACCCAAGACGTTAGGTCTCGTCTCAACCCGACAGGTAAGTTGGTCGTAGTCGGTACCCGCGTTTCAGCAGTAGACCTCTACAAAGAACTTCGTAACCCTGACAGGTACCCAGGTGGCTTGGTCCCTTGGACCTACCTAGCAATGCCAGCCTTACTTGAGTCCGATGAAGACCCCGATAAGTGGGTCACCTTATGGCCTTACTCCGATCAACCATTTGATGGGCAGGAAGAATCTGACCAACATCCAGATACTGGTCTCTATCCCCGATGGAATGGTCGTCACCTCTACAACGAGCGACAGGCTATGGACTCTACTACCTGGGCTTTGGTTTATCAGCAGCAAGATGTTTCTGATAATGCTGTCTTTGATCCCGTATGTGTCAAAGGCTCCATCGACGCGATGCGTCACTCTGGTCCCCTCACCGCAGGATACCCAGGACATCCCAAGTCAACACAAGGATTTCACTTTATCTGCGGCTTAGACCCTGCTATGGTAGGAGATACCGCAGCGATTTGCTACGCAGTAGACCGCGCAACGCTCAAGCGCTACATCGTAGACGCTATCAAGATTACAGGTCCAACCCCTGCCCAGATTAGACAACTGATCTTTGACTGGACGGACAAGTACAAGCCCAGCGAGTGGATCGTAGAACGCAACGCGTTCCAGTCCTTCTTAACCCAGGACGAAGGTATCCGTCAATACCTCGCCACACGTGGCGTGATTCTTCGTGAACACCACACGGGCAATAACAAATGGGATTCAGGATTCGGTGTTGCTTCTATGTCGACCCTATTCGGGACAAAGCAATCTGATGGCAAGCACCACCGAGACAATTTGATACACCTACCATCGGATCAGACCGAGATGATCAAGGCTCTCATTGAGCAGTTGATTACCTGGTCACCTTCTACGAAAGGTAAGACCGATATGGTGATGGCTCTCTGGTTCTGTGAGATCAGAGCACGAGAACTCATCAATCACGGACAGCACAATGTCCATCATATGAAGAATCCGTTTTTATCGAGAGCGGAAAAAGCCAAGCGCATCGTAGTAAATCTGGACGACCTCTTTGAACAGAAAGAGCAAGCGTTCATCTAAGGAGAACAATGCTGACAGTGAAGGAAGTAGCGGCTAAGGCATCACGCCTTCAGACCCGTTACGCAGCGCGAGACCAGCGTATGCGAGATGTACTCTCCGTACGTCAAGGAGATATCTCCAAGGTCTACCCTGCGATGTTCTCTGAGGAATATCCAAAGCCTCTCGTAGCCAACTTCGTCGACGTCGCTGCCCGCGACTTGGCTGAGGTAATGGCGCCACTTCCAGCGTTTGAGTGTTCAGCAACCAATATGGTTTCTGACACAGCACGTCGTGCTGCTGATACTAGAACCCGTATCGCTAACTATTACGTCACATCGTCTGACTTACAAATCCAGATGTACTCTGGCGCTGACTGGTTCAACACCTACGGTATGTTGCCAGCCATCGTTGAGATGGATTACGAGACCAACAACCCACGTATTAGGTTGCTCAACCCATTCGGTGTCTACCCAGAGATTGATAGGTTCGGACGAACCATCTCCCTGACTCAGATCATTGCATCAGATGCAGAAACCCTTGCAGCACAATATCCAGAGTTCTACGACCAAATCATTCCTCGTAACTCAATGACTCCAGGTAGCCCATACCTATCTGTCATTCGTTATCACGACAAAGATCAAGACCTCATCTTCCTTCCAGAACGCAACAATCTAGTATTGGCGAGAACGCCTAATCCTGTCGGACAGTGCCTAGCACGTGTAGCGCTTCGAGCATCTCTTGATGGAGAGGCGCGTGGACAGTTCGACGATGTTCTAGCGGTGCAGTTGGCTCGCGCCCGCTTTG
>CAYYPL010000042.1:2145-3549 GCA_964473555.1 uncultured Chitinophagales bacterium
GCGCGTGGACAGTTCGACGATGTTCTAGCGGTGCAGTTGGCTCGCGCCCGCTTTGCAGTTTTGCAAATCCAAGCGGCAGAGAAGTCGATTCAAGCACCGATTGCCATTCCTCAGGATGTGCAAGAACTGGCCTTAGGCCCAGATTCGATTATGCGCTCTGCCAATCCACAAGCGATTCGCCGTGTGCCGCTAGAACTTCCACCTGGTGTCTTCACAGAGTCAGGCGTTCTTGAGCGTGAACTCCGTCTAGGAGCGCGTTACCCAGAAGTTCGTAGCGGTAACCTTGACGCATCAATCATTACAGGTCGTGGAGTCCAGGCTCTACAGGCTGGGTTCGATACCCAAGTTCGTGCAGCGCAAGCACAGTTTGCTCGTCTCTTCGGTGACCTTGTATCCGTCTGCTTTGAGGTAGACGAGAAGATCTTTGGTTCTATGACCAAGATGATTAAAGGTCAAGAAGACGGCACACCGTACTCAATGAAGTACACCCCATCTCGTGATATCAAAGGCGAGTATGGTGTTGATGTCCGTTACGGCATTATGTCGGGAATGGATCCTAACCGCGCTATCATCGCACTTCTCCAGATGCGTAGCGACAAACTCGTTTCACGAGATTATGTACGCCGCGAAATCCCAATGGAGTTGAATGTCACACAAGAAGAACAAAGGGTTGACATTGAAGAGATGCGTGATTCTCTCCGTGTTGCTGTTGCTCAGTATGCCCAGGCTATTCCAGCACTTGCAGCGCAAGGACAAGACCCTACTCAAATCATTAATCGCATTGCTGAAGTTATCAAAGGGCGGCAAAAAGGCCTCCAACTAGAGACCGTCATCGAACGAGCGTTCGCTCCAGAAGAGCCAACCGAAGAAGAGATGATGATGCAGCAACAGATGTCACCAGCAGGTGCGGCTCCCGCTCCTGCCTCGCAGCCATCTCCAGAACAACCTGGCGGTGCAGCCCCTGCTGGTGCTACTCGTCCAGACATAGCAACACTGCTCGCCTCAATCGGCGGCGCGGCTTAGTAGAGGAGGTGGATATGAATAAGGGATCAATCAAGAAGGCTGTCGAAGTAAAGCCAACCGAGGGCAAGATGGATACATCAAAGCCAAAAGGCGGCAAGGTGTTCTTCGGAATGGTAGTGCCAGGTCGCAAAGGCAAGAAGGCCTAGTTAATTTTAGAAGGGACTGAGCGATGTACGGATACGAAGAAGACGAAGTGCCTCGCTCAGTAACCCCTGCAGATTTTGGTGTGGCGTTTGCTAGTTTCGCCCACAATCTAGCATCATCAATACATTCACTTACAGATGATTTGCTACAGATTGCTTTATATCACGCGACACGAAAGAACAAAGTCTCCCAAGTATGGGAGCAGTTCGCACAAGATTTAGAAAAGATGGAGGACTA
>CAYYPL010000043.1:0-3458 GCA_964473555.1 uncultured Chitinophagales bacterium
TCGTTGTTAGCAACAGGTCATGCCAGCGTTCCTCATGCTGGCGGTACTTCATCCAGCGGTACTCATCCCACACAGCCACAGCAGCAGGGAACCCAATGAACATGACAGCCACCAGCAAGATCAGCTCAGGGATAGGTGCGCTCATCACGCCTCCTCCCACAAGACCTCAACCTCACCCATGTCATCGAACACAGGCGCACCACTCACACCCATAGGAATGTGCATAGCCCCAATCTGATTAGCCCTGCCCTTCTCGTACCAGCAGCCATGCTCAGGCCACGCCTGAAATGTCATGCCCTGGTACTCCATCTCGTCGCGCATGTCAGGCCTCCTCATCAAGCGCATGATCACTAAAGAAAGCGACACCGCTGTCATAGCCACGCTTCCACTCATGCACGAGCAGGTCAGGAATGAACGTCGGAACCACGCTCCACTCCTGCACATCAGGGAAGGCATGGACAAGCTCGTCAGGTGCCCAACCGAGGTAGCCGATCATCCAGGCCATAGCGAATACCTCACGCTCGTCGGCAGGGATACGCGGATTAGTCGTAACCATCACATTTCTCCTCTCATCTAGGCCGCTACCTGCGACCTGCCCAACCCACCCCAACAGGGATGGATTAGACACACCGTAGGTAGGTGTCAGCATCAGGCCGTACGCATCGGCATCAGCAGGTACTGCCACTTCACACACTCACCCTCCCCCGACCACACCATCGGGCGCGTAGGCATCGTGAACCGCACCCGCACCGGGGCATGCCTAGGTGTCGGCATCTTCGCCACATCAGCCACATACTTAGGGTCCATAGCGATAGCTTCCACAGCCCCCCACTCCGTAGGAAGCAGCGACCGCCACTTAGGAAACTCCCCATCCAGCGTAGGAATCATGCGCGACACCTCACCCTCACCCGTGTCACAAGTGAAACGCACCCCGTCACCCTCAGGCCTGACAGCGACCAGCGCAGGCGTGCCACGCTTGGACGCCTTAGGGAGCGACTTCACATAGGCCACCAGCTCCCTAGCTGGGAGCAGCACGGCACCCTCACATATGCCCGTGAGCATGCTGCCCGCAAAGCTTCGATGCTTCCCATCCCAATACACGTTCGCCAACCGCCAGCGGTCAGTAGCTACAGCTTCGATCCCCTCATCGGACCACTCCAAGCGCACACCTGTCAGGTTAGGAAGCGTGTTGTCTGTACCAGCAGCGACAGCAGCGGTCGCCAGCTCCCGCAACACATCCACCGGGACCAGCAACGCAGTCACCTGCTCCACCGTCGTGCCTTCGATCATCGTCGTGGTCATGCGCGTATTCCTCTCATCTAGTAAGAGCCACTTGTGTGACCTGCCCAGTCCACCCCCGTGAGGGGTGGGCCAGACACACCACACATACTAGTGCCATGTCAGTATCAGGTCCAGCGTGAGCTACAGTCAATGTGACAAGGCACCCCCGCATCAGCCTTACAGTCAGGGCAAGCCTGACCCATCGCCAGGTCACAATCCCCACACAACCCCGATAGCTCCCTGATACCCGTGTCAGGGTCAATGATCAGCGGATACCCGCATTCCTGGCACACTTCCAGCGCGTCAGTCCCCACCATCACCCCTCCCCCCGTGCTTTGATCATCGCATCGTAAGCATCCTCACAAGCCCCTGCCAGCTCCCGATTAGTGGACCAGCGACCCTCCCGCCATTCCTTGTTGTACCGATTGACCAGCGACCAGTACCTAGCGGTCGCCTTATCTGCCTCAGTCATCACCCTGCCCCTCTCGCTCGTAATATTCGATCTCACACCTCAGGTCCCGGCATATCGGACCTAGGTTCGCCGGATACCCGCACACCGCGCAGGCCTTCCACTCCCCGCGCATCACTTCCTCCCCATGCGTGCTATCCCATGCCATGGTCACACTCTCAGCCATGTCTCAGCCCTCCCCTCTCAGGGCAGCCACCTGCTGCCACGCCTCAGCCTCAGTATCGGCCCATCCATACGTCCCCACGAGATCCCCGTCAGGTATCACCGTGTAGGACCACGAGCCTGCAACCTCCCGGACAGTCACCATGTCAGCCATGTCAGGCCCCCAGCGGGGGCACGATGCGGCGCAGCGCGGTGTCAATATGGGCATCCTTCAGCCCGTCGTCATCCCCGCCGCTCCACCTATCCAGCACATCAGACACCCGCCCCGCGTAATACAGGTCCCAGCGGTAACGCATGTCCAGGTCTTTCACCGCTTCCGCACGCGGGAACCGTCCCTCACGGTAAGCCTGCCGCCTCTCGGCAGTATCCAGCGGGGCGACACGCTCCCGCATAGCTTCCACCTGATCTAGTGTGAGTTTCATGTCCTAGCCTTTCTCTCTACTCTCAGGCCTGCCCTGGCCTCCCCCGCCCTCAGAGCCCTACCCCTGAGGATGAGAGGCACCCTAGCAGATTCCTAGTGCGGCGTTAGTATCAGACACAACGGAACACGTAGACGCCGCCCTCAGGGCTACGTGCCGACCAATAATCACCCGTGAACATGTCACGAGTCCACGCATCCCAGTCAATGTAGGACAGCAGGGGATTAGGCACCGCCTGCCCTCCCCAATGGTGCGCGAGCTCGGCAGGCGTAGACAGGTACCCGCACTCCTCGGCGTGATCCTCGGCGTACTCCCGCTCCGAATCCCACTCCCCGCAATAGGCGTCCTCGAACACATCTAGCGCACCATCCCACCCATGCGCGTTATCCACGTAAGCGCGCACCGCCGCCAACGGTGCGCCCGTAGCCTCAGCGCACGCCGCCATACCCTCAGCCCAACGTGTCGCCTCAGCAGGCGAGCACTCGCCACTAATGGGCAGGCCCTCGTGATCCATCACCCACCATTCCTCATGGTCGGGACGATGACAGGGTGTGAACGTGTCAGCATCCACAGCATCCACCCACTCACCCACCAGCCTGCCCTCGGCATAGCAGGCCAGACAACCTACCCATGCACGCATAGGCGTGTCCGTCACAGTCACAGTCATGGTGTCGTCCTCTCATCTCATCTATCTAGGGCTAGTGCCCTAGGGCCAGGCCCACACCCTGAGGCGTAGGCCTCACCCTAACACACTAGGTGCGTGTAACTATTGCCAGACGACTAGCGGGTATCGGTTCCCAGCTAGATCACTCCCGCACCCCTCGCACGCCCAGCGAGAGAAACCGTGCCCAGGGTCACTCCACCCGCATCCGCAGACAGGCCCATTAGCACAGTCAGGGTGCCCGCACGGCTCACACTCTAGACACCCGTCCGTCACCTGGGCACCCTCAGGAATAAGGCACCCCGGCTCTCTATCTGGTGCCGCCCCTGGCACCCCAGCGTGAGCCAATAGACAGTCCTCACATACGTCAATCGTCGTGCCTGTCATGGTGTCCACGTTAGTATCCTCTCGTCTAGTCAATCGGGCTAGGTCACCCGCACCCTGTCAGGATAGCTCACACCCTGAC
>CAYYPL010000044.1:0-3307 GCA_964473555.1 uncultured Chitinophagales bacterium
TCCTGCTATGGACCGCGGGAATCGTGATCGCCGTTACCGCAATCGCAGGCGGCCTAGCGGCCCTGTACCGCCTCCTGACCGGAAGCCTTAGCAAGCGCCTGGACGGGATCGCCTCCCAGCTGCAACGCAACGGCGGGTCCTCCCTTCGGGACGCCGTCGACCGCATTGAGGAAAAGCAAACCGAGATCCAGCGGGACGTGCGCGACGTCCGCCAACGCCTTGACGATCACATTTCCTATCACTTGGACAAGGAGCTCTAATGCCCACGTTCGCTGACTGGTTCGCCCGGTCGCCCCTCGCCTCAGCGGGCCGCGTCTTTATCGCCGTCGCCCTGTCCATGGCCGTCGCCGACTGGGTCGCCAACGGCAGCATCAACCTCGCCTCCTGGCAGACCTGGGTCATCGCCGCCCTCGCCTCCGCCGTCCCCACCATCCTCCGCTGGCTCAACCCCCAGGACATCGAGTTCGGGCGTGGCGCCCAGGTCGTCGACTTCGAGCCCTTCGACGTGTGGGACGAGGAGTAATGGCCTCCTACACCGCGACCCAACTCCGCCGCGCACTGCGCAAGTCAGGCCTCAACGTCGCCTACGCCGAAGGCTGGGACTCCAAAGAAATCGACCCCTTCGGCGTGTCCCCCTATGCCGGCGTGATGATGCATCACACCGCCAACGGTGGCGCCAAGGGCAACAACCCGTCGCTCTACTGGCAGATCCGCAACACGTACTACCCCGTGCGCGCGGCCCACTGCAACATCGGGCGCGACGGCCTCGTCACGATCATCGCGGCGCGTGGCTCCTACCACGCAGGCGCAACCACCCTGCCCGCTGGCGGCATCCAACTCGGCAAGTATTGGGTCAGCGGCAGCCACGGCAACCGCGCCACGTTCGGCATTGAGATCGAGTCCAAGGGCACCAACCCCACCACCAAGGCCAAAGTCACCGACGTCGACGGCTACACGCCCGAGCAGATCAAGGCCGCCACCATCCTTGCCGCCACCATTTGCGAGCTCATGGGCGTGGACGCCTCATGCGTCCTCAACCACGCCGACTGGGCTCCCGGCCGCAAGAACGACACCCTCCTGCCGCGGTCCTGGTGGCAGCGCAGGGTCAAGCGTCACCTGCGTTGGCAAGCCGCCAAGCGCATCGTCACGGGCTAGACAAAGGAAGGAGGCCACCTGTGGGCCTCTTAGACAACCTCGCCAGTCCCGACTATCGCCCACCCCGCGGCCCCGAATGTGGCCTCGGCATCGTCCTCGAGCAGCTAGACGACAAGACCCGCAAGACCCTCCAGGCTGCGCTCGACAACCCGCACGCCCCCTCCACCAAGATCAGCGTGGCGCTGGGGGAACTCGGGCACCGCACCTCAAGCCACGTGGTGCAGCGGCATCGTCGCCGCGAATGTAGGTGCTCAGGATCGTGAACCTTGAAGACCTGGCAGCCGCTTCCCCCGGCGGACAGGTAGACCCCGGCTATTCGCTACCGGCTGGCTGGTCCCCGTCCGTGCAGTACGACGCCTCCGGTAGGGCGGAGGTCGTCGTACTCGGCGCCGGCCAGCCCGGTGATGAGTCGACCTGGACCGATGAGGTCCGCGCCTTAGGGGTTGACGTACCGCCGGGCTGGCAGGCCCGGCTAGTGGAGGTCCGCCACGATCCCCGCGCCTGGGTCCGCCACCAGCAAGGCGACGACGCCACGACTGAGCCGGTGACCCGTCGCCGCTACGTCGTGGAGCCGACCCGCTCGGCCGGGCTGGACGTCGACGAGCTGGTGGCCGCCATAGGAAAGAAACGCCCCACCCCCGCCACGACCACCGGCGACGCCTGGGCCTACGTCCACGCCATCGCTGACTGGCAGATCGGCAAAGAGGCCTACGGACAAGGCACCGAGCAGACCGTGGGCCGCATCCTTGACGGCCTAGACGCCAGCGTCGCCCGCATCAAGCGGGAAAACAAGCGGCGCCCTATCGGCACCATCGTCCTCGCCAGCTTGGGAGATTTATGCGAGGGTGTGGTGTCTCAGGGGGGCGGGGTGGCCCTTTCCTCAGACCTCGGCCTCACCGAGCAGCTGCGCGTCATCCGACGCCTCCTCCTTGAGCACGTCAAAGCCCTCGCCCCCCTCGCCCAGCACCTAGTGGTCCCCACCGCGCCCGGCAACCACGACCAGGCCTATCGGCTCATGGGCATGAGCGCCGCCGCCACCGACTCCTTCGCCGTCGACGCCGCCATGCAAGTCGCCGACGCCCTCCACCTCGCCGGCGGCTACGACCACGTCACCTTCATCACCCCCGACGTGGACGACCTCACCGTCACCATCGAGGCCGAAGGCACCGTCATCGGCATGGCCCACGGGCACCAATTCCGCAGCCCCGAGAAAGCCCAGGACTGGTGGGCCAAGCAAGGTCACGCCCGCAAACGCATCGGCCAGGCGCACATCCTCATGTCAGGGCACTTTCACCACCTACGGGTCACCGACGACTCCGGGCGCGTCCACATCCAAGCCCCCACCGTCGACCCCGGCTCCCCCTGGTTCGACAACAAAAACGGTGGCGGCCCGCAAGCCGGAGTCCTCACCCTTCTCACCCGCGCAGGTCAGTGGACCGGATTGGAAATCCTGTGAAGGCGATTGACCCCACCCTTGCCGCCGACGCCGTCCAAGCCGTCACCGGCCCAAGGCAGCGCGACTACGCCCACCCCAAAGTCAACTTCCAGCGCATCGCAAACCTGTGGTCGATCGTCCTTGACGTCGACATCACGCCGGAGCAGGTCGCCCTCTGCATGATCCAGGTCAAAATCGCCCGCGAAATGAACCGGCATACCAGGGACAACATCGTGGACCTCATCGGCTACTCCCTCACCCTCGACGCCTGCCAGGAGGACTAATGGCCCAACCCGTCAACCTCTGGCTCTCCCTCCGCTTCGGGCAGCTCGAGGTCAACATGAGCGCCGACGACATCAGCCACTACGCCCCCGACGTAGCCGCCGACATGGCCAAACACGTCCTCCACTCCTTCACCGAAGCCATCGGCGAACTGCGAGCCCACGGCGTTCTCGGCATGAGCCAGGACGACGAGGACGACGACGACGATGACGAGGAGGGTGAGGCGGACGACGCCTAGCCCCCGACACAGCAGCGGCCCCCCAACCCCACAAGGGAAGGGGGGCCGCTTTGCTGCGTCCCTAAGACGCCCAGGCGCCCACCGCGCGGTGCAACTCATCGTCGTCAATGTGCGTGTAAATCTGCGTCGTGGCAATCGAGGAGTGCCCCAACAACTGCTGCACCGCCCGAATGTCATGGCTGGCCCGGTACACGTTG
>CAYYPL010000045.1:0-3253 GCA_964473555.1 uncultured Chitinophagales bacterium
TGACCCCGACCCCGACCCGGCCCACGGAGCCCCTACGCGGGCCTGTGTGGCCTTTTCCGCCCGCTCTACTGGACTACCCCAGCCAGCCGCCCTGCGCGCGCCCTGCGCCGCGCTATAGCCCGCCGCCGCCGGATGCGCCGGATGCGCTTTTCTGAGGAAAACCGATGCCCCTACTGTTCAAAAATCTTGAACGCCCGCCCGACTACCTAGCGCGCGGCATCGCCGCCGCCGAAGCGGTTTTCGCCGCCGCAGGCGTCTCGCCCGCCGCGTGTCACGCCGACGTGCAGCGTGCCCGTCACGGCTCGCAAACATGGTACGCGGCAGCGCGGCTCTGGTACGCAGCAGAAAACGCCGCCGTGCGTGCCGCGTGCGGATCCTGGCGCGATGCGCCTATGGCGGTGGCGCTGGAGTGGGAGCCGTGATCGCCGCCTTGGTCGCAATCGTAATCGCGCTCCTGCTGGCGCTGCTGCTGGATCTATAATCCACGCGTCGACGCACTCGGTCGACGCGTCTGTCTCCTCGGGCGAAAGCCCGTTCGGCCCCCGGTTGAGCTAGTCTCCCGGGGGCGCTTTTTACTTGCCGGCAGGAGGATCGAGTTCCGCGATCGCGTCGCGCACCTCCTCAACCATAAATTCCAGCCGATTGATTGAGTCGGCAATCGTATCTGCGGCGTAAATAATGGCCTCGGTCAAGCTGCCGACCTGATGCCCCAGTGGACCTTTGAACGGAATCGCATCTGTCGGGGTGATGGCTGCGGCCAGCCTGCTGATTGCGTAACCGATGTCTTCAATGTCGCGCATGGTAGCGGCTCCTTGTGGTTGAGTTGATGATGGATGTCGTGTAGTTCGACGGCCATATTTCAGTCGTCAGCAGTGCGGCGGAACGCGTGAACTGTCGCCGTGTGCGCCGTCTCCGCAGCGTCCCGGGCCTCCGTTTTCGTGCCACGCCAGTCTGGTGACAGCCAGATGTGGCGGCGTGTCTGATAGCGCTTCGTTTTCACTAGGCCGACGTCAACCCACCCGCACTCTGACAGCGCGTGCAGCAGCGCAGGCACGTTCAGACGGACATTCTGCGGCGCGTGATCCTGCAGCCGATCGACCAGCGCCTGCCAGGGGCCTGCGGCGAAACCGTGCCGGAAGTCCAGCGCCTTTTTCTCGATGCGCTCGATGATCCACGATTCCGCGCCGGTGCGCGCGCTGCCGACCATGATCGACTTCGCATCGGTCCACGGCGGGGTCGCTGCCGGGTTGAATCGGCTCACATCACGCTGCCGCAGATATGCCGCACCGGCCTGCAGGCCACCTGCCTTGAAATAGCTCCACAGGGCAAGCGAATCCTGCTCGCGCATCCTCGGGGCGTCGGTCCACGTCACCCACCAGCGTCGATCTTCGCTCGGAATCGCGATCGCGTCCCGATAGTTGGTCATGCCGATGACCAGCGCCTGATTGACCACCGATATTGGATGCTGTCCCTTACGCTGCACGGTCAGCAGTTCCGGCGGTGCAGCCAAGATGGGCTTTAGCCGGTTTTCCAGCGCGCGACGGTCGATCGCCTCAGACTGCCGCAGTTCGTTGAAGATAATCACCTCGTTTTCGAGGAAATATCCCCAGACCTGCTGCAATTCTGCCGCTTCCACGCTGGTGCAGTTCGTTTTGTTCTCACCACCGATCGCGTAGAGCAGGGGCGCGATCATGCTGTCTTTCCCTGCGCCAGGAGCGCCGCCTATCAGCAGCGCGTGATTGATCTTGACCCCGGGATGCTGGACTTTAAATGCCATCGCATCCAGCAAATGCTGCTGCTCTGCCGGGTCCGAGATCAGCCGCTCGACGTGCGCCAGCCACGGGCCAGGATCGCCGCCCACGCAGTCCGGGCGGGCGTTGCGCCACTTGTTCCCGTAGACCTGCCCGGTGTGCTCACACAGGACCGCGCGCCCAGGCGCGTAGGTGATCCCCTGCAGGATCCTGCCGCGCATCGCCGCGCGGTTTTCGTCGTAACTGGTGGCCGCCTCGACCCGGCGCGCTGCGCCTGATGCACTGGCGTGGATGCTGTGGCACCGGACGTGCCGGTACAGTGCGTTGAACGAGTTTCGCGTGTACTCGACGCACTGCTGGATGTCGAAATAGGCATCGTCCGGCACGACGTACGCGAATCGCTTGTGCCACTCCCCGACCTCCAGCAACGACGGGTCGCGCTCGTCTGCTGCGGCCTGCGCTTGCGCATGTTCCTCGTTCTGCGGCTCATCCGGCCCCGCCGGTTTCGGCGGCTCGGGCTCCGGTTGCTGCACGAACACGCTGGTGCGCGGTGCGATCCAGGCGCGCGCCTCCGCCCAGCTGGTGAACCCGCTGTCCGCAGCGTCCCACCCGTCAGGCATCCCCGTCGAGTCGATGATCTTGACCTCGGGGCAGTGCGGCGCCAGCATCGCCGCCAGGCGCTGCATCGTTGCGATGCCAGCGTCGTCCGCGTCGGGCCACAGGAGGATCTTGCGCCCGTGGACGTGCCGCCAGTCGGCGCGATTCACTGCCTGCCCGCCACCGGGCCACGTCACGGCGACGTACGGCCCCGAGATAGATGCCGCCGCGTCTGCGGCTTTTTCGCCCTCGACGACCAATACCGGATCCGCGCTGCGGGCCTCCAGTTCCTGCAGCCTGTACAGCGGGCGCGGGACGGGCCACTGGCCCATGCCCCAGGCCTGCCCGTCCCAGGTCCACGGCACGATCTGCTTGCGCTGCCCTGCCGGGTCGTATCTGGCGACGTAGCCGAGGGTTTCGCCGTTGCCGTCGAAGTACGTCCAGCGTGCGCTCGGTGCGCCATAGGATGGATGCACGCACTCGCAGTCCGCGACGGCCTCGGGCACTGGGGTAACCACCGTGCGGGCGGGTTTTGACGGCTTCGCTGGTCGCGTCGGTGGTGCCTGCGGCGCGTCGTCTAGTTCGCGGTAGGCCTCCGCCATCGGCAGTTCGTGGATTGCGGCGTACAGGCTGATGAGGTCCCCGCCCCGGTCACTGGTGGCGAAATCGGCCCACTTGCCGCTCAGCAGGTTGACCGACAGCGAAGTTCCCTCGCCGCCTGCCAGATCGCCGCAGACCCATTCGTGGCCCCTGCGCCTGCCGCCGGGGAGCCACTGCGGGACGAGGGTTTCGGAGGAGATGAGAAGGCGCTGCGCGAGCGCGGAGAAGTCGAGTTTCATGCGCCCTCCAGCAGTCAACCAGCCGACGGATCGTTTCCGATCAACTGCTGACCCATACGGGCCACG
>CAYYPL010000046.1:0-1085 GCA_964473555.1 uncultured Chitinophagales bacterium
TGCGGTGGATAGTTCGCTGATGCGCTGTTGTGCTTCTTGCAGTTCTTGTCGTGCTGCGTCGGGGTCGTATGTCATTTGCGGTTTCTCCTTGATAGTTCGTTTCTGAGGGCTTCGATGGTGCGGAAGAGACGTTCCTGTTCGGCTGGGCCGACGAAGAGTCGTTGAAGGAAGTCGATTGCTGCGGCGATTTCTTGTTTTGTCATGGGTCTTTTCTAGTTGGTGGTGGGGTGGGGTTCCTAATCCGCGCAGGGTCGGATCAAGTTCCCCACCCCCGGTGGGTTACCACATGTCGGCTGAGGCGTCCTTGACGGGTGCTTCAACTTTGGCTGCGTACAGTTTTGGTGCGTTGAAGCCGTTGCGTTTTTCGCCGTCGCCTGTGTAGCGGACGGTGAGGGTTGCGCCGACGAGGGTGTTGAGTCCTGCCTGTGTGGCTGCTTCACGGATCGTTTTGATCATGTTGCCTCGTACCCACAGGTTGTTTGCACCGGTGGGGGTGTCAAGGGTGAACACGAAAACGTGGCGGATGTCGCCGTTGTCAAACTTTTTGACGTTGCCTGCCGGGTCGCGGTCTTCCAGTTTGCGCACTTCGGTGACGACACCTTTGTGGGTGTCACCGATTTTCTCAAACTTGAGTGCAGGCAGTTTCGGACCTGCACTCGTTGATTCCATGAATTCGTCGGACATTACTTGTGCTCCTTTACGGTGAACGTATTTGTTGTTGGGTGGTATTCGAGGAATGCTTCCCCGTCTGCCAGAGCCTCAACTAGATTCCAAGCCTTTTCGGCTTGTATCCAGTCAAGGTCTGAGAGAGCTTCTGCTGTGGTGTGGTACATGGATTTGGTTGCGTATTCGCAGATTGCTTGGAGTGCGTCCCGGTCAATGTGTCCGTCTATTTCGGCGAGTCTGACCATGATGCGTCCGATGAGGAGTCGACGCATGGTGGGTTTGGCTGAGAGTGAGATCGGGTCGTACTGTTCCGTTTCGGCGGTCAGGTCGCGGATGATCTGCTTGTTGTTGTCGGAGAGTGCTGTGAACCGGTCACGGAGTTTCTGAACGTATTGTTCGTGGACGGTTTCACCTTCACC
>CAYYPL010000046.1:1185-3233 GCA_964473555.1 uncultured Chitinophagales bacterium
ACTTGGAGGGCGAGTTGTGCTGCCTGCCACCCTGCTTCAATGTCAACGAGGTGCAGTGAGCATTGTCCTGTGCCTGCTGGAAGGTGGCAGATCATGGCTTGTGTTTTGGAGACGTTGGGCATTGGTGTGCGTTCGTCTGTGCGCCAGTCGTAGAGGTGTTCTGCGTTGGCGTAGAGGGCGAGTTGGACGGCGATGGATTGGATCGCATAGTCAATTGACCCTGTTTTGAGGTCAAGGATCATCGGTTGCTGGTTGCCGATGGTGATGATGCGGTCGGTTGTGCCTGCGTATTCGTGGGTGTCTGAGATAAGGAGGGCTTCCATGTGCAGAAAGTTGATGCCGTGTTGTTTGATTGTGGCTTGGTAGGCGTCAATGTCTGCTTGGAGTCCGGGCAGGATTGCGGGCTGTCTGCCCATGTCAATTTGGTGGGTGAGTGAGTGCAGTGCTGTGCCGATGTTGGCTTTGGTTGATGCGCCTGCTGCTTCGATGGCTTGTTTGACGATGCCGTCTAGGTTGCGTCGGTCGTCAAGGTTGGTGGATGCTGAGGCGAGCAGGTCGGGTCGTTTGACGAGACCTGTGGCGGTCATGCGTCCCTTCCATGCGGTCAACGACGCTTCGTCGTCTAAAGCTTTAGCGATGGTGGTGACACGGGTGTAGCCGGTTGCTTTGCCATCGGGGCGTGAGATGAGGTATCTGCCCCATCTGTCTTTCGGGGCTTCTTCAACGGTGATGAAATCGGCGGTCATTGGCGGGCCTTTCAGTTGTAGGGGCTTCTTGGGAATGTGGATTAGGGGGTTGACCTTAGCGTGGGGGTGTTGGATCGTCAATCATCTTGAGCAGGTTCACCCAAACATGTCCCGGCATGACTGCATACCAGTCGTCAGGGTTGTTTGAGCCTCGCCGTTTGACGATGACGGTTCCTGTCCACGCTCGGGCGTTCTCCATCTCTACGGCTAACTCTTTCAGGTAGCCGGGTATGTCTATCCGTTTTTCGTTTTTTACTTCAACGACTACGCCGGGGATGCCGTCGATGTCGCCTCGGTCGTCTGTCCAGCCGGCACGGGAACGCTCAGCGTGTATCCAGCCGTGTGCTTGCAACCATTTGGCGACTGCAAGTTCGGCGCGGGAGCCTTTGCGTTTCTGTGGTGATGCCATCAGGGTTTGAGCCTAAGCCGTCGCCGATGCTTGCGTCGTTCGGTGGTTGTCATGCCACCCCAAATACCGACTTCGTCGTGTTCAAGTGCGAACTCTAGACAGGTTTGTCGGACTGGGCATTTGTTGCAGATGGCTTTGGCTTCTTTGACGATGAGGCGGACGGATTCCTCAAAGAAGATTCGTCCTGATGCCTCACGACAAGCGGCGAGTTGATGCCACATTGGTCGGCGGAAGTTGAAGGCTTGGTCGTTTTCAGTCCAGCCACTTACGCCGTGATCGTCCACGAGACTCCTTGGATTCCTGCTTGATCCATTGTGAAAGTTTCATCACACCGTAGACGGTGATTGTCAGGTAGACGGCGAACCCCCAAAGGTCGCGTTCGGTTGTTTCACCCGGCTCCGGTGGCATCACCCAATACATGAGCTGCCACATGATCAAGGTGAAGAATGTGAGGTTGATTTTGTCTTTCAGTTTCATGTGTCCTCCTTGTGGACGAGGTCGACTGTAGGGGATCAGGGGAGGCGTGTGGTGGATTGTTTTGCGAGCCTGTGGGTTGACCATTGTTCCCAGCCTCCGTATTGCCAGACGGCGAGCATGGCGCGGAGGGTGGTTTCTGGGTTGTAGAGGTCTGTGCAGGTGGTGAGGATGCCTTGGGTTTGGAGCCATCCTGCCGGGAAGTATCGGGAGGGGCGACACCAGAAGCCGTTGATTTGGCCTGCCCCGTAGCTGCCGGTGTTGGGGTCTTTGGGGTTACGGGCGGTCTGTTGGCATCGGGCTTCGTGGTACAGGATTGAGGTGAGGGTGGGCAGTTCTTGGGCGGGCCATCCGATTTGTAGGGCGAGGGGTTGCCAGTTGGGGCATGTTTGCCGCCAGATTGTCTGCAGAGGGGGCTG
>CAYYPL010000047.1:0-3198 GCA_964473555.1 uncultured Chitinophagales bacterium
CCCTCCACACCCAGACTCGACTCGCCCAGAATGTCGTCAAGGATTTCGCTGCGATACACAAGATCCAGCACACAATCCTCAAGCACATGATCGCTTGGAATGTGCAGCCGATCCACCTCGGCAAGCCAGTCACGTACCGTCTGCACAGTCGGCTTCACACTTGGATCCACGTACACGCTGATCACCGCATCACTCTTCACCTGAATGTCACTCATTGCAATCACCTCACTCGAAGTCTTCTGGATCGTCACGAACCAGATCCATCATTGATTCCATGACTGCCTCCTGGTAGGCAGCCAGCTTCTGCTCATCCGTGAGCGTCGAAATCCACATTGATCTCCCTCGCCTTCTCAATGAACTGCCACAAATCGTCTGCTGTTGTCGGGTTCGGGCATGTGCTAGCCCACGTGGTGAGATCCATGAGCATTTGATCCTTCATGGCCCTAGCACCAAGGTTCCACCACATTTTGTTCTGGCTTGCATGGTGATCTACACCGGGCATGTGTCGTCTCCCGCGTGAGGCACCGTTAAATACGAGCCGCATGTGAGGCACCTCCCATCCAAGAAATAGAAGCTGATCTCGTTGTCATCGAACCGTGCCGCCACGGCGATGGTGTCGTTGCCACACAGGCACACATGTTGAGGGCCGAACTCGGTGTAGTCGGGGCCGTCAGGGATCTCATTGAAGGCGACACGCACAGGCTTAGACACGGCTGACGTACCCCGGATCGGTTGAGTGCTGGCACGTGCACGACTCAGGCCAGATGCACTCGCCGTGATACTTACTGGCTACCCGTGACTGCCCGACCTCGAGCAGGTCACCCGCGTAGGCGCATGTTGGGCAGATCACGACGCCACCCCCAAATAGGGCAGCACCTGAGGTGTCTCAAGGATGATGCCCAGTTCACGCCGCAGATTGGCTCGATGTGTGGGCGACAACCCACCCCAATACCCGTCAGCTTCGTGCCTCAACCCCCATTCCAGGCATTCAGCCTGGAACCAGCAGCCGTAACACATGCGCTTGATTGCTTCGGTCGCATGCTTGCGTGGGTTCTTCGTCTCCGGGTAGAAGAAACTCGGACCTACCTCGGCACAGTTCTGTGTCCCATCAAATGCCGGATACTTCACTACTCACCCCCGCTAATGAATTGACCGCTGACGTGAGCTGGTCACTAGAAACATTCACGTAAATCTGTGTCGTCCCGAGGGACGCATGCCCCAGCAGCGTCTGAACAGCACGTAGATCGTGGCTGTTCGCATGCACCTGCGTGGCGAACCTGTGCCGCAGGCTGTGCGTGGAGAATCCTTCGGGCAGTACGGCCCGGACAAGCCTGCCGATAGTGGTCGGGGTCAAGTGACCGTCGCCATGAGGAAACAGGTACACGTCCTTGCCCCGGTACGGTGCCACCAAGGGCTCGAGGTCCGGATGGACCGGGATGACGCGCTGCTTCGAGCCTTTTCCTGTCACGCGCAACTCGGTGGCACCGATCATGGACCCGTGCATGCCAGCGATCTCAGCCCTTCTCAGGCCAGCGAAACCAGCGAGCATCACCGCTAGACGTGTGCGCTCATCCGCAACCTTGAGAGCCCTCAGGAACCCGTCCTCGGGGCACGGGTGAGGCACCCCCAGGTTCACACGCACAGGCTTAATGCCTGTCATGGGTGAGTCGGGGCGCAGCCCTTCCAGAATCATCCATTCGAACAACGATTTGAGGCTTGCCCTCGCTACTGCACGCGTGTTCGGTTTCCAACTGTCGTTCGCCATGAACATGGCGACATCTGTCATGGTGCAGGTCAGCGGGTCGGCCTGGGCCATGAACCTGCGAGCGAAATTCTTCCGCAGATTCCGTGTGCCCTCAGACTGTCCCGCTGCCTGCATCCACGCATCGAAACGGTTCAGCTCAAGCACCGTGCGCCTCGTTATACCTTGCAATCACGTCAGGCTTGATGCGTCCACGCTTGCCAACAGGGATCCCCTGGCTAATGGCCCACGCACGCACCTTCCGAGAATCCACCGTGGTCGTGCTAGTGGTGGGTACTGGTGCCGGCGTAGACACAGGCTCGTCCTGCGCCTGGTACTGCTTCGGGATGTACGCCGTGCTAACGGTCGGCGTCAAATATGATTCATCAACCCACGTGCTAGTCATTGCCATTCTCCTTCGAGGTTATGTGGCATTCGCATTGACAGCGCAAGCCACGGTGCGGGATCCATTCCCAACACTTCTCATGCAAGCCATCCAGACACCAGCCAAATTTGCTGGTACCGTGACGTTGCAAGCTAGTCATGCTTCGTCTTCCAGCACGGACACGCTGAACGTGCCCTCACGTGCTAGTGGTGTGACGATCAAGGTCTTCTGCTTAGTGACAACCTCAACCCAGTCAAGTGCTTTCCCCATGTCATGTGCCAACCACGACACCGTGCCCCTATCAGGAGCACCATCAGAATCGGTGAACGTCACCATCACACCGTCAGCTTCGGGCCGGTCAATCACCGTCGCCACAATCCTCTCAAACATACGTTGCCTTCCTGCTAGTGATGCCACCACCACCCCCAGAGGAATCCCGAGGGGGTACGGGACTCAACCCTGGGGGTGATGGAGCCAGCACTATTAACTAGTCACAATATGTTAGCCACATATTGCCTTCACCCTAGCGCGACACTCCGACATCCAGCTAGTGGTGCACCCTGTAATCCCCGAGCCTGCCGGCACCCTCCACCTGAGTCTGCGCCACCCACAACCTATTGAAAGCAGCCCCATCCCAATACCCGCCCCACACGTGCCACAAGGAACCCACCCTCATCACCCTATAACCCGTCTCCCGATGCTTGTACCAGCCGGGAGCCACCCTCAGCCACGCTCCACCAGTTGGCCCCAGGATCTCCCTGGGCGTACGTCTCCTGCTCATCGTGCTAGTCCCCCTGTCCAGCTAGTGACCGCTCTTCCGCATCCCAATTACTCGAGCACGCCCACGCACACGCCTCCCCCGAACCCGCCCCACAATCCGGGCAAGGGGCAACCGACCACGTCCCCACGATGGGATCCCATGAAACCGACATCACAACCCCCTAAACCTCAAGCGGCGTAGGCAGGACCCACGCCCACAACGTCACGAAACCAACAGCCAGCACGGCAAACCCTGCGACCGTGCTAGTGATCCCCCTACTAGTGATCCCCGGACGCTCAAGCGCCCACGACA
>CAYYPL010000048.1:0-2970 GCA_964473555.1 uncultured Chitinophagales bacterium
TGATGGGCGTCGTGGTGTTCGGGAAGTCCTGCCAGGTTGTGCGTGTGTAGGGCATAGAGGTCTCCTAGATCGCCACTCGGATCTGACGGTCGAGCGACGCCTTGATCTGCGATGCGACGCGGTCGGCCTGATCGCGGCTCATGCCGGCGAGCGTGTTGTCGGTCACGGTGAGGTTGATCACAGCCCCTGCGCGCGCGGCGTTCATGCGCGAGCCGGTGAGCGCGACCGCGCCTTCCATCGCGGCGGCCTTTGCGAGGCCCGCTTCCATCGCGCCTGAGTCGATCCCGTCAACCAGCGCAGGCGCAAGGCCCGACCACCAGGTGTCAAGGCTTGACATCGGGCCCTCCTTGGTGGGGGAGTGCGCCTCAAGCCAATCCGAGAGCAGGTTGGCAAGCCCGCGCGCTGCGCCCTTTAGGTCGCCCTTGGCGGCGTTCAGACCATCGGCCAGAGACTTGCCGACGTTGCGACCGCTGATCTCCATCTTGCGGGCAAGCGTCTGCATGATGCGCTGGATAGTCGCCGCCTGACCGCGGTACTTCTTGGCGGTCTCGATCATGTTGGCCTCAAGCGCCATCAGCTCGAACTCGCGCTGCTCGCGCAGTGTGTCGCGCGCGGCCTGCTCGGCTGCGAGGCGATCATCGAGCTGGGTCTGAAGCAGCGCGCGGCGGTTCTCCCCGGCCACCCGCTCGGCCTCAAGCTGGCCGTCAAGCTGCTCCTGCAGCATGGCCCGCTTGCCTTCCCACTCCTCGTTGAAGGTGTCCTGCGCTGCCTCGCGCTCCTGCTCCCTGAGCGCACGCTCGGCCTCGGCCGTCTTTTGCAGCTCGGCCATCATGATGTTGCGCTCGGCCTCGCGCAGCGCCTTCTGCGCTGCCGCAGCGCCCTCGGTGTCGCCGTACTTCTGGGCCTCGGCGAGCTCTGCTTGTGCTGATGAGAGCGCGCCCTGCAGGTCAGCCTGGGTGGCCGCCTCCTGCATGCTCTTGAGCTGCGCCTCGGCAGGGGTGAGCGCGTCGAAGGTGGCGTTGAGCTGCTTCTGCGCGGCGCGCATGTCCTTCTCAAGGCTCTTGAAGGTCATGCCGGCGACGGCGCCGGTGCCGACGAAGTTGACCTCGATGTTCTTGAGGTTGGCGGCCAGATCCTTGTCGAGCTGCGCGAAGGTCTTGCCCGCCAAGGTGCCAGTGCCGGTGAAGGTCTTTTCGACGTTGGCCAAGATGCGCGAGGTCTCAGAGTCAAAGCGCGAGAGGTAGTTGCCCGACAACGAACCGAACGCCGCTGAGATGCCTTGGCCTGCAGTCGAGTCCTGCTGGCGGTTCCATTGCGCGCGTGCCTTTCGAACGCGCTCGGCGTGCGCCTTCTTGGTCTCGCCCTTTTGGATCTTCGGCGGAACGAACCCGCCCTTGGCGAACGCGCCGCCGGTCTTGCGGATCGCGTCGCGGATGCTGGTGCCTGAGTCCACCATCGCCTGCTGGCGCTTGGTCAGCACGACCTCGCCTGCGGTGAGCATGGCGGGGATCACATCGCGCCCTGCGGGACCGCGCACCACGCCGCCGCCGGCAAAGCCAGCGAACCCTCCGCGGAACCCGCCCCAGCCGGTGCCCTCCTTGACGGCACGCAAGGTGATGGTGACCAAGCGGTCAATGCCGCCGATGCCTCGCTTGACAGCGTCAATGGTGGCCGCGGTTTCGTTCTTGGCCTTGATCGTCGTGGTCTTGCTGGAGGGAAGTGCCTTGAGCTCAGATCGCGTCTGGCTGATGGATCGATTCACTACATCGAGCGACGCGGCCTTCTCGGCGTCGGTCATTGACGACTTCTTGATGGCCTCGCGCGTTGCGACCTGCTGGCGCTCGACCTCCTTGAGGCGCTGTGAGCGCCGTGCCTCGACCAGCCCGACGTTTGCCTCCGCAGCAGCGAGCTCGGCGGCGGCCTTCTGGCGCGCCTCTTGGCTCTTCCCGAGCAGCGCGTTTTGCGCGTTCATGGCCTTGGCACGATCAAGGCGCGTCTGCGCGGCCTGGCTTTCCTTGGTGATGCCCTCTGTGAGCTTGGCTGCGCCGTCCACGGCCTTGCGCACCGACTCGGTGTTCTGGTTGGTGGCAGTGGTGGCGGTCACGTTGGCCTGCGCGGCAGCGACCTTGAGGCCGTTGAGGCGCTGCAGGTACTGCGCCTCGGTCTCACCAGCCTTGCGGCCCTGCCCGAGCGCGTTGATGTAGGCCTGGACTGCGGCGGTGTGCTTCTGGCGCGCCTGCGCTGCGGTTTGGTTGGAGGTGTTGAGCTCGCTGACCGCCGCCACCTGCGCGCGGTAGTCGGCGTTGACCTGGCGCACGGCCTGCGCGTAGGTGTTCGAGGACTCGGTCAGGCCCTGCATCGCGCGCTGGTTGTGGTCGGCCTCGTTGCGGAACATGAACAGCGCCGCGACGCCAAGGCCCACGCCTGCGGTGAGCAGCCCGAGGGGGTTGGCGAGCAGCGGCACCGCACCTGCGAGCTGGGCGAACCCGAGCTTGGCCTGGCCTGCCGCTGCACCAATGCGCGACATCTTTCCCGCCTGAGATGCGGAGTACGGCCCCAGGGTCTTGAGGCCGCGAGTCAGGATGCCTGCCGCCGCTCCGAAGCTCGCCGCAGCCTTGCCGACTGCCAGCATGCGCGGGGTCGCTGCTGCGGCGGTGGTTGCGACTGTAGCGACGCTCGTCCCAGCCGCGGCGGCGCCGGTTCCGACGCCCGCCATCGCGCTCGCCACCTTGCCGATGACCGTTGATGCCTTGCCACCGATCCACAGCAACGGCCCAAGCGTGGCAACCATGGCGGCGAGGTAGGCCGTGCCGGTCTTGACGGGCGCGGGTAGCGATTGGAACGCTCCCACCATGCGGCTGATGCCTGATGCGATGGAGCTAACGACCGGCGCGATGGTGCCGCCAAGCTCAATAAGCGCGGCCTGCATGTTCGCCATCGCCTGCTGCATCTTGAACGACGCGGTGTCGG
>CAYYPL010000049.1:0-2907 GCA_964473555.1 uncultured Chitinophagales bacterium
AGTTTGTAGCCTTCTTTGCAGATGTGACAGATAACAGCGTTGTCTCTTACTGCTTTAGCTCGCTTGCGGTAATCGCCTAAGTATTGTCCGGTAAGTCTTTTCTTTTCTGCCCGTGCCGATCTATCCCTAGGCGGCAGCTTGTGTTCCTCACAGCGGTTTCCGCCTCGTGTAAGTGTCCCGCAAACTAAGCAGGGAGCTCGGAAGTTATAGCCTTTCATTTGTCTGTGGAATAGAAGCCTTCTCCTCTAAAGGCAACCGAACCGAATTTGTAATCTCTAATCATCTCTTGTTTGCAATTAGGGCAAGTAGGGATTTGCATTTCCTCGTGCAACCGAACTCCAACTGTTGCAGTTTGCTCACAGTATTTGCATTCGTAATCGTAGATAGGCATTAGAGTTTCCAGACAGTTCCGGAGTAACCCACCCCCCTCTCCAAAACAAATGTCACTAAGCCTGGAACCGAATCCTCCCCCGATACCTTCCTAAACCAGTTTGATCCATTGTCAAGTGTGCTGGCTGAGATAAGGAACCGAGAGTGACCGTGTGGGGTCGAACCGAGTTCTGTTACTCGTAAGTGATGCCAGTGACCGTGAACTAGGAGCGTTGCATCAGAGACAGGTTGCTTGCCGAAGCTCTGTTTTCTCCACCAGTCAGGAACATTCTCGGGTCTGCCACCTGCCTGATGTCCGTGAACAACACCGAGTATGTGGAAGTTGTCACCGAATACATCTAGGGCGAGTGATTCATCCCAAGGCTGTGGCTCTAAGAACTTGATGTTTAGGTCTTGTGCCTCAGCTAGGCGAGCGAGCTGTCTGCCTATAAAGATTGCCCAGTCATCTGTTCCTTTGCCTACCTGCTGCTTACCTACTCTCCATTGGCAGTGATTGGAGCCGACTGATGCGTAGGTTATGTCGGGCACTAACTCGTAGATTGACCGAATAGTGTCATAGGCGAATGTGATGCTTAGGTCTACCTGCTCCATAATACTCAGGTCGTTGCTTTGTAACTGAGCCATGTCTGCTGTATTTGAAAAGCCTTCGATTGTGTCTCCGAGATCAGCGAAGATAATTTTGCTTGGCTTCTGTTCTCGTATAAGGCTCTTCAACCGAATTTTCGTTAGTTCTACTCGCTCGATTAGTTTCTCTGTTCCGCCTCGGTAATCTACTTTGCCAACCTGTAGGTCTGACCAGAGAATTACTAGGGCTTTATCTTCAGCCTTTGGCAGCTTATTGACTTTTACTTTTTTCTTTGCCTCGGCAAGAAGTATCGGTAAGTCAGTGCCTAGTGTGCGTTTGCGGAACTGAAAGCGATAGCTCGTAAGCCACTCACCGTCATAGCGTTGCCACTGAGATGTCCGAACGGTGTTACCGACCACTTCATACTCAGCGGGGTCATAGCCACGCTCTCTCAGGAAGTCATCAAAGTTAGGTTGGTTTGTTAGACCTTCCGTTGTGGCAATTCCAGTAGTTCCATCGAACTCCACACCTGGGCGGAATTCTTTATTCACTATGACCTTCGGTGCGGGATTCAAGTTTTCAAGCATCGTTATAGCCTAACTCTTATAGCAAACACAAAGTTTGTTTCTGTGTCTGGTTATGGTCATGTCTGCAATGGTGAGACCTCTCTCTTTGAGAGCCGCACTTAGAGAGCTGGCTGTCCAGCGTTGAACATTCTTGACAGCATCAGAAAGTATCTTCCCGTCTGCTTCATCAAGTCTGTTGATTAGAGCTACTACAGCACAGGGTCTAGCTTTACTTCTCGCTGGTGTCAGTCCCTCTAGCATTGCCTATCCTTTTGTTTAGTTCTTCTTCGCCTGTCTTGATGGCATTCTCTCCGGCTTTCTGGATTAGCTCGGCATCTATCGTTATGTTGTGCCGATGCAGTAACAGGGTAAGTTCTAGTGCGAATGCCATCGCCCCCAGTTGTAGCCCGTGCTTGAGTAATACCCGAGCGTGATCGTGTAGTTGGTCTTGAAACTTCCATAGTTGTTGTAAGTCCTCTGCTCCAAAATCTTCCATTAGACGCTCAAATCATTTTCATCAGCCAGCAGTCTTTGAACTACGGCGATTAGGTGAGGGTTGTTTCCGACACCGAGCCCTGCTTTAGTCTCGATGTATTCTGCTAAATCCTCACGGATGCTGTCTAGGTCTGCTGACCAGACTAGGTTTTTGTCTCTTAGTAGAGCTGCCGCTTGTTTGAAGTCGTCATACACTCTGTCATCGCTCACTTGCTTCTCCTTCTAGTAGCCAGTTAGTTAGTTTTGGGTTGTCTTGAAAGACAGCGAGCAAAGCATTCTCGTAAATGCCGATGAAGTAGTGTTCCCATTCACCGTAATCTGCTCCGTCTTTAGGTTTGGTTGGTGCTTCATTCACCATACGGACAGCGTGAAGAATCTCGTGGAAGAGGGTTATCTTCTTCTTTGTCTCGTGTAGATCCTGATTGATGACGATAATGTTGCGTTCGTCTTGTGTGTAGCCGTAGCTGGAGTCCGTGAGCATTGCATCGTCTTTGACATGCATCCAAAGGATGTCGAATACCTGGGCTCCGATTTTGACCTTACTTGGATACTGCTTTTTCATTCATGTTCTCCAATGTCCACATCAAGTCTTTGAGATAAACCAGCTCGTCTATGTTGTCTGAGGTTTTGCAGTCATCAATAGCTCGCATGATTCTGTCGTATTCATACTTGCGACCTACATTGAAAGCTCGCATGCTATTGCTGGTGATTAGGTCGTTTAGGTCACTCACTTGTTTCTCCCCTCAGCTCAGCCTTGCTGATGTCTATTGCCTCTTCAGCAGTGTAAGCCACCATCATGTCGTTGCCTAGCATTGACTCACGGATAATTCCTTTGGCTTTTAGCAAGGTAATCATTCGCTTGTATTCGTCAGTCTTGCCTAGGCTGTAGTA
>CAYYPL010000050.1:0-2860 GCA_964473555.1 uncultured Chitinophagales bacterium
TTGTCGCAGTAGCCACGCTGGTGAGCGTTGAGCCTGGCGGACTCATCACGCTTGTATGTGCGTGTGCGTGGCGGCTGGTAAGTGGGGATGCGTGCTGGCATCACTCGCCATAAAGAACCACGGTATATGCTGACGTTCCCGAAGTCGCAATAACTGTTGCAGAAAAGAAGCTTTCGCCCAAGCTTGATCGCCAAGTTGTTACCGCAGCCTCATCGTTTGAGGAACGCACTATTCCGCTGCCTCCATCTGTTCGCAATTCCACGACGTTGCTGCCGCTTGCCGCAAACGCTACGCGACGAGGGCTTGAAATGGCAACAAAATCGCCGCTTGCGTTCCTGTAGTTTGTAGGAGAGAAAAAGTGAAATGTGCTATCTCCTAATGCAGTACCGCAAGTCCCTGTGACAATCGCAACCTTCCCAGCCGTGTAGATCTCGCTACTGCTGAGCGTGATGGTCTTCTCAGTGTCAACGTTGCTCTGCTCGTCCTTGTCCAAGAACGACACGTTGACATTGATGTTTCCGTTGACTGCCATTTGCTCAGCTCTTGAAGATGACGACACCTGACGTGCCGGTGCTGTTGGTATCGCCGCTCACGATCTTGGCATACGGCAGTGCAAAGGCCGCATCAGGCATCGCGTACATCGTGCCTACGCTGGTGCTGGGCGCGAGGGTGATGTTTGCTGCTGAGCCGAACGAGTCGTAGACGCGGCGATAGCTGCCGTCCTCTGATTCGGCACCGTAGACATGCAGGCTGCTGGCGTTGGTGTCCAGCGTGCCGAGCGACACGATGGCTCCTGCCATATCGTCCAGACGCAGCGTTGTCGCCGAGCTGGTTGCGGTGCTCAGCGTGATGTCAACGGTTCGCAGTCGACGCTTGATCTTGATCTCGCTCATGGCTCAGCTCCTCGAGGTGGCTCGGCTCGTGGCCGATGCGTGGCACATGAGTGCAGGGTAGCCAACGGCATGGCAAGCCTTGCAGTCCCGTGCGGGCACGGCTCGGCAACTCCACGCGGAATCATCCCGCTCGGGTCAGCTCACCGCCCCGGCCTGCGTTTTCTCGCTGATCTTGCCCGACCGGGAATCCCGCGTGGCCTTCTCCAACGCAGCGGCGAGGCGGTGAATCATGCAGTGCTCATGCCACAGGTGGCAGCGGTCGGAGTGCGTGCTGATCCGCTCGGGCTGCGCGGCAGCCCAGTCGCGGTAGTCGGAGAGGATGTCTGGGGTGTCGGTCGTCATAGGTGACATCAGGACCGGGATAAGCAGTGGTTAGCTGGCTGCTTGAAGTCCGCTGGTGCCTCCGGCAGAGGGAACCAGTGGGTCACTGCCAGCGGGCTGTCAGGGTAGCCCCTCCAGTGATACGTCGTCGTAGCCTTTCCGCCGTCGTACTTAGTAATCGTCATCACTCTCCCGAACGCCAACTGCCGGTCCTGCGTTCGGCAAACGACGGTTCCGCCGTGATCCGGCAGTCGCTCCGTCACCGGTATCCAAGCTGGCTCGCTCATGCCCGTGATCCTACGCGCCAGGCCAAATCACGCCAGCCGTTTTTCGGTTAGCGTCTAAACGAACTGTTAGGCGATTCCTATTAGTTCGCCCCGTTTGGCGGCCTGCGTCTAAATGGCAGCGGCCGCGACATATCATACCAGACCTGTCGCAGAACCCGTGTTGCTGCGACATTTCCAGTTTCCAGAAACCGCTACTTCCGTAGACGATCAAGCTACGGAAGGTCCGTCTACTGTGGGTAGAGCGTCACGGGGCCGGCTGGTACTCGGCCTCCGTAATCTCTTCGACGACCCCGCTCGCCAGCAGTTGCGGCAGCAGGGCCGCGACGGCATCGAACGCGACGAACTCGGCCCGCACGGCCAGGAGAATGTTTCCGTCCGCGTCACGCGGAGCCACCGCCGCAGGATCGACGCATGTGGTCGGCGGCGAGTGCCCCCAGGCCGCGTCCAGGCCAAGCCGGACCTGCTCGTAAACAGTGTCTTCAGTGATGCGAAAGAAGACGTTCACGCGATGCCCCACTTTGAGCGCAGGTACTGGTATACCCGCGATTGCTCGGCTGTCGTCAAGGCGCGGTTATACAACAAGATTTCCCCAATGGTGCCTTTCCAGAAACTGGAAGATGGGGCTCTGGTTACGCCGATTGCAACACTGTTTGCGCTGCCGTTTTGTGTGCAGGAAATCGCGGTGCCGCCGGCATTGTTCAAGAATGACTGAACCGTTGAAGCTGCCTGCACAGAATGAAGTACGGCGGCAACTCCGCTTGCCATGTTCCCCGCAGACGAAGTCAAAACATCGCTGGCAGAAAATGCCACTGTTTCAACATTTCCTGCCGCATTATGCCGCAGAAACTGTGGGCCTCTCGTCACAAATGTGATGTTAGCGTTGTTATCGCGAGTAAAAACCCCCCTGACGGCCGCGACATCGTCGCTGCGAACGACGCCGAACGCCGCCCACTGCGTGCCGGTAACCTGAGCAGAACCAAGCAGAACGTCATTTGTTCCATCGAAGTAAAAAGCCTGCTTGCCATTGATGACCGCAGCGGTCGCGCCCTGCACGTCGCTGGACGACTCAAACAGCGTCGGGCGATTGTTGGCGGTTGTCTGTTCAAATTTCAGCGACCCCACCCGGCTGCGCCACTCGGTGATTTGCCCGCTAGATTCGGTGTAGCTTGATGGCGAGAGAGCATCCATCCAAATGGACAAGCCTTCGATCCGGCGCGGATCGAAGCCGCTGGCGGTCGGCCTCAACAGCCTGGGGTTCATCGGCATGGTGACGCTCTAGTGGTGATAGACAGTCTGGAGAGTGGTGATCTAAGGACGAACTTCCTCGAGCACGTGGCCGGTACGTGCCACGACCTCGTC
>CAYYPL010000051.1:0-2840 GCA_964473555.1 uncultured Chitinophagales bacterium
CCGGCCGGCCTGAGCTAGTGGCCAAGGGCACGGAGATCATGCGCGCGGTGCAGTCGGACAAACGGTTGCAAAGCATTTTGTCGGGCAGTTTTGGCGCGCCCGCCGCTGCTGCACCCGCCGCTGCTGCACCCGGCGCTGCTGCACCCGCCGCTGCTGCACCCGCCGCTGCTGCACCCGCCGCTGCGCCGGTCAATCAACTTGCCGCTGCAGCAGCGCCGCAAACCGCCGCGCCTGCACCTGACATCGCGGGTATGGAGCGTCAATACGACGCGCTTCTGCTTGAGGGGGCAACCAACCCCGCTGCGCGCGCAATAGCACAACAACTGCGCGCTCGCATCGACAAGCTGAAACCCAAAGAGTACGCGCCCATAGAACTAGAGCGGCTGAACGCTCTGGTAGCCAACTTGCCGCCCGGCAGCCCCGAGCGTAAGGTGTACGAAGCGCGTATCGCCAAGTTGACTGCGGAAAGCAAGGGCGTCACGTTAAATCTGCCTAGGCAGGAAGATGAGTTTGAGAAAAAACTCGGCCAAGGCCAAGCCGAAAAGGTATTAAAAGACCGAGACGCAGCAGAAGAAGCCGTCAGCATCATCGACACCGTGCGCCGTGGTCGAGAATTGCTGTCCGGGCCTATCATCACGGGTTTTGGTGCCGAGTTTTTAACAAATTTTGGTTCTGCCCTTAATCAAATTGGGTTTTCTGTCGCCAAAGACGCCGTAGCAAACACGCAAGCGTTTGCCGCCAACATGGCGCAAAACGTCGGCAAGATTATCAAGCAGTTCGGCGCTGGTACAGGCCTGTCAAACGAAGACCGCAATTACGCGGAAAAAATGGCGGGTGGCAAGATCACGCTTGATAAAGAGGCGCTTGAAAAAATTCTAGAGATCAACGAGCGCGCGGCGCGCAACGTCATCCAGGCGCACAACAAGCGCGTCGCCAACATCAAAACCAACATCCCGCTGACGGTTGAGATGCCTCCCGCGCCAACAGCTAGGGGCCGCGTCGGCGGCGAAGCTGCGGCGAGTATTTCCGACGAGCGCGCTAACGCGCAAGCCGCGATTGCGGCCGGCGCGCCGGAAGCGGCAGTTCGCAAGCGGTTTAAGGAAAAAACCGGACAGGAGCTGTAAATGGCCACCGGCTACGAAGACCTGATCCCCGCAAAAAAAGCCACGGGCTACGAGGATCTGATTCCCGGGGCCTCAGCGGGCGTCCCTGGCCCTCGACGTACTTGGACGCAGACGGCTGGTGAGGCCATCACCAACGTGCCAAGCAGCGCGCAGCGGTTCGCCACGGGGCTGTACGAGGCGGTCACAAGCCCGGTGCAGACGGCCAAGGGAATCTTAGACATCGGCGCCGGCGCGCTGCAAAAAGCGCTGCCGCAGCCGGTGGTGGACTTCATCAGCCAGTTCGACGCCAACCCCGAAGCCGCGCAGCGAGCCATCCAAGCCGCCAACGCGGCAGGCGGCTTTTACAAAGACCGCTACGTCGGTAACGATTTCGCCAGCAGCGTTGAGAAGATCAAAAACACGATTGCTACTGACCCTGTGGGCGCAGCGGCTGACCTGTCCACACTGCTGACGGGCGGCTCGATGGCGCTCGGCGGCGTGGCGCCTCGCACCGCAGGTGCGCTGGGCCAAATGGCGCGGGTTGTTGACCCGCTGACATTGCCAATGAAAGCCGCCGGCGCTGTGGTGCGCGGCGGCGCGGCGGCTACCGGCAACCTCATCGACACGATGACGGGCCAGCGCGCCGACATCCGCGCCGGGCGGCTTGTGCGCGAGGCCGCGACTGACCAAGGGCGCCGGCCATCTAACGTTGCGGTGCTGCAGCGCGAGTTGCAGCAGGCGCCTCCGGGCGCCACCGGCGCGCAGGCCGCTGCTGGCGTGCAAGCGCCACAACTTCAAGCCCTGGGGCAAGTGGTCGGCGAGCAACGCGCGCCAGGCGTTGCGGGCGTGGTGCGCGAGGCAGAAGAGGCAGGCCGACGCGGGCAGATCGCTGCGGTGACGCCGGATGAAATGGCAGCGCGCGCGGCCCGCGAGCAGGCCGCCAAACCCTTGTACGCGCAAGCCGCGCAAGCGCAAATTCCTATCGACACCACGCTGAAAGGGCTGCTTGACCGCATGCCTGAGAGCGTGATGTCCAAGGCGAGCGAACTAGCCAAGATCGAAGACCGGCCGTTCATCATCAAGCCGCCGCCCCCGTCGCAGATCGTCACGGCGGCAGGCGCACCCGCTATCCCGGCCAAGCCCGCGCAAGTAACCGGCGAGACGCTGCATTACATCAAGCGCGGGCTGGACGACATCCTCAGCGCGCGCGGCGAGAAAGCGCTGACGGCCGACATGCGTCGGACGGTGGCCAAACTGCGTGACGACTACTTGCAAGCGATCGAGCAGCGCATTCCCGCGTATGGCGCGGCGCGGCAAGAGTTTGCGCGGCTGTCGCCGCCAGTGAACCAAGCGCAAGTGCTGACAGAAATGCAGAACGTGCTGGCGCGGCCAACTGGTGTCGGCGAGCGCGCTGAGCCGTTTCTGAACGTGCTTGGGCGCGGCGAGCAGGCGATGCTCAAGCGTGCGACGGGCACGCCGCGCTACACCGAACTGGCCGATGTTTTGTCGCCGGATCAGATCAAAGCGGTGCAATCGGTCGCTGGCGAACTGCGCCAAGGCGCGAACATCGCCGAACAAGCGCTGCGCGGGCGGCAGGCGCTGAACACCATTGTCGAGGCCAACACGCTTGGGTTTCGGTTCCCTGGGCTGTTCAGCGCGAAGATCCAACTCGCCAACGACACGCTGGCGCTGCTGCAAGGGCGGCTGAACGACAAGGTGTTCGCCGCGCTGGAGAAG
>CAYYPL010000052.1:0-2836 GCA_964473555.1 uncultured Chitinophagales bacterium
ACGAGACCGACACGGGGAACATCAAGGTCGGCACGGGGTCTACCGCGTGGACGGCCTTGGATTACATCAACCCGTACAAGGGCAGGGCTGGAATCCATCCAAGCAACCTTTTGCTTGGCGGCTCAGGGGCTACCCGTGCTGGTCTTTCGATCACTTCGGCTGTTTCGACTACTGCGGTTGGAACAAGTGCCTTGACGGCAGTGACAACCAACGGATTCAACACGGCGGTTGGCAATGGGGCGCTAAACACAGCAACCGGAGTCTCCAACACCGCCGTAGGTGCCGGAGCAGCCTCTGAATGCACCACCGGAGCGGTCAATGTTGCCATGGGTGCTGGCGCTCTCCGCAAGGTGGCCACAGGAAACAACAACGTCGCCATTGGCGGTGATGCGCTTGCAAACAGCACGACCTCGGATCAGGTTGCGGTTGGTGCCTATGCCCTCGATGCCAACACCACGGGCACCGCCAACACCGCAGTGGGCCGCAATGCCCTTGGAGCGAACACCACTGGAGCGTTCAACGTTGCTGTAGGCAACAATTCGTTGATCGCAAACAACACGGGCGCCAACAACACTGCTGTTGGTGCCACCGCCCTTCAGTCATCTACCGCTGGCGGCAGTAACTGCGCCTTTGGAACCGCTTCGCTTTTGAGCAACACTGGAAGCAACAATGTCGGTGTCGGTGTCAGCGCCCTTCAGGCAAACACATCGGCAATCCAGAACACGGCCATTGGACACGGCTCTCTGCTCAACAAGAGTGCGGGAGACAACAACACGGCTGCTGGAGCCAACGCTGGGCGTTACCGTGGAACAGGCACAGATACGCTTGACAGCGCAACCAGCAGCGTCTTCATCGGTTACCAGTCCCGTGCAGCAGACAACGGACAGACCAATCAGGTGGTCATCGCTGGAATTGATGGCATCGGCAACGGCTCCAACACAACCACCATCGGCAACTCCAGCACGACCGGGACGTTCATTCCTGCGGGTACGCTGAATGTTCAGGGAACCGAGGCAGCCACAAGCACGACCACTGGCGCACTGCGCGTCACGGGCGGCGTCGGCATTGGCGGCGCGCTGTACACGGGCGGGAATGCAGTTGTGGGAGGCTCCGCTCTAGTCATCGGCCCTAACTCTCTTGTTGTTGGCGAAAGCCTTGGTACAGGCGGAAGCGGCACACGACTTGGAATCCTTGCGGGTGCAGCAAATAGCACAGGAATCGCAAATACTGCATTAGGCAGGCAGGCAGGACGATTCACAACAACTGGAAACAACAACACCTCGGTTGGCGCTTTTGCTCTTGAAAACAATGTCGCTGGTGGCCAGAATGTTGCTGTTGGATGGCGGGCGCTTGATCGAAACTTGGCATCTGACATAGTTGGTGTAGGTGCCTCGGCGCTGAACGCCAACACCCTCGGCACCGCGAACGTCGCCGTAGGCCGCTCGGCGCTAGGAGCAGCCACCACGGCCATCGCCACGGTCACGACCACGGTCGCAGGCACGGGCGGAACGGATGGCGCGAAGACCGCGATTCAACTTGAGCGCGACAGCGGCGGGACGATGGTCACCTACCCGACCGTCGATCTGACCGTAAGCGGCGGCGCTGTCTCCGGAACTGTCACGGTCGCCACGGGCGGCAGCGGATCGACAACCAGCACGGCAGGCGGCATCATCTTCCGTGCGAACGCGGCGGGCATCGCTGCGGGTGTGCCTGCGAACTGGCGCTGTCAACTACAGACTGTGGCTACCGCTAGTAGCAACACGGCGGTGGGGCATCAGGCTGGCCTTAGTTTGACCACGGGCGGCGACAACACAATCTTTGGCGCAAACGCTGGCGATGCTCTTACCACAGGCAACAAGAATGTTGCCATTGGTGCCAATGCGCTTGGTGCGGGAACCACTGGAAACAACAATGTGGCTGTTGGCTTTGGTTCGATGAGCAACACCGTTACAACTGGAGTTGCCAACGTATGTATTGGAACAGGCACAGGAGTAGGCATCTCATCAGGACAATACAACGTTGTTATTGGTGGTACGGTAGATGGCACATATAGTCCAACCGGCTTTCGGGTTGTATCTGGACTTGGCAATATCCTCATTGGTCGGGCCAATCTTGCTGCTGACAACAACAACAACTGCATAGCGATTATCCCCGGTGCCAGTATTCAGCCAGTAGATGGCGACGGAAGTAATACCACTGTTATTGGTGGAACTGCCACAACCCAAGCGCGCATCCGTGGCGCTACGTTCCTATCCACCGGGGCTAACGGCCAGTCAACGCAACTCGGGCAGTCCACGACGCTGCTCTCGGGACTCACGGGCGCAACCGTCACGGCGACAAACCTCATCCCGGCGAACTGCATCCTGCTCGGCGTCACGGCTCGCGTTACGACCGCGATCACGGGCGCGACCACGTTTGACATCGGAGACGGCACGACCGCCGACCGATTCGGGGATGACGTTGCCATCGCGCTGGACACGACCTCGCAGAACTGCATTGCGCCTGCGCTTGTCACGGCGGCAACCAACGTAGTCCTGACCGCGAACGGCTCCAACTTCACGGGCGGCGCGGTGCGGCTTACTGCCCACTTCATGACCCTCGTAGCACCAACTTCATAAGGAACGACATGTCCGACTCTGACACACCCGTTGATCCCATCGACCCCGAACTCACCGCAGAGCGCCTTCGTGGCCTTCAGGCAAGCGCAGACTGCATCCATCAGGTGATCGCCAGCGGTGACACATCGCCCGAGGCGCGGGACACCGTTCGTCGCAACTGCGACCACATCGGGATCGCCTGCATGTACCCCGATGTCGCGTCCGCTGGGGTTGACCTT
>CAYYPL010000053.1:0-2763 GCA_964473555.1 uncultured Chitinophagales bacterium
GTAGCCAGGATTCACCTCGCCACCTCCTACCCATACGCTGTAACTCTTCATCTCTTGCCCTCCTCCTCATAGCACTCCGTAAATGTTCCGTAACAGTATCCCTCACCCGTCCAATGGATAGAGGTCGAAAGATGATAGATCACGGCGAGGACACCTGCCCCCGCCGTGAGCAAGAGGGCATAGAACACCCTCTCTCCCCTCTTCGTGAGCCTCACGAGAAAACCCTCCTCATAGCGAAAGCCGTTCCCTTCTCGTTCTCTTGGTAGTCGGCAAGGATTTGCCTCGCCTCCTCTCTAGTGGTAGCGGTATAGACCACCTCCCATTCTCCGTAATAGAGACCTCTAACCTCAAACTCGCTCACGCGCTCGCCCCTTCTCTCACTTGGTCTAGGTAGTGGTCTGCCAATTCGCGCCAGTTCACGCGGTAGAGTGAGCCGATATCGGTAAGCATTAGCCAAAGACCTTGATTCCCTGAGATTTTCTCTAGCGTGAGGAGGTCTTCTGTAATCCAATAAGAGAGGCTCTCCTCCAAACAATAGAGCGCGAAAGATTCCCCCGCGCTTGGGTCTGATGGGTCATCGTTGCGGTGTTCATTGAGCGAGGTTTGAGCATAATCTAGAGCCAACTCTAGGAGGGCTTGGTCATTGTCGATATGTAGCGCGGTTGCCCAAGTCTCGCGGTTTGTCCACCCGTTGTAGTCTTGCGTTTCCATTGTCTTATCCCTTCCGATAAGTAGTGAAGAGGAGTCTAATTCCTCCCCCTCACTATCGGATAGTAGTCTACCCGATAGCGAGAGGCAAGCGTTAGCAAATAGCAGAAACCGCCTCCCTCACTTCTTCATAGGTGGCAAGACCTTTCCCATATTGTCGGACAAGGCTTAGCACCTCCTCATCTTCCTGTATTGCCTCCACTATGAAAGAGGGGTGAGAGAAGAATTCTCCCGCGAGGCATTGGACAAGATTCACGGCAGACATTGGCGCGGTTGTTGTGTTCATTAGTTGTTCTCTCCCTCTTTCTCGTGTGTGTGTGTTCCATTGATGAATTGTGAAATGGTAATCAATTTCCCGCATTGTGGGCAGAAACCGTATTGCGTCATTAGTTGTTCTCCTTTACCCATTGGGCAACGCTTTGCGCTACTTTTTGGCTGTTTGGTTCATCTAATTGGATTATGTCTAAATCAAAGTCTTCTGAATCATAAAGCGATGCGCCATAGGGTGTGGCGTAGATGTAGCGGTTATTACTTAGAAGGACACACGCGCACATTGTGAATCCGCCAGTCTGCTCACTCGTTGATTTGATTCCCAAATCTTTTAGAAGGTGTACGAGTTCGTCAATGCCTTGTTCTTTGCTTGCCTTCTCACATCGCAAAATGTAACTGTTTAGGTCTTTTATACTGGTCTTCATTTCTTGCCCCTTCCATTCGGTGGGTGTTTCCCACTAGGTAGAGGATAGCAGAATCTCTAGGGGTGTCTACCCCATTTCGTAGGTGAGATTTTGGGGTGTGTCGGGTGGGTAGGTAGTCGCGCAGCTTGTAGCGGATTGGTCTCACAGATCTGTTAGATAGGTCAGAATCTTCGAAGGGTGATGCCTTGGCAGGGGTGAGACTGGCAAGGATAGAGACCAGACCGAAAGAGAAGAGGACAGCACAGCAACGACAGCAACAGCACAGCGAGGAGACTTATTAGGTGAGGAGAAGAGATTATGAATGAGGCACGGGCGCGAGAAAGTGCCGAGGTTGTAGCAAGCCCTCCGCATTTCCCTACGGGTCACGCTACGGGCGCACGGTCTGAGGTTCGCGCTGTGGCGCGAAACGACCCTAGGGTGATAAACTTAGCGGTGTAGTACTGTATGTACCCGCACAAAATATCTGCACTAAAGTGCATCTATATTTGCGCCCCAATATGTCCGATTCATACACATTGATCGGTAAAGTTTTAGTGAATTACATCACATAAGCGGGAAAAGGGGTATTTTTCCCGCCTTATATATAGTAGGGGAGTGAAACGGACCGCACTAGGTTCACTCCCCGTACAGGGGCCGCTGCGTGGGACTACGCGGCCCTAGGAAAGAAGTAGATTTACCCCTCGCTCAGCGCAGCGCTGGCTCGGGAGCACAAGCCTGTCAAGGCGCAGTGCGTTGCTTTGCACCGCTTTTAGTAGGGATAGTTATATCCTCTTACCTACCAAGGAATCAAATGCCTAAAGACAAGAAGAAGTCGTACCTAGTAAAGCCGCAAGGCGCTACTGTTACTTCTAAAAAGCAGAACCCTAAGACTGAGCGCATAGCGAACATTGTCAAAGGTGTGGCTATCGCTGCGATTCCAGTAGGTCGCGCTGCGACCACCGTAGGTAAAGTCGTCTCTACTGTCACTAAGCCTAAGTTGACCTCCGCAGGTAAGACCGTCAAGTCTAAGACTGTCACCCAAGGGCCAAAGGCCCGTGTTACTGCCAAGGCTCCTGGCAAGGCAGGTGCTGCCTATTCGCCTATTAAAGGTACTAAAGTCAAGGTAGACTACGAAACCCGTAAACTCTCTGCCCAGCAAGAGAAGAACGTCCGAGCATTGACTGCTTCCCAGAAGGCCCGTCGGGGCCTGTCCACAGCCAAAGGTGCTGCGGCTGGGGCAGTAGGTACACAACAGCCTAAGAGCAAGAAGGCTTCCAAGAACAAGAAGAAGTAAATATGGGCGACAAGCAATCCGCTGAGTTAGCCAAAAAGGTGATCCTAGAAGCGATCACTGAAGGCCATACCGTAGAGCAGGCCTGCG
>CAYYPL010000054.1:0-2681 GCA_964473555.1 uncultured Chitinophagales bacterium
CCGGCCGCAAGGGCGCCGCCATGGACTACAACTGGGCCAACGGCAACTTCATGCCGGACAAGCCAGCGCCGCGTCCAGACATGGATGGTGATCTGGCGCCCAGCAACAACAACCGCATGCCCAGCGCCCTCCCGCAGGCTGGCATGGCGATGCCGGATGCACCCGCCAACCTCACCACCGACCAGATCCTCCGCGAGCTGGAAGAGAACCAAGGCTACCTCGGGCTCTCGACCCTGGGCATGCGCGAGGGCCGTCCGGTCAAGGGCGGCGCGCAGCAGACCCGCGAGCTGCTCAGGCGCAACGATGCGCTCAACGCGGAGCTGAGGAGCCGTGGCGTGCAGTCGGAGGATGCGCAGTTGCAGAGGGCTCTGGCCAAGAGAGAAGCAACAGGTGGAACCCGCGGGCAGGCGATGCCGGATGCGGCAGATGCCGGCGATCAAGGCGTAGCAATGCCGAAGGGCACTGTCACTCAGCTCACCAATACCGCGCGCAAGGCGCTTCCCAAGTTGCCGCAGGGAGCCAAAAGCGTTCCCAAGCTGGTAATAAAGCGCATAGAAAAGTCGGACATTGTGGTAGACGGCGGCAACCCCAAGAGCTGGAAAGACTACGCAGACCAGCACTTGATGCCGCTTCCGAACATCAAACTCGACAAGGTCAAAGGCGTGTCTTTTTCCAAGCAGGACATTTACGATGTCGCTCAGAAAGACCGCGCTCGGGCTCAAGCCAACGCGCAGCAGTCGGTGCAGGCGGCGGCGATGGCTGCAGCCGATCCTATGAAGTTTGTCGATCCGGTCGGCTACTCTGAGATAATGCGCGCCTCTGGAGTGGTCGGAGACATTCTGATTCCTCCAAGCGGGCTGAAGCTAATACTTACCGATCCCAAGGCATTTGTTGGATTGCTTGATGGCGGATTCCACGGCAAGCGCACTGTGCCAGGAACGCGCGCAGCGGCTCTGCAGGGATTGGACGGAGTAACAGAAATGCGCCAGCTAGTCGGAGGACGGCCGTCTTCGTTCAATACGGCGCTGCATCATTTCTGGGGCACGTTGTCCAAACAGCTTGACGTGATCAACCAAGAGGCTGCGTGGATGCGCTTGGTGCTAGACCCGGCGATCATTGAGGCCATCGACATGTCGATCAATGGCAAGTTTTCCATGCTGCAAAAGGACTGGGAGGCGCTAGTCACTAGAGCGTTGGATGGCACTCAGGGAGATTTTCGAGGAAAGGGCAACAACGCAAAGTCGAACGCCAACTCATTCTACAAGGCGCTGGTTTATCACAACGGTCGCTGGGACGAGGTGGCCGCGCTTTACGCCAACAACAACGCAATCGACATGCGCGCTCAATTCAATGCGCTTGGACACGGCAAGGTCGGCATGAAGAACAAGGTGCAGGGATTTGTCGGCCTTAGCTTTGGCATCAAGGGCAGCGTTTTGGATCGGTGGCGCTTTGTTGATCTTTACCTGCCGGACGCGATGGGACTGACCGGCGCGGCAACGCCGGAGCAATATTTCAAGTATGTCGGCGCGCAAAAAGTCATCCCGCAAGATCCCATCGGCATCTACAAGAACTACGGCACGCTGGAAAACGGCAACCCAGCGTTTAGCCTTGCGCTCTACAACTCCCTCGACAGCGTGGCGCAGGTGGCGATCAACAACTCGCCGGAGCTGCGCAACTACCTCGGTGCGCACGCCGACCCCGGCGGGCTGCACTGGGTTACTTGGAACTCCATTAAAAACGAGGCGGTCGGCCATTCATCCCTGGACATCACCAAGAACTTCGTTCGCCAATACGGACGCAACGGCTCGGCCAGCGACTTCGCCAAGTTCATGCGCACGGCTGAGGGCTTTGTCGAAGGCTCCAACGATGCGGGTCAAACTATTCGACTTTCCCTTAAAAATGGTGTATTTAGTTACTCAGAACAATGAGCGGATTCCCTGCAGATTTTACTGACGACCCGGACGACACGGCCGAAAACGTAGAAGGCATGATCGGCGCCGCAGAGCGTGTGCGCGGCCGGCGACTGACCGCTGCCGAGCGGCGCGAAGTCATCGCCATGGTGACCGACCGCGACCCGTCTGAGTTCCCTGTGCGGAGGCCCGCCGAGCCAGCGCCAGCCGGACTAGACGATCTATAGCTCCCCCGCCAAGCCCACTGCAGGATACTCGGAGCCCGCTTCGGCGGGCTTCGTCATGTCTGCAGGGGAACCGCAAAACCCTTTGGTCAGTCAACCGATCCCTTTGCCAAACTCCTTGGCAAAGTAGCAATCCGACACAGTAAACCAAGGGCTTATGAGACCCTAGCGCTACCACTGCGCCACCCTGGCTTTCGACTAGTTAACAGTGTAGGATTGTTGTTTGAGTTGGTTTGTTGTGGTCTGAAATACGGTATTTTTTGGCAGGGAAGTTGACGAGGTTTGCCAGACTGCCCCTGCCGTGCCAGAGTCTGCCACATGGACACGCACGACATCAAAGTATCCGGCATCACCGGCAAGCTCTACCTGACCACAGACTCCCCGCGCTGGCAGCTTGAGTTTCGCCACCCGCAGACAACCAAGCGCATCCGCATCTCGACCGGCTTGAGGGACTTGGTCATGGCCAAGGAGAAGGCCAAGGGCATGATCACTGACGCCTACCGGGACGGCCTGACGGCGCTCCGGGCGCACGGTCAGCGGTCGGTTC
>CAYYPL010000055.1:0-2660 GCA_964473555.1 uncultured Chitinophagales bacterium
AGGCCGACTGCCGCGAACACCCCACCGACCGCGCCGCCTCGGCGACCGAATGCGTCGCGGAAAGCGCGCGCAGGAAGGCGACCTGCTTGGGCAGGGTCCACCCGTCATGGCGCTCGGCGCGCGCAGGTGTGGGGAGACTGGCGCGCGTGGGAGCGCCGGGCGAGCGGGGGGAGGAGATGTGAGCCATCCGCGGAGGATGACTCGGGTTGGGGGCTGTAGGAAAGGGGGGAACAGCGTGTGGCAAATGCGCGCCAGTTGGGGAAAAATTTGCTCGCTAAATCCTATTTCTATTGAGTTTCGCTCACGATTTACGCACTCGATCGAACGGTCGCAACCGGGGGAAAGCTTGTGGTTCCAGACTTGCTGGACAGCTCAATCGCTGATCTGATAAATCGACAGGCCGAGCAACTAGAAGAGCGCCTTGGCTCTGATTTAATTTTTTACCACGGTTCAATCTATCCTCAATACTTTCGTCATTTTCGAAATTTCGTTGAGGAAGTTAAAGATAAGTCGACACGATCTGAGAATGCAATCTCGATTGTACTTCGTACCGGCGGAGGTTCTGCGGAAACTACTGAACGGATGGTGGCCGTCCTTCGTCAGCATTACACGACCGTTAATTTCGTCGTTCCAGATGTCGCTATGTCAGCCGGGACCATCTTCTGCATGGCTGGCGACAAGATTTATATGGACTACGCGTCGAGCTTGGGACCAATCGACCCTCAGGTGCCTACCCCTGATACTGGCGACTACGTGCCGGCACTTGGGTATCTTGATAAGGTCGAGGAAATTACGAACAAGGGCATGCTGTCACCAGCAGACGTCGTCCTTCTGAAGAGTATCGACCTCGCCAAGTTAGCGCTTTTTGAGCAAGCTCGAGATTTATCGGTGGATCTCCTCAAAAATTGGCTTGTTCAGTACAAGTTCAAGGATTGGACGCATCATAGGACCACAAATCCGGGCGCGGAGGTTAGCCCAGAGGAAAAGGCTGCTCGTGCGGAGGAAATCGCCCGGGAACTCGCAAATCATAAGAGATGGCGTTCCCACGGCAGAAATCTTGATGTTGGCAAGCTGAGTGAATTACGGATTGAAATCGACGACTACTCTAATGATCAGGACCTTAGGACAGCTATCCGGGGCTATAATGACCCCCTGACCGGTTACGTTGATAGGCTTCAGCTGCCTTTCTTCCTACACAGCCGACACGTCGCATTTTGAGGGATTTTCAGATGACCCTGAGCGAAAAAGTAGCCCATCGTCTCAGCACGCTTTCGGAAACGACCGAGCAAGACCGGCTCGCCGCACTCTCTGCGGCAGAGCGCCTTGCCGACCTATTTGCCGATGTTAGGCCCGTGCCCTATGCCGTACCAATTGAGAGGTTTGTGGGTATGGCGGTTGAGTGCCGCACTCGTTCGGCTTGATCCGGATGGCTTAGGATTGCCGTGGGAAAGGCTCACGGATCGATGTGAGCCCCTCGACGCTCCGCCTATCGTCAGCTTAAAGCCATTCCACGACATAGCCGAACGCCAAGGCTTCGGATCAGCCTCGCCTGCCCCTCCACCACCCTGCGGGTGGTCCCCCTCCCCTGAAGGGGAGGATTACCCCCTCACCCCGCCTTCAGCGCGATCCCGGCGAACCCGCCCGGCAGGATCACCCGCAGCGTGCCGGGGGCGGTTTCGGTGACTTCGATGGGGAAGCTGGTGCCCGCGTCGGGGTCGTCGGCCATATGGGTGCCGGTCAGGCTCCCGCGCCAGAACACCTTGCCCGCCGCGATGCCCTCGCCCTCGGGGCCGACCCAGATCAGCTCCCACCCGCCGCCATCGCGCGAGGGGGTGATGAGGCCGGTCGCCGCCGCGCCGTAGACGATGTGGAGCCACGGCCCCTCCTCGACCCCGAAGCCGCGGTCGCCATTGTCCCACGCCAGATCATAGAGGCGGATCGCGCCGCCCGCCGCGGTGCCGCGCGCGGTCATGCTCAGCCGCCCGGTGTAGCGGCTGCCGTTGGATATGCCGCTGGTGGTGTAGCTGCCCGCGAGGCTCCCGTCGGCGGCGGCCCCGCCGGTGCGGGTGGCGGTCTCCTCGCCCTTGATCGAGCCATCGATCAGCGACCAGCGTCCGGCCAGCTGGCCCGGCACAGCGGTGCGCGCATAGGTCACCGCCCCGCCCCGCCCGTTGACGCTGAGCGCGATGGTGTAGCCGAGCGGCACCGAGGCGGCGGGGACGGCAGCGGTCTGGGGGGCGGGCTGCGGGGCGGGCGTGGCCGGGGCGGGGAAGATCCCGGCTGCCACGCAGCGCTCCAGTTGCGGCGCGATCAGGGCAGGACTTTCGGCGAATTCGTCGGTCGCCATGAGCAGGGATGTGGCGGCGCTGAGCTGGGCGAAGGCCTCGTCCGCGCCGGTCTTCACCGCCAGCGCCTCGCCGGCGATGTGGGCCTGCTCCGCGATCCGGTCATACTCCGCCTTGACCGCCGGATCCTTCGAATAGGCGCTGTAGACATTGGCGGCGGCGGCGCAGCGGCTCCAGTTCTCCCAGTCGGCGCGGAAGGCCTCGCGCTCCGGCGCGGTCATGCTGGTCTGCGCGGAAACGGGTGCGGCTGCGAGCAATGTGGCGGCGGCAAGCAGGAATCTGCGCATGAATGTCTCCCCCCGAAAACAGCGATGC
>CAYYPL010000056.1:0-2615 GCA_964473555.1 uncultured Chitinophagales bacterium
TGTGTTGGTATTCTTCGCAAGGATCTGACCTTCGATACCACCTGTTGGGACGCCAGGTCCAGTTGCACCTGTCGCTCCAGTTGGGCCTACATCTCCCGTTGGTCCTGTCGGACCAGTGGCACCCGTTGGTCCCGTAGCGCCTGTCTCTCCCGTTGGTCCTGTTGGACCAGGGACTGTGCTGTCTGCTCCAGTCGGACCAGTGGCACCAGTAGGACCAGTACTACCAGTGGGGCCAGTAGGACCAATAGGTCCAGTATCACCAGTGGCACCCGTTGCACCTGTAGCGCCTGTTGCTCCAGTAGGTCCAGTAACTCCTGTTGCGCCTGTAGAACCAGTGGCCCCTGTTACTCCTTGAATACCTTGGATGCCTTGAGGTCCAGTAGGACCTGTAGCACCAGTGGGACCAGTTACACCCTGAATACCTTGTGGTCCTGTAGGACCAGTGCTTCCTGTCGCTCCAGTAGTTCCTGTTGCTCCTGTAACACCTTGAATACCTTGTGGACCCTGAGGTCCTGTTGCTCCTGTAGGACCAGTTACTCCAGTAGGTCCGACTGAACCTGTAGCACCAGTCGATCCTGTAGCGCCAGTGGCGCCCGTTACTCCTTGCGGTCCTGTAGGTCCTGTTGATCCCGTTGGGCCAGTGTTGCCCTGAATCCCTTGAGGCCCTTGTGGTCCAGTATCACCAGTCGGTCCTGTAGGTCCCGTTGCTCCAGTATCACCTGTGGGTCCTTGCGGTCCTGTCTCTCCAGTCGCACCAGTTGCGCCAGTATCGCCAGTCGGTCCTGTTGGACCGATATCGCCTTGTGGTCCTGTTGCTCCTGTAGGTCCTGTGTCGCCCACCGCTCCAGTCGGCCCAGTGTCACCAGTAGGGCCAGTATCACCAATGGGGCCAGTAGGACCAGTATCTCCAGTAGGACCAGTATCACCCGTTGCACCTGTATCTCCCGTCGGACCTTGAGGGCCTGTATCACCTTGTGGACCCTGAGGCCCTGTAGCGCCCGTAGGACCTGTATCTCCTGTCGGACCTAAGTCACCTGTAGGACCTGTGTCCCCAGTGGCTCCAGTGTCCCCTGTAGGGCCTGTAACGCCCTGAATTCCCTGTGGTCCTGTGGGACCTTGTATTCCTTGGTTGCCTTGAGGACCTGTTGCACCCGTAGGGCCTGTTGCGCCCGTAGCGCCAGCAGCACCTTGAGGACCTTGATCGGCTGATAGTTCTACCGAAACTTGTGGGGTGATGGACTCGATTACTATGATAGTGGTCACGGATTAGTCACGGCTCCCGTTACTACGAACTTACCTTCAAGGATACGAGTTACAACTGAACCTGAGTCCAGCACGAGGTCATAGGCATAACGAGCAGGGGTAATAGCACCTGTCGTCGTAGCGTCAATAGTGACGGTAATCCTGCCTTGCACACCACCGAGGGTGATACGACCATTGGCAGTAGATGCCACAACGGTTGTAGTAGTAGCGCCAACGAATGGGCGCACTGTCATTGTTGCTGAGTAATTCGTCAAGTCCCAAGGCGTGGTCACGCCATTCTGGTCGTCTTGAACAACGAACTGAAAGTTGAAGGTAGTAGCCTGGTCACAGACCAGGTTATACTTCGCGCTCATCAGGAAGCCAATTCTCTGAGAGCAGCCGCTGCAGCCAAGCCAGAAGTGCCAGCGAGGAGATTGCATACGCCATTAAAATCAAGGAACTCTTCAGTATTAGTGATGCCAGCAATCTCATTGAGGATCCCTACTGTGTCGCTCTTAGTAATCGTTACGGCTCTAGCACTAGCCCAGTTCTTGGCGGCTAGAGCCATATCGACATAGGTGGAAACGGCAGGGTATGTACCGCCATTAGCGAGACGGTTCAACTCTGCAACAAGTGTACTTCCAGCAACCCCTGCCATTCACTCTCCTATTATTGATTCGCTGCCCAGGCATTGTCGACAAGGTTCGGGTACTTACGTCCCGCTGCCTTTGCTCGTGCCTTGGCCTTAGCCTTCTGTTGGTCAGTCAATTTTGTTGACTTCTTGTTAGGATTCTTCTTATCCCAAAATGCTTTCTTCTTCATCTGCAACTACAATCCCAAGCCCGTAGGGACTTGTTTATTCTAGAGTTCGGATCTTTCGCTGTCTTAGCAGAAGTCAACTTTGACTTCATACCGCACATTCTAGAACAGAAAGACTTGCGTCGTCCAGCAGCCTTCTTAGATTTCGCTGCTTCTCTTTTCTTGACAGGTGGCTTGAGGTTCATCCCTGCTGCTCTAGCAGAGGCACGACCTGTAGCGTTCAATCCACCTTCTGGGTTCTTGCCTGCTTTGCGTTGCCACGCTGGAGACTTAGCCATTACTTCTTCTTTCTTGCCATACCTGCTTCGCTCATAGCGATTGCGACGGCTTGCTTCTTGGACTTGACTTTAGGACCCTTCTTTGAGCCTGAACGGAGGGTTCCCTTCTTGTACTCGCCCATTACTTTTGCAACCTTCTTGGCTGCCGCTTTCTTCTTCATTGGGTCTTCCCCATTGGAAACGCGCCAGTCTTCTTGGCAATCTTGTCACGGGTCTTGTTAAGGTCCTTGACTTTGCCCTTCTTCATCTTGTTCTTGAGCATCTTCTCTGCCTTCT
>CAYYPL010000057.1:0-2596 GCA_964473555.1 uncultured Chitinophagales bacterium
GCCACCTTCGGATCCAGCTTGTAATGCTTCATCAGAGCAGCAGTCCCCTTACGCAGGGAATCAATCTGCTCCTTCGTCCACTTCTCACCCGTGTTGTGATCGGTCTCAATCCCCAGGTAGTACTGGTTCCCCGTGTTACTCGGGGCAAGAGGGCTGCTGCCGACCCCTGCATGATTGGCAAGGCCAGCCGCATAGACGAACCACTTGCCGTACCTGTCCACCCAGATGGATGCACACGGGGCAAGGTCGGAATACATGCACCAATCCAGCGCACCCGGTGAATCACCGAACGGGGAAGCATCGTGATGCCACATGATCCCGCGAAGCTGAGTCAGACCGATCCCGTTCCAACCCACCTGCTTCCACGACTTACCCGCATAGCGACCACGGGTGTACGTCAAGCCCTCAGCATCAACACCCGCAGCACGAAGAACCTTCACCAGATCCTTCAGCCACACACCCGTAGCCATCAATCCTCAATCTCAAACACGGGCTCCACCACAGCCTCACCCGCAAGAGACGGACCCTCAAACTCACCCAGACGCACAGACGCAACCGAAGTCAACACAGACACCACAGCAGCAGTCGCAGCAATAGCCAACGTCTGCTGCCAATCCACATCAAGAATCGTCACACCAGCAGCGAACACAGCCACAAGGGCCTGAGCAAAAGTCTTCACGGCTCGTTCCCCGGCAGCAACCCAAAACAACTTCTCACTCAGCAATGTGATCCAACTCCTCATCAATCCGAACGATCTCTTTCTCAATACGACTGATCCGCTTCACGACCTCATCCACCTTGTCGTGCAACTCACCCAAAGACCTTCCACCGTTCTTAGGCATGCGAGCGTCGATATACCTTTCAAGCGGTCTGACAATCAAGAACTTGCCAACAGCAACAACGGCACCAACAACAGCCGTGAGGAAAGCCAAAACAATCGCAGCGTCCTGCACAATCTGAACCCAGTCAGGAGTGTCGTAACCCATCACAACTCCCGACAGGTGACCACGAGGACACCACCAAGACCGGACTGCTGACGCGGGGGAGAGGTCTGCACCATCTGCAAATCCTCAATCAGAACCGTGTACGTCTCCTTCGCCAAGAAATCCTGCAACACCACAGGTGTGCCCTCGATCAACGCATTACGCAGGTTCTGCCAACGCAGCAACCCATACCCTGGATACCCAGTCTTCTGCCCAAACCGATCAGTCTCAGAGTCAAACACCATCAACGGGATACGCCACAGTTGCTTACGAGGAACAGCAGGCAACGCCTTGAACTGCCAACCCCGAATCACCGGCCCCTTCGTGGAATCCCCAGAGCTGCGAGTCAGCGTGAACTTCAAACCCAACGACTCAATCGGTGCCGAAGGCACCACCTGAATCTCCACATTCGAAGAAGACTCAGGGAACGTGTACAAGTCAGCCTCAGTCCCATGAGCCTGAACTGTTTTCACATTCACAGTCCCCTTCAAGTCGCCATAGCGGCGAACATTCAGAAACCGGAACGACTTATTCTCAAGAGTGTTGTACCTGACCTGACCCGTCGTGAGCGTCCCCGAGGACACGAGAGTCGAAGCGGACGTTATGTAGATCCCTGAGGCGTTAACTCCCACGCAGACACGGTCAGAGGAACCCAACAGGCACACGCCCTCAACGGATCCCGTGACCCCGCTCGACACGTCGTTCGCCCACGCAGCCCTACCGGCCTGGTCAAGATCAGAAAGATCAAGACGGATCACCCCACTCTTACCGTCAATGGAATCCTTCACACCAGCAAACACAAACCTGTCAAACCCTGTGAAGAACTCCACAGGTGCAGACGACTCATACGTCAAGGCACCGTAAGTGACCTGGCCCTGGTCAGAGACCTGACCAATCCGCACACCCTTGTTCGTGCCGATCACCAGCAGCGACCCCAGGTAGGAGAACATGCCAGTCACATACTCACCGACAGGTAACTCAGCAACAGTCACCGCAGAAGTCAACGTGGGCAGGGCACCATCAGCCTCATCGACCGTGAACTTGTAGATCGCAGACGAGTTCCCCGAATAGCCACCCACAAGGATCGCACCAGGAGTATCGACAGCGGCAGTCCACGTCCAACCAGACTGAGGATGCGTATACAAAGCAGAAGGCAAGGAACCACCCGTGAACCCACCCAGCTCGTACAACGCAGCGCCATAGGCTGCGATCAGACGCTGCTTAACCCACCAGCCCTTACCCGCTGACGCGGCCCCGGTCCACAACGATGCAGCAGTAGTTCCCGAGCCAGCAGAAAAGTCGATACCAGAAGAATGGAATCCAAAGACACCATCACCAGTCGAAACCAGCCAGGAGGGTAGGTTGGTCCAACCTGTAATCTCTGTAGATGTTGACCCGTTGCTGCGATACACCTTCGCGTTCGTTGTGGAGTAGACATAGTTCGTGCCTCCCGACACCACACTCACAGCACGACAGCCACCCGTAGACGTTTCCCCCACACTCATACTGCGGAGGAGCTTGAACTCGCCAGGCGTCCACACGTCAATCCCGACACTTGAGGTGAAGCGCCGCATCGTGCGCTCATCATCAGCAGGCTCCAAATAGGTGATCCC
>CAYYPL010000058.1:0-2536 GCA_964473555.1 uncultured Chitinophagales bacterium
GTCGTTTCGGCAGTTGAGTTCTGAGTTTGACCCCACCCCCCAAGGTTGCCGGAGGGGGGTCGGTGGTGTCGGGTCGGGTCAGATGCGTCGGGGTCGCTGGTCGCGTGCGCCACGGGCTGAGTTGCAGGAGCGGTGAGCTGGGGCGAGTTCGGGTCTGTCTTTGCCGTAGATGTGGTCTGCTGTCCAAGGATCGTTTGGTCGTGGGCCTTGGCCGCATATCCAGCAGTGGGTGGCGTTCTCTCTGATGAGTCGGGATCGGGTTGGGTAGTCGCCGTGGTAGTGGGTTCGTTGGCTGTTGCGTATGGCTTGGCGTCGGCCTTGGCAGGTGGGGCAGCGTGTTGGGTTGGTGGTGAGGGTGTTGCAGTCGAGGCAGGGTCGTTGGATGGGCATGTTGGGGTGGGGGTGGGGTAGGGGTGGGGCCGGGGTGGGGTGGGGTAAGGGGAGGGGTCGTGAAAATTTGTTGTGGTTGTGAATTTGTGTGTTGATTCTAGGTTTGGGTCAGTTGGGTTCTGTAAGTGAGTACGGGACGGCGTGTGTCCCTTACGGGACACACACGCCTGTCCCCTTGTACCGCAAGGCTTTGCGCTTGGCTGACCCAAAAACTGTCCCCAGTATTTGGGGCAGTTTGGCGACTGTCCCCGACTGTCCCCGCACGCTGTCCCCGAGGGTTTGGGGACAGTCTGCTAGTCTGCGAGTGGGTCGCGTAGGCGTCCGAGTTCGATGGCTCGGAGGGCTTTGCCGAGCGTGTCGGTGCGTGCTTTGATTCCGGCTTGTGAGAGGAGTTTGCGGACGGTGGGTCTGCCGGGTGGTTTGTGGCCGGGGCGGATGGCGGGGATGGTGGTGCAGATGGTTCGAGCGAGATCATAGACATCGGCGGGGAAGGCTTCCATGGGTTGGTGGAGTTTGATGGGGGTCACGGTGTCGTCGGGGTCTTCGGTGAGTGTGACTTCTTGGGGAACCCAGCCGATGCGGGAGAAGATGCGGGTGAGGGTTATGGTGTGGGCTTCCCTGTCCATGCGGTAGACGATGTCTACGTCGTCGTTTTTGGCTGAGCTGCCGCGTTGGCCTTGGGTTTTGCCTTTGTCTTTGCCTGCGTGGTCGGTGCGAAGGAGGGCGATGCCTTTGGATTTGAGGGCGAGTCCGGTGGTGCGGGCGAATTCGCGGTAGGTGTCTGCCGAGTTTTCTTCGCCTTCTACGGCGCGTCCGGTGGTGTCGATGATGACGGCTTGGGCGTTGACGAGTTCGGCGAGTTTGAGGAGTTCGGCTGCGCCTTGGTAGGTGTTGAGTGGGGGGAGTTGGGGGAGGAGTGCGTAGTGGAGGTGGGTGAGGTTTGTGGTGTCGTCGTAGCCGAGGGCTTCTAGGCGTTCGTAGAGGTCGGCTTGGACCATTTCGTAGTCGAGGTAGAGGACGTTGATGGGTGGTTGGGGTGGTCTGCCGAGGATGCTGCGTCCGGTGGCGAGGGCTGCGACGGTGGCGAGGGTGAGGTAGGACTTGCCCATTTTGGAGACGGCGAAGAGTGCGGTTTGGCGGCTGCGGGCGATGAGTGGGTAGGCGAGCCAGTCTTCGGTGGTGTGGTCTTGTTTCCAGAATTCTTGCCAGTTGATGAGTTGGGCTAAGAGTTCGTCTGGGGTGTGGGTGGTGGGGGTGGGGTTGGTTTGGGTGTAGGTGTGGGCGGCTTGTTTCCATGATCCGCCGTGTTGGGTTTGTGCGTAGTAGCCGAAGCGTGAGTATCCGCCGGGTGGGACGGGGGCGTTGGTGGTGAAGACGATGAGGGCGTCGTTGCCGTTGTGGTTGACGCTGGCGCTGATGCCTTGGGTTTTGCCGGGGCGTCGCCAGTATTCGGTTCCGTCTTTGCCGTTGTAGACGTGTGTCCAGCCGTCTGCGGTGAGTAGCTGTTCCCATGTTGTTGTGTTGTTGTAGCGGGTGGAGGGGCTGTTGGGGTCGTTGAGGAAGTGGTCGGTGTCGGTGGGGCGTTGTTTGTCGACTTTGGGTTCGGTGGTGAGGCGTTCGATGAGCCAGTTGGGGGCTTCGGCGAGTTTGTGTTCGTTGATGCTGTAGCCGTGCTCGAATTGGTAGGGCTGTCCGTTGGGGTGGATGGTGGGTGGGGCGAGGACTTGTCCTCCGTCGCCTCGGATGTCTAGGCCGGGGCCGAGGCGTCGTCCTGCGTCGTTTCGGATGGGGATGGGTGTGGAGTAGTAGAGGTGTTTGCCGCCTGTGGGGGTGAGGACGGTGATGGTGTCGGGGAGTTTGCCGTGTTCGTTTTCTAGGTCGGCGAGGGTGTCGTGTCCGGATTGTTGTGGGTCGTGTTCGTCTATGTCGATGACGAAGAATTGGCGGTTGGTGGCGCGGCCGGTGACGATGCCGACTCCCCAGTTGCGGTAGGTGGTTGTCCACCATTGGGTGATGGTGTCGGGGTTGGTGGTGGCTTGGGTTGTCCAGTTTTCGATGGAGGGTGATTTGGTTCCGGGTCGGATGGGGATGACGCGGATGCCTTTGGCTGCGTAGGAGAGTGCGTGTTCAAGGGTTGTCATGTGGC
>CAYYPL010000059.1:0-2532 GCA_964473555.1 uncultured Chitinophagales bacterium
ACACGGCGGGGTCCGTGTCCAGATTGCAGCGCATTTTGATCCAGTCGCCGGCCATCTATGCCTCGATTTCCGCAATGATGTTGGCCAGTTGGCGGGCCGTCAGTTCGCACGGCTGCATGATGACCACGCGCTTGCCCCTGACGCGGTAGATCTCATGTGCCTGCCTGATGACCGGCGCGACCTCCTGCTCGGCCTTGCGCTCTTCCAGATACGCCCGCTGCGCGCCGACACTGCGGATGTGTCCGTTGAACACTTGGCGGCATTGCTGCGGCGTGAGGTTCTCCACGGACACCTTAAGCGTGGTCGGGGTCTTGCCCTCCAAGACAAGCAAATCAAGCGGCTCGTCTATCGCACGCTTCTGCTCTGAGTAGGGCAAGCGCACCAGGTGCCGTGCCGCCGGGTAATCTGCCACCAGCAAGTTGGGCATGATCTGCTTGCGGCCCAACTGCTCAAAGCGGCGGACAACGTCTTCGGTTAGGTATTTGGAACGCTCGCAGATGTCTGCCGCGGTCATGTCGTGTTCGTCCATGAGTTGAACGATGATTTCGCCAGCCTTTTGCCAGCACTCGATGCCGTTGCCAATTAGACCCGTTACTTCGTCAATTAGCTTGGTTGAGGATTTTGTTAGTGTCATGTGTTCTATTGGTTGCCTTCAGTTCTTTTATTTGTGATGCCGCCAAGTGCATGGAGAAGAAGGCAAGCTCTCCACGACTTAACGGTTTGATCCGCGCGCGCTTTTTGGCTTGGCGGAAAATGCTTGTTTTGACCTGAGCCTTGACCCCGAATTTGTCGGGATAAATGGACTCAATGTTGTTGAGAAATTGGTCGCACTCTTTGCTGTCCCAAAGGCGGTTGCCTTCTTTTGCCTTTTTGTATAATCCCCGCCATTTGTCTAAAAACGACTGTCCGGCGCACCTTTCACACCTCTTGAAAACAAGTCCGTTATCAAACAGCTGTCCTGACAAAATTGCTTTTGCCGAAGATAGCAAAGTTTCCATTTTGTAATGGTCGCCACGCATTTTCTCAGGCCACAACCAATCGTTACCGAAGGCTTGCCAATTAATTTTCACGCCACTTTCTTTTAAGTCGCGGTGAACAAAAGCGCAGATCGGGCAACAAGCCACTTGTTCGTAAAAAAATACGCGCCCGGTGTTGCCGGTTTGGCCTATCCAACATTCGGTGCGGTCTAATGGCCTGAATAGGCCAAGCATTTCTTTAGTGTTTGGCACGCTTCGGGTGCGCTCTCCTCGAAAATAGTTATTCCAACTATAAGGATCTGCCTGATCATCCTTGCGCCGGTGTTCGTCAAGGGCGCCAGGCATTGTCCAATGAGAGCTTGCGCCACCCCACCCGCTGCTGCTTTCCCTGTAACAGGACAACTGCTCCGAGAAATACAGGTGGGCCTCATTGGCGTGCAGCCAGGTGTTTCCAAAATGAAAATCCACAATGACCGCGCAAGGCCAAGCGCCCATCGCCTCAAGTTGCGGCTTTAGCGACAGCAACTCCTCCATTAGCGGCTTGCACTTGTCTTCCGAGTCCTTGGCGCGAATGCGCTCAATCTCGGCTTCCAGCGCGTCACGCTGCGCCTCGAGGGCTTTCAAACTGTCTGTGTCAGCAGTCACGCCGCCACCCCCTTCAGCGACCCCCGCATAAACTCCACCAGCTTGAGATCCCGCCGCTGGCGGGCCTCCTCGATGTCGCGCGTTTTAAGGTTGATGTTGACCCGCTCGGTGTAGACCGGGTCATACGGCGAATACTTCATCCACCACCACCCGTGGTTGTTGAACAGGTAGCGGTTGGGGTTCGGCTCCCAGCGACTCGGCCTCATTTCTTCACCCTCCCATGCCGGCGCATAGCCGATTTAAGATGTGCCGCCTTGGTCTTTTGCCCATCGGCCACGCACGCCTGGTAAGCCTCCTCGAGGACGGCCATCGAGGGCCAGGTGCCGCTATACTCAAAGCAGCCAATCTGCATTTTCAGATCGTCGGCCGACGTGTAGATCAGACGGCGGACTGCGGGGTCTTGGGCAATCATTCCGGCACCTCCGGAAGTTCCATCCAATGCGTGATGACGCTGTCGATCTCGTCGCACGAGTAAGCCTCAGACCACTTGTGGCCGGTGGTGATGTCGCAATTTGCAAGCACACCTTCGCCCTCGTAGACGGCCACAAAATGCGCCTCGCCATCCGTAGCCAGCACGCACCGCGGGTTGCCCGGCAGTTCCTTCTCGGCGGGTATCCACTCGCTCATAGCCAATACTCCGCCACCCGTTTCCCGCTCATCAGCGGCCGCATGCGGCTCTTAATGTCGTGGCCTTCCTTGCGAAGCTCCAAGATCCGCGCGGCCAACCGCCGGCACTGAAATAGGCGCAGGGCCTCGATGTCGGTGATTTCGTTGCCTGCCTGCAAATAAATAAGGATGCTGTCCCGCTGGCTCGGCTTGCTGTGCATCTCCTCCGCCATCTCGGCTTCCATGACAGCCTGCCCGTATTGCATGGCGGCGATGCGCTGCTGCTTGGTCTTGGAGCCTTCCG
>CAYYPL010000060.1:0-2454 GCA_964473555.1 uncultured Chitinophagales bacterium
CCAGCGTCTGGCCGAATCCGACATGGCCTACCTGTTCGTCTACATCCTCGAGCTCAGCCGACTTGATCAAGCCGTCGACACCGTGGCGGTCGGCCCACGACCAGAGCCGCGCCAGCTTGCCGAGCACCTGGTCGCAGTCGAGGCCCGTGGCGCGAGCGGCGCGACGAATCTCGGGTGCGTCCAGCACGTCGTGTCGGAGTTTGATCCACGAGCCGGCCATCCTGGCCTCCTAGCTACCTGACTGATACAGAGTTGGCCTGGTCAGCAAGACAATCACCGTGGCATCGCTGTGGATAGCAGTGGCACACAAGCACCTTGCCAGCTAGTTCACCAGCGTCGATGCGATCAGTGATTGATGGCTTGTGCGGCAGGTAGTGATGCTCGTAGGCATCGCACACCTCGTCTCGGTTGCCGTCTTCGTTGAGAACGAATGGGTTGCCGTATCGAGTGCTGCGGTCGATGCGTACAGCCAACCCCTCCCGCTCGGCCCAGCAGACGAGGTTCTTGTCTGCCGCAGCGTTCGCAACGACGGTGATGCCGTCGTTTACCTGGGCCTGCCGGTCACGCTCGTCCTGACGCCAGTCGTCGGTCGGCTTCTTGGCAACCTCACGCTTGGCGTCTTGGAGCGTGATCTTCCCGGCCTTGAGACGCTCGAAGACCTCAGGTGCTTCAGTTTTCACCTTCTTGGCGTCGGAAACGTAGCGGTCATTGACGCCGACAGATTTTGCGGCTTCCTCGCGGGCCTTTGGCTGCGGTTCGGAAATCTGTGGAACTTTTTCCACCGATTTTTTCGGGCGGCCAACAGTCTGCTCGTATCGCCGTTTGGCATCCGCCGCAAAGTGCGGCTCAAGCTCGGCCGCAACGGCAGCCAACGCAGACTTGCCCATGTGCCGCCTGCGGTCATTCAGCGACACAGCGAACGCGGTCGGCTCGTCTCCAGTGTACTCTTTCGTCTTCGGCTCGATGCCAGCGATCTTGCAGGCCGCCCATCGGTTGCGGCCGTCTAAGATTTTGCCCTCGTACAGCCACACTGGAACAAGCTGGCCGTTCTTGCGAATGTCATCCGCAAGCTCGTGTAACTTGGCCTCGTCCATCATCGGCCAAACGTCGGCAATCGGGTGGTGTTTCATCGTCCATGAATCCTTTTGTGACAGGCTGCGCACACAAGCAGGTAGTCAGAGTCCGGGTACTCCCACGGCTCCAGGTCGGCGTTATATCTCAAGTGGTGAACAACAGTCGCTGACCCGTCGATTCCGCACGCTTGGCAGCAACGTCCCCTGGCAACAAATAGGGCCAGCCGTCTGGCTTGCCATCGACGATCAGCGAGCTTGAGTCGATAAGTGGCGGAGTCGTTTTTTTTAGACGGTGAACATGAACAACTAGCCAAGCAGTCCTGTGCGTGCTTGCCGTTCCAATCAAAAGCCACTTGTCGTAGTCAATGTTTGTGATCTGCAGGTTGTCCCACAGCCCGCCATGCTTAGAAGGGTTCTTTCGCAGCCACTCGTAGACTTCGTGCGCCGCCACTTGCTGTCGGTGCGACTTGCCTTGCGGGCTTTGCCATTGAAGGAATGGCTTTTGAGGCGTCTCGCACTGCGTCGTAATCCAATCTGGAGACTCATCAAAATCGCGAATCTCCATGCCGTACCCGATGCTTGACTGTTGCGGCTTTACGACAGCCACGCTTCGACGCTCTCGATTCAAAAAGTCGATGGGGTCTTCGTCGCCTGTAAGCCTCACACATGACTCAAGAAGTGCCCGCTTCTCATGCGAGCCGTTTACGTGCCCAGTAATGTCTGCCTCAAGCATTTTCCAGCTCTCAAACCGGCTGTCCTTTGGTGTCGCCTGCACAAGCAAAGAGCACTTATCCCAAAGGCTGAGCCGATCCATTCCGTTTCGGTAGTCGCAAAACACACGCGTTAGCCCAATCGTGTCGTCAAGCACAATCGCACACTGCACAACACGGCTGTCTTTAGTCCGGTTCGGCGCGCCGACGCCAATGACCACGCCGCTAATGTCGGTACCGATACATCCCATCACACACTCCTCCAAACCACCGCATTCCTTCCGCTCCGCGTCTTCCGCGTCCCGGCCTCCACGACCAGGCCTCGCCGCTGCAGCTCAATGCGACGTGGCCTAGCCGTTGACGGGTTGAGCCCCAGCTCGCTCGCGATCTGCTCGTCGGTCGCGCCCTCGGGCCGGGCCTGCAGGAACTCGAGCACGCGACGCTGAAGAGCGTTGAGCGTGTCGGTGTCCAGGCTGTCCGCAGCGGCCATGCTCGTGCGGCTGTGCTGCTGAGCCGGTGCGAGCTGCCGAAAGAGCGGCAGCACTGACTCTGGTGGTGCGTAGTAGTCGCTCACGTGTCCCTCCGTGTTCGTGCCACGTGACGTGTGGCGTCCGGTGTTACCCCGGCTGGAAAGGCGACCGTGTAACACTGCACTGATACTCGCCTCTTGA
>CAYYPL010000061.1:0-2448 GCA_964473555.1 uncultured Chitinophagales bacterium
CTCCCGAGAGTGTCCTGTCTGATTCTACACCAGCTTTCACAGACTGGTCGCCTGTAGGAGCCATGTATAAATCAAGCTTTCGTTGTGCAGTGCGTTCTGCAACACGACCCACAATCACGCTGATTGTGAAGTTATAGAGTGTCAGACCGTTCTGATAAGCCTGGTCGTATTCAACTGAATCAATAGCTACTAGGGCTACTGGTGGGCTTGGATTGTCAATAAGCTCTGAGGCTACTCTCAAACCCGTAATTGTGGCAAGGTTCGTAGCGAGCCCATCTCGTAGGTCGTTGATGACAGACACTAAGCCATCCTTGCTTTCTTGAAGGGCATAATCAGTGCATCAATGTCAGGATCAATGCGGCTGACACGGATAACGCCGATGTCACCCACGCCAGCCACGCCTAGTGGTGAGTCCATACGCTTGTATAGACGCATAGCTAAAAGAACCGTTGCAAGCCTGATTGGCTTAGGGACAGCACTCCAACCGAATGTTCCAGTAACTTCTACGGTTGTCTCACCATTAGCTAGAGGGAACCAATACTCATCTACTGCACGGATTTGTGTCCAAGGGGTAGGCATACCGCCCGCAATGCTGTTTACGGGCTCTAGCTGATAGTCGGCAGCAGTCCAAGTCACATCGTAAACCTTGTCAGCGGCAGAGGAAGTCTTGAGGCTTGTAAGAGAAACTAAATCGTCAATCTCGCAAACATAGCTGTCTCTAGGCACGAAGTAGCGTGTTGCTCCGGCTGTTGAGTAAAAGACACGCTCACAGATGTCGTCAATCTGGCGTGAAGCTGTTTCTATGTGAAGCTCCAGAATCGTGTCATCAACCGAATCCTGCACCCGTAGTGCATCTTTGACATCCTGAAGAGTGCAATATCCGTTGGTAATAGCCATGTATCTAGTTTAGCCTCATTCTCCGCTTGACCTCAGTAGAACTTATCCCTGGGGTGTAGGGAATGTAGATCAGCGAGATGCATAGCTCGTCTAGCCAATCCTGACTGAATCCCATTTGTAAGTAATAGTCTTTTCTAGCCCAGTCTGAACCGATGGCAATGATGTCGGGTCGAACTTCTAAGATTGAGGGTTTGCTGTCTGCCCCGCCTATATTTGGTATCACATTTGATACGCACCTAAACTCCGATAGCACCTGCAATCTCTCGTTATATGTCATAACTGGGGGTTTGCCCTTGTAGTCAGCTATAAATTCATCAGTGTTTAGCGATACCGTGACTTCACCGAGTTTTGCACATTCTCTGAGGAAGTTCACATGCCCTGAGTGTGGCAGGTCAAAAGTCCCGCCTGTATAGATTGTTAGTCCCATCTGTTTGCTCTCCTTACATCTAGGCTCCAGCCGTGAACCGAGAAATCATTATTGGCTATCTTTTCGTGATGACGCTTTTCGTTAGCCGCCCAAGTTATGCGGTTCTTTTCTAGGAAGTCCTGTCTTGTGGTCATCGGGTCGTGATGAATCCTTGCTGAGATTTGTTTGACTTCTACCCCAGCGTTTCTGATTCTTCGTTCGTAATCGTTGTCATCAAAGTAGACAGGATAGAAGGCTTCGTCATACAGCCCTGCTTGCCTAACACATCCTTCTCCAAAGATAGGGGCAGCCCAAGGTGTCTGATCTACATGAGCAAAGTTCAAAGCTTCTGTATCTACTTCTCTCTCAATAGTCTCTAGGGCATCGGGACTAAACCAGGCATCGTCATTGACCATTACCCAGTAAGGGGCATAAGGCGTAGATTTGATGACTAGGTTCCAAGCACCGACTAATCCCAAGCCATAAGGCACTTCTATGTGCCACATCTTCTCAACGGAATCTGGCTTCACAGGCTGCCAAGATTGTTTACCTGAGTTATTGACTATGACTAAGTGTTCGACAGGGTGGTTGATGCTTTTGAGAAGCCTCTCGGCTAGGTCAAATCGGGTGATAGTTGCAAAGCCAATTACGGGTATCACAATAGCCCTTCTATTACCTCGTTGAACTTAGCTCCTATGACCTCCCAAGAATACCCTTTGGCAAGCCCTGTAGCGGCTTCTGAAGCCATTTCCCACTCGGCAGGTGATTTCAGTCGTTCTAAGTTTTCTATGACTTCCTGAGCCGTTTTAGCGGTTATACAGGCTTCAGCGTATCCACGAGCTCCGATAGGGCTAGAGATGACGGGTAAGCCGTAGCTGAGTGACTTGATGACCTTGAGGGAAGTGCCTGAGCCAGCCGCCATCAGATTGACGAAGGCGAAGCTAGTCCTCATCAGATAGTCCAAGACCTCGGGTGTTATCTGTCCGATTAAGTGGACATTCGGGGCTTCGGTCTGGATGTATCTAGCACAGTTGCCCGCTATGACTATCTCGTAGTCGAGTAGGACTTGGCTAAGGTTAGCTAAGGTGAGAGCAGCTCCAATGTTAGGCGGGTGAGCTGATCCGACAAACAGCAAAACCTTAGAA
>CAYYPL010000062.1:0-2430 GCA_964473555.1 uncultured Chitinophagales bacterium
GAGGACGGGGATTTGTTGGGCGGGCCATCCGACTTGTAAGGCGAGGGGTTGCCAATTGGGGCAGGTTTGCCGCCAGATTGCTTCCAGAGGGGGCTGGGAGGGCTTGTGTTGCGTGTTGGGTGGTGTTTGGGGGGTTGGGGCGGGTTGGACGATTCTGGGGGGTTCTGGAGGGGCTGAGACTGCTTTGGCTTCTAGGAGTCCGAGGGTTGTGATGAGGGCTGTGGCGAGGATTGCGATGCGTTTCTTCAAGAGGTGACCTTTCTTTAGGTATGACCGCACCACCCAAGGAGGAAGATGGTGCGGGGTTGCTGCGACTCGTTTGCCCGCCGAGGCCGAGGAGCTACCGCTTGTCAGCCTAGTGGGTGAGTGTCAGAGTTGTCTTTAGTGCTGGTCAATGTCTCCAGCGAGCACAATTTTCATGTTGACGACCATCTGCACCGGGATGTGGACGGCGGAGTCAATCTGGTCTGAGCCGTGGATGATCGACTGGTAGACGGTGACATGACCTTCCTTGCCGCCTTCTGAGGTGGGCAGGTGGAAGCCTGAGGTGAGGACGAGGCAGGGGGTGTTGTCTATGTCGGCGATGTGGAGCCAGCCGTCGTGGTCGGAGTGGGTGTCGTGCCATTCCACCATGACGAAGTTGTGTTGAGGTCGGGTCATAGCCACACCACGAACTCTGAGGTTACTCGTCCGGCTTCAGGGTCGATGAAGTGGAGTCGTTGGGAGGGTTTGCCTGTGGCTGCGACGAATTCGCGTGCGTATTCGTTGTGGGATTCGGGTGAGCCGGTGACGAATACCCGTCCACCGTTCGCCATGCTGAGGGACATTATTTGGTGAAAATGCCCCATCAACACATCTTGAAAATCCTCAATGACGCCGGACGCCCAAGCGTTCGCTTTCCTGAGGATGCCGAACGCGGGGACGTTCCCGCCGTATCCCTTGATTTCGTCGCCGTGGACGATGAGGACTTTGTAGTTGCCGATGGTGGCAATTTGATACCAGTCATCTGACATTTGCCAGTCAAGGTTGAGGTCACGGGTTTGCATCTGGGTGATCTTGTATGCCATCCGGTCAGCGTTGTCACCTGCGTAGGTTCCGTCCCCGTATCGACCGAGACGACCGTGGTTGCCGTACTCGCAGACGATCCGTAGTTTCGGGAAGTATTCGGCGAGGGTGCGCACCTGTGTTTCCATGATTTTGACGCACTCAAACAGCTGCTCAAAGAGGTGTGCTTCAATCTCGTGGATTTGTGACGGGAAGATGTTTCCGCCTCCCTCCACCATGTCGCCACCGTAGACAAGCACAGCCTCATCAACAGGGTGATGTGAGCGTTGAATGTCGGTCAGATGGATCACCTTTTCGGTGAACCGTTGGATGCGCTGAGCACAGGTCTCCATCCCGTAGGACACAGACTTCTTGCCCAACTGCCAGTCGGTTGCATGAATCAACGCAACCTCAGGTTTCCCTTTCAGCTTGTCCTTCTTGGGGCGAACGGTTGGCTTGCCTTTGCCTGTGGCACGAGCGGCCTCGTATGCCGCCTTGTAGATCGCCTCAACCATCGCCTCCTGCTTGATCACCGCTTTATCAGCACGACGCTGAGCGGTACGAAGGAGACGTTCTAACTCTTGGATCTGCTGTTCTGCGGTGAAGTCACTCATGCGGACATCACCTTGCGCCGATACTCCGCCAATGCCGAATACGAGGACGGCAGACCGCGCTTCTTTAGTACCTTGTCAATGACATTTACCGAGATTGTTACGTCTCGGATTGCTTGCTCAAAGTCGGCAAGCGTCTGCTTATCGGCGACCTCTTTTAGTTTGTCGATCGCTGACTTGACTCTTGGCTTTTGAGCTGCTGTCCGTAGCTCGTTTAGCAAATCGCCCATTGTGATGCTCCTTGAGGTGTTCGTTCAATGCGTCCTGAACGTGGTCAACCTTACCCTCAACCCGACCCACAGAGGCGGATACCTTCGTCAGTACGGACATCACCTCAGCATGGTCTTTGGCGTTCTCTTTCCTGAACGCTGTGAGTAGCCCCACGACCACAGTTCCCACCATGCCGACGAGGGCAGCAATAACAACAGCCCAACCTTGATCAAGCACCGAGAATCTCCTTCACTAAAGCAGGCTCCCGGTCAACCCGATGAGCGACGATATGCCAAGGCTCGACCTGCAACTCCCAAGTCCAACCCAACCGCGGCCCCCACTCCAACAGGAAATCCAGCCCAGACCGTCTAGCAGCTTTCGGCTTGTTGGAAATGGAAACAACTTCACCGGACTTGAGTTTGAGTGCCGCGTCGATGGCCGTCCCCCACCCGTGGTTGCTCGTCCCCGGTGTCGCAACCGGCGCACCGAAATGCAAATACCAAGTCTGCCCGTTCCACCGGCGAGTCACCTGCTTCTCTCGCTTCGCATCAGGGAACGGACGCAT
>CAYYPL010000063.1:0-2396 GCA_964473555.1 uncultured Chitinophagales bacterium
CCTTCGAGCGACAGGTCATCCGCGAGGTCGATGACCGTCTGGCGGCAGGCCGCAGTATCACGGACGGCATCGACCTGTCGCCAGTGCTCAAGCGGTCGCGCGGCGGCATCATGCTGACGCGCCGGCATTGCCTGCACACGTACCACTGGCGGCCGTACGTCAACGACACGATCACCACCTGGGACGGCCACACCGCTCGCGTGCTCGATGTGGACATTGAAGGTGCGTTGTCGCTCTCGGCCGACGCGGTGGTGAGCACGCTTGACCGCGAGCTGCCGGTAACACCGTGCCAGGTGCTGCCGCGCGACTGGCACCGCGTGTGCCCGCTGATGGCACAAATGGGACCGCCCAGCCCATACGCTGACGACCAGTACCCGCCCATGGTGTGGATCGGTCGCAACGACGATGCGGTCGTCGTGGAGCTCGACTTTATCAATCACATGACCAACGCGGCCTGCCCTCGTGTGCCGGCCGATCCGATGCGGGCCGCGCTTTACAGGCCAGCTATAACTGGCGACAGCGGCTCACCAACGTGCTGGCTGCACCGTGGGCGTTTGGTGCTGTCGCACGTGATTACCAACGGCGGGCCTGGTGTCGGTAGCTCAGCGTTGCACTATCGGCCCTGGCTCGACGAGGTCGTGGCACGTACCGGCCACGTGCTCGAGGAAGTTCGTCTTTAGATCACCTACTCTCCGGCAACTCCCATGGCGATGTCACCACGTTTGCTGCGTCCGCTAGCCCAGCCGAAGCTGCTGGACTTCGCCCCCGGTGCGGCTGCGGCCTACAGCCTGCGGCAGTTGTCGTCGTCCTACGCAGGCCCGGTCGTCACGGTGCGACGTAGCAGCGACAGTGCCGAGGCAGATTTCACGGCGGGCGAGGTCAGCGATGGCACGCTGGCAGCGTGGGTGGGCAGCGGGGATGACGGGTTTGTCACCACGTGGCATGACCAGAGCGGCAACGGCAAAGACGCTACGCAGGCGACAAGCACGGCACAGCCGAAGATCATCGACAGTGGCTCGCTCGTTACGCAGGCTGGCAGGCCAGCCCTGTTGTTTGACGGATCAGACGACACTCTGTTTCTGGCAGACGATGTGATGCCTAGCAACCAGCCTGCGTACTCGTTTGGTGTGTTTAGCGCAACGACCAAGACTGCGGCACAATGGATTTTTGGAAGAGCATTCAATGCTGGTGCCTACTACTTCTCAGTGATTGCGTCTAATGCCGCCACCAATCCGTCTTCGATTCGGTTTGCTATTCGCACCTCTGTGGATGTGGCGGTTTTTACGTCAGCCATATCGACGGGATTGGTGACGCTCTTTTCTGGAAGCTATGACAGCAGCCAGATTGTCGTCCGCCGCGACGGAGCCCACAGTGCAACGGCTGCGGCATCGGGTGCTATTAGTTACAACGCAAACGACCGTGCTGCCATAGGTGCGGCAAGGTCTTCGACGACTACAAGTCTTTTTTTAGAAGGCAAAATCTCGGAGATCATTCATTACAACTCCAGCCAGTCCGCTAGAGTTCAGCGGATTGAGCAAGACATCAACCGCCACTACCGCATTTTCTGATGCCATACGTCACTGTCGCACCACAGCACGCCGAGCAGTTGAGCCGCAGCATCATGCGGGTGCTGCGGCCGTCGCACCTGCGCGGGGACAACTGGACCGATCTGTATTGCAGCGTGCTCACGCACCCGACGAATGGGCAGGCAGCGTTGGCTCTGCCTGACGAAGAGACGGTGCCGATCCACATCGAAGCCGACGGACAAGAGCTTGCCGCACTGCTCGGCGTCTTTGTCGATGACGGTGCCCTGACACAGCAGGAAGCCGCTGGTATTGCTGCTGCCGTGCAAGCCCACGCCGGGCAGAAGGTGCGGGTAGCCGACTTCATTCCGCCGTCATGGGCGGGCAACGTCTACACACGGCAGCAGATGGACGACGCTGGGTGGTTTCCGCCGCCTGAGTTTCCTTAGATTGATCGTCTACGGCCATAGCGGTTTCTGGAAACTGGAAACTGGTGGCCGTAACGGGGGTCGCAATCGTATGCAAAAAGATACGCGAACCGTATCTTTTTGATTACAGTCGGGGAACGAATGGACGATGACATCCTTGCCGACTACCGCGCATGGGCCGACCAGCAACCGGAACGCATCAGCACGCACAGCGACCGCTGCCACCTCTGGCACCGCGACTGCATGATCCACCGGCTGGCGCGGGAGTTGGCGCGTACGCGAGACGACCTGGCGTCGGCCACGCGGCACATGGAGTTGGCCGAGGCCGCATGGCTGCGGGAGACGAGCGGTAACAGCCTTGCTGCGGTGCGGCTCACCAATAAGGAGCGGGAGGCGGTGGAGACGGCCGCCCTGGAGGCCGAGGCCCACCAGCAGGTAGAGCGAG
>CAYYPL010000064.1:0-2353 GCA_964473555.1 uncultured Chitinophagales bacterium
CTTTTAGCAAGGTAATCATTCGCTTGTATTCGTCAGTCTTGCCTAGGCTGTAGTAAACGGACATCTGTTCGCTATTCACTTCTGCTCTCCTTTGATTTTCTTCACCCTGTCAGCAAGTCTGACTTGCACAACATCAGTAAATTCATTGACGGTCAAGTCTGCAAACATAGGATCAGTTAGGTCGATCTGGGCGGCCTTAGCCCAATCTGTAATTAGTCCAGACTTTTCTGCCTTTACCAATTCTTGACGGAAGCGAATTGCATCGAGAGTCTCATTAGCCCAATTATTGAGTTGCTTTCTATTCTTCTTTTCAATCAGTAATAAAACAACAACTATCCAGCTACAAATAGCGGCAGTCCACATAACAATGACTTCAATCATCCTCGCCTACCTCCTCAGCTACCTGCTTAATCGGCTCTAGTGGCACATTGATGCCGTGAGCTCGCTCGTTCTTTAGGTGGAACTCAAGGCTTTTGATTTTCTCTAACCGAAACCCACCCCATCTTTTTGCGTCAGTTTCCACAATCGGGGCTGATGTAAGACCGAGTTCAAGGAACTTGTCTACAGCCTTTGGCGTGAGCTTACGGGTCTTGTAAATGATTCCTCGCTTATCGAACTCACGCTTGGTTTGCATACACTGAACGCAGGAAGGTTTCTCCCACACGACAATACTCATCACAGCATTGCTCCTGTCCTAGCGTGAATCTTCTTCTTAGCGTCACGGATGGCAGCTCTAGCTACCTCATAGCCAATCTTCTGAGGCTTAGTGAGTTTTGATTTCTCTTCTGCCTCCACGACCATAAATGACATCAGGCGAGCGGCGTATTCTGCCCCTACCCGAATGCCTTGCTCATACGCTTCATCCATCTGCTTAGGGAATAGACGATCTGCTAAATCGTATTTCCAGAACTTCCATTCCTGTTTAGTCATTAGATGCTCCTAGCTCTTTGACAATCCGGCGAATAACCTCAGCGGTTACTCGGTTTCCTATGTTCCATTCTTTGTTTGATAGCTCATCAAGTTCCGCTAGAACCGAATTGAACCCCATGTCATAACCTGCTTGAAATAGTGCGTCTGTCTGAAACTCGATTTGTTGCTTTATGTCTTTTACTCTCATTGTTGCTCCTTCCGTCAAATACATTACAGAAGTGCTAAGACAAAGTGTGGGATTTCAAGGTAACAAAACGGTAACAATTTATTCTTCATCTTCATAAAGATGAGCATTGTTAGTGGTTATTAGATCTACTTCAACACTTGTAAAAACGCCAACAAAATTTGGATTATCGCCATTTTTACGAGTTACAACCAGTTGAATTAGCACCTCCCATGCTTCTGGGGTTGCTACAAACCTTCTCCCACCCAGAATAGTCACTATATTGTGACAGCCAGAACAGAGAGCGATTAGGTGCTCATTGTCTGGATCGTTTTCCTTGCCAAGCATGTGATGGCTTGATAATCCACTGGGGGTGTGCTGTCCGCATAGCTGACAGATACCTTCTAGTAAGCCAATAGTTTCTCGCCTCTTACCGCCAAAATAGCTGTAATCAACTCTTGCTTGATCTGAGCATTTACGACTACAGTTGATTTGTTTGTGGCTAAGAGGCCAAAACTCTGTTTCGCAATAAGGGCATTTCGTTTTTGGTTTTACGGCATATCGCTCACAATAAGATTCATACCATTCGGGTTTGAATCTTTGAATTGCCGTCACAAGGGTTTCTACTTTGAGCCCCTTCATCTTGCTATAGGCAGTGACTTTTACATCAAGCTCATCAATTTCGGATAAGTATTCTTCAATTTTGGCTTTTACATATTCGCCAGTTCTTGGTATTTTCTTTTTTTGCTTATTGCCAAATCTTTGACCTAAACCAAGTCGGCTGATTTTCAATGCTACGCCGTTGTATGGTCGTCCTAGGCGGTTTGCTATTTGAGCAATAGTCAAACTATTCACAAGGCTTTTCAGCTCTTCAACCTCAGCTTCAGTCCATTCAGAACCTGGAAGCTTATGTCCCATAGCAGTAAGTTTCTCGTGAACAGTTTGACCAGCCATGCCGAGCTTTTTACCGGCTCGCCATACAGATCCTGTCTCTAAGTAGGCATCAATGATTTCTTGATTGTTTTTCATACAACAAGTTTATCATTGTCAGGACAGGCTAAAAGGGAGCGTCCGATTTATCTGCCATCTCTGCTGCCGTGACCTCTTGAGGCCAGACTTTGATTTTGACAGCCGAACCGCCATCTCTCTTTTCGTAGGTTGAAACTTTTGCGTTGCCAGTGACGGTGACTCGAGTGCCTTTCTTTGCATCTAGCAGCCAAGAAAACTCTGACATCGGTTCAACCGAAACATCAATGTAGT
>CAYYPL010000065.1:0-2330 GCA_964473555.1 uncultured Chitinophagales bacterium
ATGCGTCTGGGAGGCTCTATGCGGGAGTTTGAGGTCACAATCTCCTCTACCTATGAGGAAACCATAGGAGGCATTCAAAGCAAGTCTCAGGGCATCCTACAGGGCTTTAGGGACATGGCTGAGAAGGCCAGAACATTCGGTGAGAACCTCCGCAAGCTTCGTGCACTTGGTCTTGATCCAGCACTCTTCCAGCAACTAATTGATGCAGGTATTGATGCTGGTGGTGCTACGGCTCAGGCTCTAGTTGATGGCGGCTCAGACACAATCAATGAGCTCAATGGTTTATTCAAAGAGATTGAGACTATCGGTGGCTCTCTAGGTGAAGAAGTTGCTGTATCTCTCTACGGCACGGGTATAGACCTAGCAAACGGATTACTTGAAGGTATTCGGTCAAAGCAGAATGAGCTAGAAAACCAAGCTCGTGTTATGGCAGAAGCCTTCAACCGTGCCTTCCAAGCAACCCTAAATGTTCAAGTAGACATTGCTGCCAAGGCTGCTTCTGATGCTGCCAGACAAATCGCTCAGGATCAGATTGACGCTATCCCTGTTCCGGCTGTTCTACAAGAGCCCCCAAAGATTGACGAAGCGGCACTCGCCAAGATTCGTGACCTAATTGCTCAGGCAAGCCGTTACATCGCAAACATCGGTGATGCTACAAAGCGAGCAGGGGCCCTAGTCAAGCGTGACATTTACACAAGCCTTGAGCAAGACATCTTGGCAGGTAGAACAATCAACCTTGCTGGCATTAGCTCAGGTATGACCTCTGGCGAATTGGCTGCTGCCGCCATAGCCGCTGGTGGAACAACTGTAAATAACTACTACACCGTTCAAGTCAGTGCCGACACCAGGACTGGTGGTGCTAGAGCTGGAGAGGCTGTAGTCGAGACCCTACAGAAGTTCGGTCAGGTGAACGGTCAGTTCAATGTAGCGGTGGCTGTCTAATGTCAATGCCAATCGAGAAGGTCGAGGTCGGCTTTGATACAAGCTTCTCGGGTGCTGGTAACTTCTTTACCCTTGATGACCCCGTAAAAGGACAGCTAGACAACACAAGCTTCCCGCTGGGTGGATTGACCTTTATTGACATTACCGACAGGGTAAGGCAGTTCTCTATCTCTAGGGGTCGCTCTAACCTTTTCTCAGCCTTCCCAGCAGGTCAGCTAAATGTCGAGTTCAATAACCACGACAGAGCCTTTGATCCGCTGTATGCTTCATCGCCGTTTGCCGGAAACATCGTGCCAAGGCGTGAAATCAAAGTAACTACTGCCGATTCGGTTCAATACACTGGCTGGATTGACGACTGGGCATTCAGCTATACCCCTAATGGCGACTCGATAGCCGAAGCGATTGCCTATGACGCTACAAGTATTATCTCGGGTCAAAACCTAGCCGCTGGCACACCAGTCACAGAGCTAACGGGTGCTCGAGTATCTGATGTCCTAGACCAAATCAACTGGTCAAATGAAGCTAGAAACATAGATGTCGGTCAGGCAACTCTAGGCACGGCTGCTATAGAAGCAAACACAAACGCTATGAATTACCTACAAACAATCGCTCTATCAGAGCCAGGTTTGGTATTCGTAGACAAGCAGGGAAGATTGACCTTTATTGATAGAGGTCAAAGCCCTACATCGGCAGGATTAGTCACATTCGGCGGGACAGGTGTTCCCTTCCAGAGCGTAGATGTGTCTTACGGATCAGACAACCTCTACAACCAAATCGTCTTAGACCGCTTAGGCGGAGGCACTGCTACAGCCACCGACACTCAATCTGTCACAGATTATGGTCTTAGAACACTTACTCAGAACGGCTTGCTACTTAGCACCGACCTAGCCCTAGCCGAACTAGCCCTAGTTCTAGCTCAGCAGTATTCACAGCCCGAATACCGCTTTAGCTCGCTTGAGGTCGCTATACACAAGCTCGAGCCAGCAGAGCAGGATTCGGTTCTCAGCCTAGAGCTCGGTTCTATTGCAAAGGTCATCTTTACGCCTAACGGCATAGGAGACGCTATTCAGCGTTTCGTGCAGGTTATCTCGATAAATCACACGGTAAACCCACAGACGCACTATGTAGAGTTCGGCTTCCAGTCGGTAGACACCGCCTACCTAATTCTGGATGATGCCGAGTTTGGTAAGCTAGACGCATACAGTTTGAGCTGGTAAGGAAATCATGTCAGGTCTTGGTTACAAAGTATTCACAGCGGGTGAGGTTCTCACAGCCGCCAATGTAAACGGTTATCTAATGGAACAGGCTGTAATGGTCTTTGCCGGAACAGCAGCTAGGGGCTCAGCCCTAGGAACCGCTGTAGCAGAGGGTATGGTCAGCTACCAGAC
>CAYYPL010000066.1:0-2254 GCA_964473555.1 uncultured Chitinophagales bacterium
TGGTCGAAGTCCATGAGGCCTCCTGCGGGACGTAACTTGCTGATTAGTGACACGCGGGCGATTCGGACATTCGGGACTGGGCTTGCGTCCTGTACCTACAGGGCATAGCCTGTACCTACAGGCCCCGCCGGGGCCACCAGACAGGGGGACACAATGGACGACTACACCGCACTCATCACGCCCAAGGTCGAGGGCCCGTACCGCGCCAAGACCACCCACCTAGTGCCCAACCTTGACGGCACCGTGCAGTCCCGCACGCTGATCCACGACTGGACTGGCCGCAACGGGCGCCTTATCGCCGTCGTGGACGACATGGGCGACGGCGGCGCTCCGCGCTTTGATTACAACCCCAACGACGACGCCGCCGACATTGTCGCGGCTTTCAGGGAGTGGCTGGCCGCTGCCTACCCGTCGCAGCCCCGTGGCTACGCGCAGGAGTTGGCGCTGTCCTACATGATCCGTCAGGAGGCGGGCGTCAATGCCTGACGGCACCCCGCTACGCAATGTGCGGGTCGCTGACGACCTGTGGCAAGCAGCCATGTCCAAGGCCCTAGACCGTGGCGAAACTCTGTCTGAGGTCATTCGCCGCGCCTTGGAGAAGTACGTCAAGGGCTAGGGCTGCCTGCTGGGGCACGACGCCGTTTCCTAGTGCCTTGAGTTGGTCATTGCGGCTGATCCCTATGGCGGGGTCCGTGACCCATCCCACAGGCAGACCCATCATCCATTCAACGAATGCGGGGCTTAGGCGGGGAGCGCCAGTCCTACCAGGCTCAGTTGGTGCTGGTGCGGGTCGTCCGATGACGCGCTCCCATCGGGCGATGGCTGGGCCGTAATCGCCCCATGAAGGCATGTCGCGTCGCCCCGCTGGTTGGCGCCCTTCCAGTCCCGTGACGTGGGCGTGGGCAGCGTTGCCTCCTCCGCTAGTCGCGGCATGACCACCCAAAGGTTGCCGTTGTCCTGCGGCCTGTTTCCTTCCCGCTCCACAGGGCTCAGTTCCCCATGCTTGGCTGCCTGCGAGGTCGGCGTCGGCAGTAGGGGCGCCACCACCTTTGCCCAAGTCGGCAAGGTCATGTCGCCGCCCTCGTCCCGAATCCGCTCCATCGTTTTCATGTTGCGACGCTCGTACTCGTCCTGCGCCCGTGGCGTCGGCAGCATTGAGATCGTCGTCCGCAGGTCCGGCCCACCCGACCCGTGACCGCCTGCCCCATTGGAGTCCGAGGTGCGAGGGGTAGGCAACGATGAAAAGTCGGGCCCGCTGGTGAGGCGCCCCGGCGTCGGATGCTCGCACAACTCCCCATCGTGCAGACCACCCCACGCTGGCAAGGTCAGCGAGGACAGAGTCAAAGCCCAGAGAGAGGTGGCCTCGGACGTTTTCCAAGATTGCGAGTCGCGGTCCCATTTCGCGAATGGCTCGCAGGACGTGAGGCCACAGGTGTCGGTCATCGTTGGTGCCTTTCCGCAGGCCGGCGTGGCTGAATGGCTGGCAGGGGTAGCCGCCGGTGATTACGTCGACGGGCTCCACGCTGGTGAAGTCCAGCTTGGTTACGTCGCCGTAGTTGGGTACGCCGGGGAAGTGATGGTCAAGGATGCGTGACGGTGCCTTGTCGTACTCGACGTGCCATGCGACCTCGCCGCCTAGGACTTGCTGCACCGCCAGGTCAAGGCCGCCGTAGCCGGAAAATAGGGAGCCGATTCTCATGCGGTGGACTCCCAAAGGGTGCGGGCCGTGGACTGATACCGGGCGTCATCCCGAGGGCGGCTCACCGTTGACCATCCCTTGCGGGGTGGCCGCTGGGCTAGGACCCGATAGCCCGCTGCCCGCAGACTGGCGCCGCTCTCATCGGCTTGTGTGTAGGTGATGACGCGGGTGTAGCCCAGGGCGAACGCGGCCCGCCTGAGCGCCCCGTAGAGGAAGCTGGTGGCGTTGTCGTGGCCTGCGCTGGCGACGCGGGTGACCTCGATTGTCTGGCCGTCGTCGTAATGCCTAGCGACGGGCCTGCCGGCCATGCCTACGGCGACCAGCTGGCCGTCCACGGCGGCGCCGACTTGGATGATGGACCCGACTGGGGGCGCGTTGTGGCGGTGCCACCGCTGAACACATTCGCGGGCGGTGCGCTGGGAGATCGGGACGAGGTACAGGCCCACGCCGTCGAGCTTGACAGCTCAGTCTGACGTTCGGCGTGTCGCGCTGTCCCTAATGTTCGGATTAGTGCCTGCGCCACGCCGCCGGGTACGTCACGGGTGCTGCCAGCCG
>CAYYPL010000067.1:0-2233 GCA_964473555.1 uncultured Chitinophagales bacterium
GCTGGCTTGCCTGGTGCGCCTGCCTGCAACTTCTCGTAGGTCATAAACGGCTTGTCATTGGTATCTGATGGGTACGGCATAAACTCGTCCTCTTCTGGGACGAACTTACCCCCGTATTGCTTTGGGTCATTGGCTGGCATTGTTACTCCTTGAAGTTGAGGCTATTACCGTCGAAGGCTTTACCAGCCTCGTTGGATAGTTTGACTGCTGTGTCGATATCCTTCTGCTTGGTAGATATCGGTTCGATTCCCTGCTTGATTGCTGAGTAGTAGGAATCGAGTTCTTTGTTGTCCCGCTTGATCTTGTCCATATCCCAGCCCGTCTTTGACGGGTGGGTAGACGGGGCTACCATTGGCATATTCTGTCGGATGCACTCTGCGTAGGTAGCGTGGTCTTTGGTCTTGCACGATGACGTGCAGTTGTCTATGGTATTGGTGTTACCCATTCTGAATATCCTGCCGCTATAAGTACTGCTGCCTGTTGGTCTGTGATGTCGTAGTTATGACCACCGAGGAAGTAGTAGTCGGCTGCTGCCAAGTCATCTTGGCTAGGAGTTCTATTCTCAGTCACTGTTGTTCCAGTCACCAAGAGTGTGTAGCCACGAGGAATATCGGTAAGTCTGGTAGGGACACCAGCACCACTGATAGGACGCCCAGCAAGACGTGCGTAGGGGTTCATCATTGGGAACGCACCCCACGTCTCATTACGCGTTGGTGTGATTAGTTTGTACATCCATCCTCCTGACGGACTCACAGCCAGGCAGGGTTGCCCCTGCCCGACAGTCAATCAATCTAGTTGATCGAAGATGCAGACTCGATGCGATACAGAGCCGCCTCACGGAGACGGTTGAATCCACCAAAGTAGTACCAGCCAATGGTACGGAAACGACGGAGTGCGTCGATTTCTGGACCGATAACGGTGGTGATGTCTTGTGCCATTGCCTCAGCGAGAGCCTCACGGCCTGCGATGACAGCCTTGTACACGTTGACAGAGTTGGTGTTTGCAGCGAAAGGAACGCGTGGGGTCTCAACGACGAACGCGCCTTCGATGACGCCAACTGCACCAGCCACGAATGGTGTGCGGTCGACGTACTTGCTGAGTTCCTGGAATCCACCAGTGCCAGACTCTGCACGAAGATCTGCAGACTGACGTGGGTGGAGGTACGCAGCATAGAGTTCACCAATACGAGGCAGAGCCTTGTTGGTGCGGAGTTGAGTTACAGCCTCACGGATGTCAGCAACTGCGATAACATCAGATGAAGTGATGGAATCGGTGGTTGTTGGTGTGGTACCAGCGTAGATTACGTTGTTACCAGCGGTGAGGACAGAAGCAACAACCTGGTCGATTGAATCAGCCGCGTTGTAGGCGATGATGTTAGCAAGTGCTGCATCAACGTCATTGAACGAGGTGAGGTTCAACTTCTTGGTTGTGGTTACGGCTGAGCCGTACTCCTGGAGGGTTACAGTAACCTGTGATGGGTTACCAAGTGCTACTGAGGAAACGTCAGAGGTCTCGGTCAGGGTGCTGGTTACAGCGCTGAGGTCCGAGTAGATGGAGAATACAACTGACGATCCTGGCATTGCTTGCTGTACTGGCTTAACATCTGCAATCGAACGCATTACTGGAATGGATCGAAGTGCCATACGGACGTACTGATCGTACGCTGTCTGGACCAGATTGCTAATGCTAGATACAGTCGTTGACGTACCTGCTGGTACTGCCATTTTAACTGCCTTTCGTTAGGATCGGATTAGAGTCCAGATTGCCTAATGATTTCGTCTAACTCCTCAGTAGAGTTTGCGTTCAGAAGTTTGGACAAAATGTCCGCACCGTATTCTGGAGTGAATCCAGCATCAGCGGTTTGTGTTAACCTCTTGTACGCCTCTGCCTGAGCAGGATCGACGTTAGGCTTCTGGGTTTCGGCTCCTGTATCTACACCGAAAACATCGGCGTATTCAGTAAGCCATTTAGATACAGACTCTTCAGTTGGGTCTATATCCGCTGGGATAAATGCAGCAATTTTCTGATTTACCCCGCGACTTGCGAGGGTATCCTTGATTGCTCGTTCGCGTTGCGCCTTGCTCAAAGACTCGAACTGGGAACGGAGTTCCTGAAGTTCTTTATCCTTTTGCTTGGCTGCTTTACGTAGTTGCTTTACAAGGTCATTACCCGAATCCGTAGATTCAAAGTCGTCATCCTCGTAGTCGTAATTGGACATAGGTCCTTCTCCCTT
>CAYYPL010000068.1:0-2201 GCA_964473555.1 uncultured Chitinophagales bacterium
GTGCCACAGCTCTGAGCCTCGACAGTCGGCAAACCGAATCCTTCGCCGTAGGAAGTGCAGAGTAGAACATCCATTGCCGTGTAGAAGCCAGCCATGTGTTCTTCTGGGTATCCGCTTCTGAGTAGGAACGGATCTGGCATAAGAACATTGTCTTTAGGTATTCCCATTGCCTTGAGTAGAACCGAAATGTCAAAGCCACCGTATCCACGCCCAGGCTCAGTGTGAATGTAAAGCAAGCTGTCAGGATGAGACTTTAGGTGCATTGCGAAGGCAAGCAAGTTCTCGGCATAAGCCTTCCGGTGTATCTGTCCGTTTGCTTTGTTGGCAGCCACCATGCCCACTAGGAATGCATTTTCAGGAATACCCATAAACTCTCTGACATTAGTGCCAGCTATTTCATAAGTTGGTTTGTAAGTCTTTGTGTCTATACCGTGTGGAATGTAAGTGGACTTTAGACCGAGTGCTTCCATAACTTCTTGCCCGTGTGGAGCCATAGTGATTGTGTGCACATTTGGCTTTGTTACCCACTCTCTCACCCCTGGCGTAATGGTCAAGTGATCCATCGGTGTCCAAGAGATAATCGGGCCGTCATATTTCATCTGGTTGTAAACCCAAACATCGTAAAGGGTGAATAGGAAGTGCTCATAGTCAGGATGCTTTGCAAAGAAGTCGGCAGACCAGACTGGGATGACATCACCCGAATAAAGTGTCAGTCCCTTTGGGTAGTGTGGGATTGTTTCTTTGCCGATTGTCAGCTTTGATTGCTGACCTTCTAATCCGTAGTTGCTGAGAGAGGCAACCTTCATTCCGTGCCTAAGCATTCGAGTAATGAGTTGTTTGCCTTGCTGACCGTAGCCAGTCGGTGTTCCAGGGGAATTGCTTGCGAAAGCTATAGCGGCTTTTAGCATGTCGTAGGTTGGCATAACTGAAGTCTATAAAAAGAAACTCCCCAAGGCAACCTACAACCTTGGGGAGTCTCGCTTATTTCGTCAGGAACTAGCTTCCAGCTCCAACGAAGTATTTGACATGGGATGCGTGAGTCAAATCAGAGTCAAGTCTGATTAGGAATCTCCATGTGGTCAGATCAGTGTTGAATGCGTAGTCCTGGCTGGATGCAACCTGGATTCCACCTGCAACACGAACCTTGAATGAGCTGAGGTCACCGAACAGCACTGACTTTGCAGAAGTGCCAGTGTCAGCAACATGTGGGTTCTCAATGACACGGAAACCAGCAAAGGTGTCTGGGTATCCTACGCCTACCTGGTAGAGGTAGTTTCCGGCTGTGTCTTTGAGCTTTCTCATCTTTCCGATGGATGCACCATTGGCCATGAATGCAGCACCTGGCATACGGCGAACAGCACCATCAACCGAGTAAGCAAGGTCGATGAGGTTGTCGGCGGTAAATGCACCCGATACGCCAGTGCCACCAGTGATACCAGAGCCAGCAGCTCCGACAAGACCCTGTGGCTTGCTTGATCCGTCACCTGTGGTTAGAACAGAGTTCACACCGTAGCCGAGACCGTTACCAGCTTGCTGAGCAAGGTGACCAGCTAGATCGAATCCTGCATCGGTTACTAGTTCATTCGCTGCTTGGATGATAAATCCATACTTATAGGCTCCCAGAGTGATGGAGCTGTAAGTAGGCTCAGAAGCAGTGACAGTTCCAGCAGCAGCTACTAGAGCAGCGGTGCTGTAAGCAGTCAAGGTTGGGATGGTTAGATCCTCACCAGAAGTGGTGTTGATAACCTCTGGAACCTCTAGCATTGGGCCAACTAGACGGGCAACATCGAATACCTGGTCGTAGAACGACTTTGGAACGGTGTTGGTGGATGGTGTGAGTGCTGCACGAGTGAACTCGTATGAACGCTCTTCACCACGAGCAAGTGCACGGAAGATGTCAGCGGTTGAACGCTCTTCCGATACTGCTGGAACGAAGCCCTTAGCGGCTACTGAAGCCTCTAGTCTACGCTCTTCGTTACGCTGTGCAACCGCAATAGCCTCGTCAGCCTTGCGGATGTCAGCCTCAATGCGGTCAATCTTTGCCGCAGTCTCAGCGTCCAAACCACCACGCTTCTCAGCCTCATCCAGAGCTTCCTGGATCTGTGAGGTGAGGTTAGCACGGAGTTCCTGCTGAGTCTTGATGAATTCAGACATTTACTTTCCTTTATCTAACTAATAAGTAAGGTCACGCTGACGCAACC
>CAYYPL010000069.1:0-2165 GCA_964473555.1 uncultured Chitinophagales bacterium
GCCTACGGCGACGCCTACTTTGCGTGCCCGGACCGCTTGATCGCCGGTTGGGTGAGCGCGCATGTGCCTGTCTACGAGTACGAGTTTAACGACAACGCCGGCGGCACGGCGCCGATGGGCCCCACACATGGCGCAGAGCTGCGGTACCTGTTCCATGTCACCAACCTGGGTCCGCTGTTTGATGGCTCTCCGTCGCTTCTACCGGCAGAGAGCAAGCCGCTCTCCCTGGCCATGCGCCGCTACTGGACCGGCTTCGCGCAAAGGGGCACGCCGAACGAAGCGGGTCTGCCGGTCTGGCGCACAGCGGAATCCGGCGACGTGCAGATGCTGGCAGCACGCCTGCCGCGCGCAGGCAGCGCCAGGGAGTTTGAGGAAAGGCACAAATGCGACTACTGGAGCGGCCCTTAGATGCGCTTCCATATTTCCATTTCATCGCCGAAAATGCTGATCGCATTTTCTTGCACAGCTGTGCGGGCGCACCCTAAACTATTAACCAACCATTTCGCGGCCCGGCGCCGCCCTGGAGTTTACCAACCGTGCCAAATCATCAGGAACTCGTCGATGTTTCCCAGGAGATTCCCAACGGCGAAGCCGGGACTTCCAGCCTTCAGCCTCCCGCTTACGGAGTCGATTTCTGGACGCTGCTCACGGACCCCGAGTACCTCCGGAATCCCTATCCGCAATTGAAGCGGATTCGCGAACTGGCCCCCATTCATTTCGATTCATCCACGGGCATCTACTTCGTGCTCGGCTACGAGGAGTTCGGCCGGATGGCGCGGTCCCGCGAGTTGGGACGCGATATCCGCGTTTGGACCAACAGCTGGAACAGCGAGGAGAACCGCCGCCGCGATCCGGCTACTTATGCGCTCTTCCACGAGTTCCAGCCGCAAATGATCAATGCCAACCCGCCGGATCACCGCCGGATGCGAGGCGTTTTTGAGAAGGCATTTCGGCCGCAGAACATGGCGCAATACTTCCCCATGATTGAGGCGGAGTGCAAAACCCTGCTGGACGCCCTTCCGGTGGATGAGCCATTCGACTTCATGACCACGTTCGCCAACGTGCTGCCCCACCGTATTTCGCTGAATCTGTTTGATATTCCGCAATCCATGGACGAGCAGGTGGGCAAGTGGATCGCGGCGCTCAGCTGGATCGGCAACATCATCATGACGCCGGAACAGAAGCACGAAGCGCAGGTGGCACAGAAAGAATTCAAGGCCTTTGTGAAGGAGCACCTGGCGGCTTGCAGCGCGAACCCGGGAGAGGGTTTCATCAGCATGGCGCTCGCTGCGTTCTCGGAAGGCATCATGGACGAAGAAGAGAATCTGAACAACGTCGCCATGCTGATTTCAGGAAGCCGCACGACGCTGACGCTGTTGGGCAATGGGATGTTGTGCCTGCTGCGCAATCCGGATCAGTTCGCCAAACTGCGCGCCAATCGGGGCCTGATGAAGACGGCCATTGAAGAAATGCTGCGGTATGAGCCCGGCAGCAGTATCATTCCGCGAGCCGTCGTGACGGACTTCCAGTGCTGCGACACGCTGTTCCCGGCAGGGTCGCTCGCGATTGGCCTTGTCGGCGCCATCAGCCGTGACCCGGCCGCGTTCCCTGCTCCGGATGTCTTCGATGTGGCCCGTGAACCGAACCTCCACCTTGTGTTCGGCGGTGGACCGCACATCTGCATCGGTAAGGCGTTGGCGCGAATGACCGCGCAGGTGGCGTTCACCATGCTGATGGATCGCTTCCCGACCATCGAACTGGCCGGGGAAGCGGATTGGTGGGTGGACCGGAGTGATCAACGTGGCCTGAACTCTCTTCCTCTCCGCCTTAGGACACACTAATGGCCGCGGTCCCGGCGGTGGCCCGGTCGATGGACTGGTGGGAGATGCTGCGTGCGCCGGAATTCCTGGCGCACCCGTACCCCGAGTTGCACCGGTTGCGGGAGATGGCGCCGGTGCATTTCGATCCTGATTCCGGTGTTTTCTTCGTGTTGGGCCATCGCGAGTTCGGCTTGCTGGCTCGCTCGCCTGACCTTGGCCGCGACACCCGCCTGTGGGCCAACAGTTGGAACACGACGGAGAACCGTCAGCGTGATCCCGTTGGCTACGCCCTTTTCAGCGAGTTTCAGCCGCAGATGACCAATGCCAACGCGCCTGACCACCGCC
>CAYYPL010000070.1:0-2152 GCA_964473555.1 uncultured Chitinophagales bacterium
GTATTCCTATTAGCTCTCTTTTTTGCGCGGATTGCGTTTAAAACTCTTTACGTTATAGGGCATTTTAAAAAACGACACAACGACAATGATAAATCAACTATTAAAAGGACTTGTTGACCTAATTTACGGGACAAGACGAGTTAGACGAAAGTTTGAACGAGACAACCCGAATGAAAAAGTATTGGCGGCAGACGCAAGTAAAGGTATCGTGACAACTACAAATCAAGACATTCAAAGTGGACTTGATTGGGTGACTTCGCAAAGAGCTGTTGTTTTGTTGACAGATAAGAAAATTATTTGCGGTAAGTGGACAATACCGATTGACAAAATTGCGACTGCTCAATTATTAAAAATCAAGTCTTTGTTTGGTGGCGGACAAGTTTTAAAAGTTCAGACAACGGACCACAAAAACTATCAATTCGGAATGCAACTAAATCCTGAATGGACGAGCCAAAAACAACTTCCTCTGACACTTGAAAAAGGACAAGTAAAACATTCAGCGTTTAGTATTATCGTTAGACTTATTGCAGTTGGATATTTGATTTATTGGCTTTACGAACGTTTCGTGGCTAATTAAAACAACTATGTGGACAGACACAAAGCAAACAAAGGACAGAAAAACGCCCTATAACAGCCGTTTTGCAAAAGCGGGGGTTTGGTTTCCCGATTAGATCGGGATGCTAAATTCAAGCTTTGTGCATCTAATGAAGTTTAGTGCTGAAAATCCCCGCCTTCGCCAAGCGGCAAAACGTTATAGCATATATTAAAAAACCAGAACATAAATGGGAAGAATACATTTATTTGAGTTTGAAGACCTGAAATGGTTTCCGGGTTTCTTAAGAAACTACGGAACAGACTTTTTGCAATTTTTATCCAATAAAACAAAAATGTACAAGCCAATCATTCCGATTATCAAAAAAGGATTGGAAAAAAGTGGAACAAATCAAATTATTGACTTGGGTTCAGGCGGTGGCGGTGGACTTATTTGGCTAAACACTGAATTGAAGAAAGACATTTCGAACTTGAAAATAACTCTGACCGACTATTATCCAAATATTTCCGCTTTTACATTCGCAAAAAAAATAGCCGATAATTTTGAATATGTGGAAAAATCGGTTGATGCCCGAAACGTACCGACCGAACTAAAAGGATTGCGAACACAATTTCTTTCGTTACACCATTTCAGACCAGATGACGCAAAACAAATTTTGCAAAACGCCATCTATTCAAATAGTTCAATCGCCATTTTTGAAGCCCAAGAAAGGAGTGTTCCAAGTATTTTAGCAATGTTGTTTTCGCCAATCACCGTTTTATTGACAACTCCATTTATCCGACCTTTCAAACTCGGACGAATTATTTTTACCTATTTAGTTCCAATCGTTCCACTATTTGTATTATGGGACGGAGTTGTTTCTTCTTTGCGCACTTATTCAGTAAAGGAAATGAACGAACTTGTCAGTAAATTGAACGGCACAGAAAATTACAATTGGGAAATTGGTAAAGTAAAATCGGGACCAAGCGTGATTTTATACTTACTTGGGACGAAAAAAGAATAAATACATACTATAACATTTAGCCCACTAGTGAAAAGCCCCTGAAAAAAAGCCGGGATTGGAGGTTTAACCAATCCCGGCTTTTTTCTAGTGGCTGTTGACTGACATCCGCCGGGTGATGTGTTTGGCTAGGAGGATGAGTAGTCTTCTTATCTTCGGATCATTTTTTTGGGTCGAAGTCCCGGGCTGGGATTTTTGACTTTTGACCTGTTTTTGGATATAGTTTCACTCACCCAACGGCAGCTGGAAGCATTCAATCCTTGCATGTCATGAATCAGGCCACTGCTTTTCCCCGATTCCTTCGGTTTCATTCCGGAGGGGGACTGGCTTTGATTGGTTTGGATTTGTCCCGAGTATCAAAGATCAGTTCCATTCTTCCCTTGGGATAACAGGAGCATTTGAAGACATCTCTGCCGTACTTTTCCAGCATGCGGATTTGAAAGGGGATGTTGACCTTTGACTGCTCTCGTTCTGGCGGCAGGCGCGGTATTGTGGGTTGTAGGTTTCCAGATTCCGGGGCTCCTTTTCAGTAACCGGAATTCCGAGTTCGTGGTGGATCAACGGAATCGAGACCTGTTTGGCCGAGCTTACCATAAGAA
>CAYYPL010000071.1:0-2105 GCA_964473555.1 uncultured Chitinophagales bacterium
GGACCCGTAGGTCCTGTAGGTCCTAGCGCTCCTGGTGTAAGTGATACTGACATTAGGCTATCTCGCTTCCGAAGGCATTGAAGGCCACATCATTCGTTGTTGATTCTACTGTGATGACATCTGTTGCATCGAGTGTGACACCCGCTGTGTAGGTAAAAAGCGCCTTGGCAGCAAGTGGCAAAGACCTGACAATGTAGTGCTTGGTCTCAATCGTTGCTCCAGCAGGTCGCACTGCGATACTGATATCAGAAGTAGTTGATCCTGTATTGACTGCATTGATAGTCGATACGACAGTATCGGTTGCAGCAGGAACTGTATAGAGTGTTCCTGATGTGCTTGCAGGTAGTAACTGCCCTAGCACCTTGTATGTAGTTGCCATTACGCCAGGTCCCCAATCACGGTAAACTCGTCACTTGCGGTACAAATCACTGTAGCGGCTGAGTACTGCGCCCGAAGATCTGGGCCAGTTCCGAAACTAGAAGTAATCGTCACTCCAGCACCTTGCTCCAACTGCACCTGACCTGCACCAATCTGCTGAATATGTACCTGATCTCCCACACCGAATGTGGTAGCAGGGACAGTGACGGTCACAGTCGCAGCGTTATCAAACCGCACCAACTTGTTGACATCTCCAGAGGCAAGGTTGTATGTGGTACCTGTCACGCTGGTAAACGAGATATCAAGTGTGGTCACTGGCAAAGGCGCCCACTTGACACCCAAGGTCTGTGCTGAGTCAGCGGTCAGAACGTGGTCATTTGTTCCTACCCCAAGACGAGCCAGTGTAGCGCTGGTCTGTGCGACGATAACGTCGCCTTTGGTTGTGAGTAGGTTCTTAGGAACTGCAGCGTTGGCTGTAGCCACACCTGTTGTGTAGAAGTTCAAGTCATCTGAAGTCAGTACGTGCTTGACGGTTGCACCTGCTGTGTGTGCTACCGCTACCGTTCCAGCCCTACCACGAACAATCGTGAAGGTATCTGACGATACTGCCGTAATGAAGATGACCTCTTCGTTGATGGTGTCTGGGTCAAGGACGACAGTGAACTGATCGACGTTGCCTGGGTCTAGGGTCACCCCACCGAGTAGCGTCGTTGCAGTGCCAGTCGCAACAGTCATCGACGTTACGCTGTTATTGATGTCCGATGCGAGCGTCGTCTGAACGCTGGTGCTGGAGTATCTGCGTGTCATTTGCCTTCCTTAGCGAGTGTAGTGAACGCGAATAGGATAACGGTCTGAAAGTTTGAGGGCTTCCTCATTGAGTCGCTGCTGGTATAGCGCGAACATATATCTGGATGCTCCTGCACCTGCGGTGCTTGGAATCTTAGAATCTGCCAAGTCTGCCTCTGCACTGGTCAAGTTGATACGACCTGCATCAAGGAACGAAAGCAGTCGGTATGACGCTCCGTAGACTACGACGTCTTGGCAGGAGCCTGGTAGTCCAGTGACATCCTCAAAGTCGTCAGTGCTGGCATCAAGGGTATTAGCCTCAGTGGTGTACCAAACTTGAACAGTACGACCAGGCTGGATGTTCTCATAGATGTTGATAGTGTTGTTGGTGTTAAACGATGCCGCATTAGCCATTGGGTCCATACGCCAGCGGTTGATAGGCAACCATTCTTCCGACGATCCTGTTGTCTGCCACGAAGCGAAGAGGATTGTTTCTGCATCATCAGGTAGTGGATAGGTTACTTGGCTGGCATTGAATGTAAAGGTCGTTGAAGAGACTGCCCAAAGGCGCGGGTAGAAACTGTTGATGGTGTCATTGATAGCCTTCTTGATGAAGACTCGTGGGAAGGTTGGAGCCAGCGTCACCTGAGCGTACTGAGCGTGTGGTGCAGCGGTGGTGTTCTGGTAGCCCCTACCAAATCCTGGGATAGCGTTGAGCGTATTAGTCGTCTTATCAAACGAGTCAATCCAGAGCAACTCGTCGTCAATCTCAATGATACCTTTGGCAAGGTTAGATTGTGACCCTACTTGAATCTGGGTCTGCGCTGATGTAATCGCATCCGTAAGGTAGGTGATTCGATCTTGACGAAGCGTATAACCCTGAAGGTTAGTTCTTACCTCGTCGATGAGATCGCTGAGTGTCGGCATTGAGTTTCTCCTTA
>CAYYPL010000072.1:0-2100 GCA_964473555.1 uncultured Chitinophagales bacterium
TGCTTCTGATTGTTGTCTTTGTAATTTTTGCCTTTCAGCAGTATCGTCAACTGGCCCAACCTTTTCTTTTTTCTTAAACAAACCAATTTTTTCACCAACACTTCTAAGACCATCAATCATACCAGAAACTTTGTCTGTGATTCTTTTTATGAATGCAAAAGTTTGAGGAAATTTCTCAGCTAACATTTGTATTTTTTCACCAAACCAATCACTAATTTTTTCAACGAAGCCTTTTATTGTATCTACGATTGGGGCAATAAATTCTTTTGCCTTATCAATAATAGGTTGTGTCGAATCTTGAAACCATTGTTTAATGTTATTTGTAAATTCATCAAACTTTGTTTTGATTGCGTCAAATAATCCTGTTGCCCATTCTGCGAAAGTATCTTTGAATGCAACAAATACAACACCAACAATAGCCGCAAGACCCAAATACTTTGTAAGCTTCTGTGTCATCTTACTTTTTGAATATTGGTCTTTTAGTTTGTCGTATTTCTTTTTTGCTTTCTCTTTGAGTTTTTCACCTGCCTTAGAAATCAAAGTAGGCTTCTTGTCTTCAGCAGTTTCAACTTCTAATTTCTTTGCTCTTTCTCCCTCTTTGAGAAATTGAGCATCAGCACCTCTTGCAGGTTTACCGCCTTCTAATTTAACAAGTGTTTGAAAGTTTTGACGAGCAACATTTAAGTCACGAGCAAGACCAGGCAAAGTCATAAAGTTTTTGCCGATGACCTTCATAAGTGCGTTTGGATTTTCTTTGACAACACCTTGGGCTTTTGCAACACCAAGAATCTTATCTTTAATTGAACCGCCTAGAATTTTTGAGATATCTGCCATATTATGTTCTAATTAATTTAGCAAATTCTTCATTGTATGCGTCTGCAACAGGAGGTTTGGCTCCATCAGGTGCTGAAGTAGAACTATTTGTTGTTGGTGCGTTTACAACTGAACCACCATCTGCCGAAGATTCCATTCTTTGACCTTCTGCAACTTGTGAAGATGTTTGAGACATTTCTGCACCAGATGGGGCAGAACCACCAGCAGATATAGAACCTTCACCACCGCCACCACCAGATACTGCCGATGCAGATTCAGCACCACCTTCAGCAGATGCCGAAGGAGAAGGACTACTTGCAGCACCAGCACTTACTGTTCCGCCAGCAGATTTTTTGATGAAATCAATTTGTCTTCGAAAGCCTGCATTTGCTTCTTCCATTTCTTTTCGTTCAACATCTAATGTTTGTTTGTAATCATCTTCTAGTTCTTTTACACGACTAGGATCATTTGCATATCTTCTTTTGAATGATGCAATGTGTCGTGCCGCATCTTGTTCTCGTCTTGCAAATCTTGTTTTATTGCCCTCAATATAACCCTCTAATTGTTTTATCTTATCTGCATCTGACATTTCAGGTGCAGGAGTTGGAGCCGTGGCAACTGGTGCTGGAGGTGTTGGTGCAGAGGCAGGAGTTGGTGGCGCAGGCATCTCTAATGGTGTGCCGAGAGCCTTAGACGCTTCACCTGTTAATTGTTTATTTAATTCATAGTTTCTTTGTGCCTGGTCAAGTGGCACACCTTCTGCCGTAACAGGTGTTGGTGTTGTTTCTGTTGGCGGTGGTTCAGGATACTTTGCTGCAAACTCTTGCGCTTTTGCAAATAGACCCTGTGCATCACCTTTTCCTACTGCACCGAATAATCCACCTATGTCAGCAGATTTCTCATCAGATTCACCTGCTGCTTTTGCCATACTTTGTGCAAACTGTTTTGGATCAGGCATTGTAGGTTTAACTGAATCAGCTTTTGCTGGTGTTTCATCTTTCACATCAACCTTACCACCAAATAGACTTTTTACAAAATCTTTGATGCCAGTAAATATGCCTGAGATTGTATCTGTAATAGGTTGAAAGAAATTACTAATAGATTCGAATAACGATTTAAGTGTGTCTTCACCAAATAATCCAAATGTTACGAAACTCAACATGCCACCAAGACCAGAAACTATTGCTTCAGAGAAACTTCCTGTCTCCTGATACTTTTTGAAACCTGATGTGATACCACTAAACAATGTTCCAATGATTGCAAGTGGTAAGAAAACTTTTTTGAATA
>CAYYPL010000073.1:0-2056 GCA_964473555.1 uncultured Chitinophagales bacterium
GAGGTTGAGCGGCACCACCCCGATGTGCTGCTCCCCCCCGACCCTGACTTTGCCGCCGACTACGCCGAGCGAGTCCGCGAGGGACGCGAGATAGCGAGCCGCTTGTCGGTAGCGTTTGTTTTCCTGGCTCGCAACTCGATGCCTTGGCTTCCTCGGACGCTGCGGCTGATAGATGAGACGGGCGCATGCTTCCGTTCGTGGTCAGCATTTGCGATGGAGAACGACTCCGCTGACGAGACCAAGGAAGTCCTGAAGGCTTGGCGAGACAATCAGCAACGGTTCATTTCGCTCAATGACTACGCCAGACCTCACCTTTCGCACACGATGACGCAAGAGCGAACCATTGCCCTGGCGGAATACCGAAACGCGTGCCGACAGTGGGTGCAGGACGGCGAGCCTGTTGATTTGGTTTGTGTGCTGGATTCCGACAGCTGGGGCGGCTGGTCAATTGACGGGCTTATGACGAGCGTCGCCTATGTCGCCAGCGGCGAGTGGTGGGGCATGGCGTCTTACTCGTGGTGCGAGATGCGGCCTGCGGACGGCACCGTTATCCCGGCCCACTATGACGGCTGGGCTTATCGCATTTGGGGATACAAGCACTGCCCGCCTCTGGACTGGTTCCACTTGATGAGGCCGCCGGTCGGCGCACCTCCAATCGCGGTCAACTCTGCCTTCGGGCAGTTGGCGTTGTATGACGCGAAGGCTTTCCTTCGCGGACGCTACACCGGGGACACGTGCGAACACGTTGGGCAGCATCGCTCCATTGCCCAGCACCCAGAGACTCGCGGGCGTCTCGGGTTCAACCCTTCGAGCCGCGTAGTCTCGTTTTGGGTTCCAGGTGAACGCTTGTGATGCGGCTGGAGAGGGGATAAACTAAGCGAAACGGCGACGGGTTGCACCCCGCCGCCGCTTCTAACCAACGTCCCCTAAGTGCATAGGAGAGATGGCTATGGCTGACTCTACACAGCCCGGCGAACTGTCGCCAGAAGAAATCCGCAAGCAAAAAGCTCGCGAGTGGAATCGCCGCTACCGTGAGAGAAATCCCAACAAGGACCGTGAGTACTACCTTAAAAACAAAGAATGCATCTTGGCCCAGTGCCGGGAGTACAGGCAGCGCAACCTTGCCGCAAAGCGTGAAGCCAACAAGCAGTACTACGCTAAAAACAAGGAGAAGATTGCCCAGTGGAGGAAGTCGCCTGCAGGCAGAGCAGTTCAGAAACGCTGTGCCGACAAAGCAGCGGCAGATCCGGTTAAGCGTCAGAAGCGGCGAGAAATGGACCGCATTTACAGCAGGAACTACAGGCGTCGTCACCCTGAGCGACTTAAAGAAATCACAAAGCGGTCGTACAGAAAAAACAAAATCGCAAAGCAAGAGTATGCCAAGAGGTACAGGGAGCGAGACCTAGAAAAGCACCGAGCACTTAGCGCGACAAAGGCCAGGGAGTATCGGAAGAGGTTTGTCGCTAAGCACGGCGTGTGCCAGTCAACCGAAAGGGCACGCAGAGACAACGCCTACCGCTTGCTTAAGAATGTTCGCGGCCGAGTCTACATGGCCCTTAAGCACGCAAATGCGGCAAAGAACAACAGAACCATGCGGCTCGTAGGTTGCACAGTGTCTGAGTTAGTGCGTCACATTGAGCTTCAATTCACTGAAGGAATGTCATGGGCCAATATGGGCAAGTGGCACATCGATCACATCATTCCATGCTCTGCGTTTGATTTGACTGACCCGGATCAGCAGCAAGCTGCGTTTCATTTCACAAACATGCAGCCGCTTTGGGCTTCCGAGAACCTGACGAAAAGCGCAAAGGTTAGCGGACAGGCTCTCTTTGGATTTGCCTATGCCGCTAATATCGCCGATGCCGCATCGGCGAAACCCAAGAGACGGCGAGCGCATGGCAGGAAACACGGCGACGATTGACCGCACTTTGCTAAAGGAACTTTGGGACTCCTATCTGCCGATGGGAGCAATCTGCCAGCATTTCACGATTACCGTTCACCAGCTTGTCCGCTTAAGAATTGTCTGGGACCTGCCTCCCCGCAACGACCGCAAGCG
>CAYYPL010000074.1:0-1989 GCA_964473555.1 uncultured Chitinophagales bacterium
CGGTAAGACAGTAAAGTGCTTTCTAATCCAGCACCACACAAGGCTACCAACCGTTATGGGCAATTCTAACGACCACTCAAAAAATGCAACATTATATTGATAAAATAAAAAAACTCATTGAAAACTTTGACGATGCGACACTAAAAGCATTGACCGAAATAAGTTATACAAAGACGTTCTCAAAAGGCGACTACCTGCTTAAAGCGGACAATATTTGCGACAAAAGTTTTTGGGTTGAAAGTGGAATTTTACGAAAATATTATGCTTACAACGACAAAGAAATAACTACCGAGTTTTATTTCAAGGACGACCTTGCTATGTCATTTGACAGTTATACACAACAAAAGCCGAGCAGGGAATGCATACAAGCTTTAACAGAAGTAACAGTAAATATAACAGATCACAGTAGTTTTCAAATTGAAAAGCTAAAACACAGACAATTACAAGAACTTGATTTTTTGATGACAGAATATTATGCTTTATGGCTTGAAGAAAAAGTATTTGAACTTCATACCCAAAATGCTACAGAACGCTATCAAACTATATTGACAAAATCACCTCATATAGTTCAAGAAGTTCAACTGACCCAAATTGCATCATATCTTAATGTATCCCTTGAAACATTGAGTAGAATTAGAGCCAAGAAATGATTATTTGACTTTACCTCAAATGATTAAAAAAACATTTTATTGACCTTTGCGAATAAAGTTTAATAAAGGAAAAATGAAACAACGGATAATTGGATTTGATTTGGCAAGAGCTTATGCCATTTTTGGAATGTTCATAGTAAACTTCAACATGGTATTTGGTTCTTACAAAGACCAAACTATAATTGGGAAGTTTTTATCACTTTTTAGTGGCAACTCGAGTACTGTTTTTGTGATGCTGGCAGGGATGGGCATTGCACTAATGACTAATAGAAGCGGATATTCAAACGAAGAAAAAATTAAGCTTCGTAATACCATTCTAAAACGAGCATTGTTTTTATTTCTTGCTGGACTTTTGCTTAACATAATTTGGCCTGCCGATATACTTCATTTCTACGGTTGCTATATGTTTATAATTGCTTTTACAATTTTCTATGATAAGAGCTATTTTCTAAAGTTTGCAACGCTTTCCATTTTAATCTTCCATTTTCTGATTTTCATTATTCCTTACGAAACTGGCTGGTATCTTGAGAAATTTCAGTACAAAGACTTCTATACTATAAATGGCTTTATTAGAAACACATTTTATAACGGTTGGAATTCTATTTTCCCTTGGATAGCCTATTTCTTTTTGGGGATGTTTTTAGGCAGGTTGAACTGGACAGAAATAAAAGTCCAGCTAATAATGTTCTTGATAGGGTTGTCTTTATACCTTACTGTTAATATCATTCAAATAGTATCTCAACATATTTCTATTCCGCAAGACTTAAGCGAATTTATAAACGCTGATTACCTTCCACCATTTCTGCCTTTCATGCTTAGTACATTCGGATTTGGATTAATGCTGATTTCTGGATTTATGTATTTAGGCAACAAAATAGGAGGAAGTCAATTTGCTAAAAATTTTGCTTCAACTGGACAAATGACTTTAACACATTATGTTTCACACATTACTATTGGAATGATGATATTTTCAATTCTTGCAGGCAAAGACTTATCAAAAGACTCGACACTTCAACAACCGACAGAGCCTTTATATGTTTTGCTATTTTCAATTGCTTACTTTGTCTTTAGTTACTATTTTAGCAAACTATGGACAAAGAAATTTAAAAATGGGCCGCTTGAAACACTTATGCGAAAAATATCAGGCTGACAGAAGAACTGCCCATAACAGCGGTTTGGCGTAATGGCGGGTGCAGTGCTTCGTATGACAGTTTTGTGGTAGGTTCAAGTGTAGTTCTTCGATTGAACTTTTGTGCTAAAAATCCGCCACTACGCCAAGCCGCAAAACGTTATGTGAAAGAATAAAACGGCACCTCCAAAAAGAAAGTGCCGTTTCGAA
>CAYYPL010000075.1:0-1902 GCA_964473555.1 uncultured Chitinophagales bacterium
GTGCTGGGTTGGGCTGGGGCTATGAACTGGAGATCCGGTGACGCTGAGACAGCACGAGCATGGCTGCCTGAGTTGCTGGAGGAGCATGACTTGATGTTCCATCATGCCGGTCACATGCCTGACTCGCCTAAGTTCTGGGAGAAGGCCGGTGTTCCGGAGGAGCGAATGATCCTGTCACCCATGAAGCCACTGCACAAGTACGCTGACATGCTGGACTTCGACATCGGTGTGGTTCTACTATCGGACATACCGTTCAACAGGGCCAAGTCCACCATCAAGGGCTTGGAGTATGCCGCTACCAACATTCCTTTCGTAGCACAAGGGCTACCTGAGTACGCTAGGTTGGCTGAGTTGGGTGTTGGCAGGGTTGCGAACAGTCCCGCTGAGTGGAAACAGCACATCACTGAGTTGCTGGACTATAAGACCCGCAAGCGTGAGGCTGCTATCCAACGGAACCTTGTCATCAAGGAGCATTCCATTCAGGCTAGAGCCCACGAATGGAAAGCAATCTTCGAGGAAGGTATTGACAACATTCTGCCGATCCGAACCATGAGAGTGAGCTACCTGCAAGCATGAACCTTTATCACTTCTATCATGTGTACGCTGACGGCGAGTGGATGGAAGCCGTCGATGAGCATTGCACAGCCCTGAAGGAACACGGTTTGGCTGACAACCTGGACAAGTTCTATCTAGGTGTCGTGGGTACGGACGAGAACCGGACCACAGCGATAGCGCAGATCACCATGCACCATAACCTGAACGCCGAGGTGATCATTGAGGCACCGATACAGTGGGAGCAACTGACGCTGGAGCCTGTGCGTAGGTTCTCCACCACGAATGACGGGTATTTGTTGTATGCCCATACAAAAGGTGCCTACAATCACACGCCGATCAACATTGGCTGGCGATCAAGCATGTGCTACTACAACGTAGTCAAGTGGAGGGACGCAGTTGAGAAACTGGATGAGGGATATAGAGCCGTCGGGTGTCATTGGGTTAATGACGCTATCTTTGGTGGGAACTATTGGTGGGCTAACACAAGTTATCTCAAACTGCTACCGACATTGCAGATGGATAACCGATGGCGTGCTGAAGAATGGATCGGACTCGCAGTGAGAAATAGCAAAGAGGAGATCTTCGACATGAATCCTGGTTGGCCTGCCCCAGAATTGTTCACGACATCATGGTGAGGCCATACGAAATCTGGATAGGTTCGTACTACCACATGAGTGGTGGTGTGCGTGCCTTGCATATCCTTCGGGACGAACTGCTGAAGCGTGACATCAAGGCGTGGATGCAGTATGACGGGAAGTATGACCCGAAGATGATCGGTGTCTACCCTGAGATCATTGCCAACAACCCGCAACAGTACAGCCGTATCGTTCGATGGAAACTGAACCAGGCTGAGTTACCTAAGGACGGGCCGATCTTCGCTTGGGAGTCCGGCATGGGTGATCATCCATTGCTGACAGTGAACCTACTGGAGCCTGACTTGTGGACCCCGAACACGGGTAAGCGTAGCGGCGTAGCCTACTGGGTGGGGAAAGGTGTGAAGGACGAGCGGTTCATACCTGACCGTGCCATTGAGATCACCCGACAGAACTACACCACAAGACGGGAGTTATCGGAACTGATACGTAGCCTTGACTACCTGATCTCGTTCGATCCTTTCACTGCCGTGAACCTGGAGGCCGTCGTGGCAGGGACACCCGTGCTGATCCGTAACACGGACACGAAGTGGACGAAGGAAGTCATTGAGCAGCATGACTGGCTGAAGTACGGTGCGGCGTGGAGCATGGAGTCACTGGACCAGGCACGTAAGGACGTGCATCTAGCCCACGATCACTACTACCAGACGCTAGTGCCGGTGTTCGATAAGAGGATTGACGAGTTCGTGGAGAT
>CAYYPL010000076.1:0-1899 GCA_964473555.1 uncultured Chitinophagales bacterium
CAGGCAAGGACTCAACTAATTCGTCTTTATCTTTTTCCGTCAGCCCAACCCATTCACGCTTTTGTAGCCGTTCAACCTCACATAACAGGCACTTGCCAACATAATCCTCGTAGCCCTTGTCGTGATCTTTATGGCACACCACAGTGATGTGGTTAAATTTGTCCGTTTCATCGACACGTTCTGCTGATATGTTTACGGCATCGACAGGTTCCCATCCTTCGCACTCACAGACATACCTATCCGCATTGTGACTAGCGTTCCTGTCAAACCCATGCGGTGCATCTGGGTGTGTCTTGCATGGCGGTGTTTCATCTGTAGTCATACCACCCTCTCTATCGCGTCTTTTATGTTGTGGACTTCTAGCTTCGCGTAAATACGTTTTAAGTGTTGGTAGAGAGTGTGCCGCGTTATCTTCATGCGCTTGGCAATCTCCCGCGTACCCAGACCTTCCTTGTAATACATGAGAATTAACAGTTGTCTGGGCATAATTGGCCACTTCCTACCGCGCTTACACTTGTTAAACGGGTCATGCCATTTCATCGTAGTAGGACTGTTCTTGTTGTTCGAGTTCTTGCTCGGCTCGTTCTTCTCTGGCAAGTTGGTCTGCGATGTCGCAATAGATAGAAGACAGGGTATTTCTATCTGTGACTTTCTTAGACCATAGGTAAGCGTCGAACCTAATCTCCCAGCTTCCATCCCAGTCCCTATGACCTTCTCTTAGAAAAACTTTGTAATCTCGGATTTTTAAGACTCTCATCTGCTTCCCTCATATTTTTTAGTCTGTCGCATTGTTTTTCGCATCCGCAGTGTGGTTCCTTCTTCCAGTCTGGAACCTCACCCCAGTTCTTCTCCATCCTCTCTACCATGTCCTTACGCATAATCTTGCAAGGTTCTGATAGAGCTAAAGCAACTCGGCAGTCCACGCAGTTAACGTTGTATATACACGGAAAGTTTTGGGTACGACTATAACAGTCTTGGCAGGGAGATGCAACAGTCTCGATCATTTAATCCCCACAGAAGCAAGGTATTGTTTCGTCGGCAAACAGATTGGATTGATCTTTTTGATATTTAGCCATCTGCGCGTAGCTTGGTCTATCAGAGCGAAATGTAGCCCCGACCTTCTTTTCCATATTTGCCCACCAGATTGCTCTCTCTGGCTTTTGTTGTATAAGTCCCATAACAATCTGCGAACCTTTGAGAAAGCAAAGATCGCAATTAGACGCACCAGAAACCTTTGGTAACGCAAGGTCAAAACTATGCGATGACCAAAAATCCCACACAATTTGTTCGGTAACTTGCACATCTGCAAGCGGACAAAACTTATCTTCTTGGCCGCGAATCTTAGTCACGCGTCTTGGTTCATCTGCTCGAACCCCGACCATTGTGAGATAAGAACTTTGGCCTCGTTGCTTCATATAACGGTCTATAGCAAGCACCTTTAGTTCCTGCGTACAGAACCGCGCAACCATGTTGGGAAGATAATTCTTTTTGTTTATCAGAGCTTCGAACGGTTCGCCATTTCTGCTGGCAGTTTCAAATGTAACTCTTTCCACAAATGGCTTTTCTGCTCTGTATTCTAGCCAATGTATCTCTACACCCCAATTTTTCTCGCAGTCGCGGACAAACTCTAGCGTCGCTTCTTCCTCTTTACCTGTGTTGGCAAAGCAGACTATTGCGTCTTCTGGAAGTCCGTTGTTACTTTGCAAGACTTGCCAGAGCATATAAGCAGAAGTGCGGCCACCAGAGAATGAGATAACTGTTGGTTCCGTAATTAAAAATGGGTCGGTCATGCTTCCTCCGCAAACAACTTCCGAAACGCTGCAACCTTTTCTGGATTAGGTTTTGGCTTATAGGGGAGTTGCTTCTGCTCAAAGTATTTCGGGGCTTTTGAGCATAGGT
>CAYYPL010000077.1:0-1838 GCA_964473555.1 uncultured Chitinophagales bacterium
TTCGGTTTCTTGTCCGCAATTTCTTTTGCGGTCTGTTTAAGGTAAGCCATTGCTGCACTCATCCTGCTACCGGTCAGCTTGCCGCATCTATCATTCATAAACGCGCCAAAGTTGCCAGCTTGATGTGGATTTTTCTCTCTAGACATTTTCCGTCTCCTTGGGGATAACTCCGCGCTCAAACCCATCCTCGTCTTTAGAAAACGCAATCCACGGGTTCTCGCATCTTTTTTGCGCTCTCATCGCCATTTGGTAGTCGAGCGTACAGTCTTCGCAAAACCCAACCCTGGGAGTTGGTGGAAGGTGTCGTGCGGCTTCCCTCCAGTTGTCATAGGTTGACTTGTCCGTACAAGTCGGAACCTTGCCCGCAAAGTTCACCATTTTTATAAGCATTACTTTTTCCCCCATAGTTCCAGGCAGGCCATCTCTAGTTCCGCGCCTGCTGGATTTGTTTTAAGAGCGTCTTTGATGCCCATGTTGTACGCGGCAATGACATCTTTCGGCATCTCTACCGATGAGACTTGCGTATCTAACAGTTTATCAAAAGAGAGTACGACTAACAATGTAGTCAACACTCCCAGAGCCACCCCCATCCAGAAGGTTTCCTTCTGCACTTTTTCTAGTTCGTAGATCATAAGAAGAGTCCTGGCAGAAAGTTAAGCATCAGGAAAAGAGCGACGAGACAGACCGCCACCAAGAATCCGTCTAAGTGTTCGTTCATGATTGCTTCCTTATGTGGCGTTCACGCATAAGTCTCCAAGACTCCAGATCCAAAGCCTCTTCTGCGTTCATAGCCCATTGCCAGAGAGCGTGAGCATCGTTCTCGATTTGGTTGCAGATGTTGCGGATCTCTAAGTAGTCCACATTCCTAGATGCCCGCGTAAGGCGTGTAAGTTTGTTTACCGCTTCCTGCATCTGGATGATTAGGTATGCCTCGTTCATTTCACTCGCTCCTTTGCAATGTCTTTTAGGTCTGCTGCAATCTTCTTGTCTTCCGCACTCAGGTTCTGCCAGAGAGCCTGGAGGCTTGCCATACTGTCTACTGCCTTAAACGCCACCTCTAACGCACCGCGCCGTGGGTGAGGTTTTTCTGTCTGCTGGTGGATCGCGTTCTGTACTTCGTTGGCCGAGGCAAACTCTGTCCCGCCGATTCCCAGAGCAGCCAGGGCTCGACCGTGTGCAGAAGTCTCTGCGTTCTCTAAAGCCGAGGTTCCGTTGATCTGGCTAGACTTGCGGTATTCCTCTGCGTGGCCGGTGGCCAGAACCCGTCCGGTCTCATCCGCGATGATGGATTTCATTACTACACATTCCGTGTCACGGAACAGAACTTCTGAGGTAAGCGCCCAGGTTGGATGTGCTTCGCGGAACTTCTGCACCCGCAGGGCTACGGTCTGGTACTCCTTACCGCGTATGTTTACGATGCCTGTGTTGGAACTCATTTCGTCTCCCCCATGCTAGTTTGATTGCAGTCTTCAGACTGTGGCTGAACTTCAGGTAATACCGAACCATCCGCAAGAAATTCCTCACGCTCTCGCTCCAGTAGTTGTAGTTGGTAATTGAGGTATTGCAGGTCATCCATGTGCTTCTCCTTTTTCGTCCGGTCTAGGAGTAATTCGACCGTAAGAGAACTATAACAATCTCCTAGCACCATGTCAAACAGTATCGGATCAAACTTTCTTAACCATTTAACAGTCATGATTAACTATTTGTTTTGTAATTGTTATACGGTAGAGTGTGCGCCGTGAAAGTGACCCGCCGCGATTGCATAGTCGCTTACGAGTTCTTAGCGAGCCTTGCGCCCATAAAGTCCTGGAAACTCCCGCCGAGCCAAGACGTAGAGT
>CAYYPL010000078.1:0-1820 GCA_964473555.1 uncultured Chitinophagales bacterium
AACGTCATTTCACGACCCGGTAGCGGGCTCCTGTGGCGTCATCGACCCAGTAGCACACTCCATCACGGCACTCGAGGTGCCCGCCTTCCGGCGTCTTCTGCGGCACCGGCACCATCTTCGGCTCACTCCGAGCATTTTGCGGAGTCCGCTTGCACGAGCAGTCGTCGTCACAGCGGCAGCTCACGACGGCCAGCCCGTCGCCGCTCTTCTCTTTGCCGGTGCCGTTGCACTTGCAGCCCTCGACGCAGCCTTCGCGCGGCTTGTCTGGCGTCGGTGCCTTGGGCGGGTTGGTGATGACAGCGGCGTACCGCACCGCGAGCTCGGCGATGATGCCGGGCCGGTCGATGTCGGGAATCTCGCTGCAGCCGGCGAGCACCACGAGCACGATGGCGTATCTCATGCGAACAAGCCCTCTGGAAACCAGCGGTCCATCTTCTGAGGTGGAAATCCGTCGTAGGCACTGATTGCGTATGAGTCACGGCCTCGCAGCATGCGGTCAGCGGTGCCGGCGTCGACCCAGAATGAGCACTCGGCGACAGCCTTCGGCATGTTGTCTGGCCAGGTCGGCCCAGAGTTGGATGCACCCCATGAATTGACGCAGAGCAGACCAGGCTTATCGAACCTGATTCCGGCAAAGAGCATGCAGTGAGCCCATTGCCCGCGAGGATGGCAGAAGCCGTCCTTGTCTCGTTGCATCGTGAACCCCTGCATGGAGCACACGGGCACCGGGTATCCGTTCTGGATGGCTGTTGCAGCTTGGTCGAATGTCTCGACGAGCGTGACTTCGCCTACGCGGCGTTCGCGTGCAAACGATTCCAAGTGATCGGGCACGCCGGTATTCCCCCAGCTCTTCTCACGCTGAGCCGAGTACGTGTCGAACCTCTCGCCGCCGTAGTCGATGCCGTAGTGCAGCGTGCCCCAGTCGCGAACCGCCTTGGCAGCCGCGCCACCGTAGGAGCCATCAGAAAGCCCGGCACGCTGGCGACCACGAGCCTCAACGCGAGAGAAGGCATACACGCTCGCCTCGAGCGTCCGGCCGCCGAAACGCTCAGGCTCACGTTTGAGCACGACCTCGACGGCCGCAAGCACGTCAACAGCAAGCGACCAGCCCCACCCCACACACGAGCCGATGCCCTGGGCTCCTCGACGCCACGACGGCATGCACGCCAGGAGCGGTTCGTAGAGCAAAACCGTCTTGTCGTCGAGCACTAGGTCAGGCCCGGCCTGTGCCAGCGTCTCGTGCGGCAGTGAGTGAATGAACCGCTCATTCGCGGCCGTGTCTGGCGAATAGCCGAAGAGAGGCAGGAATGCCATCGGTCACTCTCCTCGTGCACCAGCCCACGCGAGAGCCTCGTAGAGGTCGACCGTCTTCGTCTGCAGGTCGTCGCTCCACGGCTTGACCTCATTGCCGATGACGACCTGGAGCACCTCCTCCAGAGCCGGCCCGAGCCCCTTGTAGCTCTTGGCCTTCGCCAGCCGCCTCCATGCCACGTCGAAGACGCTGCTCGTGAACAGCCGCAGTCCAAGCGTGTTTTCAAACGTGACTTCGACAGCGTCGCTCTCGCCCGAAATTGCCTCGGCGGCTTCCTGCCAGGTGTTCATCCACACGAGCCGGTCAAAAGCATCCATCCTCTTGCAGATGTCAGCCACCGGCGAGACGAGCTCCTGCAGTGCCACGGATGGTTTCTCCACTGATGGACGCGAGACGCTTGGCACCGGCACCGATGACGGCACTCCAAAGAATGCGACGTAAAGGCACGCCAGTGCGACGAGAACGCGGATGGTCACTTCTTCGCCTCCGGCGTGAGCATCGCGTCGAG
>CAYYPL010000079.1:0-1806 GCA_964473555.1 uncultured Chitinophagales bacterium
AAGCTTCTTTAGCTGTCTTATCCCTAGCTCCGCCAGCCCATCGCCCAGCGTTGAAGTAAACCTTCTTCAAGTTCTCTAGCTTCTGTAAGCGAGCTAACCGAACACTCTCGGATTCTTTTTTCTCTTCAGCCTCTATTGCAAGGGCTCTGTCTCGCATTCGCTTTGCGAGTTCCTCAATGTCCATTTCTCTCCTCTTTCGCCCAGAACATACCAAGTTGCACTTGGCCTGTCAAATACCGGAGAGTCAAAGTCTTGCCAAGACCGAAGTTTGTGACCGAATTGTCTTGCTTGCTCGGCAATCTTTGAATCGCTCTCCATTAGTCCGTTGTAAACAGCACACACGCTTATGAGGTTGTCAGGTCGGTCAAGTAGCTTTGATCCGCCCGCACCTCGGTTCTTACGGTGATGCAGAATTACCTCGGTAGAGCCGCAATGCCAGCACCGAGACTTGTCTCGCTCTAGCACGGCTTTAGTTAGTTTTTTGCCTATCACAGCTTCATCTCAGAACTGAGCAGCTTGGCTTGGGTCGCAGCAGCCATCAGAGCCGATTCTAGGGCTTTTATTTTGACCTTTATACGATTCACCTTAGCCCGTGCTAAATCCCGCTCTAAACGGGCTTCAGCGGCTTCTAAACGGCTAATGGCGGTGCGGTCTGCAACCGTGCCTTGGGCCTTGATAAAAGCCTTCTGTTCTAGGGTGTCTAAATCGAACTCTTTTTGAGCTAATTCGACCTCGGCGTTGTAGAGGGCATCAGCCCCTTTATTGTTTTCCGCCGTTAGATCCGCTATCTGGGCGGCTATCTCCGATGGATGCACTTAGTTGAGCCATCCTCTCAAGTAGGTTGATTCGCCAGATTTCACTTTCTTCCTTTAGTTTTCGGCTGAGGTTCAACTGCCCCTCCGCTTGGGCTATCTTCTGGCGTGTCAAACAGTCCTGATACGCTTCCCTCAGTTCCTCGATTGACGCTGCTTGTATCTGATAGAGCATTAGCCCGTTCCTTTATGTAATCCAGCACATTCTGTGGAGCTCTCTTTGCCTTTGCGTTTCCCCAAAGGGTTCGTAGAGCATCTACATCTGTCAGGGTATCAGCATCCTTCTTCCAGTCACGCTGAGCAAACTCGTGCATCACATCTACAGCCGAAACACGCTCGACCTTAGCCATCTCTTGCTGTGAGGGTCTAGGTGTGCCGTCTAGCTTCTTTGAGCCAGTCCATAGCCAGTTGGCTAAGCATCTACCGATTGAGCTTGTCTCACAGCGTTCGAGTGCGAACTGATCTGTGTTTGCTTCACTTGCCCAGCCCGTAACCTTTGGCAAGTCGTTTGCCTGGTCTCCGGCTGAGAGATAGATACGGGTCTCAATAACCCAAAGGTCTGCACTCTTGGAGTGATTGACCGTTACTATTCGGGCATCTTGAGAGAGCTCATCTGACCAAAAAGCCCTAAGTCTCTCTTCTACCGTTGCATACTGCGATAAATCAAAGCGTGGCATTTATCCTCCTATTTGTGTATTACGAGATACGGAGCTCCGTCTCGTCTTGCCTGTCTTGATGTGATTTTCTTTTTTTGTCCTTCAAAGATTACATAGCCAGTCTTGGCGTAGCCCATGTTGTCCAGCACCATTGACTTCAGCTTTGTTAGGTGTGAGGTTGCCTCATCAGCCATGGCCTGAGCGTTGAGTAGCTGTAGCCCTAGCGTCTCTAGGTCTACCTCGGTGTCGTCAATCTGAGGGTGCTGTTGTCTCACCGCTTGGTAGGTGTGTTCTGAGCCATCCCACTCGGGCTTAGTGCCAGTCTGTAGGCAGTCCCA
>CAYYPL010000080.1:0-1767 GCA_964473555.1 uncultured Chitinophagales bacterium
ACGCATCCTTGATGTCGTACTCGGTCAACGTGACCGTCTTGTTGAACCACCCCATGGTTCCCCCCTTGCTTCCCCTCCACCATACCTGCTGCCTGCGGTTGGAGTCCTGCCATGGCCAAACTTGTGACCGTTTTGCTCGCCCTTGCCGCCCTGCTCATTGCACCAGCCGCGCTGGCCGACAAACCCAAGAAGCCCAAACCTGCGCCGACTCAACCCGCAACAACCGTGACCTTGACCAACGAGCAGTTCATGGCGTTGTTGACCATGGCTGGCAAGCCCGCATCACCTGGCGCAGCGGGCAGCCCTGGGCGCGATGGCGCAGCGGGTGCTCGTGGCGAGCGCGGTGAGGTTGGCCCTGCTGGTGTTGCTGGTCAGGCTGGCGCGCAGGGTGAGCGCGGTGCCGACGGCGCACCTGGCCCTGCTGGTGCCCCTGGTCGTGACGGCGTTGGCTTTGTGTCTGGTGTGACGTTCTTGGTCAATGGCGCGTGCCCTGCTGGCTCGACGGTGCAGGGGCCGCAAAACCGCTGGACGGTGTATGCCAACGACACGTCGGGCAGGCCGTGGACAACCACGGGGTCGAGTGCTCAGTTGTTCTTGTCTGCGTGTTTGGTGGATTGACTTGGCTACGTTGCGCGCTGCCGCTGATGACTACTTGGCGTTTTGCCAGGCTCGCGGCCTTGCAAAGTCAACTGTGACCACGCGCCGCAACGTGTTGAACCATGCCGAAAAGACATGGGGCGATTTGGACTTGCACGACCTGCACCCCCGTCATGTGGATCAGTTGTTCATTGGCAAGTCCTGGAGCCAGGGCACCAAGAACATCTACCTGATCGCGCTGCGCAGCTTCTTGAAGTATTGCCGCACGCATGGCCATATCCCGACTGACTTTGATCCGACGAGTGGCTGGCGCACGCAGACGGTTGAGCGACGCGAGAAGACGTGGCTATCGTTGCCGGCGTTGGGTGCGCTGCTTGATGCGGCAACCCATGCCCGTGATCGTGCGTTTCTTGCCCTCGGCATTTACACCTTCATGCGTGCCAGCGAGATCGTTGCGCTGCGCTGGCGTGACGTTGACCTGGTCAACAACGAGATCCACATTTACCGCGTCAAGACCAAGCAGGCCGACCAGCTGCCGATTTGTGCTGAGTTGCGTTTTGAGCTTGCCGCGTGGCTTGCGTACTACAAGGCCGAGCAGGGGCCGATTGACCCTGAGTGGTTTGTGGTGCCCTCGCGTGGGCCTGCCCCAATGCGCGGCGTGCCTGGCAAACGTGCCCTTGAACCGACCGGTGCCCCGCACCCGTTGCGTCCAACGTATCCCATCGCTCGACCGCAGCGCATCGTGAAGCAAGCGATGGCGCGGATCGGTGTTGGTGGCAAGGGTGATGGCTGCCACGTGTTGCGCCGTAGTGGTGCGCGCAGCCTGTTTGAGGAACTGCGCTCGCAGGGCTATGACGGCTCGGCTCGACGTGTGCAGTCAATGCTTGGCCATGCCAGCGTGATTACGACCGAGATCTACTTGGGCATTGACAATGAGCGACGCCAGCGCAACGAGATGCTGGCGGGCCACACGATGTTCAAGGGTGATGTGAACCCATCAGCGAACTTGCAGTTGCCGCACGTGGTGCGCGAGATCACAGGCGAGTAGGAGCGTCATGCCGAACCCACCACGTCCCACCGAGGTCAAGCGCAAGCTTGGCAACCCTGGCAAGCGCGCCATGCCGCCGCTGGCGTCGGTTGCCGCGCTGCCTGCTGCTGACGGTGCCCCAA
>CAYYPL010000081.1:0-1758 GCA_964473555.1 uncultured Chitinophagales bacterium
CTAGGGCTTGAGGGCCAGGATCAGGGCGACCATGGTTTGCAGGTCGGCGTCGCGCACCAGAGGCTGCGGCGGCATGATGTCCTCGCCCCAGACGCCCCCGCCCCCCTGCTTGATCTTGGCGGCGAGCTTGGTGGCCGCGTTGGCATCGCCCGCGTACTTGGCCGCCACCTCCTTCATGTGCGGACCGTACTTGCGCTTGTCGATGAGGTGGCAGGCCGTGCAGTTGTTTCGGAGAAGCAGCGTCTGCAGTGGATCGGGGCTCGCCAAGGCGGCAGGCGTACCCAGCGCCAGGACCCCCAGTGCAATGCCCGCCAGCGTCGACCCCTGGATCAGGGCCCTGGCGCGGTGAATGGCTCGGAACATGACATGCAACCCTCAACAACGGCCCGCCACGCCAAGCAGGGGCGGCGGCCAGACCAACGAAACCGAAATGGCCCGTCGTGCGGGCCAGAGAAGGACGCGCGCGGCGAATGACTGCCGCGCGCCGATCCTAGGGAAGCTCACTGCGGCGTGACGCGATAAATCATCCCGCTGGCTTCGTCAGCGACATACAGGGCGCCGTCCGGACCCAGGCTCAGGTGACGGAAGCGGCCGGCAAAAGTCGGCCAGAGCAGTTCCTCACGAGAGGAGCTCATGCCGTCCTTGCTGATGTCCAGGATGTCGATGCGGTTGCCCGTCGGCGTGCCGTGGATGCCGATGCCGGCATAGCCGACCGCAAGGCGACCCTCCCACTGCTTCCACTGCTTGCCCACCAGCCACACGCTGCCGCACATGCCCTGCGACAGACCGTTGTTGGTCCACGCCGGCTTCATCGCGTTCGGGTAGGTCTTGGTGTCGGTCATGGGCATGAAGGCCGAGCGGTCCTTCGGCGGCATGGCGCCCATCTGGTTGGGCGAATAGCCGCAATAGTTGTCAGGGCAGGCACCGCGGCCACCGACGTTCGGGCGCGGATCCCAGCCCCCGTTGCCGCCGTTGACCAGCATGGTCACTTCGTCGGTGTGCCAGGGGCCGTTCTCGGAGATGAACGGCTGGTTGTCGCCGGGACGGAAGGCGATGCCCTGAGGGTTGCGGAACCCGTAGGCGAAGATCCGCTTGTCGAATCCGGCCGGCGGGTTGTTGCCAGCCGCCGCCTTCCCGTCGCGGTCCACCCGCAGCACCTTGCCGCGGATCTCGGTCGGGCTTTGAGGCCCGGCGCCGCTGTGGTTGTCGCCGGTGGTGACGTAAAGGAAGCCATCACCCGGATTGAAGCGCAGGCGGCCGCCGTTGTGAGCGCCCGGCCCACCGAAGGGGTGGTTGGACTTCGCTGGCTTGTAGCCGATGTCGTTGATGATCTCGACGATGTCGGACACCTTGCCGAGCGTCGAATCCACCTTCATCCGCATGACGATGTTGTTGTACCCGCCATAGGTCCGGTTGGGACCCTTGGAGCTGGAGTACAGGTAGACCAGGCCGTTGGACTTGAAGTCGGGGTCGACAGCCACCCCTTGCACCCCGGCCTGGCCGTCGCAGAACAGGTCGCTCCTGACGGTCGAGTAGCCGGTGGATCCGCCGATGCCGAGCAAGGCGTTCACCTTGCCGTTGGGCAACCTCACCGAAAGCCCCTTGCACTTTTCGGTGAAGAACATCGTGCCGTCCTGGAGGAACGCCATGTCCCAGGGCATCTCGGTCTTCTGGAAATCCTCCGCCTTCACGGTGACGGCCCCTGCCGTCGCGTGGGCCGCCAGGCCGGCGATCGCCAGCAAGGCCGCTGGCAGGACG
>CAYYPL010000082.1:0-1730 GCA_964473555.1 uncultured Chitinophagales bacterium
CGCAGCAAGATCGGCGCGGACGGCAAGGCGGCGCTGCAGAGCTGGAACTTCTACAACTCCGAGATCGGCCGCATGCTGACCGATGTGGAGCTGGCTGCCGGTGACGTGAATGCGCTGGTCAAGAACCGCAGCTTCGACGAGCTGGCGCGCATTGCCGCCATGCAGGGATTCTTCCGCAACAAGGTCGATTACATCCCGCTCGGCGCGGCAGACTTCGCCCTCAACGCTGAACAGCACGGCGCGGACGGCAGCGCCGGATTCTTTCTTAGCGTCCCAGACAGCGAGCGCGCCCGCATCTTCGTCAATGTCGATGCCCGCCGCGCGGACGTGGAGCCGCATGAATTTGGTGAGGCGTTCTTCTCGACCGGCGCATTCTCGCCTGAGCAGGTAGCCGCCATGCGGTCAGGCGTCGATGCCCGCTATGGTCTTGATGGCGTCCAGAAGCGCGCCAACGAATACGCTGAGAGTTTAATCAGGGCGTCCAACGCCACGAACTTCCCCAACGAAAAGCTGGTCATCAGCGCCGAGCAGATACAAGCCAAGGTCAACGAGCTGGCGCAAGCCGAGCTGCAGCGCGGCGGCAACGACCCGCTGGACTGGGTGCGGCGAGAGATCATGGTCGAGGAGTGGCGTATGGCCGGTATGGACTTTGCCAGCATCCGCCGCAACATCCCCGAGGGCGCCAATCCGGTGAAGTTCATTGAGGATGTGCTGGGCGCCAATGCCCGCGCGCTCGGACTCTCCGGCGTGCGCGTTGACCCCGAGACGGGCATTCCGATCACGCCCGAGCAGCTCTTCCGCGAGAACCCGGTGGCCGCCGACGATCCGGTCGTCATGTCCAACCTCAAGGCGTACACCAAAGCCTACCGCGCTTGGCTTAACGACCCAGCGCATGAGGTGCCGAGCGGCGTAAAGATTGCGCCCGATGGCCGCGCCGAAAGCCTCGCCAACAATCCCAACGTCATCTTCGACGCCAACGGACAAAACCCGCTGGCGACCCGCGACCCGCAGACAGGACAAGTGCGGTGGAAGAACGACAAGGACCGCGCCAAGGAAGCCAAGGTGCGCGGACAGCAGATCCGCAACGTGGCCGGCAGAGACTTGGTCGCGCCGGGCAGTCCGCAATTTGGCCCGAAGAAAACGGCCAACGGTCGCATCCGTATCTCTGGCCGCCGGTTGCCCGCGGCGCTTGAGCTGCAGAAGCACTGGAAGCCGCAACTCGACAAGATCCGCAGGCTGGAAGCGCTGGCAGACGGCGACGAGTCAACGCAGGTGCTCTACGTTGCCATGGGCAACTCGGCCGACAAGGTTAAGACCAGCCGCCCGCAGGACATCGTCGCCATCAACCGCGAGATGGTCTTCGACGAGTGGGTCGTGCAGGGCAAAAACAACGACCTCTACGGACAGTTCCTCGACCTCACCACCATCCGCAACCGCGCCATGCGCGCCATCAGCGAGCGCAACCCCGCGCTTGATCCGGCCAACGGCGGACCAGGTTATAGCCTGCAAGCCATCATGGACGATGTCTACCAGTGGATGGCCGACAAGCGCGCCAACAAGGACGGCGCCGCGACCATCGGAGCCGACCGCAAGAACGTAGTCAACGCGCTGATCAATCCCGGCACCAACCTCAACCGCGAGAAGAACCCCATCGCCGGCGCCTTCGGCCGCGGCAGCGCCATCAAGACGCTGCTGGTGGACAACATCATGGCTGTCAGCGGCACCGGCCG
>CAYYPL010000083.1:0-1673 GCA_964473555.1 uncultured Chitinophagales bacterium
TCTCACCTTGCGGCCCGGTGGCGCCGGTCTCACCCTGCGGGCCAGTGACCAGCACAAAGTCAAAGACCGCGGACCCTGACGTGCCAGAGTTGGTGACGGTGCCGGGACCGGGGTAGGCGACGGTGCCGATGGTGCCGACCTCAACGGTGGCCGCAGCGCCCTGGGGTCCGGTCGGGCCTGTCGCGCCGGTAGGTCCGGTGGGGCCGGTCGCTCCAGTTTCACCCTGGATACCTTGCGGGCCTGTCGGGATTCCGAGGTTGAGGGTTTGGCTGGGGGCGAGGCCGGTGATGGTGGCGGTGGCGGCTGACCCGGCGGGCAGCGTCGACACCGTGCCGATGGCCAGGCTCGACGCCAGGGAGTAATACTCCGGCCCGGCGGGCGCGACGGGCGCCAGGTCGGCGAGGTAGACGGTGCCGCCTGCGGCGACGGTGCCGGGGATGGCGATGTTGTACGACTGGCTGACCCCGTCGACAACCTCGCTGACGCCATACACCCAGCCCTCGGGCGACAGGTCGGAGTCGTCCGTAATGGGCAGGGTGACGGTGAAGTCGCCTGCCGTGCCGAGGGCTTTGGTCACGGTTGAGTTGGGAATGGCGATGTTGGCGCCAGAGTTGAGCAGCCACGACGAGGGCGTGAAGGACACCGTTCCCGTGGAGGGTGTGCCCTCGGGGGTGAGGAAGGTGCCGAGCACGACGACTGTCGTGACATTGGCGGGCATCGCCATTACGCCTCCAAGGCTTCTATGCGGGCGCGCAGGTCAGTGATGGTGACTTGCTGGTCTTTGACGACGGCGAGCAAGGCTGCCAAGACAGGGCGGTCGGCGACGCTTGACGGTTCGCCGGTTTCATCCCATTCCGCGGCCCAAGGAAAAACCTGAGCGACGTTCTCAGCAATGAAACCTAGGAGCCGTTGCCCCCCGTCCGTGGGCGCAAGGGACTGAAACTCAACCGGCGCGATCTCTAGGACGTGGTATGGGTTGGCGCTTGCGGGCTCGCTGCTGACCTTTGCGGAATCGACACCGACTAGGTCGCCCCCCAAGCTGATGATGTGGTCTTTGACTTGCTGCGTAGACGTAGAGCGGAGTAACTGTGCGGATGCGCCCACGCGCACGTTAGCGGCGTTGGCCGTTGTGTTGTCGTCAATACCGTAGGAAAACACTTCGCCGTTTGAGGCAACTCGTAATCCGCGGCCATTAGTGGATGATGCAATGCCCGCCGAAGTTTGGATGTCAACGTTGGGCACGATGCTGAAATCAACGCCCGAGTAGGTTGAGGTAAGCGACAGGCCGTTGTTGCCGGTGTTGTGTGAGAGTATCCAGCCGTTAGAGGTGTTAGCGCCCTTGAATTGCACAGCGTCAGTAGACCCAACTTCACCCAAAATCACTCGTCGCTCAGCAAAAGGGCCAGTGTCAAACCGCGCGCCGGAAATCGTGCCGCCGGAAATGTACCCCGACGCTACTGTGCCGCCGGAAATGTACCCCGACGCTACTGTGCCGCCGGAAATGTACCCCGACGCTACTGTGCCGCCGGAAATGTACCCCGAGGCTACTGTGCCACCGCTGATGTATCCGCCCTCGACTGTTCCGCCGGTGATGTAGCCGCCGGAAACCGTGCCGCCTGACAGGTAGGCCGAGTTGATTGACCAGCCGGTGATCGTGCCGGCCACGATGCTGT
>CAYYPL010000084.1:0-1658 GCA_964473555.1 uncultured Chitinophagales bacterium
TGATGGGCAGGGTGACGGTGAAGTCACCTGCCGTGCCCAAAGCCTTGGTCACGGTTGAGTTGGGGATGGCGATGTTGGCGCCAGAGTTGAGCAGCCACGACGAGGGCGTGAAGGACACCGTTCCCGTGGAGGGTGTGCCCTCGGGGGTGAGGAAGGTGCCGAGCACGACGACTGTCGTGACATTGGCGGGCATCGCCATTACGCCTCCAAGGCTTCTATGCGGGCGCGCAGGTCAGTGATAGTGGCTTGCTGGTCGCGGACAACCCACAGCAGCGCAGCCAAGATGGGTCGGTCCTCAACGGCAGATGGCAGGCCGTCGTCGTCCCAATTAGCTGCCCACGGCAGTTTGGCGGCGACGTCTTCGGCGATAAAGCCGAGTGAGCGCGCGTCGCCGTCGGCGGGGGACAGGCTGCGGAATTCCGTAGGGGTGAGGGACAGCACGTCGTAGGGGTCAACGCTGGCCGGAAAGTCTGCAAGCTTGTCGGCGGGGACGCCGGCTAGGTCGTCGGCGAGGGGTGCGAGCTCGTCCTTGAGTCGCACCGTTGACGTTGACTTGAGCAGTTGTGCGGAAGCGCCAACGCGGACGTTCGCGGCGTTGGCGGTGGTGTTGCCGTCAATGCCGTAGGAGTAGACATCTCCGCCAGTAGCTATGCGCAGGCCGGCGTTGCCACTAATAAGACCGAACGTGGTGGGTCCGTCAGCATTGAGTGCTTCGGACACGTCTAGGTCGCCGATGATCTCAACATTGACGTTGCCCGTGTTGTTGTAGTCCGTGAGACCAATGCTGTTGCAATAGACAAACAACTGATTCAGTGAATTGTTGTATGCCATCTGGGCCTTTGATGTACCGCCACCAAAGAACTCAAGGCCGTCGCCAGTAGTAAACGGCAGGACGATGTTGTCTCGCATGGCGATACGCGAACTGCCGCCGCTTGTCTGGAACCGCGCACCTTCGATGGTCCCGCCCGTGATGTAGCCGCCGTTGATGGTGCCGCCGGAAATGTAGAAGCCGGTGATGGTGCCGGCGGTTAGTTTGTCTGTGGTGACGGCACCAGCACTAATCTTTTCGGCGGTGATTGCGTTGGCTGCAATGGCGCCAGCGGTGACCGCGCCAGCGGCGATCTGTGTGGCCGTGACGCTGTTGGCGGAGAGGCTGTTGGCACCCCAGGCTTGCGTTTGCCACACGCCTGACGTGTAGCGCTTGTGCGTTGTTGCCCCACCGGACGTGTCTAGCCAAATGTCACCCTCAACAGGATTGCTGGGAGTGACGGTGCCGACGGTGGTGGTGACGCCGCCAATTTCTCGCGCGTTGAAAGATACTGCGCCGCTGCCAATGGTAGCGGTCCCGTAGTCCGATGCGGTTGTGAGACCGGTGAGGCCGGAGGCGGCGTCGCTGGGCTCGGTGTAGTTGCCGGCCGGGTCCGCGCCCATGAGCCGGAAGTAATAGGTGGTGCCTGCCGCGAGGCCCCCGACATACAGGCCACCAGGCCGTGCTAGACGGCCCTGCAACGTGGCGGTACCCGGTGTGAATGCCGTGCCCGACGTGTCCATGTGGACCTCGACGAAGGAGGTGTCGTAGGGCCACAAGTCCCCGGCTGAGTTGAGCCCGTCCCAAAGGACGTTGATGCCTTGCACGGCGCCGATGAGGTTTGGCGTTG
>CAYYPL010000085.1:0-1646 GCA_964473555.1 uncultured Chitinophagales bacterium
GCTTGGAGATTGCGTAGTCATTCGTGAGGGGTGGCTGCGGGTGCTCAAGCAGGTAACGCTCGTCAATGGCTTCGGCGTCGGCCTCGCCATACACCTCCGAGGAGGAGGCGAAGACGTGCCGGAAGCCGCGTTCGCGTTGCAACTCGAGGACGTTGCGAGTGCCGATCGCATTGGTGCGCCACACCTGTTCGTAGTGCTCCTCGCCGTTGATACGCCCGAACTCTGCCGCCAGGTGATAAACGAGGTCAAAGTCGCCGATGCGGTCAAACGCGGCCCGCAGCTGCCGGAAGTCCCCGACGTCGGCGCGGATCGTCTGCGGCAGGCCAGTGTGCTGAAGCTCAATGCCCCACACGTCATGGCCGCGTTCGCGCAGCTCATTGACGAGGGGGCGGCCGAGGGTGCCGGCGGAGCCGGTAACGACGATCTTCATGGCAGGGGCCTTCCGGTGCGCAGGATGTTCCAGAAGCGGGTGGGCTGCTGGCTGAGAATGTCGACGGGGTCGCCGGGCTCAAGGCGGCCGACGAGGGCGGGGTTGGTGATGATCTGGCAGCACGCCAGGGTGGCCTCAATGACGACGAGGGGGCAGGCGTCGCGTTCTTTGGGCAGGTGGACGAAGTAGCGGGCGCGCGCCATGTGGTCGAGCACGTCTTCGTGCGGGGCGTTCTCCAACTCGACTAGGCGCACACCGTTGCGTTGCGCCCAAATGCGGGCGTTGATCTTGCCCTTTGCCGGGTGTGCCCGCCCAGCGAATAGGGCGAAGTCTTCTTTGGCTTCGGCGGGTCGCACGCAATCGGGCGGCACGGGCGAGTGGATAAACAGGTCGCGGCGGCCAGTCCACTCGGCTTCCCATTCGCGGTGCGCCCGACTCATGGTGATAAACCGCTCGGCCTGCTGAAACAGGTTGGCCTTCGCGGGGGTGCGGTGTTGGGCGTGCTGCACCCACACAATCGGCTTGAGACCCGCTAGGAAATTCATAGCGGCCTCAGAGAGTTTGTCGGTGCCTCCGACTACCACCCGGTCGTATCGGGCGTCAGCGGCGCTCTCAGCGGCTTCCGGCTCAATGTAGGTGACCTCAACGTCGGCAGGTGCCGCCGTCACCATGTAGTCGGTGTTCCGTTCCGCGCCGCCCGCGTACTTACCCGGCAGTAATGCGGAGTGCCGCGCCTCCACCCTCGGAATGTGGTGCGTGACCCAAGCGACCTTCACGGCGTCAACAGGACGTCAAGGGCAGGCCGCCAATATTCGTCAAAGACCCGGTCGGCGTCGTAGGCCTGAGCAAACTCAATGGCCTGCGCTGACCGGCCCCGACCTCGAGCGACAGCGGCCTTGAGGTTGTCGACAATGCTGGCAACCTGCGGGGTGAAGAACCAGCAGCCCTGGGCGACGTCCCATTGGGGCTGGACTTCGCAGAGCCAGCCGTCGCCGACGAGCTCAGGCTGGGCGGTGGCGTTACTGACCACGACCGGCGTACCCGTTGACTGGGCCTCTACACAGGGGATGCCGAATCCTTCCCCGCGTGAAGGCTGGAGAAGCACGTCCATGGCGGTGTAGATCGCGGCAAGGGCTTCCTTCGGGATGCCCATGCGATAGGCATAGTTATCAGGGAACTTGACGCGATCCTCGGGCACGCCTGTCGCGGCCAGCAG
>CAYYPL010000086.1:0-1606 GCA_964473555.1 uncultured Chitinophagales bacterium
CGTAAGTCGTTGACCCCCAGTTAGGGAGTCTCCTTGCCGCCTCTGTCGCAAGTGCCCGATCCAGACCGATATTTTCCTGCGAGCCTACAACCCTTGACAATGGTTGTGGGTTGTGGCCCTTCGGTTGTCTCAGTCCCAACTCGCCAAGGAATTAGGCGTTAGCCAGCAAGCCGTCGCCAAAGCCGTAAAGCGCGGGATGCCGCTCGACTCGGTAGAGGCGGCGATGGAGTGGCGGCGCATCAACAACAACGCCAAGCGCGGCAAGTCTGCGCCCCGGCAGGCCACGCCCGCGCCCATCGGGATTTCTCAGCTTCCCGAACTTGGCGACGAACTGGCCGTGACTGACAGATTGCGGCGCATCGCCGTTGATGACTTTGAGAAAGCCCAGAGCATCCAAGAGCGAGCCGCAGCCAGCCGCACGGTCAAAGACGCCGAAGAAGCCCACGAAACCCGCAAGCGCGACCTTGTGAAGTCTGAGCTTGAGGCCCAAACCCTCATGCACCGCGACCAAGTGCAGGCCGTCATCGCGGAGGAGGTAGGCAAGCTGCGGGCGCTATTGGAAGCCATGCCCGCCGCCGTGGCGCAGTCGGCCAACCCCGCCGACCCCGAACTGGCCCGCGACACCGTGGCCGACTATCTGGAGCAAGTCTTCTCCACCTTGAGCAACACAGGCAATGCGCTGCGGATGGATTCCTAACTCAGAGGATGCCGCCCGCGCCATGTGGCGCTCGCAATGGGTGCCGCATCCGCGCCAGAGCGTGACCGAGTGGGCAGAGGCCAATCTGTCCTTCTCCTCGCGCTTCACTTCGTCGCCGGGGCCGTTCCGCGTGCGGAGCTATCCGTATATGCGGGAATGGCTCGACGCCTTCCACCCTGCCAGCGGAGTCCGAAGCATGGCGCTTCTCTGCGGGGCGCAAGTGGCAAAATCAACCGCCATTCAAGTCGGTATGGCCTACCGCCTTGTCCGCGCGCCTGCCCCGGCGCTGTGGGTCTTGGATACCCAGACCAACGCGCAATCGTTTTCCGAGTCCCGCTGGCAAGTGATGATTGACGACAACCCCGTGCTGCGCGCCGAACTGCCACGCAACAAGGACAAGTTCAAGAACCTCGACCAAGCCTTTGCGCGGATGCACTTGTGGTTCATCGGGACGAACTCTCCCGGCAATTTGGCAGGCCGTAGCATATCGCTCCTCTGTCTTGATGAGGTCGATAAATACAAGACCAAGACCAAGAGCGAAGCCGCCGCCGTGCAGCTTGCCATTCAGCGCGTGGCCTCGTTCCCCATGCACTTGATCGTGCAGACCTCGACGCCCACCACGCAGGAAGGCTCGATCTGGAAAGCATGGCTGGAAGGCGACCAGCGCCGCTACTGGGTGCCGTGTCCGCATTGCGGCGAGATGACCTTGCTCAACTGGCCGATGATGAAATGGGATGACGATTGCCGCATTGACCAGAACCAATGGGACTTGAAGCGCGTGCGCGAGACGGCGCGGCTGGAATGTCCGCACTGCCAAGGCCACATTACTGATGCGGTAAAGACGCGGATGCTGCGCGAAGGCGAATGGCGCGCGGAGAATCCCAACGCCCTGCCGGGGCATCGCAGCTA
>CAYYPL010000087.1:0-1605 GCA_964473555.1 uncultured Chitinophagales bacterium
TGCGTAAGGGGACTGCTGCTCTGATGAAGCATTACAAGCTGGATCCGAAGGTGGCCTTGGAGTTCCATAAGTCCTACAGTCCCGGCAGGAAGAATGATCCTGATGGTTTGAACTTGAAGGTGGAGCGCCGGAGGGTTGCTCGCCTGATGAGGTCAAATCAAACAGGGATCAAAGCCCTGCTGGATCGCTGGTTCGGGCGCTCTTCGAATTGATAGCAAGCAATATCTGACACAATCAAATAGAAGCATTCTGAAGGGCGTAACTCCCAGACCCTAGTCACATACCAGGGATGGGGGCTACGCCCCTCAGAATGGCTCACAGAGGCTTCTAGAGGCATCCTATGGGGTGCCTTCGCAACCTCTAACTGAGTGACACTTTATGGGTAGCCTTCGGGCTACCCCCCTTTTTTGTTTTAGGGGCACGAACAGCCGGCCTACGAGGCTTCCCCGACCGACGCGACCGGGACTCCAGCAGACGCAAAGGCTCCGCATGCTCGACACACAGATCCACCGTCCACGGAACCTCATCCCTAAACCCGACCGTGACAGACGTAGCCGGATCCCCACACACGTCACACTCATACATGACCTGAGTTTTCTTCACATCAGCCATTATGAACCGCCGAAGGCAACGTGACAATGGTGGCCTCAGGTTGGGCCAGGGACGGGAACATCAGCTTCCCCGAGAACTGCTTGTTCCTGGCCTCCCGCTCGAGACTCAACCCAAGGTATGTCTCCGTGGTTGCTGCCTTCTTGTGACCGAGCAGGGACTGCACCCTTCTCAGGGCACCGTCATAGCCCATAGACGACAACTCGTTGAACAGGTGACGTGCCGCGCTGGCCCTCAGGGTGTGGACGCCAACCCGCGTGCCATCCATGCCAAGGGCAGCCACGGCACGCTGCACAGGAAGATAGTTGTTCCTGAACTGCTTCGCCGGATCCACACCGTGGTCACCCGTGGCGAACAGCCAGCGCCCCTTCTCCTCGTTCCACGCACGGGCACGGAACACACGCTGCGGAACCAGGAACCACGACGGCTGCTCAATGCCGTGGCTCGAGCGCAACCACCGGAACCACCTAGCCGCCTCCTCCCCCAGCTCACCAGGGATCGGGATCACATCGTGATCCTTCGTCTTATGTCGGTAAATCCGCAGCATCGGATTATCGGAACCGACATTCACCAACGCATCCACCCGCAAAGTGCGGATCTCCGAACCACGCATCAACGTGTACAAACCCAGGGCAATAACCCAACGGTCCAATGGATGGTTCTGTTCAGCGACCTCAAGCAGGTCAGCGAACCTGTCAGCAGGAATGTAGAACCGCTCCCTGCCATCGTCAGGAACATTTGACCAGATCTCCATCGGATCCTCGTCCCGAGGCAAATGCCTGTTCAGCCGGCACCACTTGAAGAACGAGCGCAGCGTCTGCGCGTACAGGTTAGTGGTGCGTGGTGCCCACTCAGGGTGGGCCGAGAAGAACACATCCACGTGACGAGCTTCAATGTTCTGCACCTGGATGTTCCCCCAAATATCGAGAGCGAAACCCAGAACCGTCCGCTTCGTGCGGATCGTGTTCTCAGCTTGCTTACGCATCCGGCAATGGT
>CAYYPL010000088.1:0-1601 GCA_964473555.1 uncultured Chitinophagales bacterium
CTCCTATGTTGAAAAACAAGGGGAACCGCTAAATTTTTTCATAGATTTTCCATTCTGATGCTTTTTCCTCTTAAATGCATCCACAGTTTTGATCGGCCAGTTGTCAAGGCCGTAGCGCAGCGGAGTTCATATAGCCTTGACAACAGGCCGGTCAAAACTATCTTTGTATTTAAAAGGAAAAGCGTCAGTGTTAATTCTTTTGTTTTCTAAAGATCACAACATCCTTATTATTAAACCCCTTCAATCAATCTCCTATTAACGGTCAAACTCATGGTTCGCCGCAGTGTATCGTTCATTTTAAAGAGGATGGGGACGCAATCTTTGTGGAACAGTCTTTCTTTTCAGGCGCTGCAGTCACAAACAAACGTTTAGTCCCCCTCCAGATTCTTCAAGGCTTTAAGGTGTTGTATTCTTTTTGTCCAACAAGCTATTTTACTACTCCAAGTTCATAGGCAACTTTATGGTTAAGCAGGTGTCTTATCCTTGCCAAAATATTCTTGGCGATTCTGATTATTGCTTTGTTTTTGTTCATTCTTAGTGTTAGCTCAGCGAACCGGATTGTAAGTGCAGGATCTTTCCTCATTGCAATCCAAGCCGCCTCAACAAGCATTATTTTGATGTCCTTCCTTCCTCTTTTGGACAGCTTTCCCACCACCATCTTTTCCCCTGATCCATACATTTTTGGGATCAGCCCCACATAGCAACAAAGATCATCTATGGTAGCAAACCGTTTGATATCATAAAGCTGCAACAAAATCCGCATCGCACCAAGGTTTCCTATACCCGGAATCGTGGTCAGTAGCTTGCAATCTTCCTTGTATTTTAAATCTTGGGACAACTCCCTGATCTGTTTTATCACCTTAAGCAACTGCTGACGGATCATGAGTCCATTTTCCAGGTAGTTGTTTATGATTAGCTGTAAATTTTCATCAATACCCGGTACCGACCTGAGCCAGTCAATATATATCTTAGACCAGCTCTTTGACTGTCCTGAAGTGAACCTATCCGGAATGGCTATCCCAAATTGGTTCAAAATAGCCTTCACCCTATTCTTTTCAGCAACCAGTGCTTTTGAAAGACAATGATGCTGCCTGAGAAGCTTTCTGTCTATTTCTATGTGAACCGGAGGAACATCCAAACTCTCAAAATTCTTGGACCGCAACAATTGGGCTAGACGCCTGCTATCTGACTTGTCACTCTTCTGTTGCCTGTCCTTATGGCTGCTAGGAACGTCCATCGCATGAACGACTTGGCAATCTACTGACAGTGACCTCAACTTTCGGCAGGCATGGAAACCACTGAAGCCGGATTCATAGATAGCCTTATAGGTTGCTCCGGGATAATTCTCCTTGAGATAGTTGACCAGAGATTCTGGATCAGGATCCCTGCTCATGGTCTTAAGTTCAAAATCTTCACTTAAAATGGTCACTTTCCAGCTTTTTAAATGATAGTCAATCCCGATGTAAATGGATTGTCCCGCAAAGGATTTCTCATTAATTTTAGTACGTGGCATAAGCTTTTCTTATTAAAGGTTAGGAATCGATAAACTCCTTTAAGATATGAAATCTAGCTTGTGCCGCACTTTTCAAACATAATACCTT
>CAYYPL010000089.1:0-1565 GCA_964473555.1 uncultured Chitinophagales bacterium
CCGCCATCGACGGCATGACCGAGGTCTACGGCTCACGCCGCACTGCTGCCGGCACATACGACGGCATCCGCCGACGCTGGGAGCCCGACGACTGCGTCGCGTTTCTGGTCAACGCGAACATCCGCATCGGGCACGTGCTCGATGTGGAGCACGGCGAGACCCGCGACCGCTACACGGTTCGCTACCACGAGCCCGGCCAGGGCTCGCTCGTGGCCGAGGTCGTCGACCTGGCACTGCTGCCGTACTGAGGAACCGCTCGTGGCAGGACGCCACGTGCGGCAGGAGCCGGTGGAACCGGCATGGACACACCCGCCTAGCACGACGCGACAGCGGGCATCTCAAAAACGAGAGGGGAAACCAATGAGCACCACGCTCACCACAACGCAGCCGAGAGGGCTGGCACTGTCCACGTTCGATGACGCGATGCGGTTCGCCAAGACCGCCAGCGATTCGCCATTCGTGCCGAAGGATTTTCGTGGCAAGCCTGCCGACTGCATGCTCGCCATCCAGAAGGGTGCCGAGGTCGGTCTGCAGCCGCTCGAAAGCCTCCAGAGCATCGCCGTCATCAACGGACGGCCGTGCATCTGGGGCGATGCCGCACTCGCTCTCGTGCAGGCGTCGCCGGTTTGCGAGTACGTCACCGAGCGTACCGAGGGCGACGGCGACGCGATGGTCGCGATCTGCGAGGCCAAGCGTCGAGGCTACCCGGCTCCGACCGTCGTGCGGTTCTCGGTGGCGGACGCTAAGAAAGCTGGCTTGTGGGGCAAGCAAGGCCCATGGGCACAGTATCCGGCCCGAATGCTGGCTCTGCGTGCCCGAGGCTTCGCCCTGCGAAACGCATTCGCAGACGCTCTGCGTGGCCTCGTGACGGCCGAGGAGGCGCAGGACTACCCGGCAGCCACGCCGGTCGTGACGCAGCCGCAGGCGACGCCAGAGCCGCCGCCAAAGGTCGCTGGCGTCGAGGACATGGAGAAGGCACGGCTCGCGATCGCGAAGGCTCCGACCGTCGAGAAGCTCCAGAGCATTGCCCTGGTGGTGCACGAGCGGCAAGACCAGGGCTTCTACACGAGCGAGCAGGCCCACGAGCTGCTCGACATGCTCGACGACCGCCGCGACCTGCTGACGACTGAGGTCGAGGAGGTGCCGGCGTGAATATGACGCCAGGGCAGATCCGCTGGAAGCTCCATAGCTACGGGCTCGCAGAGCTGGGCGAGTACCTGCAGATACGCCTCGACCAGCTCGACTACATGGTTCGCAAGTGTCACGACCAGCAGCAGACCATCAAGGAGCTTGAGGCACTGCTGCCGGCAGACGTGCGTGCAGCTCGCGACGCCGAGAGGAATGCAGAGACAGAGGCAGGCCGGTTCACGGGAGTCGGATTCAAACGAGAGGACTAGCAGGCACGCCCTTGCCGAAGCGGCTGCGTTCACCGGCCGCATGGGTCGCCAGAGCACTTCAAGAGGCGAGTATCAGTGCAGTGTTACACGGTCGCCTTTCCAGCCGGGGTAACGCCGGACGCCACACGTCACGTGGCACGAACACGGAGGGACACGTGAGCGATTACT
>CAYYPL010000090.1:0-1564 GCA_964473555.1 uncultured Chitinophagales bacterium
GTCGACCGATTGGCTGTTCCCGCAGCGAGCCGTCGACCGATTGGCGGCCACTTGGTCGACGGCATGGTGGATTAGCGGCCACTTGGTCGACGGCATGGTGGATTGGCGGCCACTTGGTCGACGGCATGGGGGATTGGCGGCCACTTGGTCGACGGCATGGTGGATTAGCGGCCATGTGGTCGACGGCGCGCCGTAGCTCGGTGGCTGCGCCTGCGGCGCCGACCGTCCTGCAGGCATCTCACGGGGTGCGCGGGAGGCAACACCGGCCCCGCCGGTCCTAGACTCCGCAGATGCGCCGATTCCCCCCGCTCGCAGCCGCCGCACTCGCTCTCGCTGTCGCAGCCTCACCCGCCCACGCCCTGGCCCCCGCAGATGTGTCGATGACGGCCGGGCCGATCTCGTCGGTGGTGAGCGTGTCACCAGACGTCTACTACGACGAGGGATCAGCGACGTACTACCTCTACACGACTGGTCCTGGCACCGGCGGTCCGCCGACCCCGGGCGGACCTTCCGTCGGCGTCTACTCCTCGGCGGACGGGCAGGCCTGGGCCGCGGTGCCGGGAGCGTCGACGCCGATCGGGCCCTACTCCGACCCCTCCGTCGTGCGGCTGCCCGACGGCACCTATCGGATGTACTACGCCTACCGCTCCGGCACCGGCCCCGGCCAGCCGTGCTCGGGCAAGCAACTGCGCTACGCGACCTCGACCGACCTCATTCGCTGGAGCGCCCAGTCCGGCACGCTTCTTGATGATCTCGGCTGCGGCGTACCCAACGTCGTCTACACCGGGTCGGAGTATCGGCTCTACTACGTGCGCGGTGGCGAGGGCTTCGAGCACGGCACATATATGGCGACATCACCGGACGGGCTGACATGGACGCCGACCAACACGCTGCTCACCCCGACCGACATGGTTGACCCCTCGGTCGTGCAGGTCGCTGACGGCAGTTGGCTGATGTTCACGGCCGACTTCCCGTCGGGCAAGTCCAGTGGTCCGTTTTTCCAGAAGCTCTACGTGGGCACGTCGGACGACGGGATCGAGTGGGACTTCGGTGCGGCGACGCCGCTGTACGCCGGCCCACCCAACCAGGGCGCCTTCGATCCCGATGCGGTTGTCCTGCCGGACGGCGGCGTGCGCATCTGGTGGTCGCAGGGCACGTCGCCAGACACTGCCAAGATCGTGTCCGGCGACGTCACCGTCGCGCCGAGCCCGGATCCGGGACCGGATCCGGAGCCCGCGCCGGTTGCACCCGGCAAGCCGACTGTCGCGACGAGCAAGGCCGGCATCAAGGTGAGTTGGTCCTACGCCGTCGGCGCGCCAGCCCCGGATGGCTATGTCGTGCAGGTGAAGGCCACCAAGGCGTGGAAGTCGGTCGCAGAGGTGACCGCGACGTCGACCAATCTCGCCTGGGCGAAGGTGGGTGCCAAGAAGGGCAGGTCCTTCAGCGTGCGCGTCGTCGCCTTCATTGACGAGGCGACGGCCGCGTCACCGGGCACCCGGGCCAAGCGCCCGCGCTAGTCCTTGACGAAGATGTGCACGAGGTCGAGTGCCTCGCGGATCGGCTC
>CAYYPL010000091.1:0-1545 GCA_964473555.1 uncultured Chitinophagales bacterium
CCATTGCCTTGCGAATCAGTTACTTAGAGCGGTTTTCTCGCGCCCATGACCTCTGTACGGCGACGACGGAGGAAATCATCGGCTGGCTGGAAAACCCTGAGTGGAAACCGGCCACGCGCATGTCGGCCCGGTCAAGCCTGCGGTCGTTCTACAAATGGGCGCTGGAGGCCGAGGTCGTGGAGAAGGACCCCACGGCCAGGACTAGGCCGGTGAAGGTGCCACCTCGAGCCATCAAGGAAGCACCTCAGGATGCGCTGCTCACGGCGCTTGAGGGCGTGGGGGAGCGGGACCGGCTGGCGATCATGCTGGCCGCCTACGCGGGCCTGAGGCGGGCGGAGATCGCGAACCTTCACGCCGACAACATTGAGGACCGGATGCTCACCGTGACCGGCAAAGGCAGCCGCACCCGCCGGGTGCCGATCCATCCCATGTTGGCTGCGCCGCTGCGGGAGGCGAAGGAGCGCGGCGGGTATGTGTTCCGTGGGGCCGATGGCTGGTCCCCGGTGACGGCCGATGCGATGGGCCGCCGGATCGCTCGGGCGCTGCCCGATCACTGGTCGGCTCACAGTCTGCGGCACTATTTCGCGGGCAACGTGTACCGGGCCAGCCATGACATTCGGGCGGTGCAGCAGTTGTTGGGGCATTCGTCGATTGCCACGACGCAGATCTACACTCACATTGACGACGACGAGCTCCACCGCGCCGTGGGCGCGTGGGCATCCTGACGGGGGGATTGACATGACTAGTGAGCAACCGACGTACAAACCGGGCGACCAGGCCAACGGGCATGTCTGGACGGGCACCGAATGGTTGCCTGTCGCAGTGCCCGCCGCGGCTCAAGGCAAATCACCGTGGCGCATCCTCGGCGGCATCGTGTGCCTGTTCGCGGCGGCCGTGGCCGGCCTCATGGCCTTGTCGTGGCTCGGCAGTTTCGGCGAGTTGGAGGCCCAAGGCAACCAGTTCGCGGGCATCCTGGCGCTGTTCGGTATGGGCGCTGGGGCTGTCGCCGTGGCGTTCGGTGTAGCCGGGATTGTGCTGCTGACCAAGAAGTAGGGACAGCAAAGCGGCCCCCCTCCCCTTGTGGGGTTGGGGGGCCGCTGCCGTGTCGGGGGCTAGGCGTCTTCCGCCTCGCCCTCCTCGTCATCGTCGTCTTCGTCGCTGTCGTCCTCGCTCACACCGAGGACGCCGTGCGCCCTGAGTTCGCCGATGGCTTCGGTGAAGGAATGCAGGACGTGTTTGGCCATGTCGTTAGCCACGTCGGGGGCGTAGCCGTGGATCTCGTCGGCGCTCATGTTGACCTCAAGCTGCCCGAAGCGCAGCGATAGCCAGAGGTTCACTGGTTGGGCCATTAGTCCTCCATGCAGGCGTCGAGGGTGAGCGAATAGCCGATGAGGTCAATGACGCTGTCCCTCGTATGCCGGTTCATTAGCCGGGCGACCTTGACTTGGATCATGCAGAGGGCGACCTGCTCGGGGGTGACCCGTGTTTCGAGCACGACGGACCACAGGTCGGCGATGCGCTGGAAGTTGACTTTGGGGTGCGCGT
>CAYYPL010000092.1:0-1498 GCA_964473555.1 uncultured Chitinophagales bacterium
GCGCGAAGCTCGGCGAACTCCACACGCTCGGCCCCGGCGGTGCTCCGGTCCTCCTCGTCATCCTTCATCCCGTAGCCGGCGTCGTCGGCCTCGCCGCGCTCGCCCCAGGCGTCGCAGTAGTAGTCCCCGCGCACCGGCTCCGACCACCGCGTGCAGAGGGCGTTCTCGCCGTCGCGCTGCGTCTCGTCGTAGAAGCGGCAGTTCCCGCACGCGCGGCCAGCGGGGACGTCATCCTCCAGCGCGAGGCGGTAGTCGTCGGGGAGCTCACGCTTCGCGACGTCGGGGGACTCCTCGGGCATCTGCTCCGGGGCGTCCTCGGCCTGCTCGCCTGAGAGGTCCTCGCCCTGGATGATCCAGAACTTGCACGCGCCATCGGGCTCGACGCGAACCTCGTCGGAGACGAGCTCGCACCCGCCGCCGCCCTGGAAGAAGGCGCAGCCCGCGCAGCGGATTCCCTCGGCGGCGAACGGGTTATCCGCCGCCGGGATGTAGTGGATGCCGTCCGGGCCGGTGCCGGTGTCGAACGGCCCGAACACTTCGGCGACCTGCTCGATCACGTCGTATAGGGCCGCCTGCCGCGGCGTCCACCCGGGGCCGGAAAGCTCCCGGCGCTCCATCGTGTCCGTCTCCTTCTCGGTTGCGTTGCGTTCCTCCGCCTCGGACTCGCGCTCCATCTCTGCGATCTTGCGCTCGGACCACTCCTGAGCCGGTGGTCCGCCCCACAAGGCAGACGCGACACGCCCCGCCCCCGGGTAGCCGGGGTCGTTCGGGTCGGAGTTGCTCGGGGCCTCCAGGTCTACGGCGTGCCGCGCGTGCCAGGCGCGCATCTCGACCACGCGCTCGGGCGAGAGCTCGTCTCGGGCGGCGATGCGCCGTGCCCACCGGAGGGTGTTCTGCACGAGTCCGTCGCCGCCGCGCCCGGCCGAATACCAGCGCAGGCCCTTCGCGGCCTCTGCGGCCATCTCCGAGGTCGGGGTGAGGTCTGCCATTACTCCGCCCCCGCCGTGTCCGCTAGGGGCGTCTCATCGCCCGGGGCGACCATCTCCGCAGGGATCGGCCCGAGGTTCTCGCGCTCGCGGACCTCGGCCGGCGTCATCCACGGCTGACCGGCGAGCGCGGTCGAGTAGACCTCCGCGCGCGTCCTGGCGTCGGGCCGGAGGATCGCGTCGAGGATGAACTCCGGGTAGTCAGGGCCGCCGACCGGGAAGAGGTCCTCGTCCTGGGCGAGCGCCTCCTCGGTGGCCTTCAGGTACGGCTGGAGGGCGTGTGCGAGGAAGGCCTGGGTGCTCTGCTCGACGTTTGCGTAGGTCATGGAGGAGCCGGTCTCCGCGCCGATCAGGTGCCCCGGCACGCCGTAGATGGCCGCGATCTCCCGCGCGGAGTAGCGCCGCTGGGCGAGGAACTCCTGGTCGTGCAGCGGGAGAGTGATCGGCGTCCACGAGAGGCCCTCTTCCAGCACGGCCACCCGCGCGGCGTTCTCGACGCCCTGGAACTTCGC
>CAYYPL010000093.1:0-1496 GCA_964473555.1 uncultured Chitinophagales bacterium
GCCAGTGCTGTCTGAGACCTAGACCGTGAGGGCGACGACCGCACCGAGTGCGAGACCGACGCCGCTCCATTGGATGAGCGACATGCGTTCCTTGAGCATGAAGTGGGCGATGAGCAGGGTCGTCGCGGGATAGAGCGAGCCGATCACGGCGACAACCGCGAGCTCGCCGTCCTGCGCGGCCAACTGGAAGAGCCCGTTTGCGATGGCATCAAGACCGCCGGCGCCAATGGCGAACAGCCAGGGGTACGGCTGCCACGACCCCAGCCCGGATCGGCGAATGAGATAGAGCGTGACTATGACCATGCCGATCGTGGACCACCAGCGGCTCAGCGTGGCCGCCCACACACCCGATCCGTCCGGCGCGACGCCGAGAGCGGTGAGGAACAGCCCGATGGCGAGCCCCGCGCCCGCGGAGAGCAGGAGCGCGCGAGGCGTGATGCGCGCATGTTGTCCCGACTCGCGACTCACTAGGACGACCGACGTGAGCGCCAGGGCCGCGCCAATTGCGAAGAGCAGGGTCAGCGGCTCGCCGCGCAGCACGCCGACCGCGACAGGAACGGCCGCACCGCCGATCGCGGTGAGCGGAGAGACGATGCCCATCGGGCCAAGGGCGAGGGCGGCGTACAGCAGGATCATCCCGATGGTGCCGAAGATCGCGGTCGCGAGGGACAGCAGGACGACGGTGCGATCGATGGTGCCGGGCACGATCAGCAGGGCGAAGATCGTGAGGATGACCGCACCCGCGGGGTAATTGACGGCGATGATGCGCACGCTGCCCACCCGCCGGGCGCCCAGGCCTCCGGCGACATCGGCGCTACCCCAGGCCACGCTGGATACGAGCGCGAGCAGCGCTCCCATGTGACCTCCTCCACCTACGGCGAGCGGCCAACTGTGCCAGAGGGTCAGTGGTGCGCAGTGTCGGGCTAGCCCGGCTATGTGCCCCGCGCTATCGACCGGGCGGTGCCTCCCCTGCTATGCACGTGCCATGACTGAGACCCCACACGTGCCCAGGCGGACATTCCTCGGCCTCGCGGCCGGTGTCACTGCCGGTGCCGCTGCGGCCGCCGCGCTCCCGGCGAGCGCGGCTGAAGTCGCCCCCGCCGCCGCTCGTCCCTACACCGAGTGGCCGAGCGCCAAGGTCTGGAGCGAATTGCGAAGCCAGGTGGGGCGCCGACTCATCAGACCCGAGCAGCCCTGGGCCAATTTGAGGCCCGGTGCCACTGTGCCGCCGAAGTTCACCAACCCGTGGTACCTCGAGGAGCAAGCAGGGGCGACCCAGTCGACGGGGATGTACCGAGCGTGGACGTCCAGGCCGAGTGGCTATGCCGTCGCCGCGGAGAGCGCCAGAGACATCCAGGCCGCGGTCAACTTCGCACGCAAGCATCGGGTGCGCGTGGTCGTCAAGGGCACTGGTCACGACTACTACGGACGCTCGTGCGGACCGCGTCAGTCGCTGCTCATTTGGACCCACAACATGCGTCAGATCACCGTGCACG
>CAYYPL010000094.1:0-1496 GCA_964473555.1 uncultured Chitinophagales bacterium
CCGTCACCAGCGACTCCACCCGCTCGATGTGCGATGACGTCAGCGCCGACCCAGGGCAGCCCGCCACGAGGATCGCGCCGCGGATCACGCGGGTCCGCAGGGCCCTCGGCAGCAGCAGCAGCCCCTCCGCGTCGACGGTGCCGTCGGTCGCCGTGAGGGATAGCGCGGCCTGGGCGGCGAGTTCGTCTAGCGCGTCGGCGTCATCGCGCAGGAGGCGGGCAGACCTCGATAAGCCGACGACCACGTCGGGGCCTAGGGCATCGACGAGCGCGGGGAGCGCTTGATGCCTGACGCGTGTTCGCGCGTACGCCGGATCGGCGTTATGCGGATCCTCCCAGGTAGGCAGGTCCGCCACACTCGCGTGCACGACATCCCGCGGGAGGTCGAGGAGTGGTCGACGCCAGCGCCCCGCGATCGGCGCCATCGCAGCCAGCGCGCGGGCTCCGGAACCACGTGCCAGGCGCAGCAGCACCGTCTCGGCCTGATCGTCGCGGGTATGCCCGAGCAGGATCACGCTGGCGCCTAGGCGGTCGGCCATCGACTCTAGGGCCGCTCGCCGGGCATCGCGCGCGGCCGCTTCGGGTCCGGTTCCCGCCTCGGCGACGACGACCGCTTCGACGTACACGCTGTCGATGCCCAGGTGTGCACACACCTCGGCCGCGCGCAGGGCCACGGCATCGGAGTCCGGCTGCAGGCGGTGATCGATGATGCCCACGCTGATCGGGTGCTCCAGTCGCGCGGCGGCCCTCGCGAGCGCGAGCGAGTCCGCGCCACCGGAAACGGCGACCAGAACGGGTGCGTCCGGGCGAAGGTCCGCCAAGCAGGCCTCGACAGCGCGCTGCACGCGCAGCCCGGCCTCGGCCTGACTCATCCGTGCACCCGAGTGATCCAGGCCCGAGGGTCCGCGATCTCGGAGCCTCGCGGGAGGTTGTCGGGGCTGCTCCACACGGCGTTGAAGCCGTCCATGCCGACGGCATCGACAACGCCGCGGACGAAGGCCGCCCCCTCGACGTATTGCCGCAGCTTGGCATCGAGTCCCAGCAGCCGGCGCAGGGCTCCATCGAGGGTGCCCGCCGTCTGCCGTCGGTGGTTGAAGCGAGCGCGGATGATGTCAACTGACGGGACGATCGAAGGGCCCACCGCATCCATGACCACATCCGCGTGTCCCTCGAGCAGTGACATCAGCGCCGTCAGGCGGTCCAGGATCTCGCGCTGTTCCTCGGTCTGCACGAGGTCGATGAGCCCGCCCGATCCCTGCGCTCCACGGCGCAGCCCCGCGACGACTCGAGACATCGTGCTCCCGGCATCGGTGTCGAGTGCTCGCAGATAGGAGTGCACCTCGTCGGTGAAATACGAAGAGAGCCACGGCACCGCCCCGAACTGCACGCGATGGGTCTCCTCGTGCAGGCACACCCACAGCCTGAAGTCAGTGGGCGGGACATCGAGTTGGCGCTCGGCATGCACGATGTTGGGGGCGACCAGCAGCAGGCGTCCGG
>CAYYPL010000095.1:0-1476 GCA_964473555.1 uncultured Chitinophagales bacterium
CCGAGGGGATGGTCAGCTACCTGGACGACTCGAACGTGCTGTCGGTGTATGACGGGGCGAGGTGGCGTGATCTGGGTTACACGCTGCAAGAGACGGTCTACTTCACGGCGTCGGGAACGTTCGTGCCGGGCAACTATGTGTATTTGCGTGGCGTTGAAGTGTTCGCCGTTGGCGGGGGTGGTGGTGGTGGCGGTGCGGCGTCTGGCGGGAACGTGGCGCAGAGCGGTGGTGGGGGTGGTCTTGCTGTCGGGTTTTTGGAGGCATCGTCGCTGGGTACTGCTGTGACGGTCACGGTCGGCGCGGGCGGCGCGGGCGGCGCGGGCACCCCGACCGCCGGTGCTGCCGGGGGGTCGTCGTCGTTCGGAACGGCTGTCGCAGCAAGTGGCGGCGGCGGGGGCGGGGCTACCCCGACAGGTGGTATCGGTACTGCCGGTGACCTGCTTATTCAGGGGGGCAATGGTGCCAGCGGCGTGTACGGAACGTATGTCGCGCCTTCCGGCCCCTCGGCGGGAGGTTTCGGCGTGGGTACCCCTATTGTTTCCGGCAGCGGCAACAGGGCTGGCGATACGGGCCGCGATTACGGCGGCGGCGGCGGCGGCGCTAGAGCAGGCGACCAAAGTCGAGCCGGTGGAGATGGAGGGGATGGCATCGTGATTCTGAGGCTCTACTCGTGAGCGCCCGCATCGCTGTCATCCGCGACTCGAACGTCGTCAACGTCGTGCTCGCTCGGGAAGGTTGGAGTTCGCCTGATGGCCTGACGGTTCCGGTTCCGGACGGTGTCGCCGTCGGACCCGGGTGGCTGTATGCCGATGGAGATTTCATCGCCCCGCCTGTCGTCATCACGTGGGATGACATTCGTGAACAGCGTGACGCCAAGCTCGCGTTCTGCGACTGGACACAGGTGGCGGACGCTCCGGTGGACCAGCAGGCGTGGGCCGTGTACCGGCAGGAGCTTCGTGACGTCCCGCAGGATTTCGGCAGCCCTGATGCTGTCGTCTGGCCGACCCCGCCCGCCTGATGGACCCGCTGCTGATGGTCGGCGCGTGGGCCGGGGCTGTCATCGCCACGGTCGGGGCAGGCCGTCTGCTGGTGGCAGCGTTCACGAAGGCGGTCCGGGCGACGGTCGGGGACGAGTTCCGGAAGGTGTGGCGGGAGCTGGCCGACCAGGACGAGTGGTTCCATTCTGAGCTGCGTGAGGTGAAGGCGGCGGTGACCGAGGTGTCGGAGCAGTTCCGGCCGAACGGCGGTGGGAGTCTGCGGGATTCGGTGGACCGGCTTGAGAAGATGCTGCGTGAGCATGTGGACCGTGACTGACCGGTGGCGGCACCGCCGGCGGCTGGTGTACGCCGCGGTGGGGCTGGGGATTCTGATGATCGGGTCGGCCATCCTCGACCTGTCGGACCGGGCGGTGTCGTCGGAGCTGGTGCGCGGTGGCGTCGCCCTCATCTCGCTCGTACTCTCCGGCTACGTTTTCGC
>CAYYPL010000096.1:0-1472 GCA_964473555.1 uncultured Chitinophagales bacterium
CCATCCCTGTGCTCCAGTCGCCACCGGCTTCGGCGAGCTCGGCGACGCGCGCGCGGTGGTCTCGCGCGGCTTCGGCATCCGCCGTCGCCTTCGTATCGACGAGTGCGAGCGCCTGCACCAGGTCGGGCCTGCGGCGGGCGATGCCGAGCGCGACGTAGCCACCCATGGAGCAGCCCACGATCACGGCGCTGCCATCGAGCAAAGGCACGACATCATCGATCATCCGATCCAGGTCGGGAGATTCGTCGCCAAGCGGCGCCGAGCCGAAGCCGCGCAGGTCGGGCGCAATGACCGTGTGACCGTCGGCGCGCAGGCGCGTCGCTACGCCATCCCACATCGAGCCGTCGAAGGGGAAGGCGTGGAGCAGCAGGTACGTCGCCATCCGCGGCCTAGGGCATCGCGGAGAGGCCACCGTCGACGACGAGGACCTGGCCGGTCATGAAGCTCGAAGCATCGGAGGCGAGGAAGATCGCCGGCTCGGCAATCTCCTCGACCCGGCCCCAACGCTGCATGGGCACGCGGGATAGGGCAGCGCGCTCGGCATCGTCACTGGCACGAAGGAAGTCGGTGAGGTCGGTCTCGATCCACCCGGGCACCAGGGCGTTCACCCGCACACCCATCCATGCTGTCTCGACGGCCAGGGACTGCGTGAGCGAGATGAGTGCCGCCTTGGCCGCGCCGTAGTGCGCCATGGTCGGGGCACCGCGCAGCCCGGCAACCGAGGAGACGTTGACGATCGCACCGCCGCCGTCGCCCAGCGCGGGCAGCGCCTCCTGAGTGATGTGGACGATGGAGTCGAGATTGAGGCGCATCGTCTTCTCCCAGCCGCTCATCCTCATCTGGGCCACCGGGATCGAGAAGGAGTTGCCTCCTGCATTGTTGACGAGGATGTCGATCCCGCCAAGCCCCGCAATCGCCTCGGTGGTCGCCGCGCGCGTGGCCTCGGCATCCATGACGTCCGCGGTGACGATCACCGCGCGCCTGCCCAGGCTCTCGATTTCGGCGCCCACTTCAGCGAGCAGGTCGGCATTTCGCGCGAGGATCGCGACATCCGCACCGGCGGCGGCGTAAGCCACCGCGATGCCGCGACCGATCCCGCGCGATGCACCCGTCACGAGCGCCCGCTTGCCACTCAGGTCGAAGCTCATAGGTCGGACCACCTCTCCATCGCTCCCTCAAGGGCCGCCCGGTCGGCCGGCCACTTCCACTCCACGTCACCGAGATCGGGGCGCAGCCGCGCGATGACCTCGCCGAGCACGGTACGCACCGCATCCTCACCCACCCACAGGTGCCCCATCCCCTCGCCGATGACGAGTTGCGCGCGGGGCACGGAGGCGAACCGCTCGCGTGCGGCGTCAGGCCGCAGATAGTCGTCGTCCTCGGGCACGAGCACGATCACCGGGACGGGTACGTCGTTCCATCGCTGGAGCTCGGCCTCGCTCGTGTAGCGCAGGGGTGGAGACACGAGGATC
>CAYYPL010000097.1:0-1456 GCA_964473555.1 uncultured Chitinophagales bacterium
GCGCTCGTCAGCGGAGTGGATGTCGGCGGAGTGCGCGACCTCGCACACCTGGTCCGGGTGCTGCGTGGAGAGGCGACTGCCGAGGATGCCGAGCCCGCGCCGGCCGTGTGCGGGTCGCGCGTACCCGACCTCTCGGATGTGCGCGGCCAGTCGGAGGCCCGCCGGGCGTTGGAGATATGCGCAGCCGGCGGTCACCATCTCGCCATGGTGGGCGTGCCCGGGGTGGGCAAAACCCTGCTGGCCGAGCGGCTGCCGGGCCTGCTGCCCCCACTCGATGACGAGGCCGCACTCGAAGTGACCTCCATCTGGTCGATCGCCGGCCACGAGCGTGGGGGCGTGGTGCGGCAGGCCCCATTTCAGGCTCCGCACCACACGGCATCTGCTGCGGCGGTGCTCGGGGGCGGACAGGGGGGACGTCTGCGGATCGGCGCGGTCACCCTGGCCCATCGAGGGGTGCTCTTCATGGATGAGGCTCCCGAGTTCTCGCGCCCCGTTCTCGACGGGTTGCGCGAGCCTCTCGAGAGCGGTGAAGTGAGGCTGGCGCGCACTGACGCGCAAGCGATTCTGCCCGCGCGATTCAGTCTGGTCCTCGCCGCGAATCCATGTCCGTGTGGCCACGGGATCGGGATGGACGCGCATTGCACGTGCTCTGCCCTCCAGCGTCGGCGATATGCCACGAAACTCTCCGGCCCCATCCTGGATCGCATTGACTGCCGCGTGGTCCTTGAGCGACCGTCCCTGGCTGAGTTGGGTGAGGAACCCGAGGCCACCGAGGTTGTTGCCCACCGCGTGCGACAGGCCCGCGAACGTGCGGGCGGTCGATGGACTTCGGCTGACGTGCCATGGCGACTCACTGCTGCTATCCCGGGTCCGTGGCTGCGCCGTCACTATCCGGCGGATGACGCAGGAACGAAGATCCTTCGCGCCGCATTGAGTCGCACGACACTGAGCCTGCGCGGTGCTGACCGCGTCCTTCGCGTTGCATGGACGCTCGCCGATCTCGACGGCTCAGTGCGCCCGGGCGCCGATCACGTGGCGACGGCGATGGTCCTGCGCGGATCGGAGGCGCCGTGGGCAGCGTGATCGACGAGCGGGACGCTCGGCTGCTCCTCACTCAGTGGTGTGAGGCGGGGGACACCTCCGTGGGATCCCGCGTCCGCGAGCTCGGGCCGGGCGCCTTGGTCGAGGAGATTCTCGCCGGCGTATCGCCCCTGCCGGCCTCGGCCGGCGCCGGCGGTCGCGTGCGGCCCGGCACCTCCATGGACGAAGCCATGACGCGTTGGATCGAGCCAGCCCGCATCGCCGCTGAGCGGATCGGCGCGCGCTACGTCGTGCCGGGTGATCCGGAGTGGCCCACGCAGCTCCAGGACCTCCGTGACCGGGCTCCGTGGGGTCTGTGGGTTGCCGGTGCTGGAAACCTCAGGCTCCTCGCCCTGCGCTCCATCTCAATCGTGGG
>CAYYPL010000098.1:0-1435 GCA_964473555.1 uncultured Chitinophagales bacterium
GGACCCACGCGGGGCCGGCGACGGCAAGGCGGCGACGTAGCGGCACGCTGGCCCGCTTGTCGAAGACCTCGTAGTCGATGCGCTCTACCTCGTCGACGATGCCGCAGTAGAGGACCCGGGCGGCCTCGATGCACGGCTGGGAATCAGGTGCGAGCATCGCGATCCCGGGGCGTGAACTCTCCTCGAGGCGTCGCACGCGACGCACCTGCTCGGCTAGGGCTGCCTTGACCGCGGGTGTCGCCTGTCGCTGCTCGAGCACCTCCCGGGTGACGCCGTGCTTCGCGAGCTCATCCAGTGGCAGATAGACCCGACCTCGCTGCAGGTCCTCGCCGACGTCGCGGATGAAGTTGGCGAGCTGGAAGGCCACGCCGAGGTCCTGCGCGCGCTCATAGGCCTCGGGTGATGTCGGCTCCAGGATCGGCACCATCTGCAGGCCGATGACGGCGGCACTGCCGTACACGTATTCGAAGAGCTCGTCGTATGTCTCATAGTCGGTGACGGTGAGGTCCATGCGCATCGAGTGCAGGAAAGCCTCGAAGTGCTCGGTGGGAATCTCCCAGGTGAGCACGGTGTCGACGAGTGCGCGGCCGATGGGATCGCGCGAGCGGCCGCGGCGGATATCGGCGAGGATCTCATCACCCCATCGGCCGAGCCAGTCCGCCTTTTCCTGGTCACTCAGCGTTGACGCAAGGTCATCGACGATCTCATCGGCGTAGCGCGCAAACCCGTAGAGGGCGTGGACGTAGGGCCGCTTGCGTGGTGGGAGAAGCAAGGTCGCGAGGTAGTAGGTCTTGCCATGCTCGGCGTTGAGTCGCTTGCACCGCTCGTAGGAGGCGCGCAACGACGGATCGACGATCCCGGCGGCGTCCCACTCATTCACGGGGGGCGATCCTGCCACGGAAGACGCTCTCGGCCGCACGCGCCTGCTCCTCGGGTGCCGCGGGCAGCAGTCCGTGGGCGAGCGGGCCGCCGAGCACGAGGCGCCGCTCCCGTGGACTGACGAGCAGCACGAGCCCCACGATGACGAATGCCGCGACGATCGCGAGGCCGTCGCTGAATTCGAAGAGGTTGTCGGCTGTCGAGCTCGACTCGGCCATGCCATGCAGGGAGAAGCCCGCGATCACCAGGATCGTCACGCGCAGCTGCACTGGGCTCAGCCCTGTGACGGCAAAGAGCGGCAGAATCCATAGCAGATACCAGGGCTGGATCACCGGACCGAGGATGATGACGGTGAGGAAGGCGAGTGCCGCGCCGCGCACGGGGCTGCGGCCCTCCGGTCGCAGGATCAGCCACGCGACGATGGCCAGGGCGGCAACGGTGCCGATTGCCCGCGTGACCGTCACCACCAGGGCGTCATCGATCGTGATGCCCGCGGCTGTGGTGAGCATGCCGAGCAGCATCCCGATGGCCGTCGCGGGGGAGAGCCAGGTGCGCA
>CAYYPL010000099.1:0-1427 GCA_964473555.1 uncultured Chitinophagales bacterium
GGTCAAGTCCCAAAATCTGTGTAAAAACAAAAAAGGTCATGCTGCCCATATAAAGGAGATTCGGGTGTCATGATAGTTTATGTGATGTTGCTGGCACATCGCTTGCCTTAGGGATTTTAGTAACATTAAATCGGCTTTATCCATAGTAATTCTGTGCCATTTCTGTGCCGCTCGTATCAGGGTTCCGTAGACCAGTTTCATGGCTCCTTGTTCATTCACATGGTTAGGAATGACCTTGGTACGGCGCTTCTGTTCTACAAAACTACGTTCGATCAAATTGGTTGTACGTAAATAACGTCGATGCCCATGGGGATAGTTAAGGTGTACCAGGCAGGACGGCAGATCCTCATCAAAACATTTGGTCATAGCCGGATAGGCCTGGGCATACTGTCGGATAAAAGCCTTGGATAATCCCTGTGCCGACTCTATGTCACTGGCATAGTAGATCGCCTTCAACCGAGCTTTGATCGGATCGACCACGTGCTTGTCGCGTGGTAACTTGTTGACCAGATTGCGCATTTTGTGAGCGATGCACCTGCCACGGTCCGCCAGTGGGAAACACTGGGCAATGGCCGACTTGATGCCCCCACCGCCGTCACTGACCACCATCAGCGGGTGTGCCAATCCACGCGTCTTCATATCCTCAAAGAACTCCTGCCAGCATCCTGCCGATTCACTGGCTACGGCGTTCAGACCCAACAACACTTTACGTCCATCCGAACAGACGCCCCAAGCACACAAAATAGTCTGTCCACCGGTGTACCGACGTACGGATTCATACACCCCATCGGCAAATAGATACACCACATCGTACCCACTCAAATCCTGGGTCGACCAGTGCTCGTATTCAGCATACAACTGATCGGTGAGACGAGAGGTCACACTTCGAGACAAAATGGGGCCGCCCTGTTCATCGACTAAGGTCTGCTCTATATCTCGTGTGGACAAACCCCGTACATACATCTCCGTGGCCAGTTTGACCAATCGATCCTCCAACCGGTCAATGCGGCTCAATAGGGCGCTGTGGTAGGGTTCGTCGGTGTCACGAACCCGGGGCCGTTGTAGGGTGATCGGTCCCTGGGTCGTCTTGAAGTTTACCGGCGTATACCCGTTGCGATACCCACGCTGGGACTCCTTGGGAAGACCGCGTTCATACCACCCTCGACCCAAAAACTCATCCACTTCAGCCTCCGTGGCCTGTTGTAGAATATGCTGAGCGCCCAGACGTAACAAATCGGTGAGCAGATCCTCGCTACCTTGTTGACCTTGAATTAAATCTTGAATTGTTTTGCTCAATACTTGCGAAGGTTTTACTTTATGACTCATAGGTGTTGTTCTATTGGATTAGGGTTATCAGTGGTATGACAACCAAATCTAACCTTTAGACAGCACCTTTTCTATTTTTACACAAGGATAAGGACATTACC
>CAYYPL010000100.1:0-1425 GCA_964473555.1 uncultured Chitinophagales bacterium
GGAAGGCAATAAAGAAAGAGAGGAAAGGCAAATGATTATTGAATGCCCTAGACACGAAGGCAGTTTTGACTGCACACCTTTTTGCGACTTGTGCGAGGGTAATCAGGAATACAACCCCGAAGAATGCACCGAACCAAAACCCGACAATGTCGAAATTTATTCAGCACACTTTGGCGGTCACGCTGTAGCCAGTTGTCTAAATTGCGATTACAAAAGTGTGAGTTGGGATTGTGCGTGTGACTTAATTCACGAATGCGATAACTAACAGAAAGAGAGAAACCGAAATGGAAAAAGTAACAATTAGCAAAAACACATTAGAGATACTTACTAAAGAGGTGATAAGTATTTGGGAATGTGACTATGTAGAGATGACAGATACAAACGCCCGCCGAATTGCTATCGCCTTAGATGAAGCGATAGAGGCAACAGGGCTACAGCCGGAACTAGATCGCAAGGCAGAGCAAGAGATAGAAGAACAGGCGAGACTATGGAAAGAGCGACAGGCACAAGAGGGCGGGGCAAACTGATGTATCTAGCAACCTTAGACACACCTAACTATGAATTTATTGTGTTAGGCGATAGCGAAGATAACGCATTAGAACTAATGCAAAAGGCTTGGAACAAACACAGAGAACAAACAAACGCCGATTGGGATTGGCAATATGTCGAAGATAGTGTCTATGTGACTTTTATTAGACAAGGCGACATTATCCGAAATGGTGAACTAATGCATACCTATGACATACCTAGCCCACACTGGCACAACTAACAGAGAGGAAACTAGAACAATGAACACCGCAACAAAGCAAACACAAAAAGAGCAAGAATACAAACACGCAACAGGCATCCTTTGGGATGTAAAGGAATATCTAAACAGAGAGGGCGTTGTTGTCGTAACTATCAAGAGCACTAGCAAAAGCAATATGTCATTTGCTTTTGATATGCGTTTGTATTACTTTGACGAACAAGACGGACAGGTTAAGTCTCTGTATTTGAATTGGATGTATGCCACCCTTATGGGAATGCGACAAAACAAATACGGCGAAATCAAAGGCAATGGCATAGGAATAGATAGGGCGTTTGAAGCAAGCAACAACTTGCAATATCTAATCTCTTCTATCTACAACGAAAATATCTATGTCAGATACGAGGGCGTGTTCTAATGGGAAGAATGAAAACTATTTTCACAGACATACAACTAGCGTTAGAGGAAAACAATTTTGTATCTGTTATTGAAACCTTGAACAATGCAACAGACAGAGAGGAAAACAAAAAGGAATTACTCTTTGACACTATCGAAACCCTAGCAACCTGGCAGCGGGAAGAAACAACACCCCGCCAAGATCACGGCGTTACGCTTGATAACTACATTGAAGAACTAGAGGATAAGAACTGGCACACGCTTAGGTTTCTGATTGAATTGCA
>CAYYPL010000101.1:0-1424 GCA_964473555.1 uncultured Chitinophagales bacterium
GCGTTTCGTCGCGTGCGGTGTGGTCGATGATGTCTTCGCCGACGAACTGGAGCTTTCCATCATCATCCTGGCGGTAGAAGCGCACTTTGCCTTTGGGGAGCGGCAGGCCGAGGTGGTTGGCCTCACTGTTCTTGATCTCGCGCATGACCCAGACCTTGGGATTGCTCTCGGTGCCGTAGTCTTGATCGTTGCGGATGTTTTCCATGCGCGAGCCGCGGTAGCGGTTTTGATCGATGGCGACGCCGTCGTAGATGAAGATACGCTCGGATTTGACGCCGGAGGCGCGGACAAACTCGACCTGCTTCGTTTCGCGATCATGCAGGGTGGTGCCGAGCGGTAGCGAGTAGAGGTGGTATTCGTCGAAGGCTTTTTCGGTGACGGTCGGGGCAGGTGAATTGGCTCTCATCATGAAAGCATTCGAACCCGCTGAAGCGAATGGATCGACTCCATCATGCACCTTTGCCACATCACCGGCAATAAGCTGCAGCTTGGCGTCCTTGAAAGTCTTGCCGCACTGGTTGTCGATGGTGACCCAGCCGGTGAGGTCCATGAGGTCGCCTTTTTCAGGAGAGACGATGTTGTAGTCGGCCTCCCAGCTCATGCCGCCAGTGACGTAGCAGAGTTCGGCGTCGAGCTTGGCGGCTTTGTCGGTGTGGATGCGCCAGTCGAGCGTGGGCTTGAGGATGGTGTCATCGGCCAAGGCTGGGAAGCGTGGCTCGCCGGGCAGGGTGAACTGCAAGTGGCCGTCCACCTCGATCACGGGCTGCGCGGTGCTCTGCACCATGGCCATCTGGCTCTGGTAGTAGCGATTGCCGTAGCGCTGCATGGCACCCTGATCGTGCGGGACGTAGCCGCTGCGGATGACCTTGCCCTTCACGATGCGGTCGGGCTTGTTGGTCTCGCGCACGACGAAGTCGAGTTCCTTGCCCTCGTTGAGATTGAGCAGCAGGCCGGAGGAGATGGGATCGGCGCGGTAGTTCTGCTCCAGGATGCTGAGGTTCACGCCGGACTTCGGATCGCGCAGGATGACGGAGTCGGGTTCCAGGTGGGCGGTGGTGTCGGCAAAGCGCACCTGATTGACGCCCTGCTGCAAGTCCAGCGGCACGACATCGCGCACGACGCCGAAGTTTTGATTGTAGATCGTCAGTGAGGTTTCCGCGCGGGCCTGTGAAACGAGCAGCGCGGCGAGAGCTAGGCAGAATGGAATGGTTTTCATGGCTGCTGGGGAGCATAGCCGGAACCACCAGGGTTCTGTCAATAGTGTGTAAAGACAGCCGGGCGCGGACGCCTGCGTCCCGAACTACTTGCCGCTCACGTCGAAGCAGAAGAGCAGCTCCTGATCCCGCAGGAAGAGCTTTCCGCCGCTGATGACGGGGTGGGTCCAGACCTTGCCCTTGGGATTGCGCTGCGTGGTCTGGGGGCTG
>CAYYPL010000102.1:0-1401 GCA_964473555.1 uncultured Chitinophagales bacterium
GCGTTAGCCAGGGAGCGGAGAAGCCCCTGCTGCTCCTCTTGCGGCATGAGGTCCGAGAGGGAAACGTCGCGGCCTTCGCCAGACGAATCACCAGGCAGCACCCCAAGCTGGGCCTGCTGCTCCAGTACGCCGTACGGATCGTAGATGTCGTATAGCGGGGAGCGAACCATCAGACACCAGGCATGCCGGCGGGTGGCCGCCACTGTCCGTTCGGCGGAATGACAGGTAGTGGAGGTGGCGGGCTAGCGGGCGGGGCGTTCTGACGAGAGGCCCCTGGAGGAAAATAGTTCGGGGAACCAGGCGCCCCACCGGGATTCAGCATGCGAGGGGCGGTGTACCTGTAGGCGTATTCTTCCGCCTCAGGCTGGCTCATGTTGTAAGGTGGTCGCTGCAAAGCCTCCGCCATAGCATCCCGCTGGTCGTAGCCCATCCCGACTAAATTGTTGTCAAACATGGCTGCTAGCCGCTCAAATTCCGCCCTTGCCTCTGGCGACTCGTATTTCTTTTCTGCGATATCGGAAGCGCCAGCCGCAGCTGGGTCTGACTGCCGCAGTTGCTGTGCGCGTAGTTGCTGCGCAATCGGGTCAGCTAGCGCCTGATTGGAATTTAGCCGCGCCTCCGCCATGGCCCTGGCCTGCACCACGTCCAGCGGCGTTGCGCCGCCAGGGAACATCGCCCCCAGCACCGCTTGCTGCTGCTGCTCATCGTCCAGCATGCCGAAGGCGTTCGTCAGGTTAGCCCGCGGGTTGTTGCCAGCCAGCATGTTCAGGCGACGCACGGCCTCACGCCGCGCTTCACGGTCCTGGTTTTGCCTGTCCAGTGCTAGGTCGCGCAGTTGCTGAATGCCGCCGGCTCTCCCACCATCGCCTGCCACCATGCCGCGGGCGTCTGCCATCGGCACGCCGGCACGGGACGCCATGCGACGCAGCTGGAGTTCGTCCTTCTGGGCTGCGGCGCGCTCGCGAACCCTGGTGAGGTTCTCTGGTTTGTAGTCGTACACCCAGACTGGTCCGTTTGGGCCTTGTCGAAGCGACGGCACTCTCTGATTAATGTTTGGGACGACCTCCATCTCGCCGGATGCGCCACGCTGGATGTCCCCGATGGACGCCGGCATCTCGGCACGCACGTCACGGTTCATTACCGGAGCGCCGGTGCGTTGGTTGCCCGTCGCCTCGTTCGCCCAGCCGGGTTCCGGCCCGCCCCAGTCGTAGCCCTGCATGTAGCTTGGCATGCCGCCATCGACAGTCATGTCGCGGTAGCCGAGCTGCGCGGCCATTGCTTGGCCTGGAGCGTCTCCTGGAGCACGGTATCCAGCATCCCCTGGCCGCAAGTTGTCGGGCATCGGTGCCCGCCTCATCAGGGTCGTTCGCCCGTCTGGCAGGTAGACCTCCACCCACCCTG
>CAYYPL010000103.1:0-1393 GCA_964473555.1 uncultured Chitinophagales bacterium
GGAGCCCGAGGATTTGGCCGGCGAGGATGACGTGGCCGCATTTGCGGCAGGTGGATGCAGTGAAGGTTGGGGACGAGGTGGGGACGAGGTTCCCGCTTCGTCCTCGTCCTCGTCCCGTCTTAGGACGGGGACGAGGGGACGAGGTCGATTCGTGAGGGATCCCGTTGTTAGTCAATGTTGGGGCGAATATGGGTGGGGACGAGGTTGGGACGAGGTTGGGACGAGGTGGGGACGAGCTAGTCATCGCTGCCTATGGCAAAGGGTGGCAGTGCATCTAGGTCTTCAAGAAATCGGTATCGGCGAGCTCCTGCGACGTTGATTTCCTGCAATTTGCCTATGTAGACGAGATGGTCGATGGTGGCTCGAATTGCGGTGCCTTTTCCTGTGGATTCCTGTTCGATTTTGTTTCTGCTGATGTCAGGTGTGGCTTTGACAATTTCGATGATGCTTTCTTGGAGTTTGCGGTCTTCGGTGCTGCGCTCGGCTGTTGCGTCGCTCGGTTGGATGTGGATGCGGAGGTTGGCGCCGTGTGGGGTGAGGATGACGTCGCCGGCGTGTTTGGCTGCGTAGGACTTGGCTCGGACGCGGCCGGGGCGGTCTTTGTCGACTGTGAGATGGAGGCGCCCTGCTTGGCCTTGGCCGAAGGGTTCGGTGACGGTGACGGTGAGGGCGCAGCCGGTGGTCATGGCGCGTTTGGCTTGGGCGCCGATGCCGCCTTTGCCGCGGGCTTCGCGGGATTTGGGGACGTGGTCGACGTAGATGACGCAGGCGCCGGTGGCTGCGATGGGTTTGAGGAGTTGTTGGGCGAATTGGGTGGCGTCGTTGTTGGAGTTGATGTCTAGGCCCATGAGGGTCATGGCGGCGTTGAATCCGTCGAGGATGACGAGGCTGGCGTTGGCGTTGGCGAGGGTTTCGCCCAGGTCGCGTTTGGCGGGGGTGCTGAGGGTTTCGTCGGGTGCGATGTAGGTGAGGTTTGTGAGGTCTTTGTCTTTGCATCCGATGGTGCGGAGGCGGTTGATTATGCCAGTGGCGCTGTCTTCGAAGTCGAGGTAGATGACGGGTCGCCCTGCGGTGAGTTCTTGTTGGGTGGCGTGGAGGGCAACCCAGGTTTTGCCGCTTTCGGATTCTCCGATGAGGCCGTTGACTCGGTTGGCGTAGAAGAGGGCGGGGCCGTCGTCGCGTTGGAGGTGACTGGGGTCTGGTTCGGTTTCGTGGCCTGCGAGGACTGCGGTGAGGTCGCGGGGCCACCAGCTGGTGCGTTCGAGGTTGTCGGCTTGGTCGTGGGTGGGTGGGTTGGTGATGAATTCGGTGAGGTCGGGGGTGGTTGGGGTGGGGTCGCCGTAGCCGTCGGCGCGCAGCTGCCGGGTGGCGGCGGAGAGGTCGCCGTCGTGGT
>CAYYPL010000104.1:0-1393 GCA_964473555.1 uncultured Chitinophagales bacterium
CAATTATTGGACAGAGCGGCCCTTAGTCCGTTCTTTTTTGCCATTGGTCGGACATTATAGGATTGAGTAGAACCCTGATTACAACGGATCCACCCACTTAAACCGTATGGATTCAGTGGGGACTTTCAGTCTTTCAGATAGTTTTTCCAGTCTGGTGGGCAATGTCATCAGATAATCGCGTGATTTTTCGGCCGTTTCGTTCAGCGCGCAAAGTCCCCCAACATTCCAGTGGGCCAACAATGTTTTTAGGATATTGACATAATCCTGTGCAGTGTAAACACCCAGTCGCTGAGCTGCATCTGCAAAGGCCTGGAAAGATTCACCCACTGCCTGACCCGACTGTCTGAGCAGGTTGGCCGGCATGGCTATTTTTCGCTTCATCATATCCGCAAAAACCCTCAACACTTCCGATGCATCCAACTCTATTATCTTTTTTACAAATTCGCGGTAGGCGAGATGATGCCGCATTTCGTCACCTGCGATGGTTCTGCAAAGTTTTTCCAGGTGATGATTGCCTTTTTCGCGGGCCAGCTCACCCACCCTTTTGTGTGAAATATGGGTGGCGAGCTCCTGAAAACTGGTATAAATAAAGTTGCGGTAAGGGTCACGGTCCAAGCCCAAATCAAATCCATCTGTTATCAAATACTGAGTACTTATTTCCACTTCCCGCATATTTACCCTGCCGCTTAAATACAGATATTTATTCAGCAAATCGCCATGTCGGTTTTCTTCCGCGCTCCATTGTCTTACCCAGTTGCTCCAGGCATTTCCATGTTCCTGATCTACCCCCTGCACATTCATTAGCCAGCTCTCATAGGTTGGCAGTGCCTCCTCCGTGATCATATCGCCAATCAAAACTATCCAGAAATCGTAATCCAGCTCCATGGCTGAGTCTTTCAGTTCTTTCACTTTGGAAATAAAGTTTTCCGATCTGGAATCCGGCAAAAAATCGGAGGGCTGCCAAATTTGCTCGGCCGGTATTAGGTATTTTTCTGAAAAGCCGAGGACATCTTTTTCCATTGACCGCATCACTTCAATCCTCACATCCATTAAAGACATGGGTGCAAGGTACGACTAATTTATGTTTAGAAAGTAAATAAAATCAGTGTGTTATAACAGGATTTGTCATATAATACACGCGATGCCAGAAAGGAATTTATTGTAATCCTGCCATTCAAATTGCCGCTGCGTATTGTTTATTTTTCCCAACCTGCCTGTTTTGCAACCAAGGCAAGTCCATCGGTGAAATTGTGCGGGGTATAGCCCAATTCTCTCTGTGCTTTGCTAATATCCAGCCCGGTAATAGGCGGTCTTTTAGCGGGCTGATTCAATGTTTCGCTGCTCACCAAAGAAACAGCATCCAACTGGAAGCCAAAATAATGGGCCACTCGCT
>CAYYPL010000105.1:0-1379 GCA_964473555.1 uncultured Chitinophagales bacterium
GGGATCGATTCGATCCCGGCGAGCAGTGCCCGGGAGTTCCTCGGCGCGCTCGAGCGGGATCGGGGATTCGCCACCGACGTCGGACACATGGCCATCCACGGCGTGTGCCGCTCCTGCCGGGAAGGTGCCGATGGCGCCTGACGTTGACGCGACCATGAGTGACTACGCGAGCCCTGCCCTCGCCCTGCCGGGTGCATGCCCGCCGCCGGAAGGCTCACTGGATGTCGGCGTACCGTGGCATTACGGCGATCCGCATGCCGAGCAGCGCCGGCTCGCCGAGGGTCGCGGCGCCGTCGACCTGTCCCATCGCGGCGTCATCACCGTCTCCGGGCCTGATCGGCTGACCTGGCTGCACAGCCTCACCACGCAGCACCTCGATGCACTCGGCCCGGGTGAGTCCACCACCGCGCTGATCCTGAGCCCGCATGGGCATGTCGAGCACGAGTTGCACCTTGCCGATGACGGTGCCACGACGTGGATCACGGTCGAGCCGGGAGCGGCCGAGGCCCTGGTGGCGTATCTCGACTCGATGCGCTTCATGCTGCGTGTCGAGGTCGCGGACGTCTCATCCGACTGGGCCGTGATCTGGCAGCCGGTGCGCGAGGTGGACGGCGACCGCGTCACCTGGCTGGTGCCGATGGATGTTGCTGGAGCCGGCGCGAGCCAGGCCGGCAGCGATCGCGGTGGAGACGCATCGAAGTACGTCGACCATCGACCGGGCGTCCTTGTTGGCCGTGAGGTGATCGTTCCGCGCGCGCAGGTGCTCGGGGCTCTGGGCGACGAGCCAGCCGGCACCTGGGCGCTCGAGGCGCTGCGCGTGGCGGCTGCGGCCCCACGTGTGGGAGCAGAGACCGACCACCGCACCCTGCCCCACGAGGTGGGCTGGATCGGGCCTGCGGTCCACCTGTCGAAAGGGTGCTACCGGGGACAGGAGGCGGTCGCTCGCGTGCACAACCTTGGCGCGCCGCCGCGGCGACTAGTGCTGCTCCACCTCGATGGCGGTGCGGAGTCGCTGCCGGCGCACGGCGACGCGGTGATGCTCGGCGATCGTCAGATCGGCTGGGTCGGCTCATCGGCACGCCATTTCGAGCTTGGCCCGATCGCGACTGCCATCGTCAAGCGGTCCGTGGATCCTGCGGCTGACCTCATCGTGCACACCGCCGCCGGCGACATGGTCGCTGCACAGGAAGCGGTCATCCTCGTGCGCTAGTCCACGTCATCTGCAAGTTCGTTGAGTGGCGACTTGTGGGGTGATTCATCGGCATGTCCCCAGCACAAGTCGCCACTCAACGAACTTGTGCGCTAGTCGACGTCGATGATGATCGTCGTCGGCCCGTCGTTGACCAGGCTCACGCGCATGTCGGCCCCGAATCGCCCGG
>CAYYPL010000106.1:0-1376 GCA_964473555.1 uncultured Chitinophagales bacterium
GCTCGCCGGCGACCGTGACCACCGCGTCGAAGAGCGGCAGCGTCTCCATCACCACTTTGGAGTGAGGATGGCAGTCCACCATGCCGTGATCGGCCGTCACGACCAGACGATGCCCTTCATCGATCGCTGCGAGGATGCGCTCCACCATCGTGTCGATCCCACGCAGGCAGTCGCGCCACTGGGTGGAGTCCACTCCGTAGACATGGCCTACGCGATCGAGGTCGGGCAGGTAGGCATAGGCCAGTCCTCTGCGGTGGCTCGCGATGGCCTGGACGATCTCATCGGGCGTGTCCGCCCCGATGTAATCCCCGCCGCGGAGCACGGCGCGTGTGAGTCCGCTGTCGGAGTAGTCGCGTGCGCCGATGCGCGTGACGGGCTGCCCCGCTGCCAGGACCTGCTCGAACACCGTCGCCTCAGGCTGCACGGCCTGGGGATGCGGATCCCCGCGCCATGTCAGTGGATGCAGCACACGTCCGTCCTCGGGCAGGCGAAACGCCGCCCCGATGATGCCATGGCCGCCGGGCGCGAGGCCGGTGCCAAGGCTCGCCAGCGCGGTCGGAGTCGTCGAAGGGACAGTGGTGACCAGTCGACCCTGATCCATCGCCCTCAGCGTCGGCGTGAAATCCGCCTGCTGCTGCCATGGCCACCAGCCGAGACCGTCCACGAGCAGCACGGTGACCGCCTCGGCAGGCCCACCGTCGAGCACCGACGCGGAGCGTCCGGGCAGCGTCACGCCAAGCAGGCCGGCAGCGGAGGGCAGGACGTCGGCCAGCGAGCCGGGATCCGCAGCCGGGATCTGCGGATCCTCGGCAGCGAGGCGGCCGCGTGAACCCGTCGTCACCGCAGGCGTGCCGCCGTGGCCTCGGACAGCGCCGCGGCGAAGGCGAGGGTCTGCGACACGACCTCGCCGCCATCGGCGGCCTCCGAGACGCGCAGCGACAGGTCGTCATTGCTCGCCGTGCCGGTGTATCCGTGATCGGCATCGCACTCGCTGTCCCCGCACCCGGCTGGCTCGAGATCGATACGCGCGACCGCACCCCAGCCGATGGTCAGGACGACCTCGCGCATGGGTCCGCCTGCCTTGTGGGTCGCGGGGTTGGCGGCTACGCGCGTCACGACAACGGAGTCGACCTTCTCCAGACGGACAGCCTCGGTCGACGCGGAGGCGTAGGGGTGGGGACACGTGTCATCGGGGCCGTGCTCGTCCGTATGCCCGACGATGAGCCGGGTCGGGGTGAGCACGAGCACCGTCACGTGGCGGCGCAACTCATCGCGATCGAAAGTCGCCTCGTGATGGACGACATAGGCCACGAGGGGCTCGCCCGCCAGCGCCGTCTCGAGCGCGTCGGCCACGAGTGCGGGGTAGTAGCCACTGC
>CAYYPL010000107.1:0-1374 GCA_964473555.1 uncultured Chitinophagales bacterium
CGGGAAGTCAAGGAATTCAAGGCATTCAAGGAAGACAAGGTACTACTGGTAGTCAAGGTACAACTGGTAGTCAGGGCACTACAGGTAGTCAGGGCACTACTGGAAGCCAAGGAATTCAAGGCATTCAAGGAAGACAAGGTACTACTGGTAGTCAGGGTACAACTGGTAGTCAAGGTACAACTGGTAGTCAGGGCACTACGGGAAGTCAAGGAATTCAAGGTACTCAAGGAAGACAAGGTACCACAGGTAGTCAAGGAACACAAGGTATTACCGGCCCAGTCGCAGGAAGCGCTAATCAAATAGTATATAAAGATGGATCTAATAACCCAACTGGTAGCGCCAACTTAACCTTTGATGGTGATACCTTATATGCAGCCGTAGAAGTAGGAATTAATACATCTTCCCCAAACGCTACCCTACACGTTTATTCTGCAACATCTGGTAATACTATTTTTAATGCAGAAGGTACCAATGGCAGTTTGTTTACTATTGTAGATAGTTTAACAGGAAGTTTAATGAGCGTTAATAATAATGCTGGTCTTCCTATTTTCGAAGTTTTTGATGACGATAGTATCGTAGCTGGTAGATATACTCAAAACGATTTTGTATTAAGCACAAGTGGAAATCTTGGTCTTGGAACAAATAGTCCTACAGAAAAATTACATATTGTTGGCAATGCGAGAATTACTGGTGCTTTATATGATAGTTCTAATAGTGCTGGGTCTTCTACTAAAGTACTTTTGTCTACTGGTACAGGCACATCATGGACGGAAGTTGCTACAGCTGCACTACAAGGGGTTCAGGGTATACAAGGTCGTCAGGGAACTACCGGTAATCAAGGTACAACGGGTAGTCAAGGTATTCAAGGTATACAAGGTCGTCAGGGTACTACCGGTAATCAAGGAACAACAGGTAGTCAAGGTATTCAAGGTATACAAGGTCGTCAGGGAACTACTGGTAATCAAGGTACAACCGGTGCTCAAGGAACTACGGGTAGTCAAGGTATTCAAGGTATACAAGGCCGTCAGGGAACTACCGGTAATCAAGGTACAACGGGTACTCAAGGCACAACCGGTAGCCAAGGCACAACCGGTAGTCAAGGTATTCAGGGCATACAAGGACGTCAGGGAACTACCGGTAATCAAGGAACTACGGGTACTCAAGGAACTACAGGTAGTCAAGGAACTACAGGTAGTCAAGGTATTCAAGGTATACAAGGACGTCAGGGAACTACTGGTAATCAAGGTACAACAGGTAGTCAAGGCACAACCGGTAGCCAAGGCACAACCGGTAGTCAAGGTATTCAGGGCATACAAGGACGTCAGGGAACTACTGGTAATCAAGGTACAACCGGTGCTCAAGGAACTACGGGTA
>CAYYPL010000108.1:0-1351 GCA_964473555.1 uncultured Chitinophagales bacterium
GTGGTGCCGGTGGGTGGGGGCACGTCCGTCGTCGGCGGCCTGCGCACCGATGTGCCCCGCATCGCGCTCCAACTCACGCGCCTGGGTCGCCTGCTGCACCTCGACGAGGTCTCGGGCATCGCCACGGTGGGGCCTGCCGTCACAGGCCCGGTGCTCGAGGCTCTGCTCGGCGCGCGCGGCTTCACTCTCGGCCACCTGCCCCAGTCATGGCAGCGGGCGACGATCGGCGGCTACGTCGCCACGCGCTCCGCCGGCCAGGCATCCACCGGTTACGGGCGCAGCGACGACATGGTCGAGTCGCTGCGCGTAGCCACACCCGACGGGACACTCGACCTTGGGCGGGCTCCGTCGACAGCTGCCGGGCCGGATCTGCGCGGACTCATCATCGGCAGCGAGGGTGCACTCGGGGTCATCACCGAGGTGCGCCTGCGGGTACGGCGCACCCCGACCACGCGCATCTACGACGCGGCGGTGCTACCGGGCTTCGCGCCCGGAGTCGAGGCGTTCCGCGATGCGATCCAGTCGCGTGCCGCGGCCGATGTGATGCGGCTGTCTGACGAGGCTGAGACGAGCACCACCCTGCTCATGTCAGGTCCGCGGGGTCTGGCGGGCGCTGCCCTCGAGCGTTATCTGCGCGCGCGCCGCATCACGACGCCGGCGCTGGCGATCCTGGGCTGGGAGGGCACGGACCGGGAGTTGGTCCGCGCTCGGCGCGCGGCCACGTGGCGTGCGCTGCGCCGACACGGCGGTGTCTCCCTCGGTCACGGGCCGGGGGAGTCCTGGCGTCGTCATCGCTTCGATGGGCCGCACCTGCGCGACTCGCTCATGGATGCTGGCTACCTGGTCGAGACCCTCGAGACCGCGACCCACTGGTCTGACTACCTCGACCTGCACGCGCGCGTGACGGACGCCCTGGACGAGAGCCTCACCACGGCATCGAGCACGCCGTACGTCATGTCGCACCTGTCGCACTCCTATGACACCGGTGCTTCGCTCTACACCACCGTCATCGCGGTGGCCGATCACCGTGATCCGATCGCACAGTGGACTCGCGCCAAGGCAGCCGTGACGCAGGCCATCGTCGATGCTGGCGCCACCATCACGCATCATCACGCCGTCGGTCGCGATCACGCACCCTGGCTCGCGGATGAGATCGGCCCGCTGGGTGTGTCCCTGCTGCGCGCAGCCAAGTCCACGGTCGATCCGGACGACACGCTCAATCCCGGCGTGCTCGGCCTCTAGTCGTCGTCGGCGATGACGGTGACCAGCCGCACCTCTCGGATGACATCATCGATCACCTCGCGATCGCGGTACGCCGTGTCCGGACCCCAGCCGGCCGACTGCAGGAATG
>CAYYPL010000109.1:0-1340 GCA_964473555.1 uncultured Chitinophagales bacterium
TCTGCGGCTCCACGCCGTTGGCCGCGTCGATCACCATCAGCGCCGCGTCCACGGCGGTCAGCACGCGGTAGGTGTCCTCCGAGAAATCCTGGTGGCCCGGCGTGTCCAGCAGGTTGATGACGCAGTCGCGGAATTCCATCTGCATCACCGAGGACGCCACCGAGATGCCGCGCTGCTTCTCGATCTCCATCCAGTCGCTGGTGGCATGCCGAGAGGCCTTGCGCGCCTTGACCGAGCCGGCGATCTGGATCGCACCCGAGAACAGCAGCAGCTTCTCCGTCAGCGTGGTCTTGCCGGCATCGGGGTGGGAAATGATGGCGAAGGTGCGTCGGCGTTGGACTTCATTGACGATCGGCTCGTTCGACATCACCTGAGAACCCCTTTGTATTCGGGAAGTGTAGCATGCGACCATAGATTACGATTTCAAGAGCTTGTTATATGATTCAAAATGCTCTTGAAAGCGTTTTGAAACCTCCTCCTCGCCACAGCACTGACCGCGGCGACCGGAGCGATCGAGAAGAGGTGCCTCGATGACCGCCCGCAACAAGCTTCTCACCGCACCGCCTTACGCCGTCGAAAAGACGCTGAAAGGGCTGGGTGCGAACCTGCGCACGGCTCGGCTGCGGCGCAACCTCACGATCGCCGAGGTGGCCGAGAAGATCGGCACGGGCGCGCGCGCCGTCGCCGACGCCGAGAAAGGAAAGCCCTCGACCGGCATCGCCGTCTATGCAGCGCTGCTGTGGGCGCTCGATCTCCTCGATCAGCTCGACGTTGTCGCCTCACCCGAAAGCGATCAGGAAGGGCAAACCCTGGCGCTTGCACGTGAGCGCAGCCGCGCCCGCCCGAAGACGGAGTTGAGCAATGACTTCTGACGCGCTGGGTGAGTGTTTCGTCTATGTCACGCTGCCCGGTGAAACCGAGCCCGTCACCGCGGGCCGGTTCGCTTTGTCGGTGGGCCGGCGCGGCGTACCCGAAGGGCGCTTCGTCTACGGGCGCCGCTACCTGGACCGCCCGGATGCGGTGGCGTTGGACCCTGTGGAGTTGAAGCTGGCGCCACGCACCTATGTCACCGTGGCGATGGGCGGTGTCTTCGGCGCCTTGCGCGATGCGAGCCCCGACCATTGGGGGCGCCGGATCATTCAGCGCCATCTCGGCAAAGCGCAGCCCGGTGAGATCGACTACCTGCTGCACTCGCCCGACGACCGGGCGGGCGCGCTGGGCTTCGGGCTCAACCAGATGCCCCCTGCCCCCAAGCGCCGCTTCAACCGGACGCTCGATCTGGCCACCGTGCAGGCGATCGCCGACGCCATCATGGCCGATGAGGATCAACCGGCCGCCGG
>CAYYPL010000110.1:0-1339 GCA_964473555.1 uncultured Chitinophagales bacterium
GGACAGCTCGACCTCATCCGTGTGTTCGAAAGCGGACTGCAAAATGTCGTCGCCCCGCAAGGCACCGCCTTCACCCCGGCTCAGGCTCGCCTGCTCAAACGCTACGCCGAAACCGCGGTGCTGTGTTTCGATTCCGACCGCGCAGGCCGCACCGCGGTCGAGCGTTCGCTTCCTATTCTGCTCGCCGCCGGCTTCGGCGTGCGCGTGGCACCGCTCCCTGCGGGCGAAGACCCCGACTCGCTCATCCGCAAAAACGGCGCCGATGCTTTCCGCGCCCTCGTCGACGGCGCGCCCGATTATTTCGACTTCGCCCTCGATGAAGCGGCCTCCGCCGGAAAGCTCGAGAATGCGTCGTCCAAAGCCGCGCTCATCCGTAAGCTCGCCGGCTTCGCCGCCAATCTCCCCGATGCCGTGGCGCGCGAATCTCTCGCCGCCCGGCTCGGCCCGCGCCTCGCCCTTTCGCCGCAGGCTTTTCTCGACGCCATCCCGGCCAAAGCCGTCGCTGCCCCGGAACCCGAGGAGCCCGCGGACGACGAGGCGGCCCCGACCGAGGAGCCTGACCAGACCATCCGCCTCCTCCTCCACGCCACCTTGGTCAGCGCCGAAACCCGCCAATGGCTCGCCGCCCAAGACACCGCCGTGTTGTCCGGACGCCCTGGCCTCGCCCTGCTGCAAAAGTGCCTCGGCGCCAACTTCGACCCGGCCGACCCCGCCGCCACGCAGACATTTTTGGCCGCCCAGTCTCCCGAGGCTCAGTCCGTCCTCGCCGCCCTCCTCATGGGACGGCCGCCAGCCGACCCCGCCGCCATTGCCCGCGACACCCTCCGCTCCCTGCGCCGCCAGCAGCTCGAAACCCGCCGCGCGGCCCTCACCGCCCGCCTCCGCCAGACCGGTCTGGCCCCGGCTGAAGTGGGGCGCCTGCAGGCCGAGGTTGTTGACATCATGCAGGAGATCGGCCAGATTAGCGGGTCGCACTGACACCATCCGCGCCGGGGCGCGGTTGCCGGCAATCGACCGGCACGCGACTCCGACGACCGAAATCCGCTATGGCCACCAAACCGAAGAAGAAGCCCGTCAAATTCTCCAAGCCGAAAAAGCCGCTCCGCAAACCCGCGCCGAAAAAAGCGAAGCCTGTGGCCAAGAAAAAGCCCGCGCCGGCCAAAGCGAAAAAGCCCGAACCGAAAAAAGCCGCGCCCAAAGCAGCGGCGGAAAAACCGGCCCCAAAAGCACCGGCCAAGAAAACTCCCGAGCCGAAAGCCTCCGGTAAAAAAGCGCCCGAGAAAAAGTCCGCGACCAAAGCCCCGTCCGGCAAAAACGGCGCGCACGAGACCGTGGTCGA
>CAYYPL010000111.1:0-1326 GCA_964473555.1 uncultured Chitinophagales bacterium
TATTTCGTAGGTGTCCATTGTTTGCTCAGGTGTATCTTTGGTCTGATACTGTTTATCCTCGAATCTGAGGTAGTCAAACATGCCGATAATAAATCTCCTTACATTATAAATAGGTAACTAATGGTGTCCGTCACGATGCTCTAACATCTACGGACTCTAGACATTTCCAGTCATTCAAAGGAGAATAACATGTCCAGCTTCAATTTTTATATTTATTGTTACATCAGAAAAGATGGAACACCATACTACATTGGCAAAGGCAAAAATAATCGTGCTTTTGCCAAACATCACAAATCAGTTTCCGTTCCCAAAGACAAAAACAGAATAATTATCATGGAGAGAAATCTTTCTGAGCTTGGAGCTTTTGCTTTAGAGAGAAGATATATTCGTTGGTTCGGAAGAAAAGATAATAAAAGTGGCATATTATTGAATTTGACCGAAGGAGCCGAAGGCGTATCTGGTTATAAAATGAGTGAGGAAAGTAAAAAACATGTTAAAGAAAGAATGTTAAATTTGTGGAAAGATTCAACTCATCGTGAAAAAGTTTTAAGTAAACTCACATCGGAAGAACATAAAAATAAAACTTCTATTCGTTATAAACAAATGTGGCAAAATTCTGAATACAGAGAAAAGAGAATAGAAGAAACAAAAAAGTTATGGCAAAATCCTAATTATAAAGGTAAGACTAAAAAATATAAAATGACCCACAAAGATGGCACGATACTCTACATTGAAAATTTACAGAAATATTGTAGAGATAATAACATATCACAACCAAAAATGTGTTCCGTATCTAATGGTAAAAGAAAAAGTCATTTAGGATGGATTGAAATTAAAAAAATAAATTAATTCTCCTCAATGCATAAATTTACTGTCTTCGTGTTCTCTCTTTGAAACAACCTTCAACAGTTTATAAAAGCTCTCTACATCATCGGCTTCTTCACAGATTCTATTTAATCGAGCAAGAACGATACCCGAGAGCACCGATGTAGACATTTCATTTTCAATCATTAGTTCATAAAAAAACTCGTCAACCATGTGAGCCATATCTTCTATTTCTTGTTGTGACATTCTGTAAATTCCTTGTAGAGTTGATAACCGAGTTCATTTGCTTCAATCTCCCATGGTAACTCATTCCAGGGTACATTGTCAACATCTATACGGCGTCCATACCATTTATTGCCTTGCTCGTTGAGTTCATTGCGACAATATTGCCTCACATGCACCATTTCGTGGGCTAGGGTAATCAGTTTTTCTTTTTGGGTATCACTGGCACGAATCTCAATTTCAAAGTATCGAGGTTGCCCTAGCACATTATAGTCTTCA
>CAYYPL010000112.1:0-1321 GCA_964473555.1 uncultured Chitinophagales bacterium
CGCGACGAGATCGCGCGCGTCGAGGCGGGGGAGTGGGACGTGGATGACAACCCCTTGCGGCATGCACCCCACACGGCCGAGTGCCTCGTAGGAGACTGGGCCCACGCCTATGACCGCCGCACGGCTGCCTTCCCACCCGGGGTCGATCCGGCCACGAAGTTCTGGCCGCCGGTCCGGCGCATCGACGGTGCCTACGGCGATCGCAACCTGGTGTGTTCGTGTCCGGCGCCCAGCGAGCTTGCGGAGGCGTCGGCCTAGGGCGCGACCGCTAGCCTGCAGGCGTGTCGGAGCTGTCGGAGGGTCTCGTCGCGGGGCTGCTCGTCGCGCTCCTCGTGGCGGCGTTCGCCCGGTGGCGGGGCTGGAGCGTGGCGATCCCGGTGCTTGTCGCCGGCATCGTCATCGGCTTCCTGCCGTGGGGACCGACGGCACCTGACGAAGCCGGCGAGCTCTTCCTGCTGATCCTTGCGCCCCTCGTCTTCGGCGAGGCGCTGTCCACGTCCTACATCGACTTCCGCAAGTTCCGGCAGCCGATCTTTGCGCTCGCCGTGGGCCTCGTACTGCTGTCCTCGGTCGCTGTCGGGGCCGTGGCCGCGGCAATCGTCCCGGGGCTGCCGCTTGCCCTGGCATTCGCGCTCGGGGCCATCCTGGCGCCCACTGATGCGGTGGCTGTGGCTGCACTCGCGCGCCGCGTGGCAATGCCCAGGCGCGTAGTGACGATCCTCGAGGGCGAGAGCCTGGTCAACGACGGCACCGGCCTGACCCTGCTTCGCGTGGCCCTGGCGGCCGCGGCGGCGGGCACGGTGTCGGGTGGGGAGATCGCACTCATCCTTGCGCAGTCGGTCATCGGCGGGCTCCTCGTCGGCGTCGGCGGCGGCTTCGCACTCGCGTGGCTGGTACGTCGTGGTCCTGACCAGACCGTCGTCAATGCGTTCGTGCTGATCGCGCCGTTCCCCGTCTACTTCCTGGCCGAGGCGCTTGGCGGCTCGGGGATCCTGGCCGTCGTGGCCACCGCCCTCATCGTCGCCAACACCATGCTCACGCATCGACGGTTCGAAGGGCGTAGGTCATCAGTTGCCGCGTGGCGCCAAATCACCTTCATCCTCACCGCATCCGCCTTCTTCCTGGTCGGCCTGGAACTTCCTGAGACGGTGCTTGCCCTGCCGGGGGAGGACTTGCGCCTGCTTCCCCTGCTCGTCCTGGCCGTGGTGGGCGTGCTGGTCGGCTCACGCATCGTCTTCGTCCTCGGGTACGCCGCGGTGTCGCGGAGGGGGGATGGGCGCATCGGGTGGCGCGAGGCCGTGGTGCTGGCGTGGGCGGGCAC
>CAYYPL010000113.1:0-1315 GCA_964473555.1 uncultured Chitinophagales bacterium
GTATTCTTTCTCGTCCATTTGGTAATGGATTCCGGTGAGGTTGGGCGTGGTCATGCTGCCACCTCCAGCGGCAACACCTGTTGCTCCATGCGTTTCGCGGCAATTTCGCAATAGCGTTCCTCGCGCTCTATAAGCACCGCCGTTTTGCCAAGGTCTTTAGCGGCGCGGCCAGTGGTTCCGCTACCTGCCCAAGGGTCAAGAACGCTTGCCACATCTCCAGCAAGCGAAAGCGCCCACGCAATCACAGCCAAAGGCTTTTGCGTTGGATGATGGCGCTCCTCGCCGCCCTTACGCAGCATCCCGTTCCACAGATGGCGCTTGATGCGAAGCGCGCAGCCGAGGTTGTTCCACGCCATTTCGCCATCAGCGAAATCGTTTTCGCCGTTTTCTTTGTCCCAAACCAGCGGCCCCTTGCATGGCGGAAGCGAATAATAGTTGCCGCCAAATATAATTTGCTTTTCGGTTATTGAGCGGGCCAACTCCATCAACCACGCTGGCACTGGTTCCTTGTCCCACTGGCTGTCGCCGTAATCTTTTGCCGCAGCCAACTTGCCGCGACTTAAAATGCGCTTACGATTGTCGGCGTCGATCCCGTAGGGCGGATCGGTCAGCAACAAGTCGAAGCGGCCAAGTGTCGGCAATATGTGTCGGCAATCGCCGTGGTAAATGGTCACGGCATCGTCTTGGAAATACGGTTTCAAGCCGCCACCCCCAATTCCATTAGCCGCACGCGAACGTGATGCTCTGCATGGTGTTTGGCGCACAGCCAGCGCACATCGAGCGGGCGGTTGTAGTCATCGTGGTGGGCTTGGACGTTTGAGCTACCGCATACTTCGCACGGCAGCTTGGCGATCTTGCCCTTGATGACAGCGGCGCGGGCCTTGTGCTGGGCGCGCACCTTGTGCGGATTGCGCCTTGCCCACCTATTCTTTGCCTCTTGATCTGGCACAGCCCTTCCGGCGGCGCGCCGGGCGCGTTCTTTCACGCGCTGGCGGTCGCGCTCGCTGGCGACCCATTGCGGGTCTGCCATGTTTTTGTAGTGCTGGCGGCGGGCGTCAGCCTTAGTGCATTCCTTGCATTTATTCAGAGTTCCTTGGCTCATCTGTGGATGGGCGTAAAACTCCGACAACGGCTTGTGCTTGTGGCACTTGAAGCAGGTTTTCATCAGTCCTGCTCCCGTGTCAAAAAGGTATGGAAGAATCATCGTCTGCCTCCTTTCCATTGCCCCACTCGATGTCTTTTTCCGCCGCCTTCTCCTCATGCTTGGTCGGCACATCCGCCGTGCGGATGCCCACCACATCGAGGCCGAAGTCGG
>CAYYPL010000114.1:0-1311 GCA_964473555.1 uncultured Chitinophagales bacterium
CGCGACTTGGCCAGGATCCAGCCGGCGTCGTCGTGGCGCAGTTTGGTGCCGAGCGGCACCGCGGTGGCACCGAGCGTCGCGAGGGCCAGCCAGGTGAGCGGCACCTCCGGGCGGTTGTGCAGCAGTACGGCCACCCTGTCGCCGCTGCGGATCCCGCGGTCGCGCAGATGGCGGGCGATGCGATCGACGCTCGCCGCAATGTCGGAGAAGGTGAGCGTGGTGGAGCTCTGCGGCTCCGGGCCCTCGCGCAGGTCGAAGATCCATGCGGTGCGATCCGGCCACAGCCGTGCGGCACGACGGACCGCGGCTGGCAGGGTGGTCGCCTCGATCACGGAGCGAGGCTACTCGGCTCGACTAGTAGCGAAGCGGGCAGACGACGTCGCGCCCCGGCAGCCTCTGGTTGACGAGGTAGCGGGTGATGGGTCGGTCGACGCACGACGTGGTTCGGCCATAGACGATGTGATGTGTGCCCTCGTACTTCACCGTCCGCGAGCCTGTGAAGGCCTGCGACATCTCGACCGCGGCCGTCCACGGCGTGCGATTGTCGGCTGCGGCATTGGCCACGAGCGGGGGTGTGTCGAGGGCGATCGGCGTGAGGATGCGCGGGATGGCGCGGCCGAAGCGCGGAAGCCCGGCGCACTGCGCTCCCTCCCGCAGTGCCGACTGCCCGATGTGGACGCCACCAGCGGCAGCACCCTCGCGGGCGATCTCGGTGAGACGCTCAGGGGTGGGTCGGTCGGGCATATCCGCGCAGTTGACGTAGGTCCACTGAGGGTCGAACCAGCCCTTGGGATCCGGCGCCGTCCGCGCCTGGGACATCGCGGCGGCGTCATCGATCGCGCGCTGGCGAGTCACCTGGTCGCGGGAGCGCAGGCCAGCGTCGACCCGATCGAGCAGGCTGGCCACGGAGCTCCATGTCGAGTGGTACGACGCCCAGCTGATGATGTCGCGACCCACGGTCCACCGCGTGATCGTGCCACCATTGCTCGAGCGCAGCGTGCGGGTCTGTAGTGAGGACATCACTCGCTCGTACTTCGTCCGGTACGACGGTCCGAGTGCCGCGAGCATGGTGTCGATGGCCAGCGGATCGTCCCAGGTGTGCTCGCGCGCCCAGAGTTCGATTGTCGACAGCGGCGAGATGACGCCATCGAGCAAGAGAGCGCGCACCCGGTCGGGGAAGTACTGCGCGTAGGCACGCCCGACCGTCGATCCATAGCTCATGCCCCAGAAGGTCAATCGCTCCTCACCGAGCGCGGCGCGCAGCGCGTCGAGATCGCGCACGAGCTGCCAGGTGCCGACGTACGGCGCATG
>CAYYPL010000115.1:0-1302 GCA_964473555.1 uncultured Chitinophagales bacterium
TCGGGGTGCCGATGAACCCGTCCGTCGCGCGCACCGCGCCACCGATGCCGACGCCACCCGTGACCACAAGCGCGCCCGTGGTCGTGCTTGTCGCAGGCGTCGTGTCGGTGATTGCGACCGCGCCGCCGATATCCGCAGTGCCGCCCACGACGAGCGAGTCGTTGATGGTCACGTCATCGCCTAGCGCGAAGTCGCCGTCTACCTGCAGGTCGCCTTTTAGCACCGTCTTGCCGCGCACGGACAGCGTCTCGAACTCGGGGTTCACAAGCACGGGCGCGGAGCCTGCGGGACCGCGTGCGCCGCGTGGACCCGCTGGTCCGCGCTCGCCGGGTTCGCCCTGCTCGCCTTGGTCGCCCTTGTCGCCCTTGAGTCCGGGCGGACCCATCGGGCCAGCCGGACCTTGCGCGCCGTCACGCCCCGGCTCGCCCTGCGGACCGGGGATGCCCTGCGGACCCGCTGGACCTTGCTTGATGACGGCGACCGCCTTCTGCGTCTCCTCTGCCTGATCGCGCGCGGCCTTCGCGGCCTCGGCTGCGCGCTGCGCGCGCTCGTTCGCCTTCTTCGCAAACGCTGCGGCGAGGACTGCGGGCGGGATCGTCGGATCGTGCTGTGTCATTCGGTGGGTTCCTTGCTCTTGGTCACGATGTCGGGGGAGTCGAGTCCAAACGCCTTGGCGAAGTGCGCGGCGTCGGCGTCGATCAGGTCGTCCGTGTCAGCGTAGATGTACTCAAGCAGCGCCGCCTCTGCCTCGCGCGTCGGGCGTGCCAGTTCCTCGACGCTCTTGATGAGCCGTGCGAGCGTGGCGTCATCGTCGGTGGTGTAGCCCCGGTCCATCTCGGCGACGGTCGCCATGATCATCTCGCGCGCCATGCGCTTCTCGCGTGCGCGCTCCAGTTCCTCGACCTTGCGAGCCGCCCACCCTGCGCCTGCGCCCTCGGGGTCGGACGGGTCGCCACCCCACAGCATCCACGCGATCGCGCCTGCGGAGGGGTAGCCGTCCTCGCCAGGCTTCGCGCCCTCGGCGTCGAGGTCGATGCGGTGACGGCTGAAGTACGCCGCCATGCGGCGGACCGTCTCCTCGGAGAGGTTGGCGCGGTTGCTGATGTCCCGCGCACGGGCTACGCCGACCTCGGTGCCGCCGCGCCCATGCTCGGCGCGCAGTTCCAGCCCGCGACGGGCAAGGTCTGCCATCTCCTCGGTCGGTCGCGTGTCCACGTCGCCGATGGCCTTGGCGGGGTCCGCGTCGCGCCACGCCTTGCCCTCGCACATGCTGATAGCGATGGCGATGGCCTGCTCGCGCGG
>CAYYPL010000116.1:0-1301 GCA_964473555.1 uncultured Chitinophagales bacterium
ATGCTCGCCACGGCGAGGCCATCGTGCGAGGCCGCAGTGCCGATGCCCATGAAGCCGTCGAGGCGCTCTCCCTGCTCGACGCGGCCGCGGCCGCCTACGCCGAGGCAGGACTGCCCGAGCGATCCGCGGAGTGCACCCACGAGGCGGCCGCTCTACTCGGGCGCCTGGGCTCCTTCGACGCCGCGCGCCAGCGCTATCTGGCGGCGCGCGCGGCGTACCTGGAGATCCCCGACGTGCTGCGTGGTGACGATCCCGATGCCATCCCCGACTGCGACTTCAACCTCCGCGTGATCGACGCCATCGCCGACGGATCTTCCCCTCCGCCGGAAGCCTTCGGCAGTGGCGGTCACCAGATGCGTCACGTCCGGGCGGGTGCCACGACGTGATCACCGCAGATCCCCGCGCCGCAGCGACGGCGCTTCTCGAGGGCGCTCTCGTCATCATCCCGACCGAGACGGTCTATGGCCTTGCCGGTCGCGCCGACGACCCCGATGCGATCGGACGCATCTATGCGGTCAAGGGTCGCCCGTCATCGCATCCGGTGATCGTCCATGTCGCCGATCCCGACCTCGATGCCTCACGCCCTGGCGCTTGGGTCGGCGAGGTACCCGACTACGCGCGCGCACTCGCGCAGGCCTGCTGGCCCGGCCCCCTCACCCTCGTCCTGCCCCGGTCCGCTCGCGCGAGCGACGCGGTGACCGGTGGCCAGGACACGGTGGCAATCCGGGTGCCCGCCCATCCCGTCGCCCTCGCCGTCTTGCGGGCGATGGACGAGCTCGATCCGGCGGGCGCTCCTCACGGCGTTGCCGCACCGAGTGCCAATGTCTTCGGTCATGTCAGTCCGACGGCGCTCGATCATGCGCTTGCCGACCTCGCCGATCGGCTCGCGCCGGGTGACTTCGCTCTAGATGGTGGCCCGTGTGAGGTCGGCGTCGAGTCGACAATCGTGGACTGCACGGGCGCGCAGCCGCGGATCCTGCGGCCCGGTCGGATTGGCGCTGCGGACATCGAGCGGGTGACCGGGTTGGCCGTGCTCGACGCGTCGACTTCGGGCATCCGGGTGCCCGGGGCCATGCCGTCCCACTACGCGCCGGCGGCGAGCATCGCGCTGGCTCCGGATCCCGCGGCACTCGAGGCCTACGTCGACGCCGCAATCGTGGGAGGGACGCAGGCCGACGCCATTGGCATCATCGCGATGGCGGATGTGCCCACTCCCGAGGGCGCGACCCGGCTGCTCGCGCCCGCTTCGGCTGATGACTACGCCCGCGGTCTCTACGACGCCTTGCGTCGTGCCGACGCGA
>CAYYPL010000117.1:0-1296 GCA_964473555.1 uncultured Chitinophagales bacterium
GCAGGCGTGTACATGCTGTCATCAATGCCGTCAAAGCGCAGATACAGCGGGAAGCCCGAGGTGTCGTAAGTCAGAGCGTCAGCGATGCGCTGGTAGGCCGGGACGTTGGCGCCGATGTTGGCGGGGCGTAGGTCGGCGCCCCAAGCAAGCACACCGTCTGTACCGTTGGCAGTGATGTTCAAAGCGTTGTTGCCAGACACTATAGCGACAGCGTAAGCTATGCTCGTAGACCCTGCGGATCGAGTAAGCGTGCAGCGATACCAACCATTTCCTACGTCAGTGATGGTCGAAGTGTTGCCTGCTTCTACTGTTCCAACAACACCTGTTGATAAATCAAACCAAGTGCGGTGGTTAGTCCCGTCAAAAGCATCCAAAAACACCCAAGAATAGCCAGAAGCTTTAAGATAGACGCTCCAAGTGTAAACAACGCCGGATACAGTAGTGATGGTTTCCTGCGCGTAAGGCAAACCAGACCCTGCATTAGGAATCAATTTATCAGCGGTAGTTGTGCCATCAGGAGCAACAGCTACATTAACCCACGGAGGCGTGCCCGTGGTATTCATAAGTACCTTAGTCCACGCCCCATTATCAAACTCCTCCGAATACGTCAACAAATTCACCCGCGCCCGCAATTCCGGTCGTGCAGTGGTGTTGTTGAAGGCGATGGCGTGGTTGCCGTTACCGGATTTGTCCAGTATGCGGCCGACACTGACTGCGGCGCCGCCCCCCGGCATTGCCACAGGCGTCGTGCCAGCGTCCGTCGTAAACATCGTGCTCAGGTCGCTGGGGTCATACCAAGCGCCGGCTACGGTGCCGCCTTCAAACAACTGGGACGGGTCAAACTGCTGGACGCCGAACCCGGCTACCGACCCTAGGCCGATGGGCAGGCCGTTGCGGATGGGAACGCCAAAGAACGGCATGGCAGCGCCTCGTTACTGGATGTTGATGGGCTTGGCGTACACGGTGCCGCCGCCGAGAACTTGAATCGCGCTCACGCGCCACGGGGCGCCGGTGCCGCCGGGCACCTTGAACGGGATCGGCGTGTTGGGCGGGATCGGAGTGTCCGCAGTGGTGGCGGTCACGCTTTCGCCGACGCGGATGTACGCCGCAGTAGTGCACCACACCACCACGCCCTGCGGGCCTGCGGGCCAGGTGCCGGTGTTGCCGGCAGTGCCGGTGTAGGACGCCGTGCGCGCGGTGAACGTTGCGTCGTCAAGGGGGTTCAGCAGTTCCAAAATATTCTCCTTACGCCAGGAATTTGAGCTTGTACAGGGTGCTGTAAAACAGCGCCAGAAT
>CAYYPL010000118.1:0-1295 GCA_964473555.1 uncultured Chitinophagales bacterium
CCGGCCAGTGGTTTTCAAGACCCATCCGAACAATCTCCTGTGCAGGGGTTTTCGGGACGGTGCGCGAGTCGGTGCGCGAGTCCCCGGTCACAGCGTTCCGGTCTCCCGGTCGAGGTAGTCGTTCATCAGCGTTGCGGCCTCGTCGCGCGCGCCGGGCATAAGGTGGCCGTAGCGGTCGTAGACGATGGCGATGGATGACCAGCCGCCGATCTCCTGCAGCGTCTTGGCATTGACGCCTGCAGCGATCATCAGGCTGGCCCAGGTGTGGCGGCACTCATGCAGCGTGATCGAGGTGAGGCCCGCGTCGGCCCAGCGCGTGCGGCTGCGCTTGGTCACCGACTCGGGGCTGAAGGGCAGGCCGTTGGGCCGGGCGAAGATAAACCCGTCGCGGCGGCGGGTGAGCATCCGATGTTCAAGCAGGTGGACGCGCAGGGCCTTGATGATGGGCACGGTGCGAACGCCTGCGCGGCTCTTGGGCGTGATGACCTTGCGCGAGCGCGGGTCGTAGCCCTGCACCACGCGGATCACGCCCCCCTCAAGGTCCACGGCCTGATGGGTCAGCGCCATCAGCTCGCCGCGCCTAAGGCCCGCATAGAGCGCCGTGGCCCAGATGGCGCGGTCGGCAGGATCACACGCACTGAGAAGCGCCTGGGACTCCACGGCGGTCGCGTAGCGGTCACGGCGGCCACGCACGGCCGGCAGCTCGACGTGGTCGATGGGGGAGGTCGTCACGCCCAGCTCGTCGCGGATCGCCACGCGGTAGATCAGGCGCAGCGGCATCAGCGCGTTCCTGACCGTGGATGGCGACAGCCCGCGGGCGATGGCCTCATCCACCACCACCTGCACGTCGCGCCTGGTGATGGCGCTCAGACGCCTGCCGCCGATCAAGGGCTTGACGTTCGCGTTGTAGTTGCAGCGGTAGGAGCGCACGACGCTTGGCTTGAACTCATCGCCTGAGCGGTTCCTGAGCGTGCCGGCCTCGGCGGCGTCGAACACCTGCTCGGCCAGCACGTCCAGCACCGGGGCGCGGCTGGCCCCTGCGACCCTGTCGGCGTGCCCGGACATCATGCGCGCACGCCATGCCTTGGCATCGGCCTTGCGCTTGAAGGAGCGCCTGAGCTCGCGCTGGGCGCCGGCCGACCATGCGCGTGCCTGGTAGGTGGGCTCGCAGTTGCAGCGAGCACCTGACAGCGACTGGCAGCCCTTGGCATGCCGCACGGCGATGCCCTGCTCGATGCGCTCGCGGCGGGTCACGGGCGCTCCTGTTTCGTCACGTCCTGCACTACAGATTCGTC
>CAYYPL010000119.1:0-1268 GCA_964473555.1 uncultured Chitinophagales bacterium
TCAATGTAGCGTATTTTATCTGGTTAAAGCCCATTTTGCGGGCAGTATTTCTAATTCGGTTAACCTCACTTTTAGAGCGTGTACTCGCATCGGAAAGCACATAAAAACGATGTTTTGGAAAAATCCGGACTGCTTTTTCAAAAGCGGCACGCACGCGAAGGGTGTCTGGTGTAAAAAAATTAATAACGCCGGTGCCGGAAACTAACGGTTTGTAATATTTAAGGGGTGAAACCAAGGGTATTCCTTTTTTTGAGCAATACGCTTCCACCGGAACCAAGTTATCTGCATAAACAGGGCCTACCACGATGTTTTTATCATCAAGTGCACCACTATTTAATAAGGTTTCTAGTGCAGTGCTGTCTTTTTCGCTGTCAAAAACCGTGATTTCAGCTTTGAAACCTTCCAATTCCAGCATTTTGGCAGCCATTGCAAATCCTTGGTAATAATCCAGCATGACTTCCCCTACTGCACTGTGGTTTCCCGAAGATTTAAAAGGAAGGACCAGCGCAATTTTATAGTTTTTCTTATGATGATTTTGTGCGATAAGGGATTGTATTGATGATACCACCAATGCAATTCCCATGGCCATATATAAAATCACCTTGCTCATTCCCATTCAATGGTGGCCGGTGGCTTGGAACTGATATCGTAAACCACCCGGTTGATGCCCTTAACGCGATTGATGATGCTGTTGCTGATATCTGCGAGTACTTCATAGGGAATGTGCACCCAGTCGGCAGTCATGCCGTCTGTGCTGCTTACTGCCCTCAATGCCACTACCTGTTCATAGGTTCTTTCATCGCCCATTACACCCACACTTTGTATTGGTAGGAGAATGGTTCCGGCTTGCCAGATCTGGTCATACCAGCCATATTCTTTCAGTTTTTCAAGGTAAATATGATCGGCTTCCTGAAGCAGTTTAACTTTTTCTTCTGTAATGTCGCCAATAATGCGAATACCGAGGCCCGGTCCCGGGAAGGGGTGGCGGTTTAGAATTTCATCCGGCAGCAAGAGGGCTTTGCCCACCCGGCGAACTTCATCTTTGAATAGCGCTCGCAATGGTTCCACAATTCCCAGATGAAGTGATTCCGGGAGACCACCCACATTATGGTGACTTTTGATGGTAGCACTGGGTCCTTTCACGCTCACACTTTCAATTACATCAGGATAAATGGTGCCCTGGGCAAGCCATTTTGCATCTTGTATTTTTTTGGATTCATCCTGGAATACCTCGACAAATACCCTGCCAATAATTTTACGCTTGGTTT
>CAYYPL010000120.1:0-1253 GCA_964473555.1 uncultured Chitinophagales bacterium
AGGATTACAATCCCACACACAATCAAAAAGGGATAATTTATATATATATGTACACTAATGTTTAACACCCTGGGGTCAGCCTGTAAGCGTGTACGGTAGGGTAAGGCTACCCTAACCTAGACCCTTGTGATGTGGATATCACACCTAGTCCCCCTCCCAGTCCCGAGGGGGAGGGCCTGCCCGACCCTGTGTGTATACATATAGGTAGGGGGTAGGCCTATACCCCGCTACGCGGGGGAGCAGGGGCAGGGGGAGACTATCCGTACCCTGTGCCTGTCGAGGCCTGTCGAGGCCTTGTGCCTGTGTGTGCCTGTGCCTGTCGGGGCCTGTGTCCTGGCTTGTGTAGCTGTCTGGCCTGGCTTGTTATCGTTACCTAATCGTGACCTGTCTATGGGGTGCACGCTGTGGTGTGAGTATCACCTAGGCACTAGCCTGTGAGTATGGCCCGAGTGGGCCGAGACGAGAGGAGTATCCCGTGTCTGTCTTCCTTCCTGTGCCCCTGAGGGGGATGTATGCGTGCGCCTATTGCTGCGGGCCTGCCCGGTGGCAGGCTCTTACCGAGGACGGCTACACCGACGTGTGCGAGAGCCACCTGCCGATGGGGGGTAAGTGACCATGACCGAATATGTGTATGCGTGTGATCGGTGCGGGGCCGAGTGTGGCCTAGTGTGCCGGGCCTGCATGGTGTGTCCTGAGCCTGCGGGGTATTGGGCGTGGGATTGGGCTACGGCTCACGATTATCTGGTGACCTTGGAGCGTGCTGCGGCCCACGATACGGATATGGCCGTCAAGCGGGTGATGATGGACCATCACGCTGTGATGGTGGAGGCCCTGGGAATGCGGGAGGAGGGGGAGTAGGCCTGTCTGACCTGTCTGGCCCCTAGGCCTGTGTCTGGGGGTTGGGCAGGCTAGGACAGTCCTAGACCTGAGAGGAGAGTGTGATCATGATTGACGAGGAGATGCTGCTGGGCATGGCGGCCACCTATGTGGCTAGGCGTGGCCTGTCTGATGAGGTTGGTCGGGCTTTCGGTGAGTGGCTGTGTGGTGAGTATGAGGAGGCCGAGGGTTGGGAGGACCTGTCGCCGTGGGCTACGGAGTGGGAGGCGTTCTGTCTGTCTGAGGATAGGTCGGTATTCGATGGGGCGCCTATGTCTGATGTTCTGATGGGCCTATCCTGACAGGACACTAGGTACTGGGATGCTAGTATCCTGTCAGGGTAGTGACTATCCTGACGGGGTGCGGGTGACCTAGCC
>CAYYPL010000121.1:0-1250 GCA_964473555.1 uncultured Chitinophagales bacterium
ACCGTACCCGCAGACATCCGGGCTCTCGTGCACGCCAAGCCAGGAACGCGTCTCGTCTGGTCGGTGATGCCCGACGGCACCATCATCGTCAGAGCCAAGACGAAGTCCATTCTGGACATGGCTGGCATGCTCAAGGCCCCCGAGGGGAAGCACGTGAGCGTGGAAGAGATGAATCCCTGGCGCTGAGGGCCGCATGCCTTCGCTGGATACGAACGTTTTGGTCCGCTATGTCGTTCAAGACGACAGCGGGCAACTCGCCGTGGCCAGGCGCCTGATCAAGCGCTGCGTCAGCGAAGGCCAGTCGCTGTTCGTCCCGGTGACCGTCACGCTTGAGCTGGAGTGGGTGCTGCGGGCCGGCTTCGGGTACGGCAAGGACGACGTCCTGCAGGTGCTCGCCGACCTGTTCTCGGCGGCAGAACTGTCCTTTCAGTCCGAACGATCTCTGGAAGTGGCACTGCAGCTATATCGAGAGGGAACAGCAGATTTCGCTGACTGTCTGCACATCGCATTGGCCACCGAGGCTGGCGAACTGCCGCTATGGACATTCGACCGGCGCGCTGCCAAGGTCGTCGGCGCACAACTGCCTGGAAGCTGATTGGCAAGGGGTCGGCGGATGAGACTGTTCGAGGTGGGTGGCCGGCGCGACGCCGCTTCCTGACCCATTGCTCCAGGTTGGAAGTCTCGTTGCTCAGTGCCCCGATGGACCTCGAAACTTCAATAGATCGGTCTATCAAAAACAATAGACTCATCTAGTAAATTGTGGGATCATCGTCCCCATGACCCATCGGCGCCCCTTTGTCAGCACCCTGGAACAGCGCCTGGCGGCGCCGCAACCCTTGATCCAGGTACTGGTGGGGCCACGCCAGGTGGGCAAGACCACCGGTGTGCGGCAACTCCTGGCGGGCGGGGCATGGCCCCACCACTACGCCAACGCCGACGACGTGCTGGTCGGTGACCGCCAATGGTTGCTGGCGCAATGGCAGCAGGCGCTGTTGCTGGGCGATGGCGCCTTGCTGGTCATTGACGAGATCCAGAAGGTGGTCAACTGGCCCGAAACCATCAAGGCCCTGTGGGACGCTCAACCCCGGCGCCTGCGGGTGCTGCTGCTGGGCTCGAGTGCCTTGCAGATCCAGGCGGGGGTGACCGAAAGTCTGGCAGGGCGGTTTGAGCTGCTGAGGGTGTTCCACTGGACTTTTGCCGAACTCCAGGCCGCCTTTGGCTATGACTTGCAGCGCTATCTGTCCTTTGGC
>CAYYPL010000122.1:0-1244 GCA_964473555.1 uncultured Chitinophagales bacterium
GGTCCATCACGATGCGCGGACTGATCGAGTGGTCGCCGCTCGGCATGATTAACGCACTCTATGAGGGCATGCGCCCGCTGCTTTACAAGGCAACCAATGGCAAGGGCGGCGGCAACTTCCGGCAGGAGCAGTTCAACAAAGCCTTTACCCAAGCACTGCTTGGCAGTGGCGGGCTCTTTGTTGGCGGTTACTGGCTCTATGCCTTGGGCGTGGTCACGGCCAGCCGCGAGGAGGACGATGACCTTGAGGCCATGCGCCGGGCGTCTGGCTTGGGCGGCTACCGCATCAACCTGTCGGCCCTCAAGCGACTGTTCTCCACCTACACCAAGCAGGAACCGGAGGACGGCGACCTGATTGTGTCTTACGATTGGGCGCAGCCGCTGGCCATCACCTTCGCCGCCGGCGCCGAGTTGGCCAAGCAGGTCGAGGAGAACGACCGTGAGGGCATCAAGAAGGGGCTGGCCGGCAAGGCGGGCATGGCGGCCATCAGCTTGGCCGCCGGGGCCAAGTCACTGGAAGAGCAGCCGCTTCTCTCGGGGCTCTCCTCCTTTATGAAGACGTGGGGCTACAGTGGGCCGCTGGATGCCATCGTCAATACCGTATCGGGCATCCCGTCGATGTTCGTCCCGCAGCTTGTCCGCCAACTCAACCAGCTCATGGACAATGCAGTCCGCGAAACCCGTGGCGACGAGGGCATGAAGCGCGCCTTTAGCCGTATTGCGGCCAACACCCCCGGCGTGGCCGATCAGTTCCCGCCCCGCTTTGACATCATGGGGCAGGCCATCGAGCGTTACCAATACGCCGGCAACAACATCCTCAACGTGCTCATCAATCCCACGATGACCAGCCGCGTGAAGTCCAACCCTGCCTTGCAAGAAGTCGCCCGGCTTATGCAGACCACCGGCGAGACCAGCCAGGTTCCGCGCCAGGTTGGGCGGTCGGTCGCCATCAATGGGGAGAACGTCAATCTGAGCAACGAGCAGATCAGCGCCTACCAATACTACTTGGGCAACTACACGATGAGCACGTTCCAATGGCGCATGGCCAGCCCGCAATATGCCCGCCTGCCTGACACTGAGAAGGTGCGATTCCTTGCCCAAGACTTGGAGGACATGAATGCCGCCGTGAAGTCCGCGCTCTTCGGCCATGACATCCGCCGCCTCACCCGCCGGCAGCGCATCATGCGCAACAACCTAGTCAACTCCCCTCTCGGCCAGTCGATGCCTCCCCGCTAAAAGCAAACT
>CAYYPL010000123.1:0-1205 GCA_964473555.1 uncultured Chitinophagales bacterium
GGAGGCTATCGCCGCCTCGCGTGGACCGATGCGGATCTCACCCTGCGCGAGTGGTTCTCCGGAGAGGCCGCATCACTCGGACTCGATCTCGAGGTGGACCGCAACGGCAACATGTGGGCCTGGTGGGGTGATTCATCAGCAGCCGATGCTGTGGTGACGGGCTCGCACCTGGACTCGGTGCCCGATGGAGGCAACTACGACGGCCCCCTCGGTGTCGCCAGCGCCCTCGCGGCCGTGGCTGAGTTGAAGCGTCGAGGGATCACCCCGCGGCGTCCACTCGCGGTCGCCTGCTTCACCGACGAGGAGGGCGGCCGATTCGGTGTCGCCTGTATCGGATCTCGCCTCGCTGCGGGGGTGCTCACGCCTGAGCACGCGCTCGCATTGCGCGACGCCGATGGGATCACGATGGATGAGGCCCTGCGCCGAGCCGGACGCGATCCGAGTGCACTCGGCGCAGAACCGGAGCGGCTCGCGCGCATCGGCGCCTTCGTCGAGCTCCATGTCGAGCAGGGTCGCGGACTCATCGACATGGGCGCGGCCATTGGTGTCGGCACGGCCGTCCTCCCGCATGGGCGCTGGCGCGTGGACATCACGGGCGAGCCCAATCACGCAGGCACCACGCGGATGGCCGATCGCCGCGATCCCATGCTCGGGCTGGCCCGGCTAATCGAAGCCGCGCATCGCGAGGCAGCGGAGCGAGACAGCGCATCGCACGCGTCACGCGCGACGGTCGGCAAGGTCCGCTGCGTGCCCAATGCCGTGAATGCCATCCCCGCCGAGGTGACCGGGTGGCTAGACGCGCGCGCCGAGGACGAGGCCACCCTCGACGCAATGCTCGAGGCCATCGGCCGCACCCTGCTCGACCTGCCCGGGCTGCACGCGACGATCGCGATGGAGTCGCGGACTCCCGCGCAGCACTTCGATCCCACCCTTTCTGCAGCCCTCGCGACCCAGCTGGGTGGTGCACCCATGCTCGCCACGGGCGCGGGCCACGACGCCGGCGTGCTCGCGGAGGCGGGTGTGCCGGCCGCCATGCTCTTCGTTCGCAATCCCACCGGCATCTCTCACTCGCCGGCGGAGTACGCCGAGGACGCGGACTGCGAGGCGGGCGGTGTCGCGCTCGCCGACGTGCTCGCCGACCTGCTCACCGCGGATACCCTGCCGCGATGACCACCTGGTGGGCTGCACGCGCCGTGATCGACGGC
>CAYYPL010000124.1:0-1202 GCA_964473555.1 uncultured Chitinophagales bacterium
CTGCCCTCGACGCGAATGGGCAGGTAGCCATCCGCATCGGTGATGGAGACGCCGAGGGCGCGTAGCGCACCGAGCATCGGGCCGAGGGGCCTCTCACGCGCGCGGGGATCCCCATCGAAGTCGACGGATCCGGTGGCCAGCGCCGCGACGGGTGGCAGGAATCGCATGACCGTGCCCGCGAGCCCGACATCGATGCGGGCCTCGCCGCGCAGCGGGCCCGGTGTCACCCGCCAGTCGACATTGCCGACGACGTCGGTCCCGATGGTCTCGATGCCGATGCCCAGAGCCGCGAGCCCATGGGCCATGAGGTGCGTGTCGCGAGCGGCGAGCGCGGCCGAGACCGTCGATGGACCATCGGCGAGCGCGGCAAGGACGAGTGCGCGGTTGGTCGCGGACTTTGATCCGGGCACGGCGACGGTCGCCCGGACGGGTCCGGGCGCCGTGGGTGCTAGCCAGGCATCGGTCACATCGCTCACGTCGCGAGGGTATCGCCGATCGGCATGCGGCAGGCTGGTCCCATGTGTGGGAGGTACGCCGCCTCGCGCGAGCCCGCGGCGCTTGTCGAGGAATTCGATGTCGAGGTGCCACCGACGACCGACCTGCCCGCGCGCTACAACATCGCTCCCACCAACGAGGTCTACGTCGTCCGCGATGGCAAGCCGGGCAAGCCCGACAGGAGCGGCTCTGCCGACCCGCCGGGCCAGAGCGTTCACTATCCGCGGCGGCTCGACGTCGCGCGCTGGGGCCTCGTGCCGTCCTGGGCCAAGGATCCGTCCATCGGCAACCGGATGATCAATGCGCGCGCGGAGACGGTGGCGGAGAAGCCGGCGTACCGGCGCGCGCTGTCATCGCGCCGCTGCTTGCTCCCGGCGGACGGGTTCTACGAGTGGCAGGCCCCTCCCGAAGGGGTGCTCACCGCGGCGGGCAAGAAGCCGCCCAAGCAGCCGTACTTCCTGCATCCGGCCGATGGCACAGGCTTGGCGATGGCTGGGCTCTACGAATGGTGGCGCAATCCTGAAGTCACCGACGACGAGGATCCGGGTGCCTGGCTGCTGTCGACGACGATCATCACCACGGCAGCGCGCGACAACGTCGGGCAGATTCACGACAGGATGCCCGTCGCCGTCCTACCCGAACAGCGCGCAGCCTGGCTGGATCCGGATACGCCGGGCAAGGAGGTGCTCGCGGAACTCCTCGCGCCG
>CAYYPL010000125.1:0-1196 GCA_964473555.1 uncultured Chitinophagales bacterium
GACTTACGCCAGCAGTTTCTTGAGGGCGACTTGGGCTTTGTTCGCCGAGCCGACCATCATCCGCCGGAACTGCTCGGTCAGCGGGCCGCCGAATGCCTCCTCCAGGTCGAGCAGGAAGTCTACCGCGACGCCGGCGTATTTGCTGGCGCTGAGGTTGCTGGCCTCGGCATGGCGCAGCAGGCGGGCGTGGTTGCCCGCGGTGAGGTTGGCATGCACGGAGCGACGTGCGCCGACCAGTCGTTTGTTGGTTTTCATAGCGGCTGCAACTTAGGGACACCTGCGGACATTTGTCAAATGGGGCATAGACCCCATGGGGCATGAAAAAATGTCTTGCAGTGTCCACACATGTCTGCGAATCTCCACGCAATGCACGCCCACCTTGCATTGACAGTCAGCGAAGCAGCGCAGGCTCTGCGCGTTCGTAATGCCACGCTCCGCGGGTTCATCGCAAGCGGCGAGCTGCCGGCATTCAAGGTCGGCCCTCAGCGTGGCACCCGGATTAGCGTGCGCGCACTCGACGCTTTCATCGCGCAGCGCACTTTCAATGTCTTGCATGTGGACACATGTGGACATTCTGAGAAACAACAAAACACACCACAAGTATGACAACACCCACCCTGCTCGAAGTATTGAGCTATCTCACCGACTCGACGTTCATGTCGGCCGTCGTCCTCACCGTCAGCGTGTTCATCGCGCTGGAATTCATCAACCGGATCGGAGGTCGCAAATGATCGACCTCACCTACGACCGCTGCGAATGCGGCAACGCCGACTGCGACTACGATCCCTCGCTGCCGATCTGCGAGGAACAGCAAGTCATCGCCGAGGTGCTCGTCCTTGAGTCGCCGATCCTCAAGCTCGTCAAGGAGCGCAACCAAGCGCGCGAGCTAGTGAAGCGCATGCTGATGGCCACCGATGGCGTTACCGACAGCAAGGAATACTACGACACCATGCTGGCGGCTCACCGTGCGGCGATGACTTGGAAGGGTGGTGCGAAGTGAGCGAGCAAGACATCACACCGCCGGCCAGCACCAACGTACGCCGCGAGCGTACGCCGCAGGAAGAAGCTGAATGGCTCGAAGACAAACGCTGCGAGTACGAGGCCGACCGCTGCTGCGGGCATGACTGGAGCAATTGGTAGCCATGACCACCCTCACCTACTCCCGCGAAGACGTTGACCTAGTCAACCGCTGGCTC
>CAYYPL010000126.1:0-1191 GCA_964473555.1 uncultured Chitinophagales bacterium
CTAACATCAACCTCGACGTCGTCGGCACCAAGGTCTCGCTGGAGCCGATCACCGCGCAGACGTTCTCCCTGACCGTCCCGTCCGCGGTGCCCGCTGTGGTGACGGCGTTGGCGACCGGGCCGCAGGGGCCGGGGGTGCCGTTCGGTGGGGCGACCAACGACCTGCTGGTGAAGCAGTCTGCGACGTCGTTCGACACGGCCTGGCAGGACACCATCACGGTGGATGCCATCCAGTTCGACACGGCTGCCGATGAGGGTGAGCCTGCGACCGGCGAGCTGGTGTGGAACGCCGAGGAGGGCACGGTCGACCTCGGCCTCAACGGGGTGAACAACACGTTCCTGCATGTCGGTCAGGAGACGGTCTACCGGGTGTCGAACAAGACGGGCAGCCAGATCGCGAAGGGTGCGGTGGTCGGGTTCGGTGGGACGGTGGGGCAGTCGGGACGGCTGCTGGCCCGCCTGTTCAATGCTTCGGTGCATCCTGCGAAGACCATCATGGGTGTGGCGGCTGAGGCGATTCCGAACGACGCGGACGGGTATGTGGTGGCGTTCGGGAAGGTCCGCAAGATCAAGACGGACTACACCGGGTGGGTTGAGGGGGACATTCTGTATGCGGACCCGGCGACGCCGGGTGGGCTGACGCGGGTCCGTCCGACCTCGCCGAATGCGATCGTGACGGTGGCGGCGCTGGTGACCCGGTCGGCGCAGGTGGGTGAGGTGTTCGTCCGGCCGACGTTCGCTTCGGCGCTGACGGAGACGCAGGACGTTCGGATTACGACGCCTGCAGACGGTCAGGTTCTGACCTACGACTCTGCGGCTGGCCTGTGGGTGAACGAGCCGGTGCCGACGGACAGCGTCATCTCTGTGAACGGTCAGCAGGGAACGGTTGTGCTGGACGCTGCGGATGTCGGTGCGTACGCGGACAGCAACCCGTCCGGGTTCGTGGACGCTGCCGGGGCTGCGGCCGCCGCGCCTGTGCAGTCGGTCAACGGCGCCCAGGGCACGGTCGTGCTGACCACGTCGAACGTCGCTGAGGGGACGGCGCTCTACTACACGGACGCCCGCGCTGCTGCTGCCGCGCCGGTCCAGTCGGTCAACGGCGGGACTGGGGTGGTCACGATCACGGCTGCGGGGCTTGGGGCGTATCTGGACACGAACCCGGCTGGGTACATCACGTCGGCGCAGGCTCCGG
>CAYYPL010000127.1:0-1190 GCA_964473555.1 uncultured Chitinophagales bacterium
ATTACTTCAGAATTTTAGTTACGACACCGGCACCTACGGTACGTCCACCCTCACGGATAGCGAAGCGCAGACCCTCTTCCATAGCGATCGGGTTGATCAAATCTACAGTCAATGCCACGTTGTCACCCGGCATTACCATCTCCACACCCTCTGGAAGCTCACAGATTCCGGTCACGTCTGTGGTACGGAAATAAAACTGCGGACGGTAGCCCTTGAAGAACGGCGTGTGACGTCCACCTTCATCTTTGCTCAACACGTACACCTCACAGGTAAACTCCGTGTGTGGAGTGATCGAGTTTGGCTTACAGATTACCATGCCACGCATGATGTCGTTCTTGTCGATACCACGAAGCAACAATCCCGCGTTGTCGCCCGCTTGTCCCTCGTTGAGCAACTTGCGGAACATCTCGATACCCGTCACTACCGACTTCATCTTGTCCTCACGCATGCCCACGATGTCAACTTCTTCGTTCACCTTCACGATCCCACGCTCGATACGACCGGTAGCAACCGTTCCACGACCCGTGATCGAGAACACGTCCTCAACCGGCATCAAAAACGGCTTGTCTACGGCACGCGCCGGAGTCGGGATAAAATCATCCACCGCCTGCATCAACTCAAGGATCTTCTCTTCCCACTTGGCCTCGCCGTTCAGCGCGCCCAGGGCAGATCCTTTGACCACAGGAATGTCGTCGCCAGGAAACTCATACTTGCTCAGGAGCTCACGAACTTCCAGCTCCACCAGGTCGATGAGTTCTTCATCGTCTACCAGGTCCACTTTGTTCATGAATACCACCAGGGAGGGTACCCCTACCTGACGAGCCAACAGAATGTGCTCACGGGTCTGTGGCATCGGTCCGTCAGTGGCAGCAACCACGATGATCGCCCCGTCCATCTGGGCAGCACCCGTAACCATGTTCTTCACATAGTCCGCGTGACCCGGACAGTCAACGTGCGCATAGTGACGGTTGCCCGTCTCGTACTCAACGTGTGCTGTAGAGATGGTGATCCCGCGCTCACGCTCTTCCGGAGCGTTGTCGATCTCGTCAAAATTCTTAGCCTGGCCACCAAACTTTGCAGACAATACCTTGGTGATCGCAGCAGTCAATGTCGTCTTGCCGTGGTCAACGTGACCAATCGTGCCTATGTTTACGTGCGGCTTAGTGCGTTGAAATTGTTCTTTTGCCATG
>CAYYPL010000128.1:0-1186 GCA_964473555.1 uncultured Chitinophagales bacterium
TCATGCACGACGATCCGCAGCCGCCAGGGGCGCTGGATGGCATCCTCGCGTTTCAGGCGCATGCTTTGCAGCAGCGCATCGAGCGTCTTGCGGCCGTTGTACACCGCATCGTTATGGATTTGATCCCGCCAGAGTGTGGTGGCGGGGTAGTGCTTGAAAAGCGCCCGCGTGTGGTCGTGATGCAGCCATGAGCCGTAGCCGCGTTCGGTGCTCGGGATGTCCGTGTGGCTGCCCTCGGGCGGCCAGGGCTCGTTTTCACGAACAGGCGCGAATTCCAGGATGCTGACGACCTCATCTTTGCCGAGGCCGGTGAGGCGCAACGTGGGCCAGAGGCCGCGTCTGGGCGTTTTGTCCGCCGGATCGGCCTTGCCGAACTTCAAAGCGAGTTTGGAGGCGTTGGCGTATTTTTTCTCGGGTCGCGTGATCCACTCCGTGCGCCAAGTGTGGTCGATCCAGGCTGAAACAAGCAGCGTTCCGAGCAACAGGCCCGCCGCGCGGAATCGCCGCCTCGGCACTGTGGCGCACCACCAGGCTGCGGAGAGGCCCACGAGTGCCAAGCCCCCCGCGACGAGGCTGCCGCAAAGCTGCACGCGTTGTGATTCAGGCGTGATGGACTCCGGCACGGACCATCTCTCCTGCATGGCCAGCCACACGCCCGCACCGACCAGCGAAAGCACTGCCAGGGCGATCACCTGACGCGAGGACGAAGCCAGCGCAGTCACTCCGCCCGCCAGGGCGCAGAACAGACCACCCGCGAGCAGCACCGCGCCGCTCATGGCCGCCCATTGGGCCGCACCGAGGCCAAAGCCACGCCAGCCGTGGCTCAGCACGAGGAGCAGCGGCAACATCACCGCGGTGAAAACGAAAAGTAGCTTCCCACACCACAGCGCAGACTGTCCCACCGGTCGCGTGAGGCTGAAGGTGTCCGTGTTTGAAGGTGAGTCCGCGCTAACGCAGCGCCACACCACAGCGGCGGCCATCAGCATTGGCGTGACCGCCAGCAAGAGATCGAGGTCCCAATAGGAGATCAGAGAGGTTCGAGTTTTCGTCTCATAAACCCGCTGCCACTGGCGCAGGGCAAGCACGAGCAGCCACAGCAGCACCATGAACCGCTGATGCCGCCACTCGACGCGGCATTGATGGATGACACGAGTGAAGAAAGGCGCGGCAGTCATGGCTTCAGAAA
>CAYYPL010000129.1:0-1178 GCA_964473555.1 uncultured Chitinophagales bacterium
CAATCCGGCAAGACCACCCTGGCGCGCGCCGAGTTCGCCGACAAGCCTTACGTTTCGCTTGAAAACCCGCAGGAGCGCGAATTCGCGCAAAGCGATCCCCAGCGCTTTCTGGGCCGCTTCGCCCAGGGCGCCGTGCTCGACGAGGTTCAGCGCTGTCCGGCGCTTCTGTCATGGCTGCAGGGGCTGGTCGACGAACGGCGCATCATGGGCGACTTCGTGCTCACCGGTTCGGCCCAGTTCGACCTGTTGGCTGGGATCACCCAGTCGCTGGCCGGACGCGTTGGCCGCGTGGAGCTGCTGCCACTGAGCGCCGCCGAGCTGGCCGGCGCCGGCCTGCAGCCGGCCACCCTGGGCCAGGCGCTGCTGCAGGGTGGCTACCCCGCCCTGCATGACCGACCGCTGTCGCCGCAGGACTGGTTCGTCAACTACGTGGCGTCCTATGTGGAGCGCGACGTCAGGCAACTGGTGGCGGTGCGCGACCTCGGCACCTTCCAGACCTTCGTTCGGATGTGCGCCGCGCGCTGCGGTCAGCTGCTCAACCTGACGTCGCTGGGCGCCGACTGCGGCATCAGCGCCGTCACGGCACGCCAATGGATCTCGGTGCTCGAGTCCAGCTACGTGGTGACACTGCTGCGGCCCCATCACCGCAACCTGGGCAAGCGGCTGGTCAAGACACCCAAGCTGTATTTCCTCGACGTCGGGCTGGCCGCCTGGTTGATGGGCATCCGCGATGCGGCAACGCTGGAGACCCATCCGGCCCGCGGGGCCCTGTTCGAAACCTGGGTCGTCGGCGAGTTGCTCAAGCACCGGTTCAACGCCGGTCGTCCGAGCGACCTGACCTTCTGGCGCGACCACACCGGTCACGAAATCGACATCGTCATCGACACCGCCCAGGGCCTGATCCCGCTGGAGCTCAAGTCCGGCAGCACCTACGCTGCCGATTGGCCCGACGGCCTGACCAAGTGGCGCAAGCTGGCCGCCACCAGCGGCCAAGCCATCCTGCAGCCCACCTTGATCTACGGGGGTGACCAGGGCTTCGAGCGCGAAGGGCTGCAGGTGATGTCCTGGCGGGACTTGGGGCGGCCCGGTGGAGGGCCATGGGGGTGATCAAGCGACTTCTGCAGGCCTGCGGAATGGCTGGGCACGTGATGACGAGCCGAGGTGCGCGCCTTCGAGCG
>CAYYPL010000130.1:0-1174 GCA_964473555.1 uncultured Chitinophagales bacterium
GCCACGATCGGTTTCTGGTGATTGATGGCAAAGAGGTTTTTCATTTGGGAGCTTCAATCAAGGACTTAGGCAAAAAGTGGTTTGCATTTTCAAAATTGGAGGCCGATTCAATAGATGGCATTTTACTGGAAATAGAGAAGTTGACAGCCATAAAATAATCCAAGAACAAGGATCGACCAGTTTAGATCTGGAATCGAAATGACTATTTTAAAGTACCCCTGCCAGCATCGCCGCGAAAGTCCATGATTTGGAACATTGGTATTTTCCGGAGGTGATTGAAAATTTGGTAAATTCAAAAGTTTAAGACCTCGAATTATCTGATTTTTATTTTTTTAACTATAAAACTTGCTATTAAATGACAAGTGCAATTGTTTTTTATCAACCCGATGAATCAGCCAAATCACTCGAAGTTAGAATTGATAACGAAACTGTATGGCTAAACCAAGAACAACTTACCACACTTTTCCAAAGAGACCAATCAGTAATTTCAAGCCATATTCGTAATGTTTACAAGGAAGGCGAGTTAGATGAAAAATGCACTATGCAAAAAGTGCATATTCCTAATTCGGACAAGCCTACAGCCTATTACAACCTCGATATGATCATATCTGTTGGGTATCGGGTTAAATCTAAACAAGGCACCCAGTTTCGAATTTGGGCAACCCGCATCCTAAAAGAGTACTTACTCAAGGGATACGTAATTAATAACAGGATAAATAATCTGGAATATGACTTGGGAGATCTGAAAAGCAAAGTGAAACAAATCGAACTTCAGATAAAAACAACTTCAATACCAAATCAGGGAATATTTTTCGACGGTCAAATCTTTGATGCCTATGAATTGGCTTCACGGATCATTCGCTCTGCCCAACAGAGCATCTTTCTCATAGACAATTACATTGACGAAAGCACACTCATCCACCTGACCAAAAAAAAGCAGGAGGTAAACGTACTTTTACTCTGCAAGAAAATCAGCAGGCAACTCCAGCTAGAACTACAAAAGGCTCAGGATCAATATGGGAATTTTGAAATCAGGGAATTTACAAAAAGCCACGATCGGTTTTTGGTGATTGATGGCAAAGAGATTTTTCATTTGGGCGCTTCCCTTAAGGATTTAGAAAAGAAGTGGTTTGCATTTTCAAAATTGGAGGCCGATACAATAGATGGTATATTA
>CAYYPL010000131.1:0-1166 GCA_964473555.1 uncultured Chitinophagales bacterium
CGATGGTCGCCGTCGGCGGCGGCCTGCTGGATGCCATCGGGCTCCCCGGCCCGACACCGCCCACGGGTCGCGTGGCCTGGCTCGTCGAGGCCTGTGAGATCGAGCGGGAGCAACGTCACGTGCCGCGGCCCGGCAGCGCACCGCACGTCGACGTGCCGGAGGTGCCCGGTCCCGCGCGCTCCGACCCGACCGCGCAGGCACTCATCCAGGCTGCCCAGTCGCTTCTCGCCGAACGCGGTGCCGAGGGCATCTCGACGCGGCGGGTGTCGGCTGCGGCCGGAGTCACGACGGGGGCGATGTACCGCCGGTACGGCGGCAAGGCGGCCCTGCTCTCCGACGTACTCCTCGCCGCGCTTGCCCCCGATCGCTACGCCTGGACCTGGGAGCTCGTGGCGGCGTTCGCGACGGACGATCCCTACTGGGGTGCGGCCGACGTCATGACCTCCAAGATGCTCGAGGCTGCGCACGACGAGGCAGCCCAGCGAGTCCTGCTGCAGATCGGCGTCGCCGCGCGCAATGACGCGAAACTGCGCGCGCAGGTGCAGGAGCGCGTCCTCATCGCGCACCATGCGCGGCGCGACATGTTCGCCAAGGCGCAGGAGGCCGGGCTCATGCGCGCCGACGTAGATCCCGCGGTCCTGGCCTGGGGCTTCCAGACCGAGCCGGTCGGGGTGCGCGTCACCCTGCCGCTCGGCATCGCCATCGACGAGGCCGCGGCACGATCATCGATGCGTGCCATCCTCACCGCCGCGGCAGCGCCGTAGATCAGCGCGCGGAGACGGACTCGGCCCCGACGACGCCGTGCTTGGGCAGGTCCGGCAGTCGCCCGAGGCCCCGGCGGTAGATCACGAGGAGGATGATCGCCAACAGCGGCAGGATGATGTCGCTCGGGATGGCCCAGGTGTTGTCCGGTGCGTCGTTGCCTTCCCCGACGTACTGCATGATGTGGCCGATCGCGTCGCCACCAAAGGAGATGGCGAGCGCGATCACGGCGGCGGTCATCCAGCGGTCGCGGAACCAGAAGCAGCCGATGCCCAGAACTGACAGGGCGAGGTCTCCGAAGCCGACCTCCCACTGGAACATGCTCGGGGCGTAGCCGATACTCGCCGCGATCTGATCGGAGTCAGGTCCGAGGTGACCCGCCACCCCGATGAGGCCCCAGACGC
>CAYYPL010000132.1:0-1155 GCA_964473555.1 uncultured Chitinophagales bacterium
AAATGCAATGGCGGCTCGCAGGGAAATGACAAGCTTATTGTTTGGATTAGTCAGCAAACCCCTTTCAATGAACCGCATTGCCTCGTCAATCGACCCTAAAGAATATTGAGAACGCGCTGCGAGTTCGAACGCGACTGAGGCGCCGCAGTCCAGACTTATTGCCTTTTTTGCAAGAATCCCAGACTTTTCTGCTTGGCCGTCCCGAAGTAGCCTCTGTGATTGTTCTGCCAACGCAACAAATGCAGGGGCGATCAGTTCCGCACGCAGACGTAGCCACACAAGATAGTCAACGGACGAGGTCCGCGAGAGGTAACTCCCCAGGTCTAAGTAAGAGCTCGGCTCGTTCGGGCGAAGGATGAGCTGTCGATCGAGTGCGCTGACAGAATTACGCATAAGTGTCCAATTGGACAACGCTTGAGCTAATAGCCTTAAAGGGTTTCCATCCAAACGTATGCTGTCGTACCACGGCGAACATGTTCCTTGGGCGAGCCAACGCCAACTGGGGGCTTTGGGCAGCAGGACGGTGGTCTTCTTGCCGAGCGCTCCGGCGAGATGGGCGGTGGCATTACCGATGGAGACCACCTCATCGCAGGCTTCGATCAAGGCGGCGAGACCATCGAGATCGTCCGTCGTATCGAGCCCCGGGCACTCTAGAACCTTGATGCCCTCATCGCGCTCCAATGCCTCAATCTCGGCAGCCACATCCCCATACTGCAGATTCACGAACCGTACCCCGGGAGCCTGTAGGGACTTCACCAGATCCGATAGCGCGAGACTTCGGGCTGCCCCGGTCTCCGGGTTGCTGCTACGCCAACTAAGCCCGATGACCCGCTCACCCTCTTGCACCGAGAGCCACTCTCGCATCGCCTGAACCCGATCTGAATCTGCCCAGAGGTACTTACCCCCCTTGCCCGCAAAGCTCTCCAGAGTCGGTCTTAAGTACTGACCCAAACTCCCAATGGCAATGTGACTGTCGTACCGATCCTCCGGCACCACCGTCCCTCGCTCGAAGAACTCCACATCATCGGGTAAAGATCGACGAAACAGCGGAATCAATCGCCGGTCCAACTGAACCAGCAACTTCCCCACCATCCCGCGAAACTCACCCAGCATCGATCCAAACATCACCTCATCACCAACACCTTGCTCAGCCCA
>CAYYPL010000133.1:0-1152 GCA_964473555.1 uncultured Chitinophagales bacterium
GGCTGAGACAACCCGAAGACCCTCGGCCCTCTCCCGCCGAGCCCGGCAAATGTGAACAAATCACATTCTCCGGCTTTGCCAGCGGCAGTCCCTGGAGAGAGGTTGTCCATACCAAGCCCGCATCACACCACAGGGCTCGACCCATCGGATCAACCACCGTGCCATCTCTCTTGTCGTTTCAGATGTCCGCTCTTCCCCGGCCCGATCACGCGCCAACCAAGGCGGAACCGTCCGTTCTGCTCGAAGATTTGGCCTTTCCCGAGGGTCCCGCCTTCGATCGCCGGGGCGGGTTGTGGTTCGTGGAATTGAAAGCCGGCCGCTTGGCCTGCTGGAAGGATGGTCGCTTGAATCGCGTGGAGGTCGGAGGCGCCCCGAACGGCATCGCCATCGACGCCCGCGATCGCGTGGTCTTCTGCGACGCCGGAGAGCGCGCAATCCGACGCCACGACCCGGCAACGGGAACCACCGAGACCTTGGCCTCGACCTTGGAGGGCGAGCCGCTCTTTCACCCCAACGATCTGGCCTTCGACCGGGCGGGTAACCTCGTCTTCACCTGCCCCGGCGACTCGCGCACGCAACCGACGGGCTACGTGGCCATGCTGAAAACCGACGGCACCGTTCACCGCGTGGCCTCCGGATTTTATTTTCCCAACGGCCTCGCCTTCACCGCGGACGGCCAACACCTTGTCGTGGCGGAGACGCGACGCCAAAGGCTCTGGCGCGGACGCTGGGATGCGGTCCATGGCCGCTGGCTGGCCCCGCGCCCGTGGGCCAGCGTGGGCGGCACGATCGGTCCGGATGGCCTGGCCTTCGCCGCGGACGGGATGCTGCATGTCGCCATTTACAGCGGCGCGGCGGTCAAGGCGGTCGCCCCGGACGGCGAAGTGGAAGCCGCTGTGAAAACCCCGGGAGCCAATCCGACCAACTGCGCGTTCGACCCCTCGGGCCACCTCGGCCTGGTGGTCACCGAAGCCGAGCAAGGCCAACTCCTGAGCTTCCCCGGTTTGGGCCCGGGGGCGGAACTTTTTCACGGAGCCCCGCGGACGTGACCGACGAACGCCAAAGAGCAATGACCACAGATTTCTTATCCGGAATGATGCCGTGGGAAATCAGTCCACGGGCTGACCATCAGGGCACATTGGCCGAGCAAAG
>CAYYPL010000134.1:0-1140 GCA_964473555.1 uncultured Chitinophagales bacterium
CGAACACGAACGCGCTGCCTCACCAGTACGGCCCGACGCATGGCGCGTGGGGTAATCACATTGCCGCGAAGCAGCCTGGTGGCACTCGCGGCTCAGGTAAGGGAGCGAAGTAATGCCTGCTGGTAAGGGTGGCAAGGGGTCGTCTGGTCGCACGGTTCGACCTGGGGTTGGCAACAAGAGCCTTCGTCCTGAGGGTGCAGCAAAGAAGGCTGCTGCAAAGAAGTCGCTGTACAACGCCAAGGGGCAGATGAAGGAAGTCGCAAAGAAGTCCCTTTACAACGCTAAAGGTCAACTCAAGGAGCGCCCCAAGAAGAGGGCGCGCTGATGTGTAATTTCTGTGGATGCCAGACGAAGACGGGTCAGGGTTACGGCGGTTCTAAGAAGGGGAGCAAGTAATGCCAGGTAGCACCAAGAAGACCGCAGCGAACTCCCGCAATCAGCGGGACTGGGCGCAGAACAAGCGTGCTGGCGGCAGCGCCCCGTTCGGTCGTTACGAGGACAAGAGCGCCAAGCGTGCAAGCACCGCCTCAAAGAAGGCAATCAAGCGTGCGGGTGCTGAGGGTCCGAAGAAGTCGTCTGCGCGTCAGCTAATGGCTAAGAGTCCTACCAAGTCAGTCAAGTCGATTATGAAGAAGCGTGGCAAGTGAGGCGCGAAAGCATCGCCAAGAAGCCGAAGCGTCCCGGCTCGGGCCGTATCCCCAGTCCGACGCAGCCAGGTGGTACCGCTTACGTTCCCAAGGGTCCGAAGATGGTGGCGAAGAAGCGCAAGCCTGCTGCCTCTACCCGCCCGAAGCCGGGTGGCCCGGTGAAGCCGAAGCCGATTAAGCGTGGCAAGTAAACCTGATCCGCGCCTGAAGGCTGCTGGTGTTTCTGGCTACAACAAGCCGAAGCGCACACCCAGCCACCCCACCAAGTCACACGTTGTTGTGGCTAAAGAGGGTGACAAGGTCAAGACGATTCGTTTTGGTCAGCAGGGTGTGACGGGTGACAAGAAGCCTACGAAACGTCAAGCGTCGTTTAAGGCTAGGCATGCAGCCAATATCGCTAAAGGGAAGATGAGCGCCGCGTACTGGGCGAACAAAGTCAAGTGGTAGGGAGCCGGGTGTGGACGAAGACGAAGACTTCGAAACCGAAATGGTG
>CAYYPL010000135.1:0-1129 GCA_964473555.1 uncultured Chitinophagales bacterium
TTGCGGAACTCGTCCTGAACGGTCGCCCGGACGGCCTTGGTGAACGCGGCGACCAGCAGACGGCCTGCCCCGACCGTGGCGATGACCGCCCCGGCCCACGCGCCGACCATCAGCAGCGGGTCCATCAGGCGGGCGGGGTCGGCCAGACGACCTCGTCGGGGGTCGCATAGTCCTGCGGGACGTCACGCAGCGCCTGTCGGTAAACAGCCCACGCCTGCTGGTCCACCGGGGCGTCCGCAACCTGCGTCCAGTCTGAGGCTGAAAGCAGACGATCACGCTCGGCCCGCACCGCGTCCCACGCCAGGGCGTCGCGAACAACAGGCCATGCAGCATCAAGGGTCGCCCTTGACGGCTTCTGCGTGTCCGACAGCCACACTAGACCGTCATAATCATCGCCATTCAGCGACCACGCATCATCAGGATAGTTACGCGCCAAGACCGCCACATAATCAGTCACGCCGCGACCTCCACTACAGTCAGGCTAGAAGCTCCTCGACCATAATCTGCGGTGTCGGTGTCTCGGCCCGACTGATTCACAAACGCAGTAGCGCTGGTGACGCCCCTACGAATCTGAACCTTATAGGTGACTGCAGACGTAGTTGCAGGACTGTCAAGGAACATCGCAGTTCCATTGACCATTGTCTCACCGACAATGTCGGTAGCGACATCAGCGATAAGACCACCACCCGTAGTCTGAGTCCGGTTGCTAGATGCATCGCCGACATAAATCGCAGAACCGTCCCTAGTGATTCGATAGAACACGGCAGAATTGACATTGAATGTCGCTGCTAGACGTAGATCTGCAAGCACCATGATCTTGCTGGCCGCAGAACTCGGCGTAATAGTGACTTCCAAATCTGTCACATCAACGAACGTTGCACTTGTAGTCGAAAAGGTGTTCGTCTTTGCTGCTTGAACGACCTTGGTGCCGATGCCGGGCACAGCCGAAATCCATGAGGATCCGTTGTAAACCTGCACATAGTTGCCGTCATCGAGGTAGGAAACCATGCCTTCTGACAGAGCTACTGCTGTTCCCGGCGCAGTTCCCAACGCCGACCCTCGAGCGGCATCTGACGCGAACCGCATCACCGTCTGCTGCATCAGATAGCCGTCAACATCGGCAGAGGTC
>CAYYPL010000136.1:0-1120 GCA_964473555.1 uncultured Chitinophagales bacterium
CGAGCGCACCATTGCGCCGAGTGGTCGTCAACTCGGCGCGTTAGCGACCAGTGGCCGCAATGGTGCGTCAGGAGCGGGCGCGCAAGGCCTGAGAGGTGTCGGCCCAGCGCCGCAGCAGATCACCGGCAGCACCGGACTCCACCGCAGCGCGCGCATCGACGAGGTGTGCACGCACCCGATCGCGCAGCGAGCCCTGGACGTACTCGCCCTCAGCGGCAGCGACCGCGGCCAAGTGCGCCGCCAGGGCTGCAGCCGCGTTGGCGATGACGACCGCACGCACCGCCTCGATATCCGAGGGCAACTCCAGGTCGGGGTGCTCACGCGGCATGCCGAACGCCGCGCGGCATACCTCGGCGTTGGTCACCGCATCTCCCCCGGCGAGCGCACCCTCGGCAATGCCGCCCATGCCGAGATCAGCCGCCTCAAGTCGCTCCTCGGTGAGGTCTCCGCGCGTGGTGTCCCACACCTGAGTGCCGCCGTACGGCGAGATCTCATCCCAGCCGTTGTCGCCGCGCACGACGAGCACGCGGTCGCCTCGATCGGCGAAGACCTGCGCCATCACCGGCGCCATGCGCGCGTCAGCACAGCCGATGAGGCCCGCGACCGGTCGCGCCGGATTGGTCAGTGGCCCGAGGATGTTGAAGATCGTCGGTACGCCGAGTTCGCGTCGAATCGGAGCGGCGTACTTCATCGCTGGATGCAGCACCTGCGCGAAGGCAAACGCGATGCCGAGTTCGCGCGCACACGACGCGATCGCATCGGGAGTGAGGTCGATGGCCAGGCCGAGTTCCTCGAGCACGTCCGCCGTGCCGGACTTCGAGGACGCCGCGCGGTTGCCGTGCTTGACGATCGTCGCCCCGCACGACGCCGCGACGATCGCCGCCATCGTGGAGAAGTTGACCGAGCCCGACGAGTCACCGCCGGTGCCGACGACGTCGAGCAGGATCCCCGGCACCTGGACGGCCAGCGCTGCGGCGCGCATCGCATCAGCAGCGCCCGCCACCTCCTCGGCCGTCGCCCCTTTGGCCTGGAGGGCCAGGAGGAAGGCCTTGACGTCGGCCGGGTCGGCCTGACCGGACATCACCTGCTCGACCGCCCAGCGCGCCGCGCCCGCGTCGAG
>CAYYPL010000137.1:0-1117 GCA_964473555.1 uncultured Chitinophagales bacterium
CCACCACAATCCCGCGCGAACGCGGGAGTCGATCACGAGGAAAGCGACACGAAGCCCTGTTCGCTTTCTGGGTACCCCCACCGCGCTAGGACACTGTCACTCACCCACCAAAGTGGCCGTCGGCTGGGCCAGGTATCTTGACGTCAAGATTTCTTCCCCCCGACTTCGAAGGGTTCCGCATGGCGCGCACGGGCAAGGTAACGGTGGTGGGAGCCGGCTTCTACGGCTCCACGACGGCACTTCGACTCGCCGAGTACGACATCTTCGAGACCGTCGTTCTCACCGATGTGGTGGACGGCAAGGCCGAAGGCTTGGCGCTGGACATGAACCAGTCCCGGTGGGTCGAGGGCTTCGAGACGAAGCTCGTCGGACAGACCACGGGTCCGAATGGCGAGGGATATGAAGCCATCGCGGGATCGGAGATCGTGATCATCACCGCCGGTCTGCCGCGCAAGCCCGGCATGAGCCGGATGGACCTCATCGAAACCAACGCCAAGATCATGCGTCAGGTCGCCGAGAACGTGGCCAAGTACGCACCGGAGTGCGTGGTCATCAACGTGGCAAACCCCTTGGACGAGATGACCGCCCTGGCCCAGATCGTCACGCAGTTCCCCCACAACCGTGTTCTCGGCCAGGCGGGCATGCTGGACACCGCTCGCTTCACGCACTTCGTCGCCGAGGAACTCGGGGTTCCGGTCGCCTCTGTGAAGACCCTCACCTTGGGCTCGCACGGCGACACCATGGTTCCGGTCGCCTCGGTGTGTTCGGTCGACGGCAAACCGCTAACTGATCTGGTCTCGGCCGAGAAGGTCGATGAACTCGTCGAGCGCACGCGCAACGGTGGTGCTGAGATCGTCGGTTTGCTCAAGACCGGTTCCGCCTACTACGCCCCCTCTGCCGCAGCCGCCCGCATGGCGAAGGCCGTGCACGAAGACTCCGGTGCGGTCATGCCGGTGTGCGCCTGGGTGGATGGCGAGTACGGGCTGTCGGGTGCCTACTTGGGCGTCGAAGCCGAACTTGGCAAGGAAGGCGTTCGCAAGGTGATCGAGACCCCGATGACCGCCGATGAGAAGGCGCTGCTCGAGCAGGCCTACGAGGCAGTCAAGGCCAAGCAGGC
>CAYYPL010000138.1:0-1114 GCA_964473555.1 uncultured Chitinophagales bacterium
CCGAGGTGCGCGCGGCGGCCATCGCCGACGACATGGTCGACGAGACCGATCTGCCTGAGCAGTTCAATGCGGAACTGCTGTCGGCGGTGCTGGTGGTTCTCTACGGCCTGCGTGACGGTGGCGGCGCGATGCAGTCCGGGATGATGCCGCCGCCCGAGATGGGCATGGGCGTCGGGATGCCGCCGGCTGCTCAAGAGACCATTCCGCCGGAAATGGCGCAACAGCCCTTCATGATGATGGCCCGCGGTGGCTTGGCCGATCTGGCGAGGATGGGTCGGAACGGCGACACGATGCTGGCGCACATCACGCCGCGTGAGGCCGAGATCCTGCGCATGCGCGGCGGCGCCGGCACGATCAACCCGATCACCGGGATGCCCGAGTTCTTCCTGAAGAAACTCTTTAAGGCGATCCTGCCCTTCGCCATCAACTTCATCGCCCCGGGTCTGGGCACGGCCATCGGCACGGCGCTGGGGGCTACGGGGGCCACAGCGGCCGCTCTGGGCAGCGCGGTGATCGGCGGGGTGTCGTCGGGGCTGACGGGCGGGAACGTCCTGCAGGGCGCGCTCATGGGCGGGCTGGGCGGCGGTCTGGGTGGCATCACCGGCGGCGCTGTCAGCAATGCCCTCGGTCTGGGTCTGGGGCCGATGGGGCAGTCGATCCTCGGCAGCGGCTTGGTAGGCGCAGGCGCAGGTCTGGCGACGGGTCAGGGCGCGCTGAAGGGGGCTTTGCAGGGCGTGGCGGGCGGCGCGCTGGGACAGATGGCGGGCGGCATGCCCGGCGACACGGCATTCCAGCAGGCGCTGAAGTCGGGCATCGGCACGTTCGGGCAGGGCATTACCGCAGGCTACGACCCGAAGACGGCGGCGGGCATGGGCGCGCTGACGGGGCTGGCGGCTGGCATCCAGTACAAACCGTCGCAGGCGGCTGTCGATGCGGTCAAGAGCGGGAAGGGCGAGCCCTCATTCTTTGAGAGGGCGCTCGCCGGCGGCCCGCTCGACTCCACAAAGACTGGGACGACGGAGGGCGGTTCGCCCTTCGGCACGCTGGGCAATCTGGCGATGGCTGGTTCGGTTCTCAGCGGGCTGGCCGGCGCGCCGCCGGAAGTGAAGCAGGC
>CAYYPL010000139.1:0-1112 GCA_964473555.1 uncultured Chitinophagales bacterium
GCGCATCTAGCTCACGGACAACCGCGTCTAGGTTCACCTGACCTAGAATCTCCTCAGTGGCGCCGTAGTCAGTACGGCCCAAATCCGGCACGTAATGAAAGCGCGACTCCTCGAATCTGGCAGGCTTGACGGTAAGTGTCGTCACGTTACTGTCCTCTCATCTAGTCAATCGGGCTAGGTCACCCGCACCCTGTCAGGATAGCTCACACCCTGACAGGATACTAGCACCCCAGACCAGCGTAAGTATCAGACCAGACGCTTCCCGCACGCCTGAGCATCTATCGCACGCTGCCACGCGTCATCGCCACCCCGCAGATACGCACGCTCCCACAGCGCATGCAAGCCCATCAGGGCCAGGGATACCACAGCGGGGGTCCCGACAATAGCGGCGAAGATAGCCAGGCCCATCCACACATCAGACATGAGACACACCCCCCAGCAGCTCAGACATGGGGGCGCCATCAAACACCGACCTATCCTCAGATAGACAGAACGCCTCCCACTCCGTCTGCCACGGAGACATCTCCTCCCATCCCTCGGCCTCCTCATACTCCCCACACATCCACTCACCGAAAGCCCTGCCCACCTCATCAGACAGGCCACGCCTAGCCACATAGGTAGCTGCCATGCCTAGCAGCATCTCCTCATCAATCATGGTCACACTCTCCTCTCAGGTCTAGGACTGTCCTAGCCTGCCCAACCCCCAGACACAGGCCTAGGGGCCAGACAGGTCAGACAGGCCTACAGCCTGTAGTCGTGAGCTCCGGCATGGGCATGCGGCAGGACACAGTAGGCATAGCTAGGGTCGTCACGGTTACCGTCACACAGACTCGCATCGCACACAGTCCTACGCACAGGCGCATCGTTAGCGGCTTGGCACGTATCAGTCACGGGGTAGCACATCGTCCTGTCCTCTCATCTCCCACCTAGGTCCCTAGGTGATACTGACAACCTAGCAGCTATCCATGCCAACACCAGACATATCAGGTAACGAAACGATAACGATCACAGGCCAGGGCAGACAGCAACACAGGCCAGGACACAGGCACAGGACAGGACACAGGCACAGGCGACAGGCACAGCAGACAGCTAGCAGATAGTCTCTCGTGTCC
>CAYYPL010000140.1:0-1088 GCA_964473555.1 uncultured Chitinophagales bacterium
TCAACGAATTGCTCGCCGCGTCCAAAAGTGCTGGTGAGCAAGCTGCGGCAATCGTGGCGGCTGTTGGGATCGAGCCTGTGGCTGTTCAGTCTGCCGCAGAGGAACTGACCGCCGCGCAGAAGTTCGCGCAGTTGGATGGCCCCGAGGCCGTTTCTTTCTACCGCGCCAACAAGGCCGCAATCCTCAAAACCTTCTATTCCTAACATTTTATGGCTACCATCAACTCAGCCCTCAACGACAAGCTCTTGGCGCAAACCGCGCTGGAAGCCTTCACCGCTGACCTCGAGCCGCTTTCCGTTTTCACGACCAGCTATTCCAGCGAAGTCGTGCGCCGGGGTGCGACTGTCGAGGTTCCGCTCATCGCCAACCTCACGGCGACCACCTTCAACGATTCCTACGAGTCGGCTGGTGGCACCATGAACAACGTCTCGATCTCCGTGGACACCCACAAGATCGTCACCGTTTCGCTGTCCGACACCGAGTATTCCAAGTCCTCGGTGGCCGAGATCACCAAGTTCGCCAATCAGCAGGGCAAAGCCCTCGCGCAGGCCGTCATGGAGAGCGTCTATGGCCTCTTCTTGACCACCGCGTCGAGCGCCGCGCAATACGCCGCCACGCTGACCGGACTGTCCGCTTTCACCATCACCAACGCTCGCTCGCTCCGCAAGGCTCTCAGCGATGCCAAGGTGCCGCAGACGGGCCGCAGCCTCGTCCTCAACACCACGCTCTACGACAGCCTGCTCTCGCAGTCGGGCTTGATCGACGCCTCCGCTTTCGGTGCGCGTGACGCCGTGGTCGATGGCCGTGTGCCTCGCATCATGGGAATGAACGTCTACGAGTCGCTCATCCTCCCGGCCAACGGCATCAGCCTCAGTGGTCTGGCCGTTCACCCGAACGCCGCCGCCGTCGCCATCCGCGCCTTGGAGCCGCAGGCTCCCAGCGAATACCTCTCCGCCACGGTCGTCACCGACCCGCAGAGCGGCATCACGCTCGGCTACCGCCGCCACTACAGCGCCGCCACTGGCAAGCACTACGTTTCTTTCGAGTGCGTCTACGGTGCGTCCCGCGCTATCACGGCAGCGGCCAAG
>CAYYPL010000141.1:0-1082 GCA_964473555.1 uncultured Chitinophagales bacterium
AACCTGATCCTATGATGGTGAGCTTCATGCGCTTGATTTCTGGTCGGTGTCCCGGTGGACGACCGGGAGCACTGTGCAAGTGCTGTTCAGAACAGCGGCAGAGGCGCAGATTGCCTCTGTCACGGAGTTCCGCCGCGTGTTGTTTGGTTGGGGTCGATGTCGAAGTTGAAGTTGAACTGAGGGAAGTCTTTCAACGTGAAGGATAGCAGGACTCCGTAGTCCGATGCGCCATTGCGATTGTCGCGGGCCATCACACCGATGGATGCGATCCAACTGCTCAAATCGCGTGTCAGGCTGTAGCTTTGAAATTCCAGCGTGCCGTCGTCCGCTTCGAAGACGTGGACCATGTTGAGCCCATAGTTGTCCGAAAGGCGGCCGTAGATCCGGGAGAAAACGCGGCTGCTATCCTGGAAGAAAGGATGGTCGCTGACGTATTGGTGGCCGATGTCCAGCGACATGTTCTTGGAGGGCATCCAGGTGATGAAATTGTTGAATTCAGTGAAGTTTCCGAGGCCGCTTGTGATCGGGATCTGCCAGTCGGAGCGCAATGACACCCACGGAACCGGCTGCCAGAAAATCTCATTGTACAGATTGGAGATGTCTCTCCCAAATTCCGGATCCTTGCCGAATACATCGACATAGGTGTTCATTCCTGCCCACGTATAGGTTGTCTGCGAGTCTTCGTCGGGCACGCCAATCAGCTGGCCATTGCCCATATTTGCGAGGTAGTCACGCTTTGTCTGAAGGAGGTTGCGGAACCCGACGCGGGCGACGTTCCACGAACGAAGGCTGTCAACGGCTGTGAAAAACGGCACGTCGATCGAGCGCGGACGAGTCGTCGGGGAGGAAAGCCGGTCAATGCCCGGAACGCCCGAGTCCTGTTTGGCATCGAGATAGGAGAGGTTCACATAAGGCTGAAACACGTGCCGGACGCCGTCGAGTCCGAGCGCTGCAGATTGCACATCGGCCCAGGTGCGTGAGAACTTGACCGCCACATCCAGTCCGAGGTGAAAAATGCCGCGACTGAAGTCCTGCAGGCCTGTCTGACTGCCATCGATGCTTTGATAGCTCGTCAAGCCGGC
>CAYYPL010000142.1:0-1070 GCA_964473555.1 uncultured Chitinophagales bacterium
GTGGGTGGCGGCGCTGCGCCACTCCGACCCGCAGGCCGGTGAGCGCGCGAGCATCACCGACCGCGGCAGTGTGATCTTCCGCGTCGAGACCGGCGAGGGATCACACGGAGGCCAGGCCGGCCGCTACGCCGCGCTCGCTGACGAGGCGCAGGTCATCGCCTGGGCGCTCGCAGTGATGGGGCGCTGACGCAGGTTCGTTGAGTGGCGCTTCGTGCGCCCTTGTACGGCGTGTCGCGCTGCACAAGCCGCCACTCAACGAACCACGCCTAGAGCGCCTTGAGCGCGGTGAGGTGATAGCGCTGGATGGCCAGCAGCGCCAGCGTCTCGATCGTGGCGATCTGAGGCTCGGAGAAGACCCAGTTCTTCTGCTTGGGGACGAACTTGTTGGCCTCGACCTCGATGATCGCGGCGCCGTCGTACATCCAGATCGAGATCTCATCGGAGGACTCGCGGGTGGGCTTGGCCCCTGGCGTCGGCTCGACGTACTTCACATCCTCGTTGATGATCAGTTGCTGCTGGCCATACATCCCTGGCTCGACAAAGACCGTGATCTCCACGGTGGCGGTGCCGATCTTGGTGCCGGAGGAGTCCTTGATGTCGTGGGTGTGGGTGCCGGCGCATGAGTCAGCGGCATTGAGCAGCTCCTGCCAGGCGAATTCGGCGGTCTGCACGTCCTTGTATTGGTAGACAAACTGCGCGACGTCGAGGAAGTGGTCTTCCTTGTTTTGTGCGAAGTCCATCGCCATCGCCGAGAAGGCACTGGATTTTTGGCCCTTGATCGTCGTGCCCTTGGTGCGGCACTCCTCGGGGCGCGCGCCCTTCATCGACACGTCGGTGGCGTAGGCGCCCAGCGTGCCGAACCAGCGCGGATGCCACGACTTCTTGATGAGGACCTGCTTCATGCCCTTTTCGTTGAGGGCGACGTACTCCTTGTCGGCCGCCTGGGCCGGCACGGAGATGGAGAGTGAGGCGATGGCGGCACAGGCCGCGAGGACGATGATTCGGCGCATACCAGGGACGCTAGCGCGAGCCCGGCCCGCGCGGCTACTACTCGGCGTTCTTGTCGTCCT
>CAYYPL010000143.1:0-1065 GCA_964473555.1 uncultured Chitinophagales bacterium
ATTTGGTCTGCCAATGAAGAACCTTAAGTTGAGATTGTATTGATAGGAAATTGGTTATCAGTTTCATTCATTTATCCCCTTATATACACACATCATGTATTTATGATTGTTGGGAAGTCACTGTCAGGGGGATGGTGTAGAACTTGGTGACTACGTCCATTCTCCCCTCAAATATTTTGGTTTTATCACTAGAACCCGATATAGAAACCTCGTAGAAATACCTCCCAAATGGCACAACACTGGTAGCTTCTTTTGGGATGTAAAACTTAATTCCTCCTGTCAAACTAGTTCCGTTTATGTCAACATTAATAAAAGAAAAAGTTCCTCCCGATGCAGAAGATATTTCCGTATATGTTCCGTTGGAATCACCAGCTATTGTTCTTTGTTCATCGACATCAAGTATGGTGTTTGGATTTGATGGATATCTCCTAGCGACAAACAATGCTTTCTTGTCACTTAGGTCTATTCCATTTCCAAAATTATCTGTGTGTCTAAAAAACAGATTAGTGGTTTCGTCCTGAACAATTTCTATGTTCTTTTGTTGTGCTTCAAAAGTAGTTCCAGTTGCACTTGGGGGATATATATCGATTCTCCCCTCAAATGCCATTTTTCTTTCCTGTGAATCTCTCACGGATACTTCATAGAAATGAACCCCCTTTGGTATATATTCGGAATCTCCCCCATATATGGGAAACACTATTCCGCCGGTCAGGGGGGTTCCTTGGATGTCTTGGTTAATTTCTGAGATTCCCACTCCATTAGCATCTGCTGTCGAGGAGTATATGAATTCTCCTTGTGTGCTCCCATGAAACGCTTTTTGGTTATCCATGAAAAAAAATATTCTTGGACTAGTGGGGTATCTTTTTATCACCAACGAAGCATTTCCACCAGATAGGTTTATTCCATCTCCAAAACTATCCACACATTGAAAGAACAAAGACGTAGTTTCCCCTCGGACCAACTCTATATTTTTTTCTTGAAACTTTATGTCCATGTATTTTTTTATTTAAAAGTAGGACGTGAATCTTATAGTCTTATTTTGGTTGTTTGGTGAGAGGGTGAATT
>CAYYPL010000144.1:0-1061 GCA_964473555.1 uncultured Chitinophagales bacterium
CCAAGCATGTGAAGGGCGTCGACCTTGTGGTGCATGCCGCATCCCCTGTGGGTGCTGCGGGCATCCTCAAGCTGCAGGGCACCATCGCGGGTGAGATCGTGGCGGGCACCCAGCGCATCGTCGATGCGTGCGTCGCCGCGGGCACCCCGCTCATCAACATCTCGACCTCCGAGGTCTACGGCATCACCGGGGTCGCGGCCGAGACCGACCCATGCACCGTGCCTGCCCGCTACAGCGCGCGCCTTGAGTACCAGGCGGGCAAGATCGCCGCAGAGCAGGTGGTCGGCGCATCCATCGCCCGCGGCCTTCGCGCGGTGCAGATCCGCCCGTGGAACATGGCAGGCCCCCGCGAGGCCGAGGCCAAGGGCTTCGTGGTCCCGCGCCTTGTGAGCCAGGCGCTTGCCGCTGAGCCCATGACGGTTTTCGAGGGCGGCGAGCAGGAGCGCGCCTTCACCGGGGTGTGGGATGTGTGCCGGTTCATCACCGATCACCTGCCAGACGACGATGAGGCGTGGGTCGGCCAGCCCTACAACGTCGGCGCCGAGGACAACCGCACCACCATCAACGAGCTCGCGGAGATCGTGCGCGAGGTGACAGGGTCCGACTCCCCCATCGCCCACACCTCCGGCAAGCGCGTGTTCGGCCCCCGGTATGAGGAGGCCGCGGCCGGCACCAAGCTGCCTGACGCCACCCTCGCCCGCTCCCTTGGCTGGGAGCCCCGCAACACCCTGCGCGACATCGTCGCGCGTACCGCCGCAGAGATCCTTGCCCCCGAGGAGGCGCTGGCCGCATGAGCCGCACCGGAATGGACGACATCATCGGCCGGGTGCGTGGCCTGATCGCCGCGGGCACCGCCGAATACACCCTCGGCACCGCCTCCTATTGGGACGCGAACCAGATCGAGCAGGTGCTCGACCGCCACCGCCAGGACTTGGTGCGCCACAAGCTGCTGCGCGAGCCCTCCTACATCGGAGGCGGAAGCGTGGTCTACACCCGCCACCGCTCGGCATACGGCCAGCTTGAGAAGCCGACCTCAGGCGCCACGGTGTTCTTCATCGAGG
>CAYYPL010000145.1:0-1052 GCA_964473555.1 uncultured Chitinophagales bacterium
GCATAACAAACGAATGGTTGTTTGCACACCACCGCCTAGTGTTGTCGTGAATGGGACGACCACGAACAGGAACCGGTGGAGGCCGCAAAGCTGAGCCGGTCGAGAAGAAGCGGGCGCGAGGCGCACGCATCCGGGGCGGATTGGCCGCAATCCCGGTTCCCGAATTCGCCCTAGCTGTAATTGACGCCGGTTCGCTTCCCGAACCACCCGCAGAACTGGGCGAGTACGGGGCTGCTCACTGGTTTCTGTTTTGGGACGCAGGCCGTCGTCACCTGAGCGAGAAGCACGACTCGGCTCTGGTCGCCAAGCTCTGTGCCGCAATTGAGCAGGTGGCGTTGATTGAGGCGTGGCAGGGGAAGGATGTGACTCGCTGGTTTTATGAGACGGCGAATGGTCAGCTTGTGACGCATCCGTTGATCAAGCAGAAGTCGGAACTCAATGCACAGATCACTGCATGGCTATCGTTGTTGGGGTTCACTCCGTCTGACCGGGCGCGGCTCGGCTTGGCGGAGATTAGGGTGGCCAATGAGCTTGATCAGTACCGTCAACGCAAATCCAAGGTGGTCGACGCTGAGGAAGTTTCCTCAGTCTGAGGGTGCTGCTGTCGTTGATTTTGCGGCGACGTTTATGCATGTGTCAAAGGGGCGTCGTGCTGGCGGCCCGTTTTTGGTGACCCCGTGGCAGGAACAGTTGTTGGAGGATTTGTATGAGCGTCGCCCTGATGGGTTGTTGCGGTATCGGCGCAGTCTGATCGGGTTGGGTCGTAAGAACGGAAAGTCTTTGCTTGGTTCGTTGATTGCGTTGTATGGCTTGATTGAGGGTGAGCCGGGTGCTGAGGTGTATTCGGCTGCAGGTGATCGTCGTCAGGCTCGTGTGGTGTTTGATGAGGCGAAGTGGCAGGTGCAACAGTCGCCTGCGTTGTCTGGGATTTGCAAGGTGTATCGGGATGCGATTGAGGTTCCTTCTACGCACAGCGTCTATCGAGTTTTGTCAAGTGACGCGAAGTTGCAGCAGGGGTTGAATCCGTCAACGGTGATCTTTGACGAGTTGCA
>CAYYPL010000146.1:0-1051 GCA_964473555.1 uncultured Chitinophagales bacterium
CCACAAGCCGTGGCGGTGGCCTCCTGTCGCGGCCCCAAGTGACACTAAAGCATAATTTGTGCTTGTGCTGGTAACCTTAAACCAGCAAGCCATCGTCAGCGGAGAAGCCGTTACTACGGCTGAACCTACGCTTAAATACTGGCTGCTCGCCGCTGTAAAATTGTAAGCCATATCTACGCCGCGCTCCTTACTTCTACTAAAACCAATTCCGCATCGTTGCTCATGTCGTCTGCCACATTGTTCGCATCCCGTGTAACTTTGAGGCGGAAGCCGTCACCCGCCGTCACGCTGTCGATGGTGGTCAGCGTGATTTCGGTCACAGTGAGGATGCCAGATGTGCCGTTGGCCGCTGCCGTGCCGCTGGCTATGGTGTCGAAAGAGTCCGAGTCAAGGTCAGTGACCATGCGCTCCAGCGACACATCCCAGACCACGTTGCCGCTGGTTGCGGTGGTTGCCATCCAGTGGAGGCGGATCTTGAGGCCGCTGCCGAGTGAGGCGGCTTCGGGGATGATGCTGACGAAGACAGCAGACTCGTCCGTAGCGTCATCGAAGTCGAGGACGGCGATGCTGTTGCGGGTGTCGAGGGTGGCGAAGGCGCTGGCGGGCGGCTGGTTGTCTCGCGGGGTGAAGACGGCGTAGGTTTTGCTGATTTGGCTGGTCAACGCGATGGTGCCGGAGGCGTCTGGCACGGTCAGCGTGCGGGTGGTGCCGGTGGTGATGCCGGAAAGCTGGAATACCAAATTTTTGGACGAGTCGGTTTCGTCATAGAGGACAAACTTGTCGTCGCTGAAGACATCGGGAAACTCGCCGGCGTAGGTCCAGTCATCGGCGCGGACGCCGCTGTTGCCCGTGCGGATGTAAATGCCGGCCGGCTTGCGGTTGAGGAGCCAGGCTCCCTCGGCTTCGCGGACGAGGTAGGCGCTGTCCACTGGGGGCGTGCCGGCAGTCTCGGGCAGGGCGCTGAAGTTTTGGACTTCGCCGTCGATGTAACTAGACCCGCCTCCACCAGAGCCTTTCTGGTCGAAGTTGCCGGTAAAAGGATTGAAGGCGA
>CAYYPL010000147.1:0-1049 GCA_964473555.1 uncultured Chitinophagales bacterium
AAGGCGTGATGACGCAGATGGGCATCCAGGTCTCCTCGGACTTCTCAGAGCGCCTTGCCGTCGAACTCATTCACATGGGTGCCATCGGCAAGGTGAAGGAGGCACACACCTTCTCTCACAAAAAATGGGGTGACCTCGAGCTGCGTCCCGAAAAGAGCGATCCCATCCCCGCCGAGCTGAACTGGGACCAGTGGCTCGGCGTCGCCTCCGAGCGCAGCTACATCGAAAAATACGACCATCCGGGAAACTGGCGCAAGCGCCGCGACTTCGGCACCGGCACACTCGGTGACATGGGCTGCCACATGTTCAGCGGCTGGTTCCGCTCCCTCGGACTCGCCGCGCCAGTCTCCGTGATCTCGAAGGGACCAGCGCCGAACAAGGACAACTGGGCCACCGACGCCATCGTCGAGTACACCTTCAAGGGAACTCAGCACACCGCCGGCGAAAGCATCAAGGTCACCTGGACCGACGGCGACGCGCGTCCGCCCGCTGAAGTCATGGCGCTCACCGGCGAGACGAAATTCCCGCAGCAGGGCACCATCTATCTCGGCACGGACGGCGTGCTGCTGCATGGCCATGGCTCCACGCCGATGCTCTTCCCGAAGGACAAATTCACCGGCTTCAAGTATCCGAAGCTCGAACCCCGCGAGCACCGCGCCGACTACATCGACTGCTGCCTGCGCGGCGGCGAGCAGAAGCCCACCGCGAACTTTGACTACGCCGGCCCGCTGACCGAGGCCGTGCTGCTCGGCTGCCTTGCCAGCGCTTTCCCGAACGAACTCCTCGAATGGGACGCGCCTGCCCTGAAGATCCCGAACTCAGAAGCCGCCAACAAGCTGGTCCGACGCGACTATCGTAAGGGCTGGGAGATCGTGTAAATGTTGCCCTGTTCCTGCGGAACGGGGGCCTTGTTGCACTGCAACAAGGCTACTCTACTCGCAGAGGCACGGCTTTCGAGGCGGCGGGTGCGCCGGGCTCATCTTGCGGGAGCAAAATGGCTACTTTGCTGCCGCGCGATAGTTGCCCTGTTCCTGTGGAACAGGGCGCCT
>CAYYPL010000148.1:0-1038 GCA_964473555.1 uncultured Chitinophagales bacterium
TACTGCATTTGCAACATACGAAGATGTCAAAATCAGAAAGAAGGAAGAAGATGAAGTTCTTTAGCATTGAATTTTGGAGCTACGCCGGAGAGCGAGCCCTAAAGACTGTCGGTCAGGCTGGACTAGCGTTCCTAGGCTCAGGATCAGTAGGACTGTTCACGATTGACTTTGTAGGTCTAGCATCCGTGTCTCTAGGAGCTGGGCTACTAAGCATCCTGACTTCGGTTGTAAATCACAAATCGGAGTAAGATAGAAGGGCTCGGTGGTTCCCCTTGAGAAATTGCTCTCTTGTCCATAAGCCTCCTAGCTCACCGAGCACCCCCGTCTAAAAGGCGGGGGTTTCTCATTTGACAAGATTCCAGAAGTGTGTATAGTGATACATGGAGCGTTCATACTCCTTCTCTGTTAGTTAGGGAAGCCCCCCGTTTTCGGTTGCGGGGGGTTTTCTATTTAGCGGTCAGTCGGGACTGTCCCGCCCCAAATCCCGTAGGGCTCACGAGCAGTCATCGCATAGTCGGCACATAGCCTTTGCACTGGGCATTGAGAACAAATCTTTAGAGCTAATCGCTTTTCTTCAAAGTAGCTGTTTTCGGTTCCGTAAGCATCTTCGGGGAAGAAGATGTGAGGCACTTGCTCGCAAACAACCCCACCATTCTGCTTGATTGCTAATTGCAATTTCATGTATTTCTTTGCGGAATCTTTCAAAATGTCACTCCTTGTGTGTATGTTATTCCTAACGACTTAGGAGGTCAAATTGGAATTCGTATCAGGTAACCCCTTTGAGAACGCAAGGCATCTAGGGGACTTCGCACCTGACTCACCGCAATGGCACGAACAACGCCGTATGTCTATCGGTGGATCAGAAATAGGCACAATTATGGGGCTGAATCAGTGGGAATCTGCTTACGCTCTATGGGCAAAGAAACTCGGTCTAATCCCTGACAGCTTTCAGGACAACTGGGCTACTCGGTTAGGCAAGGCATTTGAAGAACCGATACTCGAACTATTCGGTCAGGAACACCCTGAGCTAGAGATACT
>CAYYPL010000149.1:0-1038 GCA_964473555.1 uncultured Chitinophagales bacterium
GCAGCGACGCGAGCTGCATCGAGATCTGGAACAACGTCTTCATCCAATACAACGCCAACCCGGATGGCACCTTCACCCCGCTGCCCGCGCAGCATGTGGACACCGGCATGGGCTTCGAGCGCCTCACCAGCATCATCCAGGGCACGAAAAATTTTACTGATTTCGAGAACGCGAAGATCAGCAACTACGACTCCGACGTCTTCAAGCCCATCTTCGACGAACTGACCAAACTCAGCGGCAAGCACTACCAAAGCACGCTGCCGAAGGCCAACGAGCAGGGCCACGTCATCCCCGTCACCGAGCAGGAAAAGATCGACGTCGCCTTCCGCGTCATCGCCGATCACCTGCGCACCCTCAGCTTCTCCATCGCCGACGGCATCCAGCCCGGCAACAGCGACCGCAACTACACCCTCCGCCGCATCCTCCGCCGCGCCGTGAAATACGGCCGCACGCTGGAGTTCAAAGAGCCCTTCTTCTACAAGCTCGTCGATGTCCTCGCCGCGCAGATGGGCGATGTCTTCCCCGAGCTGCGCGTGAAGAAGGAGCAGATCAAGAGCGTGCTGAAGATCGAGGAAGAGGCGTTTAATCGGACGCTGGATCGTGGGATAGAGAAGTTTGATGGCTATGTCGGTAATCTTGCGGTGCAGAGCATTGCTCCCGAAGATGAGTCATTTGAAGGTGGTTTAAATCGTGTTCTTGCATTGCAGCAAGGTGCGGACGTACGAAACTGGCCATCTGTCGTTTCTTGGATCGTGTCGATGTCCCCTAGCTGGTCCACTTCCAAGGTTCCGCCAATTGCTGGCGACTTCGCTTTCCAACTTTATGATACTTTTGGTTTCCCAATCGACCTCACCGAGCTCCTCGCACGCGAACGCGGCTTGACCGTGGACACCGCAGGTTTTGACAAGCTCATGGAAGAGCAGCGCGAACGCGCTCGTGAAGCCGGCAAGAAGAACAAACAGGTCGTCTCTGTCAGCGAGATTGAAACGAAGGCCCCGACCAAGTTCATCGGTTACGACAACCTCGAAGCCGATGTGA
>CAYYPL010000150.1:0-1037 GCA_964473555.1 uncultured Chitinophagales bacterium
CTAAGTCCGAGATCAATGCCGCCGTATCCGGCACAAAGGGAGACGTGTGTAATTGGCGAGGTAGAATCCACATGGCTCATGCTTCCTCCTCTTCGCCATCGTCGTAAGGATCGTACGGCACGCCGTAGCTCTCCATGCAGTCCGCCGAGTGCGCGCGGCTGATGTCCGCCTCACGCTGCTCGTCGTCGCACCGGTCGTCGTAGTCGGGCTCGTAGTCGCTCATAGACCGGCCTCCACTTCTTCGCCCTCGTGTTTCGGGCGGGCTCGCAGCGCCCAAGCCTCCTTGTTCGCCGAGTCCAGCGTGTGGTTGTCTTTGATGCGCGCCTCAAGCTCTGCCCAGAATGCGTCGGCATCATCCTGCTCGCAGGTAAGCGCCATCCTGCGCGCGTGCTTCAGCGCCCAGACCAAGTCGAGGACGACCTGGCCGTGCGCCGTGAGGGCCATGGCAAGCGGATCGCTCATCGTTGCGCCCTCCTTGCGTTGCGTTGCAGTTTGCGCATACGCACCCGCTTGGCCTTGCGGCGCCCGCGGAATGCGGTGTCTTTGGTGCCGGAGTCTTTGCGGGTCTCGGGGCGGTTGAGCCCGAGCTTGGCCTTGCGCGGACGAGCGATGCTCGTTGCAAAGCGGTCGGGGATGTGGATCGGCTGGCTCACTGCTCACCTCCGAGCTGATAGCTGCGCTTGTCCCAGTTCTTCTTCGTCTTGCAATAGGTCATCAGCGCCTGATGCATCTCGGCATTCGCATTGGTCAGCGCCTTGTCCGACTCAAGGCACAGCTTGAGGTTGGGGTAGGAGCCGGCGAGCAGCTCGCACAGCCGGCGCGCCTCATCGCGCTCCTTCTTAAGCTTGAGCAGCGGCGACTGCAGCGTGGGGAGCGACGCCGTGAGGTCAGCGACGACGGCGTTGACGACTTCCGCGGCGCCGAGGCACTCGGGATCACCGCATTCGCAGAGCGCGGCCGGATGGTACGGCTGATCAAGTAAGTCGATCATAGCGACCGTCCTTTCCGCTCAATCCAGTCGCAGGCGACCAAGGTGA
>CAYYPL010000151.1:0-1036 GCA_964473555.1 uncultured Chitinophagales bacterium
CTTAATGGTTCAAATCCACAAGTTTTCAAAAGGAAGGTTCTCGATCCCTTCCTTCTATGTTTTAATTACCAAAAGTTAAAAGCGATTTCCCTGAAAAAAATGGGACTAATCATTTTTTTTCACGAGGATTTCAAAGGCATAAAACCATTTAAATGACAGATTCTTCGGTCTTTGGTGTACCTTGAAAAAGATGAAAAAACTGTTTGAGCGGAAATGAAACATGAAAATCGATTGAGGCTTCTCTCTTTATTGTTTAGAATTTTTTATGATTTAAAAACGATATTTGCCACATGAGCAATAATGATATCTTACGCACCCTTCGCTATACCTTTCACTTTCATGACCACAAAATGTCCGAGATTTTCGGGTTTGGCGGAGTTAATCTATTTGCGGAGGAAGTCGCCCTTTGGCTCAAAAAGGAAGACGATCCCGATTTCAAAAAACTCTACGATAAGGAGCTTGCAGCCTTTCTCAACGGACTGATCATCCTCAATAGAGGTAAAAAGGATGATCAAATTCCCGTACCGGAAAAGTCCTTGAACAACAACCTGATACTTCGCAAACTCCGCATAGCGCTGAATTACAAAGACGAAGACATGCTTGAAATCTTTGCACTACGAGGCTTCCGGCTGAGCAAGCATGAACTCAGTGCGTTTTTCCGTAATCCCTCTCAGCATCAATATCGGGAATGCAAAGATCAGGTTATCCGCAATTTCCTGATGGGTTTGCAGTTGAAACTCAGACCCAAGGAAGATGTCTGATTTTCTAATTCTAAGATTAAATTCACCCCAAAGGCGCAGAGGATGCAGCGAATTTCAACTTTTCCATTTATCCCTTTCAAATCTAGGAATAGCGTTTAAAAACTCCTCTGCAACGTTGCGATGAAAAACTGTTTTTTCTAATTCACCTCGGAGAATTCGGATTGCTTCCACTTTTCCAAATTTTGTAATTGTGGATAAGCATGACTTTCTTGGAATTGAATTAGCTTTCATGAGATAAAAATCAGAATCAAAGACAATCAGCCTAAAAATTTATA
>CAYYPL010000152.1:0-1026 GCA_964473555.1 uncultured Chitinophagales bacterium
AGGCTGACTTGCTCATCGCCGGTCAGGGCCAAGTAGCGGAGGTAGTCCTGCACGGCGGGGCTCTGCGGCGAGGCGGCGCGGGCACGCTCGAGCGAAGACGCGAGCAATGAGGCGCGACCGCTGCGGCTGAAGCGGTCGCGAGCGACGCGGAAGACATAATCGGCCACCGCGGGGTCAGCGCAAAGCTCGGCCAGCTTTTCATCGACCACGTTGGAAGCACCCAGCCCGTCGCCGGTCGGCAAAATGAATTCGAGTCGCCGCGCCTTGGCCGCGGCATCGATCGCCTCGCGCAGTGCGGCGGCCCCGCCTTGCGGACCGCGGCCGCGCGCGTATTCGGCCCGTGCTTTCGCGGCCATGCGCACATCGGCGTCGACATTGCCGCCGGCATCGACCGCACCGAGCACCGCATCGAGATTGTCCATGGCGAAGAGCGCTTCGGTGCGCGCCCCGAAGGCGGCCGTTGATTCGCCGGCCTCCTGCGCGGTGATCAAGGTGAGCGCCTCCTTGGGCATGCCGGCGCCGGTCAGCCAGAGCGAATAGGCGGCGCGGCGCTCGAGCGGTGCGGCATCGAAGATCGGACGCAACTGCTCGTGGATTTGCTGCGGCGTTTTTTGTCCGGAACGCACCAACACGGCCGCCGCGGAAAGGAGCGCGGGATTGTCGGGCTCGATTTTTTCCATCGCCGCGGCCGCCCAGCGCTGACGGTTCTCCGGGGAGGCATTGACTTCGTTGATGGCAAAAGCAAGAGCGTCCTTGCGCAGCGGCGTCTCGAGCAGGCTGTCGATGATCTCCACCACTTCGGCGGAGCCGGCCACTGCTTCGGCGCTGGGCTTCTTGCCCGGACCGAATTCCGGCCGGTAGCGCTGAACCAGCAACCGGGCGAGATCGAGTTGGAAGGCGGGATCGTCGGACGTCGCCGCGGCCGCCCGCGCCTCGGTGATGGCGCGGTCGATGTCGCCCTGGCGCAACTTGCGCGCGGTGCGCAAGGCACCGGCCTCGGCGGGGCGTCCGGATTTTTCCAAGGCG
>CAYYPL010000153.1:0-1024 GCA_964473555.1 uncultured Chitinophagales bacterium
GCGCGGGCCGATGCGGACGTCTCGGTCCGGGCGTGTGCATCAGGCTCTACTCCGAAAGCGACCTGCAGAGCCGACCGGCGTACACCGATCCGGAGATCCTGCGCACCAACCTCGCGAGCGTGCTTCTCCAGATGGCGACCCTGGGACTCGGCGAGATCGACGACTTCCCCTTCCTCGATCCACCGGACCGACGTGCGGTCGCCGCGGGCATCGCGATCTTGGAAGAGGTCGGCGCGCTGCGACCGTCGCGCGGTCCGGCGCCCCTGTCACGGCGGGTGACCGACATCGGCCGTCGGCTCGCCCGACTGCCGGTGGACCCGCGACTCGGACGCATGATCGTGCAAGCCGAGCGCGAAAGCTGCCTCGACGACGTCATCGTCATCGCCGCGGGCCTGGCCATCCGCGATCCTCGCGAGCGTCCCGACGATCAGGCCGGAGCCGCGGATGCCTCTCACGCACGTTTCGTGGATCCGACGTCGGACCTGCTCACGATGCTCAACCTCTGGGACTATCTCGAGCAGGCCCAGTCATCGCAGTCCTCCACGCGATTCCGGGCCCAGTGCAAGCGTGAATTCATCCACTATCTGCGCGTGCGCGAGTGGCAGGACCTCGTCGGGCAATTGCGCGGCGCCATCGATGCACCCCAGACAACGACCGGCCGCGACGGCGATGCCATCCATCGGTCGGTCCTGTCCGGACTCATTTCGCACATTGGAATGCTCGACCCCGACGAGGTATCGCGGACAGCGCGCGCGGCCAGGACTCCGGCCACGACACTTGCCCGTCGCATTCCGCCCTACCGCGGGACGCGCGACTCCCGCTTCGCCCTGTGGCCCGGATCGGCCCTCGTCAAGGAGCGCCCGCGATGGGTCGTCGCGGCGGAACTCGTCGACACCGGACGGCTCTGGGGCCGCATGGTTGCGCGCATCGATCCGTCCTGGATTGAGCCGCTTGCGGGAGACCTGGCGGTCCGGTCACATTCGGAGCCCACATGGTCCCCCCGCCAGGCGCGGGCGCGATGCGT
>CAYYPL010000154.1:0-1000 GCA_964473555.1 uncultured Chitinophagales bacterium
ACAGGTAGGCCGCCTTGTAACTAAGTACCGCATTACCGCCACCGGACAGGACCAGGGTGTTATTGCCGGGGACGAGGGTCAGCCGGCCGACACCGGGAAATGCCTGGTTGGTGAGGCGCTGCGACCCGGCACCAATGGAGTAGGTGACGGTGACGTTCTGTGTGGGGGCGTCCCCGGCGACGTTGACCACGGCCGTCCCGGCGACGGTGCCCAGCGACGCGGCAGCGGTCTCAAAGAAGTAGCCGTCCATGAGCTGCACATCGAAAGCGACCCGGCCCACCTTTGGCGCCAGTTGCTCGGCAACCTCGAGCCCACCGAGGTAGCGGGCGGTCGCCTCAGTTGTCTGCGTGGTCGGCGTGCCCACCGTGTCCAGGGTGCGGGACAGGGTGAACGTCTGTCCACCGTTATGCACTAGGGCGGCGAGCTTCTTGAGGTTGTCCTGGTAGGCCGCCCTCGAGGTGCCCGTCACGATGCCGCCGAACGTCACCACGCGCGGCCCCCACCACGGGGTAGCGGCGATGGCACCCGACCGGCCCGGCACGACGAAATCGTCCTGGCGCATCGGCGGAATGCCGATGTTGCCGTCGATCACCTGCAAGTGGGTCAGGTAGGTGGTGACGTCGGTGGCGCCGATTTTGTAGGTCTCAGCCATTTACGCCTGCCAGGAAGGCCATGCGCCGCAGCGCGCGGGGAAGGGATGTCTCGGCGGTTTCGCCGGGTGCCGACTGCACGTTGATTTGGCCGATGGTGAAGCCGCCACCTCGACCGGATGCGCTAGTGCCCATTCCGGCGAGGGGGTTGATGCCGCGGTTGAGCTGCGAGAACAGGTCGGCCCCGAACTGCTTGACCGCAGACCGACGCATGACAAACTCGCCAGGGGCCAGCATCGCGGGCACCGTGTCCGAACCGCGGGACATGCCGCCGGCGGCCATGTATTGCGGCACTAGGCCACCCTTGGCGCCGTACCATTCCTTCGGCCAGCCGCCCGGCGGGCGACCGT
>CAYYPL010000155.1:0-1000 GCA_964473555.1 uncultured Chitinophagales bacterium
ATGCCGCATGTCCTGACCTTTCTCGCGGGCTTCATCGTCGGCAGCCTCGCCGCCGAGCTGTACCTCGCAGGGCGTTAGCCGTGGAGCCCTGCCCTATGTGCGGCACGCCCTTTGATCGCCTCGTCACGCGCTACCTCTGCCCCAGCTGTCGCATCAAGACTGTCTCGTGCTGCGACGGCGATCCCCTCCCGCCCATCCCAGGAGCCGACCCATGTCCGACGCCGTAGTCGTCACCCCAGAGGAGATGTACCGCTTGCTGACGCGGATCGACACGACAGTCACTCGCATCTCTCAGGCAGTCGAGAGCCTGGACGACCGGGTCGCCGACCACGAGGCGCGGCTGCGCGTGATTGAGCAGCGAGAAGACCTGAGCCGCCGCGTCGGCGACATCGAGACCCGCCTGCACTCAGTCCAGTCCCGCATCTGGGCCTTCCCATCCTTGGCCGGCCTCGCCGCCGTCATCGCCATCGTCGTCGCTATCGCCGACCGCTTCTAGTTAGGAGACCCCGTGGGAGAGACCGTGCCCAACGGCACCACCCAGAGCCGCCACCCTTGGCGGGCCACCATCCGCACCATCTTTGCCGCGGGCGTCGCCCTGCTGACCTTGCTGCCCGTGATCGCCATGACGGCCGGTGTCGACACCGTGCCCGCCATCGCCCAGGTGCTCGTCGTGGCTGGAGCCGTGACGCGCGTGCTGGCCTTGCCGGGGGTCGAGCGCTTCCTTGAGGTCTACATCCCGTGGCTGGCAGCCTCACCCGTGGAGGGCATCGCAGGCGAGCTGTTCGACATCTTCGGCGACGAGGACGAGGACTGATGGCGCGGACCAACATCCGCGACGCCGCCGACATCCTGCGCGCCGCTGGCGTGCCGGTGATTGAGGAGCGGTACACGCGCGGCCCCTACGCTGGCAAGTCCTGGCGTGACGTCGGATTCCGCGGGCAGTCCTACCGTGACGTCAAGTTCATCATGTGGCATCACGACGCCTCGCCGCAGGGCGACA